>WRBD01000012.1 GCA_009779835.1 Defluviitaleaceae bacterium | reverse complement strand
TGGCTTGCCGGATTTTCGGAATTAATTATTTCACTGCTTGCCTTTTATGGTTGCGGTGCGTCTGTTTTAAATACCCATTACGGTAAAATAATTTTGCCCGTGGGCAAACCTTTAATGCGAATCCATATGTAACCCCGATAACCCTGCCAAGAGGACGGAGCAACGGGTATTATAACCTTTTATTTCGCCGGTTTAGCAGAAACATCAATTTGCATACCGCCGATGTTTTCACGCATTTTTGTATCGGCTTTGCGGAATTCGGCATTCAGGTAATCGAAGTAGCCCATGTTGCCGGAGCGCAGAGCTTCCGATAATGCGAGCGGAACTTCCGCTTCGGCTGCTACAACCTTTGCTCTCATTTCCTGAACACGGGCACGCATTTCCTGTTCTTCGGCCACGGCAAGGGCGCGGCGTTCTTCCGCCTTTGCTTCGGCTATTTTTTTGTCGGCTTCGGCTTGTTCTATTTGCAAGGACGCGCCGATATTGCGCCCAACGTCTACGTCTGCAATGTCGATTGAAAGAATTTCATATGCTGTTCCTGCATCAAGACCTTTTGCCAAAACGGTTTTTGAAATTTTGTCCGGGTTTTCCAAAACTTCGCGGTGGGTTGCAGCGGAGCCTACGGTTGTTACGATACCTTCGCCAACACGGGCGATAATCGTTGCTTCACCTGCGCCGCCCACCAGCCGTTGAATATTTGTGCGCACAGTAACACGTGCCACGGCTTTTATTTCGATTCCGTTGATTGCCATTGCGGAGATCATCGGAGTTTCGATTACCTTAGGGTTTACGCTCATGCGAACGGCCTCGAATACATCCCGTCCCGCCAAATCAATTGCGGCGGCGCGTTCAAATGGCAATTCGAGATTAGCGCGGTGCGCGGCAATCAGCGCGTTTACCACCGCGTCAATACGCCCTCCCGCTAAATGATGTGCTTCAAGCTGTGAAATGGGATATGGGAATATTTGCTTTGGTAAGCTTAATTAGCGGCAAAACAATTCGCGCCGGTGTAACGCGACGCAAGCGCATTCCAATTAACGAAAAAATTCCGACCTTCGCCCCGCTGGACCACGCCGAAATCCAAAGCCCCAGCGGCACAAATCTGAAAAAGACCATCAAAAAAATAAGTGCAACAACAGATATAACAATAAAAAACGGGGGAATAATGTGCGTTTCTCCGATAATCATAAAACACCTCCTATTAATTTGAGTTCAATTCGCTTACAATCACTTTATTTGCCTGTGTTTCAATAACCTTTACTTTCGCGCCGCGCTCTATCATCGAGCCGTTAGAGCAAACTTCCACGCGAATTCCGCCGAAATCGGCTTCGCCGTAAGGGCGCAAAATGGTCATTGTTTTGCCCTCTTTGCCAACAAGACTACTCAAGTCTATTTGCGGCAAATCTTCGCCCAAGTTTTCCGTCAGCATAATTTTGCCATGAAACTGTTTTCTTTTAATAAAGGTAAACAAAAGAAAAATCAGCATCGCCAAAGTTACAACGGTGAGCGCGACAAAAAACCAATACCCGGCAATAACGGCAAGCACGGCAGACGCAACCAACGCTAAAATCCCGATAATTCCGCTTATAAAACCATCAAAACCGGGCATAAGCAATTCAAGCACAATGGCAAGAATTCCAACCACAAGTAAAAAAATACATAGCTCTAACATACACAACCCCCTTTAATTAAGACGTCTCCTCTTTGGGCTGAGGAGTCATATTGGGCGAGCGAACGGCTACAACGTCGGCTTTCAGCACGGGAATGCGAATACCGCGGTTTGTTCCGAATTCAACAACGAAACAGTCGTCTCCGATGTCGGCTACTTTCCCAAACAAACCGCCGCTTGTTACGATGTTGTCGCCCGTGGTTATCGCGGATTGAAGCTCTCTCATCTTTTTCTCACGACTACGTTGCGGGCGGATTAAGAAAAACCACATTGCCGCGAAAACAACGCCGTATAAAAGAAGCATCGGCAGCATTGACGGACTTGTAGTTTCATCAACGGTGACAGTGCTGGGTTCGTTTGCTCCGACAACGGCGGTGTATTCGGTTACGACATTTGCGGGAGCTTCACCTCCGCCGTCAGCGGGTCTCCCGGGCAAGCCCTGTACTTCATCTGTCATTTGAACTCTCCTTATAAATTTTTATTACATTATATTACTAAAACTGCATTTTTTCAATTAATCTTGTGAATTTATCTTTTTCGTGATACAATTTTGCGGGTGATTATTTTGCGAAAATACATAAAACAAAAAATATTCATACTCGTGCTTATTTTTTTAATGCCTATTTTGTCTGTCGGAGCATCATCTACCACGCGTGAAAGGCATCGTGAATTACAGCAACGATTAAACGAAACGCGTTATGAAGTTCGCAGACAAGAGAATCTTCTTTCCGGAACACGTCATGAAATGTCGCAACTAACTAAAGAAATGCAAGAATTGGACCAGCAAATGGTTGATGCGTCGATAGCACTTGAAGGCATAGAGCTTTCACTTCTTGAAACGGAAATTCGCATTGAAGAAACAGACGAGGCAATTGAAGCGGCTCGTGCGGAATACGATTTGCAATTTGAAGTTCTGCGAACGCGTGTGAGGGTAATTCACGAGCAGGGCTCGTTCGGGTTTATGGACGTGCTTTTTCAAGCAGAAAGCATTTCGGATTTTTTAACGCGCTGGGAATATATTCGAGCCGTTGCGGAGTTTGACCGTGATTTGCTTGAACGACTTGACGCGGCGGAAAAAGAAGAACTTGCGCACAGAGATGATTTAGCGCGCTGGCAAAGCAGAATTGAAGACTTGCAGGCGCAATACCGCCGCTTGCATGAGGATTTGGAATATCTGATGGAAGAACGCGCCGAGTGGTTTGCGCGTCTTGCCGAGGACGAAGAAAAACTGGCGCAACTTCTTGCGATTGCCGAATACGAGCAACGCATGGCGGAATCTGCATTTTCGGTTATTCAAGCCCAACTGCGGCGCGAAGAAGACGCGGTGGCTCGTCAAAGGGCTGCGGCGGCACACAGTGCGAGTCTAGCCGAGTTAAACAATTTCGACGGTCAATTCGCTTGGCCTATTCCTACGCATTCGAGAATTTCAAGCCCGTTCGGAATGCGGATGCATCCTATTTTACGCCGAAATCAACACCATGCGGGCATAGATGTCGGCGCGCCGACGGGTACACGTTTAATCGCCGCCGCCGAAGGTATCGTCCGTTTCGCGGGTTGGAGCGGTGGATACGGCAACACGGTAATAATCGACCACGGAAATAATTACAGCACATTATACGCGCACAATTCCCGAAACCGCGTAACCACTGGTCAACGCGTTTCCCGCGGGGATCACATAGCTGATGTCGGTTCGACCGGAATGTCAACCGGCCCGCATCTTCATTTTGAAATACGAGTCAACAACAGCGCGGTAGACCCAATGCGCTATTTTCAGAGGTAGCCATGAGAGAGTATGAATCACCCGTCGGAACGCTGATTATAAGGGCGGAAGATAATTTTATAACGCAAATTAAATTCAAGGAAAAAAACGAACCCCCGTTACATCACTGCGAGGACATAACGGGGGTACTTGATTTGTGTGTGAAAGAACTTGATGAATATTTCGCGGGAACATTACACGAATTCACCGTAAAAATCCACGCAACCGGAACATCTTTCCGCGAACGCTGTTGGACGGAGCTAAAAAAAATACCATACGGCGAAACAATAAGCTACAAGGAGCTCGCAAAAAGAATAGGCAATCCCGCGGCGATTCGAGCCGTGGGCGGCGCAAACCATCATAATCCAATTGCTATAATTATTCCCTGCCACCGTGTAATTGGCGCGGATGGAAGCTTAACCGGTTACGGCGGCGGGCTTGAAAGAAAGAAGTTTTTATTGGAACTTGAAAATTGCCTTATTGCCCGTTAATAAATTCCACAATTTCTTCTATCGCAGCATCGGTTTCATCATGGGGTACTTGGCAGGTTCCCACCTGTTTGTGTCCGCCGCCGCCGTATTTTGCCATCAATGCACCCACGTCCACCGAGGAAGTTCTTGTTATTATCGAGTGACCGACGGCTATCGAGCAATTTTCAGCAAAGCCTTCTATTATCCAAATTGATATATTTTGCTCGGGGAAGAGACTGTAAAGCAAAAAGCGGTTGCCCGTTTTTATTGTTTTCACATTGCGAAGGTCTGTAATAATAGCATCGCCTTCGATACGCGAGTATTCTAAAATCATTTTACGGAAATCGGCAGATTGCTGGTGATAGTATTCAATGCGTTCGGCTACGTCGGGAAGCATAATCAGTTCGTCTATTGTCAGGTCGCGGCAAGCATCCATCAGTTCTTCCATCAGTTCCCAGTTGCCCTTACTGAATTGCTTGTGACGACCCATACCTGTGCGCGGGTCCATAATAAAGCCCAGCAGAATCCAGCCGTGCGGACTTGTTATTTCGTCAATGGTGAGCTGCGCGGAATCTACTTTGTCTGCGGCTTCTATCATTTCAGACATATAAGAAAGGCGGCTTTCGCCGTCGTAGTAATTAAAAAGAATTCTTGCACAGCTTGGTGCAAGATATCTTGCACCCTCTACATTAATGTTGGGGTCTATGCGTTCAAATTCACTTGCATGATGATCGAACCATAATCCGCAACCCTCTACATACGGCACGTTTGCCAACACGTCGTTTTCGGTTACTTCAATTTTACCGTCTTGCAAATCTTTCGGATGGACGAATTTCCATGAATCTATAATTCCAATTTCCAACAAAATTGCTCCGCACGCCAATCCATCAAAATCCGCTCGTGTAATTAAACGCATCATGCACCCTCCTGATTAATTTTTAATTATTATGACATATCGAAAACATTGTATCAAGTTTGCTTTTTATTATTAAGATGCATATAATGTTCATAAAAATGCAAATAGGGAGCGTAATCATATGCCGCATAAACCTGAATACATTAACCTCATGAAACAACTTGGCAAGACATTTAAAAAATTGAGAGAGAGTTCCGGTGCCGAGCTTCGGCACGTAGCCGAGCGAATAGATTTAGGTCATGGTTTTAACAACAAAGGTTCGGGTGTTATAAAAAGGGTCGCGCTGTTAAGGGATTTTGAAGAAGGCAAACCCGACACGCTAACCGCCGCCCATTGGGTTAATATTGCCGAATTTTTTAATATTCCTTTTACGGATTTCATTGAAGAAAAAGGTTGGCCGGCTCCCAGCTTAGAGTGCGCTGTTTATGTAATACGGTGCTTACAGGAGAGGTATCCGGATAAATAAAACTGTCTGTGTATATCAACGGACAATATATAAAAAAAACCACTGGAAACTCCATCGTGCTTGATATATAATGTGACGAACTAGGAGGTATAACATGAAAAAAGTAATTTTTAAGAGAGCAGTGTGTATTGCTCTTGTTTTGGTGTTTGCTGTTCCCGCCGTGGTTTTCAGCGAAAACGGAAACGGTGTCAGAACCGAAGACGCGCTTATTCAGACCGACCCGGTGGATAATACATATACCGGACGACCGCAAGCAAGCACGCTTATACAACAGCTTCAGTTTACGGATTTACTACCGGGTTCGGAAAATAGTGACGCGATTATCCGAAGCGGTGCGCTTGAGATTATTCGCCCTACAACAGGGCAGTTTCGTCCTACTACGCCTGTTACAAACGAAGAAGCGATTACCTACGCAGTCAGATTGCAGGGTTTGAGTGAAGACGCAAGGGCACGAAGTGTTGCAATTGCCGCAGATTTACCCGATGGAGTGCCGCTTAACACGATTTGGTCGCTGGGATACTTAGAAAGCGCGTCCGTTGCCGAGTTGATTCCCGTTGAATGGTTTGAGGAAGCAGTAGCGGAAGTTGCAGCACAATTTGCAGATGCAACGGAAGAATCTGCAGAGCCGACCGTTGCCGCCCCTGTATTCCGACGCACAGAACCCGCCGCCCGCCAATTTATCGCCAGATTGCTTGCAGATACGCTTTATGAAATCAATTCGGATATTGTAGATGTTCCTGTTGTCGGGTTGCCTATTCAAAGTTTTACCGATTGGCAATCTGTCTCTGCCGAAGCTGTTTTCGGCGCGAATATATTGTTGAATAATAATATAATGCGAGGTCAAACGGCTACTACTTTCGGGCCGAACAGCGCAGTATCCAACTTAGAAATGGCACAAATTATCCGTAACTTTGACAAATTCCACTACGAAGCATTAGGACTTGAACGCAGAATGGGCGTTGTGTCGGACATCACAAACGAACAACGCGCCGAAACAGGCGAATGGACAATTTGGCGTCATATTCATGTGCGCCGCGCAGACGGCAATGTTGATATGCTTCAACTTTCCCAAACGGGAAGCGCGTCTCCGCAAGACGGCGTAAGTGACGCGGTTGTTTTGCGTGAAGGGTTTGTGATGGGGCTTGGCGGGCTTGAAATAAGCGACCGCATAGAATATCTCGTTCACCCCGAAACGGGAACGGTTTGGTATGTTTTTGTAACAAGCCAAGTCGTGACGCGCACAGAGCGGCTTCGCCTTGAATTAATTGACATGGACAACGGAACAATGACCTTCCGCAACGATGCGTATGTAGTTTTCACTTACCCGATGAGTAACGGGCTTTACGGAACGGGTCCGGACGGCGTGCCGTTTATTCGTATGCCGGGCAATCAGTTATTCCCGGCGGCGGGTTTGCCGCGCGGTTCGTTTTACAATATAACTTTAGTCGGAAGTGTAATTACAAAAATTGAATTTGTTGGCGACGAAGTAAAAATCCCCGAGCATCGCGGAATCGTGGTAATCAATGATCCCGATTTCGGTTATTTGACGATTCTTGACTCAAACAGAAACGAGCAGGATTTCACGTATAATCCGGCTCAATTGCTTGTACATCGCCGTCAATATTATGATTCGCGCGACACAATCGGCGGAATGCATGAGATGTTCCCGTCGCTTCACACCGACCCACGTACGGCGGATATTTCCAATGTAACTGTCGGAGACATTGTGGTTTTCCGCGTTGCCGAAGATGACCCGTACAGGATAATCGAAATATTTGCGGTAGAAAACACGACAACACGTTACGGGAAAATTATGCAAATAATAGACCACGGCGGTTCTTTTGATATTCTTATGGAGTTTGAAAACGGACGAACTGCGTGGCATAGATTTGTTCAAGGAATTTTGGTTACAAGTGGCGGCGTTCCGTCAAATCCAAACGTAATTCAGCCGGGCGATTGGGCGAGAATCACCGTAAACCAGCATCTTGTCGCACCCGGTGTTATGGATGAATCCATACGCGAAATCGCAATTGATGGCGGCGGACATCATATAACAAATGTAATTTCGGGTAATCTTGCGGGCTTTAACGCCGCGCAAAATTCAATGCAAATTCAGCAGGCAATGCAACTTACGCCCTCCGGGTGGAGCAATCACAGCCCGCTTGTTTCATATAATATCGGCGGCCCGAACGTGAGATATTTCCACAACGGTTCCCCCGTTACGCTTGCGCACATCAACAGATATCTTGTGCGTGACCCGAACGCCGTAGTTTACATGGCGTTGGAAAATCATTTCGCAGGAGAACGCGCCGTTCATGTGAATATTCTCGGCGGCAACAGATTGACCCGTTACGGAACGATTCTTTCTTCCGCAAATAATCAGTTTAATATGCTTGAAGTTCCCGGCATGATGCAAACGAACAGCGGTACAATAGTTGTACGTAACGGAAGGCTTGTGGGACCGGAGCAAATTATGGCTTCGGATTGGGCAAGGGTAAGCCTTGTCGGCCCGACCGCATCTGTTGTTGATATTCAGCCGGCACCTGCAACCGACGGCGTTCAAATTATTCGCGGACGCATAACGCGTGTAATGCCGTTTGAAGGGTTCGTTGCGGAAGCAATAAGTATTTTCGACGGCTTCCGTTGGAACTACACACCCATTGCAAGAGACTTCACGATTGACCATAACACGCTGTTCATAAATGATAGCGGCCTTACAAGCATAGAAGACTTCATAGGATATACAGATAATTCGGTAATTAATAATGTATATAATGTGGTGGTTGAAGGCGGTCGCGCCGCTCGTGTGATTCAAGCACCGCATACAGAACCAAATCCGCAAACTGCGGGTGCGTCCGGTCACTTGACGGTACGCGGTACAATTTACGCTGTCAACAGCGACACCGTAAGTCTTCGCGACATGACAGTTTATAACGCACGCACAGGTGCGTGGGAGCGTTTCAGTAATGTAAACGCAACAGGCAGTGTAACTGTTAAAACAAACACAATCATTGTTAACCGCAACGAGGTTGTTCCCGCAAGTGGATTGCAAGTGGGGCAACAAATTATGGCGTTCAGCAACGTAAGGCGTAGCGAGGTTGACATCGCACCGGGGCTTTCTGCCGATGTGTATATCGTTTTAGTTGAGAATTAAGGGGGACGAAAATGAAAAAACAAGTTTTTACGGCATTACTTGTAATTATATTGGTTGTGTCTATGCTTCCTGTTACAGTTTTTGCACGGCCGCACAGAATCGGCGACATGGGTTTTCACGGAGGAATAAGTGAAGCACGTCATTTGCCGCGAACGCTGGAAACGATTATGCTGGAACAAGGTGTTACTAATCGCAATAATCGAAGCGGTCGCAATAGCGCCATTAGAATGGCATATAGCGAATATATTTTTCTTGGCGGCACACCTGTGCTTTATGAAGGCACAATGGACATTATCCCCGGTATACCTTCGCCGTTTTGGACTGCGCCTGTACCCGATGACGGCAATACAGCCGGAACATATCGCGTAGAGCATCATGTGCCGAGACAAGGTGCGAGAGCACCGGCACAAGGTGAAGACACTTCCGAAGTGTCTATAACGCGCACATCAATTTTTGATGTACAATATAACATAGTAGACAATCAAGTAATTTATACCTATGTAATTGACAAAACCACTTGGGCGGAAAGGATTGTTACCGCGGAAGGTACTTTCACACTGGATCCGGCGCGTTCTACATTTGTGATTAGTATACATGAAGACCGTACCCCCGCTGTAAGCTTTTATCGCGGTGATATTTCTGCGCGGCTTGTTTATACGAGAGAGGGAGCCGGCGATACAATCGTTGTTAAAGACGGTGAATTTTACGGCTTTGCCACGGCTTGGTCTGCAACGGAAACCCATGTAACAAATGTTTCTGTTGTTAACGACAACTGGGCGTTGCAATATCAAATTCGCCCGAGCGTTTCGGTAAACAAGATATTACAATATGTACAAAATACCCCAACGATTATAAGCTTTGAAGGAAATTTCCGCGAGTTACATCAAAGTTTTGCCGGGCTTCGTTATGATATTTTTGTAAAGCCAAATTCCATGTGGGACGTTCCAGATACCGGCAATCATTCAATGGAAACATTTAACGTGTTTGAACAGCTTCCCGCGTCGGATTTATCTTTCCTTCGCGGACACCCTGCCGAGGACGATATTCACAGGCTTTTCGCGATGCAAATTTTACAGGGCGACCCACGCTTTTATATACCTAATCAGGCAATCACGCGCGGGCAGTTTTTAACCGCGCTTGCGCGTACAATAAAATTGCCCGTTGAAGAAGTGGTTCTTCCCCGGGCGAGACGCGGGCAACAACCCGTCGCGCTGACACTTTTCTCCGATGTAAATTCCGACCGCCCGGAATTCAGATATATTCAAGCAATTCAACGCGCCGGAATAGCTTTTGGGCGCGCGGACGGAAAATTTTATTTCGATTATCCAATCTCGCGGCAAGAAGCGATTGTTACAACGATACGCGCGTTGGGGCTTACGCAGCTTGGGCTTAACCCTACCGTAATTTCGCCGTTTGCCGACAGCGACGATATCGCGTATTGGGCGATTCGTGACGTAAACGCGGCGTTAATGCTTGATATAATCGCGCCCGACGCAGAAGGAAACCTTCATCCACGCAGAGAAATATCCAAAGGCGAAGCCGCCGCCCTATTCAATCACTTGCTTGAATTTATGCGCAACGGAATTGTACGGCATTATTCGGAGCAGATGGTTAATATTACGCAGTAAGTAATCAAGTAACTCACAAAGCTCGGGAGGGATTGTGTATTTGCTTCGCAACTCACACAATCCCTCCCGCGCTTTTACATACTCATTTCGTATATCTTAATCATCAGCCGGTCAATAACCTCTGTATCCGGCTCATCTTCACGTTTTTACCCCAATATGCTTGATAATGGCGTCAGTTTTTTTTGTCAGTTCAAAAAGCATGTTGTGAATAATATTAAATTCCTGCGAGTTGTCTTGATTGGTATCTATGCGCCAATGTCCTTTTTCTGTTTGAAAGCCCTTAATTTGCCCATGAATCAATGCGGTTTCTACCGATCTTCGCGATAGTTTATGCATTCGCGCATATTCCGAGACGGTAATAAACCTACGAGTGTTTTCCATGATACAAACCCTTCAGTAATTGGTAATTTATTAATATGTCGTTTGGGCGCGTCCTATGTTGCATTTTAGAAGGTATAATTTTTCTCCGGTAGCTGTATAAATTCTGTGGGGTGATTTTATGCCTAGAAAAACGAATACAAATATAAACGGCAGGGCGTATTATCGCGTGACAGCCACGGTTGGTAAAAAAGAAGACGGTTCGGCTGTTCGCAAACAATTTTACGGCGAAAACAAGCGCGATGCCGAAGCTAAACGTGACGAGTATATGCAGGGTATAAAAAAAGGTCTTTCGGTGGACTATGATAAATTAACTTTCGGCACGGTTTTTGAAGAATGGCTCGAACATGTACATAAACCCAAGCTTGCGATTTCTTCCGCACAGCGGTATGAATACGATTATCGTCTTCGCATAAAGCCCGCACCGTTTTGCCGTATGAAACTTGTGGAAATAAAAGCTATTGATGTACAGCGGTTTTATAACGGCCTGCTTGCCGCGGACGTTAGTGTAAACAGCGTTCGCAACGCCCATAAGTTGTTGGCAACATTTTTTAGGTACGCGTTGAAAAGCGATATGATTATAAAAAATCCGCTAATTGCAGTGGAACTTCCAAAAGAACGTAAGATTCAAAATAAAAAAATGTTTTTAACGCGGGACGATGTCAGCAAAATTGTAAACGACGCGAAACACAATCAGGATTCTCGAATTTTTGTTTTTCTTATTTTCAGCGGATTGCGAATCGGTGAAGCTTTGGCGTTAAGATATATAGATGTTGACGCGGAAAATATATCTGTAAATAAAAGCGTGAAGCATTTAAAAATCGACGGCGTTTTTCAACCGCTTGTCTCCGCAACAAAAACCGTCGGCTCAACGCGGAAAGTGCCGCTATTCCAAGAACTGCTCCCCTTATTGAAGGCGCATAAAGTGTATGAAACAGAAAAACACCGGCGGCTTGGGCTGACGTTTTCGGAAAAAAATATTATATTTTCATCGCCCATAGGCGATTATCTTGAACCAAGCACCCTGCGACGCAGGTGGGAACGCATATGTAATCGTCTGAATATTGAAAAAACCACAATTCATGCCATGCGTCACTCATTTTGCTCGCTTTTGGCGCAAAACGGTGTGAACCTGAAAACTGCAAGCGAGCTAATGGGACACAATGACACGAAAACGACAATGAGAATCTATACTCATGTGCAATCAGAGGATAAAATTATGGGCATCGCAACCCTCTCAAACGCCTTTAACACATCATTTAATACATAAGTTTCGTATGGATAAATTACAATTCGCAAACACGACACCGATAACCTTCGCAACTCTTACGAATTTCGTAATAATTCGTTACGACAGATAAGTTTTGCTTTGACATTGGTAATAGACGGAATTGCCGGGTAATTCGCGCGAATGCGGTTAAGCCACATCTGCATTGTACGCACCGCCGGCCCGCTCATGCCCGGACGCAAAGGATATCCGGGAAAAGATTCCGTTATGCCGCCGATATTGTCCGTCTCGACAATTTGGACATCACTCGGATAAAAATGCCGCAAAATTTGTAACGCATTCATTCCTTGATTTGCAAGAGTGACCGTTCCCCATTGCCACAACCCCGGACAAGTCACTCGCCGCCCGTCGCAATATTCCGCAAAAAACGGCTCAAGATGCCCTTGTCTACGGATATAACGGTTGAAAATCATATCAACCATACGGTCAATTGTTTGGAAAATTTGCCCGCCTTCAACGAACATTTGGTCATATTGGGTGCTGTTTGTAACATCGAAATTATGACCGCGAATACGATACCATTCGGTAAAAATCCTATTAAGGGTAAGTGAAATTATGCAGTAAATATTGGCTTCAAGCGAGGCGGGGGGCCATGTTGAATAAATTTCATGGCTTGCGGCGTTTTTGATATAGTAGGTGAAAGGAACGCGGATGTTTCTTGCGGGTCTGTCGGGACGGCCAAGGTGTACCGTAATGAATTCCGGGATGATTACTTCGTTTAATACGCCGGGAAAAACTGATGTTTCTTTCGGTACGTCCATTTGCCGTTTTTCTTTGGAAACTAAATTATGCGGCGGAATGAAAAGTTCTACGGTTTCGCCCGCGTATTGTGCGGGAGACATGTTAACCGGTAAAATGCTTGTTTCGGTATCAAAAATTTCTACGTCGTGAATTGTTACCGTAATAAATTTTTCCGCTTCTACCTTCACATCGCATACGGAGTAGGGGATTCCGTCAAAGTCCGGGTCAAGCGTCAGTGATAACGGTGGTGCTTCAAGCGCGACTGTTTCTGTAAGCCCACTTTCATCCGTAACCAATTCGTACAAAACAGTGTCTCCGCTGAATATGGTAACTCTTGCCCCAACTATAGGCATTGCACCGAATGCAGCGGTGACGACTACTTCCAAAAAGCCTGTTCCCATTTTTTACCTCCCGAAAGATTTACATAGATTTATCCTATGCCGTACAATGTTAGGTTGTTCCATTGAAAAGTTTGTGATATTGTTATTTTTGGAGGTGTTTTTACGTGAACTTTTTTACCACAACTTTTGATAGGGCAGGGGACTTGTACGGCAGATGGTTTGCAGATTGGCTGCATGTCCATTTTATTATTCGGACGGTTTTGATTCTATTTATTTTATGGATGATAATTTTTTTAGCGGCTCAAATGATTCAATATGTAATTGCCCCCATAGTCTTGATAATTTTTTATCATATTTTCTTTAGAGCGTGGAATTATATATTTGTGGAGACTCCGCATGAGTGGATTTATATTCGTTATCACTCGAAGGATAAGCCCAATTTTTCCGCGCTTTATTTGCGCCTTTGCGATAAGGTGAAAAATAATCGTTTGATTCTTTCGCATACGAAATTTAAGGGAATGATTTTGCGTTCACGGAAGTTTGCCATGCATTTGATGTTCATTTGCGCGGTTGCGGTGACACTTTGGGTGTCTGCATTTGGTTTGCATTACGAATATGCCGTTCCTGTTACGCTTGAAATCAAAGAAAGAGAAGTTTTTTCAGAACCGGAAGAACCTGAAAACGAACCGGCAGATTTTAGCACGGAAGAACTGGAAAATTTATATCATGAAGAGACACCTTATTACACTGCAGATTTCCAACTCACCCCTGCGGATTGGCAGGACAATGACGTTTTTACACTGAACGAACAAGGACGTCAAGGTGCGAGACTTCGTGACGGCCCCGGAATAGCGGGCCAGACAGTAATTGAAATTCTGTGGGACGACGCAGAGTTAATATATCTTAACGATTACGTCCCGGACGAATTTGTAAACGGATTATACTGGTTGCGGGTGGAATCACCCAGCGGAACAGTAGGATATATAAGCAGCCAATTAATAGAAGGGTAGGGGAGCAATATGCAACCTATTACAATTACAAAAAGCAACTTTGAAGCAGAAGTAACAAAATCGGAAAAACCGGTGCTTTTAGATTTTTGGGCTCCGTGGTGCGGTCCATGCCAAATGATTGCGCCAATTCTTGACGAAATCGCAAAAGAGGTAGATTACGCCAAAATAGGAAAAATTAATGTTGACGAAGAACCCGAACTTGCCGCAGCTTTCGGTGCAATGAGCATTCCACTTTTGGCGGTCGTAAAAGACGGCGTGTTAGTTAATCAAATTTTGGGTGCAGTGCCGAAAGAAAAAATGCTTGAGTTGATTGCGCCTTATAAATCATCATAAGAGTAGAGTAGGGGAGTTGCTATGCTGCAAGTCGGAAAAACCGCGACGGTAAGCACCGTTGTTTCGGAAAAAAATACGGCAAAAGCCGTGGGAAGCGGAAGCATTGAAGTTTTTTCCACGCCTATGATGATTGCGCTGATGGAGCAAGCCGCTTGCGAATGCTTGGCAAGCGGCCTTGAAGCGGGTCAAACTTCCGTTGGTACGAGTGTTAACGTGGAACACAAAGAAGCCAGCCCTGTCGGTGCGGAAGTAAGAGCGAACGCCACCATAGAAAACATAGAGGGGCGAAAAATTTTCTTTTCCGTCTACGCAAGCTGTGCCGAAAAAGAAATCGGCAGTGGAACACATACCCGTGTGATTATTAATGTCGAAAAATTTATGGGTAGGTTTAAATAATGAGTGAGGGGGTTATTTCCCGTGCTTTTCCGCCATTATATGGGAGCAAACCGCATACCTTGATATTAGGCACTTTCCCAAGCACTCTCTCGCGTGAGAAGGAGGAATATTATGGAAGCCCACGCAATCAGTTTTGGCGATTGATATTTGGTGTGTTCGATGAACCGTTTGATAACCCTGGCTACAACGCGAAAAAAGCCGTCATTTTTACAAACGGAATCGCTTTGTGTGATGTTATTATTGAGTGTGAACCTAATGGGTCGTTGGATTCCGGTATCCGTAATCCGATTTATAATGATGGGCTACCGGATTTTATTACTGAGATGGGAATATCCAGGGTATTATTTAATGGGAACAATGCATATCAATTTTATCGTCGTGGAATTGGTGAAATTGAACGGTGCGTACTTCCTTCAAGCAGCCCGGCTAACGCAAGAATGAGATTTGAAGAAAAATTAAGGAACTGGCGGGAAAAATTAGGGAAATGATTTTTGTAAGAAAATCTTGAATATCTCTTATTATGTACTTCATATCTATTCGTAAAACACAACTTTTACGAATAAATGATTGTTGATGTATTTATTCATAGCGAAAGAAAGCCCTTAAGCATTTTATGGTTCTTACTCAACATTGGGTATAAAAAAGCCAAGCAAAAAAGATGCCTTTCATAAAGACATCTTTCATGTTGAACATACCCCCATATATTTACAATAATTGCACGGGCTTTTCGGACCTTTGGTGTATGGCTTATTAACTATATCACCTTTTGTCATTCTATTGCCAAGTTCTTTTACTTTTTCTTCAATCTCGCAGCCGAATTCTTTGAAGGCGGTTAAATCCATTGCCTTGCCTCCCGCCTCCCCTACTTCGATTCCCGACGGCTTGAAGCTTTTTAGAATAGCTTCTTCGCGGTCGGTGTCGGAGAGAATTTCGTCTGCGGTTATGATTGGGTCGTCTATGGGGAAATAGAAAATTCCACCCGGCGCGACGGATTTGCGCGATTTTAAAATTGCGCTCATATATAACATAAGTTGCAATTGAACACCTCTTGACGCTTCGTCTTTGTTGAACTTTGTGTTACCGGTTTTATAGTCGATGATTTTTATTAAATCTTCCTCGCCCGATTTAAAAATATCCACGCGGTCAATTATTCCGCGTAATGCAAGATTTTTGCCGCCATCAAGTTCTATGTCTGTTGAAATTTCATGCTCAATCATGAACGGACGATATTCGCTACGTTTTATTTCCTCGCTTAACGCCCAGCACGATGCCGCCGCAACTTGACGCACTTTATTTAAAATATGTTTGTTTCGTTCTGAGCTGTAATAAATTGAATTTTCCAGTTCCAATGAATTTACGTAATTGTTAACAATTGCGTTGATTTCGGAGCGAGAGGGAATTATGTCCCCTGCCCCACCCCACACTTGCTTTGTGAACGCAGCGATTACATCATGAAAAAGCCCGCCAAGGTCTGTTGGCAGAACTTCGTAGAGTTTGCGCGGCTTCGCTCCTAAAATATAATTCATGTAATATGCAAACGGGCAACGCGCAAAGGATTCAAGGCGTGTTGCCGCGGTGTAAATTGTTTTGTCGTAAAGACGGTTTACCGTGTCGGGCGAAAGAGTAACGGGTGCGAAAAAAACGCTGTTTTCAGCTGGTTCTTCCGACGGGAGCGGCGCGGGCGTTGTTTCCAACACCGGGAACATTTTGCGGATTTTTACCAAGAAAGGTGAAGGCCGAAGGGATTTTCCGTTTGGTTCTGTTTCGGCATAAATAAAAATTAATTTTTGGCTTGGCTGTGACAGGGCGCAATACAAATTGTAATTTGCTTCGCTTGTTTTGCGGATATTGTCAGGGGCAAGCTCAAGCGCGGAGTTTTTTAGGATTTTACGTTCGTAATCCGTAAAAAGACCGTTTGACGCGGCTACGGGCGGTAATGAACCGTCATTCGCGCCAAGCACAATCATTGCCTTGATTTGCGGGTATCGCGAACGCGTTATATCGCCTAGCACAATTTGGTCAACCGTCGGCGGTATTCGCCCAAGACCAGCTTGGCAAAGTCCCGCGTCAAGGGTAGCGGCAAATTCTTTCAGCGTAACTTTTTCGTCACCAAGAATTTCCGCAAGCTTGTCAAAAACTTCGCACAGTTTCGGCCATATTTGCGCGGTAAGCCGAGCCGCAGCGGGGTCGCCGTTGTGCATAAATTCATCGAATTGGCTTTGCAATGTTTCCGGCACGTTAAGCGCATACAGCATTTCAAAAACGCGTTTTGCGTGATTTTTTACAGAGCAAATTGTATCGGCTCGGATTTTTTCAAAAGATGACAGCGCGTATAAAAACTGTTTGCGTCCTTCTTCCGCTTGTTCGTTTGCGAATGGATAACGCCAGCGATACGAATTTATTCCGTTTGCAAGCACGTAGTTTTCTAAAATATCAACGGTTTCGGGTGACAAGCCCGCAAGCCGTGTTTTTAAAAAACGAAAAACGCTTTCGTAGTTCCAGTTTCGCAAAGGGATGTCCAACACGGCACGAATCATCTCGGTTAGCGGATGGGATAAAATATCCGTTTCCGTGTCAACAAACATCGGGATTTGCAATCGATCGGAAACATTTTGTAATATTTTTTCGTATTGCGAACGGTCGCCGCAAAGAATTGCAATGTCGCGAAAGCGATATCCTTTTTCACGCACAAAAAATAAAACACGCTCGGCGGCGGCATAAACAGCTGAATATTTGTCATTTGCCGCGATGATTTCGATGTTATTAGATTGAAACTCCGCAATCTCCCCTACCCTATTAAAGTGCTCAACAAAAAAGGCAAGCTCGGGCGCGTTCTGATGGCGGAAATTTTTTTCTAAAAAAATATGCGGTAAAATTTCTGTACAGGCATTCCGCGCCAAGATTTCTATTTTTTCCATTGTTTCGCGTATCGGGGACGCAGGGACAGGGGGTGACAGGGGGACGGTTTTCTCGTTTCGGGGGGATGGTTCTCTGTTAACCCCCACATCCCCTATCGTGAAAGTGAACGTAACCTTCGCGGCGCGTTTAATGATATGTAATAGTACCTGCCGCTCCTGTGGCGTAAAACCGGAAAACCCGTCAACCCAAAAAAAAGCCCCATCCAAAAGCGATAGCGGTTCGTGGTGCCGGTTCAGTTTTTCACAAAGAAGCTCCGGCATTTCATCGGTAAGTAGATAATGCCCGCTTACCGCCTCGCGGTACTTTGTTAAAATCAAAGCCGTATCCCGTAATTTTGCTGCAAAAGCGGGTTTTTCATTCGCGGCACGTTCGCATAAATCTTCGGCGGAAACACAGTAATGATTCATTTCTGTAATCGTATGAGAAAGTTCCTCAACAAAACCGTGATGAGCCGCCGCCAGCTTATAAAATTCGAGTTCATCCGCTGCTTCAAAAAGAACTTTTCGCAAAAGCATTTGTTTACCGAGGTCGTCGGCGTGCTGCCCGGGCGGCTCGCCAAGTACAGAAAATAACCGATACGCCAATCGGTTAAAGCTTAAAACCTGTACCTGTGTAGCCGCTCCCCTACCCTCGCCCGAAAGCAACAACCGTTCAGATTGCAACGAAAACTGCTCCGGCACAAGATAATAAAGCGGCGCATTTGCGTCTTCCGAAATTTTCTCCCGTATCTTTCTTAAAACAAAGGAAGTTTTCCCTGTTCCCGGTGCGCCAAGAACAAATTGTACAGCCATTACATCATATACCCAAGAAAAATCGTGACAAACATGAAATATATTAAAATTCCCGCGATATCCTTGATGGACGTAATAATTGGGGCAGAACCCGCGGCTTGGTCAACATTAAATTTAATAAGCACAAAAGGAACAAGAAAGCCCAAAAGTGACGCAAGAGTCATTGTGGAAATAAGTGAAAGCCCGACAACAAGCCCAAGCATAGGAACTTCGTTTTGCCAAATAAAAATCATTATCCCGGCTGTCAAACCAACTAAAATACCCATACTTAACCCAACGCCAATTTCTTTTAACAAAAACTTAAAAAAGTTTTTAACATCAATGTGTCCAAGTACAACCCCACGTGCAAAAACAGTTGAAGACTGTGTGCCGACATTTCCGCCCATGTCCATAATCAGCGGAATAAAAAACGCGACAACAGTTATTTCTTCTAAAATTTCCTCAAAGCCTTGAATGATTGCACCAAGAAACATCCCTGCCGCAAGAGTAATCAGCAAAAATGGCAATCGTACACGCCAAATTTTCCACAAGCTACCCTTTACCAAAACCTCGCTCCGGTCGGACTCGCTGTGCGTGATATCAACAAGACCTGCCTGGTCGAAAATATCTTCCGTTACTTCTTCTTCAAGAATATCTACCGCGTCGTCGATTGTTACGATTCCAACAAGTCTGTTTTCTCTGTCAACAACCGGGATTGCAAGAAGGTCAAGCTCCTGCAATGTGCGCGCAACTTCTTCCTGGTCAGTGTCCGTTGAAACACTGATTGCTTTTTTAGACATTATTGTTTCGATTTTTTCGCCGCCGGCAGCCATAAGTAAATCTTTTAACGAAAGAACACCTTCAAGTTTTTTGAAATTGTCCGTTACAAAAAGTGTGTAAATTGTCTCTTTTTCCTTCGCCTGACGACGGACTTTGTCAAGCGCGGCATCCACCGTAAATTCTTTACTCAGCGAAATAAATTCCGTGGTCATAATGCGTCCGGCAGATTCCGCTTTGTAGCCCATCAAAAGACTTGTTATCACACGTTCTTCGGGAGAAATTTTCGAGATAAGTTTCTTCGCGACGCTTGCAGGAAGCTCGTCTAAAAGCCGTACTCTGTCGTCCGGTGCGAGTTCGTTTACAAATTCAATTGTCTTTTCGTCCGTGAACGAACGTAATAGAACTTGCTGCTGGTCTGTGTCTAGTTCTTCGAAAACAGAAAGCGCGATGTCCTTGGAAAGCAACCGAAATACGATTACTTCTTCCTCTGGCGACAAATCATATATCGCCTGAAGAATTTCCAATTCCTCCGCACCTTGCAATAATGTTTTTAATTTTTCCGTTTCTTTTGCTTTTATTAATTCAAGAATTTTTTCTGTCATAGCTCACCTCTTCAATTAAAACTTTTTAAATAAAGTTCGTACATATATATAGTGCGTAGGGGGAGGCACCCAAAGGCACCGGGGCGGTTGCTCGTGCAAAAAACGGCTTGGCGCACATAATCTAAAACAGGAGGCTTATTATGGAAAGCAAGGTTTTATTGTACGATTCCAAGGATGTCAAAATCGGAGAAACTTTTGCACGCAGAGCAAGACAGCTTGTAAAGCAACAACGAGCGTCATGGATAGATGATAAGCAAGATGCTATACGTTTTGCTCCCGGCATGGAGAAAATGGATATTTCCATGACTGATGATATATACGAAGAATCATCAACAGAAAGCTTTGATAAAGAATTGATGATGCTTGCGAGACGACGTGTACACGCAAGGTTTGCTTTTAAACTACACCTTGCAATAGCACTAATTTTAATTCCTTTTTTAATTATGATTCATGCTATGACAAGCCCGGGCGGTTATTTTTGGCCTGCTTGGTCTACGTTCGGGCTTGGGTTAAGCATTGCTATTCATTGGGCAGTTTACAAATTAGTTCACGGAAACGACATGCATAGTAAAATTGCCCATGAATACGAGCAGTTAAAGCATAGACGTTTATACGGCGACATCGGGGACAGCAGACATTAGTTGATTACAGGGCTGTTGCAAATACTTTTTATTGTATTTTTGCAACAGCCCCTTTTTTCATGTTGCGTTACGCTCTGCCATTAGTATCTTTATTTCGCTTTCATTTATTCCCACCATTGCTTCACCGAGGTCTTCGCTAAGTTTAGCTATCAATTTTGCGTCGTTGTAGTTGGCTACTGCTTTTACAATTGCGGCGGCGCGTTTTGCAGGGTCGCCGGATTTAAATATGCCTGAGCCTACGAAAACGCCTTCCGCGCCAAGCTGCATCATGAGTGCCGCGTCTGCCGGTGTTGCCACGCCGCCCGCCGAAAAATTAGTCACGGGTAATTTGCCATTTTCGCTTACATAAAGAATCAATTCATACGGAACACGCAACTCTTTTGCTGCATCGAAAAGTTCATCTTTGCTCATCGAACTCAACCGACGTATTTGTGATTGAATTTCACGCATATGCCGCACCGCTTGAACAATATCGCCCGTGCCGGGTTCGCCCTTCGTCCGAATCATTGATGCGCCTTCGTTTATACGGCGTAATGCTTCCCCTAAATCCTTCGCGCCACATACAAACGGCACCACAAAACCGGTTTTATCTATGTGATATTTGTCATCGGCGGGCGACAGCACTTCACTTTCGTCAATATAATCTATTTCGATTGCTTCAAGCACTCGCGCTTCCATTATATGTCCAATGCGACACTTCGCCATAACAGGAATACCCACCGCTGCTTTAATTCCTTTAATCATTTTCGGGTCGCTCATCCGCGAAACCCCACCCGCTGCACGAATATCCGCCGGAATTCTCTCCAACGCCATTACCGCGCCCGCACCGGCTTTTTCCGCAATCTCCGCCTGCGCCGGAGAAGTTACGTCCATTATAACTTTGCCTTTTAAATCTTCTGCTAAATTTTTCATGATTTCTCCTTTTATTCAATTATTATAGCTTTTATTTTTGTCGGGCATTTCGACAAGCATTCGCCGCATTTTATGCATTTGTCTTGGTCTATTTTGTGAAGTTTTTTCGACTCGCCCAAAATGCAATTTACGGGGCATATTTTTGCGCAAATCCCACATCCTATGCATTTTTCTGTGATTACGTAGCGGATTAATTCTTTGCAATTACGAGCGGGACATTTTTTTTCGTTTATGTGGGCTAGGTATTCATCCGAGAAAAAATTTAACGTGGAGAGTACCGGGTTTGGCGCGCTGTTACCCAAGCCGCACAGAGAGGTGCTTTTTATGGTTTGCGCGAGTTCTTTCAATTGGGCAATATCTTCTTCGGAGCCGTGGCCTTTTGTGATTTTTTCTAATATTTCATAAAGGCGTGTGTTTCCTATTCGGCATGGAGTGCATTTTCCGCAGGATTCTTCCATTGTGAAATCGAGATAATATTTGGCGATATTTACCATGCAGTCATCTTCGTCCATTACAATCATGCCGCCACTGCCCATCATTGAGCCGATTGAGCCAAGCGATTCGTAGTCTACACCCATATCAATGTGTTGCGCGGGAATGCATCCTCCCGAAGGTCCACCCGTCTGAATTGCTTTTAAATACTTGCCGTCGGGCAAACCACCGCCCATATCAAAAACAATTTCGCGAAGGGTTGTACCCATCGGGACTTCCACTAGCCCGACATTGTTTATTTTTCCCGCAAGCGCGAAAACCTTTGTTCCCGGGCATTTTTCCGTGCCGATGGAACGAAACCAATCCGCGCCGTGCAAAATAATTGCAGGCACATTGGCATAGGTTTCCACATTATTGTTAACCGTGGGTTTATCCCAAAGCCCGCTTTCCGCGGGAAACGGCGGACGCAAACGCGGTTCGCCGCGCTTGCCTTCGAGCGAATTTATAAGAGCGGTTTCTTCGCCGCAAACAAACGCGCCCGCGCCAAGATTTATACTTAATTTAAAATTGAAGCCTGTTCCCATGATGTTTTCGCCGAGAAGTCCAAGTTCTTCGGCTTGCTCGATTGCCGTTTCCAGTCGTTTTACTGCAAGCGGATACTCGGCGCGAATGTAAAAAATTCCTTCATCGGAGCCGACAGCAAACGCCGCGATTGCCATAGCTTCAAGCACGCTGTGCGGGTCGCCTTCAAGAATTGACCTGTCCATAAACGCGCCGGGGTCGCCCTCGTCGGCGTTACAGATTATATATTTTTTCGCACCCTCGTTTTTGTATCCAAATTCCCATTTTAATCCTGTGGAAAAACCCGCGCCACCACGTCCACGAAGCCCCGATTTTTTCATTTCCGAAATAACACCCTCGCGTCCCATTTCTGTGAGAACTTTTGCCAAAGCCGCGTATCCGTCCGCGGCAATGTAATCGTCTATTTTGGATGGGTCAATAATTCCGCAGTTGCGAAGCGCGATTCTAACTTGCTTTCCGTAACCCTTATTTGGCAGGACAGCTGAAGATTCGCCGCTTTTTAAGTATTCCGAAACAACCTTTCGTGATGTTTTCGCGTCTGCCCCGCTCACAAAAACCGACGGCTCGCCCGGTTTTTTTATTTCAACAAGCGGCTCCGCATAGCACATCCCTATACAGCCTGTCGGAACAACGATAACATCTCCCCTACCCTGATGTTCGTCTTTCAACGTGTCAAAGACTGCTTCCGCGCCCGCCGCTACTCCGCAAGTTGCCATTCCTACATAGATAACAGTTTTCCCACATTCGGAGGAAACATAAGAACCCGCCAATGCTTTATTTTTATACGCGTTAAGCTCCACGGCAGAATTAATTTTAAGCATTTACGGTTTCCCCTTTCGACGTGAGTTCGCTGATAATTCCTGTAACATCAGCTTTTGTAATGCGTCCGTAATATTTTCCGTTCACAGTAATCACAGGCGCAAGTCCGCACGCGCCAATGCACCGCAGTGCGTCAACAGAAAACATCCCATCATCCGAAATGCCGCCCGTTTCCACGCCAATTTGCCGTTTAAATTCGTCCAGAATATTCTCCGCGCCTTTAACAAAACAAGCCGTTCCCATGCAAACATTAACGCGAAACTTCCCTTTTTTCTGCATCGTGAAAAACGAATAAAACGTAACAACACCGTAAACCTTACTTGTCGCAATGCCTAATTTTTCTGCAATATAATCCTGCACATCAACAGGCAAATATCCAAAAAGCTCCTGCGCCTTGTGAAGCACCGAAATTAACGCACCCTGTTTCGTTTGCAATCCACCGATAAATTCATCAAGCAACACATAGGCTTTTTCATTTTCCAATACTACCATTCCTTTCTTTTATGTAAAAAAATTATCGCTCCGATTATTGTACATTAATCGGAGATTTTAGCAAGAAAAAAAACCTTGGGGAGAAAAATGTTCTCCCCAAGGTTTTTATCAACTGCCATAAAAAACTTAGTCAAATTTTTCTCCGGCAAGTGCGGATTGTGCCGCCGACAATCTTGCGATAGGCACGCGGAAGGGCGAGCATGAAACATAGTCAAGCCCAACTTTATGGCAGAAACCGATGCTGGAGGGTTCGCCGCCGTGTTCGCCGCAGATACCGATTTTAAGACCGGGTCTTGCTTTGCGACCTTTTTCGATGGCGATTCTCATAAGTGAGCCAACACCTGTTTGGTCAAGACGCGCGGTGGGGTCGCCCTCGTAGATGTTGTTTTCGATATAGTCTTTGAGGATGCGTCCTGCGTCGTCGCGTGAAAGACCGTAGGTCATTTGTGTGAGGTCGTTTGTGCCGAATGAGAAGAATTCCGCTACACCGGCGATGTCGTCCGCGATTAAGCAAGCGCGCGGAATTTCAATCATTGTGCCGATTTGGTAGGAGAGTTCAACACCGGCAGCGGCAACAAGTTCTTTCGCCACTTTTTCGATGATTTCTTTTACGAAGCGGGTTTCTTTAACGTCGCCAACCAAAGGAATCATGATTTCGGGTTTAATATCGTAGCCTTTTGATTTTTTCACTTCAAGAGCCGCTTCGATGATTGCGCGTGTTTGCATTTGTGCAATTTCGGGATAAGAAACTGCAAGACGGCAACCGCGATGACCCATCATTGGGTTAAGCTCGTGCAGAGATTCTGCGCGGGCTTTTACATCTGCGGGAGTTTTGCCCATGTCTTTTGCAAGTGCCGCAATTTTTGCGTCGTCGCTCGGCATGAACTCATGCAACGGCGGGTCAAGTAAACGAATTGTAACAGGAAGGTCTTTCATAACTTCGTAAATGCCGATAAAGTCAGCTTTTTGGAACGGAAGAAGTTCATCCAAAGCCGCGCGGCGTTCTTCTTCGGTATCGACAAGAATCATTTTTTGAATTTTAGGAATTCTGTCCGCTTCAAAGAACATATGCTCTGTGCGGCAAAGACCGATGCCTTTCGCGCCGAATTCAAGAGCTTTCGTTGCGTCTTTTGGAGAATCCGCGTTTGCGCGAACAGCCATTTTATTTTCAACTTTTTCTACCCAGCTCATGAATGTGCCAAAGTTTCCTGCAATTTCAGCGGGAACGGTGGGAATATCGCCTTTGTAAACTTTACCGGTAGAACCGTCAAGCGAAATATAATCGCCCTCTTTGATGGTTTCGCCGCCGAGGGTGAAGGTTTTTCCATCGGCACCGAATTTAATATCTTCGCAACCGGAAACACAGCAGGTTCCCATTCCGCGTGCAACAACTGCGGCGTGGCTTGTATTTCCGCCGCGTGCGGTAAGAATTCCCTGAGAAACTTCCATTCCGAGAATATCGTCGGGAGAGGTTTCCATACGAACAAGAATTACGCGCTCACCGCGTTCTTCTTTTGCGGCAACTGCGTCTTTCGCTTCAAAGTAAACTTTACCTGCCGCCGCACCGGGGGAAGCCGCAAGAGCTGAACCGATTACTTGGCCAGCTTTTAAAGCAGCAGGGTCAAACATCGGGTGAAGAAGCTGGTCAAGAGCGCGAGGGTCAACCTGTTGAATCGCTTCGTTCTCGGTAACGATGCCTTCTTTTACAAGGTCTATTGCAAATTGAAGAGCGGCTTGTGCTGTACATTTTCCATTACGTGTTTGAAGAATGTACAATTTTTCGTTTTCAATTGTAAATTCCATATCTTGAATATATTTGTAGTGTTTTTCAAGCTTCCCGGCAATTTCAAGGAATTCTTTGTGGCATGCGGGAGAATCTTTCGCAAGTTCGTTGAAATCTTTTGGTGTGCGAACGCCGGCAACAACGTCTTCGCCTTGCGCGTTCATGAGATATTCGCCGTAAATTGCGTTTTCGCCGGAAGCGGGGTTACGTGTGAATACAACGCCCGTGCCGGAGGTTTCGCCCATGTTTCCGAACACCATCAATTGTACGTTTACAGCCGTACCCCAATCGTAGGGAATATCGTGCATTCTGCGGTATGCAAATGCGCGTTCGTTATCCCAAGACTCGAATACTGCGGTAATCGCGCCGAAAAGCTGCTCTCTCGCATCTGATGAAAAATCTTTGCCTTGGTCGTCGCGATAGATTTTTTTGAAAATTTCAACAATGGCTTTCCAGTCATCGGCGGTCATGTCCGCGTCGGAAGAATAGCCTTTTTCTTCTTTATATTTATCTAGTGACTTTTCAAAATCATGCTTGCTTACACCGATTACAACGTCGCCGTACATCATGATAAAACGGCGGTATGAGTCATACGCAAAGCAGTCGCCTGCGGCTTTTGCCAACGATTCGGCTGCACCGTCGCTCATTCCAAGGTTTAAAACCGTGTCCATCATACCCGGCATGGAAGCACGCGCACCCGAACGCACCGACAATAACATCGGGTTTGAGGGGTCGCCGAATTTTTTACCTGTCTCAGCTTCAAGCTGAGAAATGCAGTCGTTGATTTGATTTTTGATGTCATCCGACATAACTTTGCCGGATGAGTTGTAAAGCGTACATGCTTCCGTTGTTACGATAAAGCCGTTCGGCACGGGAATTCCTAAGTTGGTCATTTCCGCAAGGTTCGCGCCTTTTCCTCCTAAAAGGTTGCGCATAGACCTGTCGCCTTCTTTAAACATATAAACATACTTGTGACCCATGATGGTGTCCTCCTAAAATTATATTTATATTTTTTACTTCAATGTGGCTTTCGCGCCAACTTCGGCCAATTTCTTCACGATTTCGTCAGCTTCGGCTTTTGGTGCGGCTTCTTTCAGGATTTTAGGTGCGTTGTCAACCATATCTTTTGCTTCTTTCAAGCCAAGACCGGTGATTTCGCGAACGATTTTAATTACTTTGATTTTTTCCGCGCCTACGTCGGTAAGTTCAATGTCGAAGTCTGTTTTTTCTTCTGCGGCTTCAGCTGCTACTGCCGGCCCCGCTACCATTACGCCAGCTGCCGCGCTTACACCGAATTCTTCTTCGGCCGCTTTTACAAGGTCATTTAATTCAAGCACAGTAAGCCCTTTTACGGCTTCTATTATTTCTGCTGCTGTTAATTTTGCCATTAGATTTATTCTCCTTATTATTTTTAGATTTTACTCTTCACCTTTTTTCTCGGCGATTGCGTTTATTACGCGGGCAAAGCTTGCCATCGGCGACTTGAACGAGCCAAGCAACCTTGAAAGAAGTACTTCGCGTGACGGGATTTCTGCAATTGCTTTTGTTGCCGCCGCATCGTAAACTTCACCGTCAATTGCGCTGGCTTTAAATTCCAGTGCCGGCATTGCTTTAAGATTTTTAGCGATTGCCGCCGCCGCCGCCGTTGCGTCTTCGTATGAAAACGCCACCGCCGTCGGGCCGGAAAGATATTCCTTCAAACCCGCAAAATCCGTGCCTTCAATCGCGAAATTAATCATGGAGTTTTTGTACACTTTGTAATCAATGCCGCCCGCCTTGCGCAAAGATTTGCGAAGCGTTGTATCTTGCGAAACGGTAAGCCCGCGAGAATCCACAAGAACTACGGATTTTGTGCGCGAAAGCTTTTCGCGAATTTCGTCAACAACCACTTCTTTTGCCTTACGATTTTTTTCCACATTGGGTGTTGATGCTTTTGCCATCTGTTCACCTCCCTACTTTATCGGGACAATATAAAAGAAGCCCCGGACTTTGGTTACACCATAGTCTTGAGCTTCATACGTTTTCATAACAAATAAATCGTATTAACACAAAACCTCGGCAGGATTTATGCACAAAAGATGCACCTGCTGTCTATGGCGATAACGAATATACTGATGTTTTTTGTGGTTGTCAAACTGTTATTCATTGCGAAATCATACACCGACACAAACCCACGAAACGTGTGTACAACCAAAATTTTTTTTCTGCAACTTTTTTTTGTTTTTTCCGTCATTTTATATAGAATGACACAAGGAGGTTTTTTATGAAGCCGGAAAAATTATTTAAACTTATCGGCGATGCCGATGAAAATTTTGTTTCAGAAGCAGCGGAGTATCCGCAAAAAGCTCAAAGAAACGGCGAATTTTTGTTAAGATTTGCGGCAGCAGCATGTTTGATGCTTGTTATTGGCGGTACGGTGTGGTTTACGCAAATGCAGGATGCCGGTACGCCTGCCTCAGAATACGAGGATGTTTTGGATTTCGTGGTGTACGGTGGCGACGAGGATTACAACGAAGAATATGTGACAGATTTTATTGTTCATGATGCAACGCTTTTGGTTGCGAATTTTTTAGCAGAATACCCCAGCGTGTTCGGTTTTGTAATGTATGGGGAAGACGGGGGGGGAGTTGATATCAGCGGAAGACCATCTGTACGGTTCCCGTTGGTGCGTTATGTAATTGAAGATGGACTTTTTTGGGATTTATCGGGATATATACTTGATGACGTGCCGTTTATCCGGCGGGGTATAGATGAAGATGGCACGCTCATTAATACGCACGTTGCAACAAGCTTTAAGTTATATGATTTGGGTGCGGATGCTCCGGTTGTAGGAATCAGATTTAACGGGGTTCAACAACAACACATGGATGCGTTTTGGGTGCTTTATCAGTTTGTAAACGGCGAATTCATACAAGTTAACTTACAGTTGACTCCGTCTATCAGCAGGTCGGGACTTTTCACTGATAATTCCGGACATCCATACGCGCCGGAATTTTTCCGAAGCGAGGACGGCAGGTTGTTTTCATTTGACAGTAATTTATCACATGAAATAAACCCGCAAGAGGGGCTAAGACATTTTGAATTTAATTACGGCGTTTTACAAGTAATTGAAGAACTGCCAGAAGGACGCGACGGAATAATGCTGACATCTGTGCGATTGCAAGACATGGAAGATGCGGTTCGTAATTTATTGGAAAATCGGTTTGGCATAGCGTATGAAACACACATATGGGAATGGGAACCACCGTCTTTTGAATTTGGGTTTAGTATAGACGAAGCGAACGAAATCATTCGCAGTACAGTAGACGCGTTTAACGATATTGCATATGTATTCAACGGTCAGATGATGGTCAGCGAGGAGATGGTCGAATACAACGGTCAGCGTTACATGGTTGTTAGAGATAGAAGAATGTGGCATCTTCAATCTGTTCAAGATATCCGAGATATGCTTGATGCTGTTTTCACGCGTAACGGCGCAATTCTTATGCATGAAATGCTTGATGCGGAAATTCCATTTTTTCGCGACATAGGCAGCAATTTAACAATGATTTTCCACAATGATTTACAGAGCGAATGGCCTTTGCTGCCTACAATTATCGACGGTATCGTTGAAGTTTTAAATACCGGTGAAGACCGTTTTGTTGCGAGTGTAAAATTTTCTCAACCCGGGGTGGTGACTGCGTTTGAAGCAGAGATGTTTTTATCATTCATCCAAACAGATAGCGGTTGGCGTATTCAAAGAAACCCATTTGGGATGCGTGAATCATACATTGAAGAAGAGACTTCATTATACCGCTCATTTGTACCGCAAAGTGAAATCCCAGTAGAGTATACGCCACTTGAGCCGGTTCCGATGACACCGGGTATAAGTGTAGCCAATGAACGTGACGAACATGGTAACTTAACCGAAAACGCAATCAGAGAGCGAGAAGAACGCGAACGGCGTGCGGCAGAACAGCGTGAGAGGGAACCGGTCGGTGGGCGAAGTGGCTTCCCCGAAGCATTTTACGGACATCATTTAGAGCAAGCCCGTGAAATTTTTGGACGCGCAGAAAGCGAAATTATATCACAGGATGAATATATCCAAGAAATTACGACTATTCTTGAGGAAATTCTTATCAGACGGGCAGAAGAATCCCCCGAACTGGAACGGGAGATGCATCTTAGCCGCATTTACGGCGGGGCAGGTATGCCTGTGCCGAGTCCCTACGATTCGGGAACCTTGCAAGTAGAATTTTCGGAACAATTTCAAGAACGCTATAATTTGATAATTCGTGAAGGTCTTGAACGCATAGGACGCGAGCGGGAGGAAATTAATGGATGACAATAAAATCCTAAACCTTTACTTTGAGCGTGACGAAAACGCAATCCATGAAACGCAGCAAAAATACGCGGATATTTATTTACGGTAGCGTCGAATATTCTGCCAAGCGTGCAAGACGCGGAAGAATGTGTAAACGACACATATTTTAAAGCATGGGAAATAATACCACCGAAACGCCCCACGTTTTTCAAGGGGTTTTTAGCAAAAATTACTCGTAACTGCTCGCTGGACAAGTACCGAGCAAACAACGCAAAAAAACGCAGTTCCGACCAAGTTGACCTGCTTCTTAGCGAACTTGCCGAAGCCCTGCCTTCCGCTGCAGACGTTCACGCTTCATACGAAAACAATTTAACCGCCGTAGAAATTAATAATTTTCTGCGAAGCCTGCCACAAGAAGTCCGTTTCGTTTTTATGCGTCGCTACTGGTACGCGGATTCCGTTTCAACAATCGCAAAAGGCTGTCGTATGAGCGAAAGCAAAGTAAAATCCATGCTTTTTCGAACGCGGCGTAAGCTTAAAATATATTTAGAGTGAAAGGATTTTTGTCTTATGAAACCAAAAAAACTAAAATACAAAGCAATAATTGTTTTAACAGCGTTTATGATTATGGGCGTAACACTGACCGGGTGCAACAATGGGAGTAACCCACCGGCGGAAACGGCTCAACCTGTGACAACAATCAGTCCCCAAGACCAAGAAAGACGCGATAGAGAAATTAGTCGCCCCCCAGATCCGGACGCAACAATACCACCGGAATTACGACATCCGGACGGCTCAGTCGGATGATTATGGAAAAATGACAACTTTAAGCAACTCGGAAACTTTTTTGTAGATATCATTGAACTGCGAGAGGGGCAAGGGATTTTCGCCCAAACCGCACTCTATTGTGAATCCGGGACGGTTGAATGTTTGTATGAACCAGTCGCGATAGCCCGCGTGTGATGATTCATCTGGGACTTCTTCTAATTTGTAACCGCTTGCCGCCGCAAAACGCCGCGCCAGTTCTTCCGCGCCCGGCGGATTAAATCCGGGGTATCGCCAATAGATTTCTTCGCCCTGTGTGTGCAGTGAAATCGTGATGTCTATGTCATAAAATGTGGTGTATGCCGCCATTGCACAGCTTTCCGGTTCGGAAAGCGGCGCAGGGCCTACATAATCCCGCGGACCCGGCTTTGTGTATCCGCGAGAAAATTTATTTTCTTTCGCAAGCCCCCATCCGGCGGGGTAATTTGAATTCAAATCTACGCCGCAAATGTTGGCTTTCCATTCGTTTATGTTTTCGCACATTGTGGAGACTTTTTTATATACGTCTCGTAGCTTTCCAAGACCGCCGTTGATTAAATCAACACCGTCGGGATTAACAAGCGGAATGCAGTGCAATGTTACATCGCTTTGTGCGATATCGTTTGCGTGTTCTTCAATGAAACGCGTTAAAACTAACGTGGTTATCCATTCGTTTGCGTGATGCGCGGCGTTGATAAGTACCGATTTATCACCGTGACCTATTGTTAACGCATGGATTGGGCGGTTTAGACGGCTTGTTCCGATTACCGTGTTATTAACGAAAGGATTGGCGGCTAAAAACTCGCAGACGGCAATGTCAAATTTTGCCGATGTAATTGGTGTATTTATGCAGATTGGCATGTGATTTTTCCCCTTTAAAAGTCTACCTAATTCTATGCGGTAATGTTATACTGGGTTCATGAAAAAACAGGATAAAATTCGCCAAAAGGCTGTTGCCGTACAATACAACCCCGACGAAATTGCCCCTAAAATTTTAGCAAAGGGGGCGGGGCTTATTGCGGAGAAAATTTTGGAACGTGCGCAAGATTCCGAAATTGTAGTTCACAAAGATGCCGCGCTTGTCGAGGATTTAACACGCATGGAGCTTGGCGAATTTATTCCGCCGGAGTTATACGAAGCTGTGGCGCAAATTTTAGTTTTTATTTGTGAATTGGATATGGAAGAACTTAGAAAGCGGTGAAAACAATATTGCTTGTTCGTCATAAAATTCCGCTAAAATCATAGGCTTGTAACAGTGATTCATTTTTAGGAGCGAGCGTATGCGTGAAATTTTTTTTGCTTTGCTTTTTTTAGCGGGCGGCACTTGGTTTGCGGGAATTATTGGAGCGGTTGGGGTTGCTTTTTTCAAGAAAAGCGGTGTTCTTACTAATGTATTGATTCCGGGATTTGCCGCCGGAGTTATTTTAACGGTAAGCTTTCTCGAGCTTTTACACCCATCTGTTCATCTTGCAGAAGAAGTTCCACTGCTTCCCGCGTGGCTTATTGTACCCGGTGCATTTGCGGCGGGATTTTTTTCCGCGTTTTTTCTTGCTTCGCATATTAAAAAAACAAACCGATGTAAATGCAAACGCGGCGTGATGTTGCTTTCCGTGCTTTCCGCGCACAGTTTACCGGAGGGCTTGGCCTTGGGGGTTTTACTGGGTTCACTCGGGCGCGGTTATGAATTGTCGGAGCTTTGGGTTTTTGTGCCTGTTTTTCTTGCGGTCGGGCTACATAAATTTCCCGAAGGCGCGGCGGTTTCTGTTGCGTTTCGCAGAGATGGTTTAACAAAATTTAAGAGTTTTCTTTTCGGGCAGGCCTCGGGATTTTTTGCTTTTCTTTCGGGGGTCGTTGGTTTTGTTGTTGCCGTAAATGTTAGTATTGTTTTGCCGTTTGCAATGGCATTCGCGGGTGGCGCAATGATTTGGGTCGCCGTTCACGAATTAATTCCGCGTGCAAAAGTTTCGTATTTTTCAGTCGTTGGATTATTTTTGGGAATTTTTCTTATGCTTTTTGTAGACATTACATTACATATACATCATAATGAGAGTGCTTGTCAGTGCGCTTGCGTAATCACTGACCACGATGTAATTTCAAATAGAATGCGACAAGGAGCGATTTTAGAATAATGGCACTCATAACCTGTAAAAACGCCGCTTTCGCATACGAAGCACAAACGGTTGTGCAAGGGCTTAATTTCGATGTGCAAAGCGGGGATTATCTTTGTGTTGTTGGGGAAAATGGCTCGGGAAAATCAACTTTAATGAAGGGTATTCTTGGCTTAATTAACCCAAAAGAGGGTGAAATTTCATTCGGCGACGGATTACAGCAGCAGCAAATAGGATATCTTCCGCAACAAAATTCCGCACAAAAAAATTTCCCGGCAAGCGTTTACGAAGTGGTGCTTTCCGGGCGGTTAAACAGCCGCGGACTTTTACCATTTTATTCTAGGCACGACAGGCAAATCGTAGCTGAAAACATAGAAAAACTCGGTATTGTGTCAATTAAAGATAAAAGTTTCCGAGAACTTTCCGGCGGGCAGCAGCAACGCGCACTTTTGGCGCGTGCGTTATGCGCCACGAAAAAAGCCCTTCTGCTGGACGAGCCGGCGGCAGGGCTAGACCCGCTTGTTACAAGCGAACTTTACGCCGTTATAAAAAGCCTTTCCGCCGAAAGCGGAATAACAATTATAATGATTTCTCACGATATCCGCGCCGCAACAGAATACGCAAGCCATATTTTACATTTGCAAAACAAACAGCTTTTTTTCGGACGAACGGATGAATATTTGCAAACCGATACAGGGAAATTGTTTTCGGCAGGAGGGCAGTAATGACGGCTATATATGAACTCTTTAATGAAATGATTCGCTTCACTTTTATGCAGCGAGCACTTGCCGTTGGGGTTCTTGTCTCGCTATGCGCCGCGCTTTTAGGTGTTAATCTTGTTTTAAAACGATATGCCATGATTGGTACAGGGCTTTCCCATGTGGGTTTTGCGGCGATGGCAATCGCGGGCGTTATTGATATCGCGCCGCTTACGATGACTATGCCCGTGGTTGTTGGAACGGCGTTTTTGCTTTTACGGCTTAACGAAAGCAATAAAATAAACGGAGACAGCGCGGTTGCTTTAATTTCAACAAGCGGGCTTGCCATCGGCATAATTGTTTTAAGCCTTACAACGGGCATAACGCTTCACGTCTGTAATATAATGTTCGGCAGTATTTTTGCCATGACGCAAGCGGATATGTATGTCAGTATCGGTTTAAGCATTGTAGTTGTGGGGCTTTTTATACTTTTTTACAAACAGCTTTTTGCCGTTACCTACGATGAAGATTTCGCAAGGGCAACGGGCGTAAAGGTTGAGATGTACAAAAGCCTTTTAGCGGTTTTAACCGCCGTAACGATGGTTCTTGGAATGAGAATGATGGGTGCGCTTTTAATCGCCAGCCTTACGCTTTTCCCCGCGCTTAGTGCAATGCGTGCTTGCAAGCGGTTTCTTTCTGTTGTGATAACCGCGGCGATTATCGGGGTTGTGTGCTTCTTTATAGGAATGCTGATTTCCTTCGGGCTTGATTTACCGCCGGGCGCAAGCGTTGTCAGCGTGAATCTTGTTATATTTATTATTTTTTCAATTGCTGGTCTTATACGACGCGGAGGTGTGGCATGAAAAAATTTTTTTTGCTCTTATTAATTTTCATATTGTCAGGTTGTAATGAAAAGTCCTCCTCCGGAGATTCGGGTGCGCCGGATGTTATAATCACCGAAAGATTCTTTGAGCAGCAGGTTAATGAAATATATCAAAACCACACGCGTTATTTGGGGAAGGTTATACAATACGAAGGGTTTTTTCTATCCGACACATGGAACAATGAAGTTATTCATGTAGTTGTGCAAGAAGTGCTCTGTTGCTCGGGAATGGAAACAACTTATGGTTTTGAAATTTTAATCGGAGAAACAGAACCTTTTGAAGATGGCACTTGGGTTGAAGTAACGGGAGTATTGGAAGATAGCGAAGATGGATTTATAATGATTCGCGCAATCAGCATTTACGAACGTGAGGTTCCGAACATATGATTAATATTGTAAAAGAATCCGGATTTTGTCATGGGGTTCGGGCGGCGGTATATAAAGCCGGTGAATTGAGCAGTAAAACGAGCGGCGAAAAGATTTACCTGTATGGCGATTTGGTAAATAATCGGCAGGTAATGGCGCGTTTTTTGCGCAAAGGATTGATTGTCACGGAAAACACGGCGGAAGTTACGGCGGGTTCTGCTGTTATTATACGTGCGCATGGAGTTCCGCAGACAGTTTACGAGGAATTGGCGGCGAAAGACGTAAAAATTATTGATTGTACCTGCGTTAAAGTAAAAAGCATTCACGATATTGTTGCGGAAAAAAGTGCGTCAGGTTTTCGTACTATAATTATCGGAAAAAAAAATCACCCGGAGGTTTTGGGTATTTTGGGCTGGTGCAACAACGGTATTGTCGCCGAAAACGAGGTAGAGCTTAACGCTGCTCTTTCAGGCATTTGCGAAAACATTTGTGTGGTGGGGCAAACCACTTGCGGCAAAGAGTGGTGGGCCCAAGCCGTTGAAATTATTAAATCAAGAGTTCCCAGCGCATTAATTTACGATACTCTTTGCGACGTTACCGCAAGACGAATTGAAAACGCAGTGCTAGCGGCAAAAAGTTCCGATTGCATGGTTGTTGTAGGCGACAAAAAAAGTGCGAATTCCGCCGAACTTTTTGAATCCTGCAAAAAAGTTTGCGAAAATACATATTTTGTTTCTTCCACAGAAGAGCTTGTGGAAGCAAAAATCTCTAATTGTAAAAAAATCGGCATAGCAGGAAGCGCGTCTGCCCCAGTTGAATCTATAAACGAAATCCACGACTTTCTTCTTTTTGCGAGCTTTCTTTCCGATGCGAAAAATGAAATTGAAACTGCAAGCGATGAATATATAAATACTTTAGCCGTAAATGAAAAGCCCTTCATACAATCCGCAATCCGAGACTTGCAAACACAACATCAAAACGGAAAACGAATTCGCGGCGCGTTAATAAAACTCGGCGCGAAAATCGCGCAAGCTGAGAGTTTGTATTTAAAAATCTCCGTTGCCTACGAAATCTTTGCAACAGCAATTTTAATTCACGATGATGTTATAGATAAAAGTGAAACGCGACGCGGAAAAAGGACTATTCACGCGAGCGAAAGCGATACGCATTTTGGTTTGAGCCGTGCGATATGTATTGGTGATTACGGTTTGTTTCTTGCGAATAAAATTTTGGCAGAGTTAGAGTTGTCGCCAGAAATTCTTGTTAGGGTTTTTAAATTATTTTCCGAAATTCAATTAAAAACTCTCGAGGGCGAAATCATGGACGTTTCCCTTCCTTACGACCAAAAAAAACCGGCATTGGGGTACGATGAATACACTCGCATGGTACGTGATATTTACGAATACAAAACGGCGTGGTATACGCTGGTCGGGCCGATTCAACTCGGCGCGATTTGCGGCAGCGTAAGCGACGAGCTTTTGATAATTTTGCAAGAAATCACTTTGCCGCTGGGCTTAGCCTTTCAAATAAAAGACGATTTACTGGGTATCTTTGCAAACGAAGAAAAACTTGGTAAGCCCGCACTTTCAGACATCATAGAAAAAAAGCAGACGACCCTTTATGGCTACGCCTGTAAAAACGCTGATTCCGAGCAGTGCGAAATTCTTGAAAAAAGCTACGGCAACCCCAACGCAACCGAAGCCGACCTTGAAGCCGTAAGAAAAATTTTCATAGCAACAGGCGCGAAAAAAATGGCAGAAGCCGAAATCGCTGCGCTTTCGCAAGCTGCACTGAACGCAACCGAAAAATTAAACGAAAATCATAGGCCGTATCTTCGCGGTTTGATTTATTACTTATTTAGCAGAAAGCATTAGGATATCTTCGCACTAAAAACGGTGAATCAGTTTTCTCTCTTCAACTGTTTTAAGCTCATCAAAATTTTTCCTTCCATACGGGACATTTTCGCCCGATAATTTTGATGATATATTATCGTAAGTTAATCACAAAGGGGTTGTATATTATGAAATTGAGTGATATAATAACGCCCGTTGCAAGAAATATGCCCGAAACAGAGAATGTACGAGTAGCTCAGCTGGATAGAGCGTCTGACTACGGATCAGAAGGTCGAGGGTTCAAATCCTTTCTCGTACAAGTTAAAAATCCCCCCATAATCACTAGGATTGTGGGGGTTTTTATTTTGTGTAATAATAAAGTCAAATTGCCAAATATGTGGTAATGGTGTGGTAATTAGATTTAGATTACGCCAATAAAAAGAAATTATGATGCCCTATCCACCAAATCCAAAATAAGTTTTACCTCGCCCTGTCCCATGCTTAGTTCCTTTGCAATTTCGGGAACATTCTGCCCCTTTTCGCGCATTTCCCATATTTGCTTATGCTTGGGATTCGTGAATTTGGGGCATTTTTTTTCGTCTTTGTTGATTTTCGGTTTTTCCAAAACATCAAATACAATCGGCTCACTTGAAGTTTCCGCAATGCTCCGCAGTTTCGTGCTGTGCGCGTCAATAAACTGCGCAATCATTTCAGAAATTACTTCGCTATCCGTCGATTCCTCGATTTCCTTCTGCTTGTCCTCCACTAAATTGTACAAAAACAACACGGATTTATATTTTTCGTCAACTTCTTTTTGAATCAATGCACCAAGCTTATTTATTTCAGCAAGTGCGGCATTCAACGCGGCATCAAGGTCTTCGATGGTTTTCGCAATTCGTTCCGCTTCCTTGTTATCGCGCTCGCGCTCCCTACGGCGCACGTAAAGTAAAGCCATAAGCGAAAAAACAGTAATCGCCGTACAGCCTATAATTAACGCAATAAGAATAGTAGTGATGTCCAACTACTTCACACCTTTATATCGTACAAACTTTCACCGGAAGGTTTTGGGTTCTCCATTTTGGGCTTTTCGGGCTTTTTCTGCACGGGCTTACGCTTAGGCCGATACCCCCCGCCATGACCTTCTTTGTCCGGATTAACATCGTTTTTCTCAGTTTCAGGGGTTTTATTAACCTGCTGTTCCTGCATCCGTACTTGTTTTTCGAGCCTGTCGGCAAACATTTGGCTTGCAACCTCCGGGCGTGCCGCCTGCAAACCCTGCGCTCCTGCACGAACCGCTTCCGAAGTACCTTGAATCGTCAAAGTCATATCAATAGGACGCAACATAAACGAACCTCCTATATATTCGGGCCTATGGCAATTTTATCACCATTATTGCGCAATCTGCAATTCGACAACTCATCACGAATAGTCATTTGCGAATTTCCGATTGTTATACGAACACCCGGACGAATTACATTTTTAACGCTGACCGTTCCCACATTAACGGCAAGATGACGTGTAATTTCGTCAATTTCATCTTGAAGCTTTGTCATTTTGTCGCGCAGAACCATTTTCGTGTTGACCATTTTAACAAGAATAGGTTTTTTTTCGTCTGTAAGTTGACCTGTTTTACGCAGAACGTTCAAGGTTTCAACGGCTTTATCACATTTTTCGTATTCCATTTTCTGTTTGTTGAATTCGGCAATAAGTTCTTTTTGTTTGACTAATTCTTTTGGTGAACCACCTACTTCAATCTCGGTAAGGGTTCCCATCGGTGAGCCGATTGTTGTTGCAACCACTTTTTCACCCGCGACAACACTTCCGCCTACAAGCAAACCGTTTTTGCCTGCAAGAGTAAGGGTTCCGTCGCATCTTATATGACTTTTTCTAATGGAATCCGCAGTAATATTTCCACCGGCCGTAACCTTGCAGCTCTCAATAAATTTAGCGGTAATGTCGCCGGCGGCTTCAAGAACACCCTTGTCCGCGCCTTGAATTCCGTTACCCAAAACAATATTACCCTTCTCCGAAATCAATGTCGCGGCTTCGCACACGCCAACCACTTCAATATTTCCGGCAGCTTTTATTGTAAACCCGGAAACAACATTTCCGCGAACCGTAACTTGCCCGTTAAATTCAACATTACCCGTGGAATTATCAACATTGCCCGCTATTTCTAAATGTGGCGAAATATTAATTTTTCCTTCAAGCAAAAGAAGCTGACCGGAAACATCGGCAAGAAGATGCAACCCGTCGGGTGAAAGGACGGTTCCTTTTCCACGCGGAATAGGCGCGGCGGCACGCGGTTTGGGAGGGGAGACTACATTGCCGTAGACGTCTACGCCGTCGCGTCCTTCTTTTGCCGGCACACTGGTAACAAGAACGTCACCGCGATTACACAACCGGAACATATCAAGCTGCTTAAAGTTAACTGTGCCGTCTTCCATAATTTTCGGCTTGGGTTTAATGTTTGAGCGGTCAAAATGGAACTGTAAAAACCCATCCGTTCCGGGTATGGGTTCTTCTCCTTGGGCTATTAAAATTTTCCGCCCGTATCTTTTATTTGACAATGCCGCATGAATTAATTTACCATCGGGTGTTATTCTGTTTTCGGTTAAGAGAGAAATGATATCTTCAGCCGTCATTAATTTGCCTTTGTTTACCGGCTCAGCGAAAATTATATGCGCCTGCATACGGTCTTCGGTAACTTCAATCGCCGCAGACTCGGGAGTTTGAAAAATAGTAGTACTGTTTGAGATTTTAATGTCTATTTTTTCGTCGGTGCTTTTAATTGCTTCACTTAGGGTAACATAGTCAACGTCTTTTATGCCGTATTCTTCTATCGTGTCTGTAATTTCCTGACGAGTGGCACGCGGCTTCCCTTCCGCGTTCACGATATTAAGATAAATGCCGTCTCCCCTGACTACTAAGTCATAATTTTTCCCGGTTACAAGCATAAATTTCACTCCCTCTTCCTGTGCTACGTGAACAGCAAGTTCTTATACCTTCCAAGCTTACCCTGCAATTTCTGAATTGACTTGGTGTGAATCTGTGAAACTCTTGACTCCGACACTTTCATAATGCTACTAATTTCCTTTAACGTCAAGTTCTCAAAATAATATAAAGTTATGACAAGCCGTTCTCTTTCATGCAACTTATTTATTGCCGCAGCAAGCATATCTTTTCTTTCTTGCCTTTCAAGTTGTTCCTCGGGTGAATCCACACGGTTCGCGGCAAGTGAGGTAAACGATGATTCATGATTTTGCTCTATAAAATCATCTAAGCTCACCAAGGATAAAACGGCGGATTTTTTAATTAAATCTTGCGTTTCTTCCACTGATAAATTTAATTTTTCAGCGAGTTCTTCATCGGAAGGCAAACGTCCCAGTTCTTCTTCAAGCTGCGAAAAAACCTGTTCCATTTGCTTATTTTTTTGTCTGAGGGTACGCGGAACCCAGTCTAATCTGCGAATGTGGTCTATAATCGTGCCGCGAATGCGGAAAGACGCGTAAGTTTCAAACTTGACACCCTTTGCGTTGTCAAATTTATCTATGGCATCAATTAGTCCAAAAACGCCGTAACCAATCAAATCATCAAACTCAATGTGATGACAAATATGAATCGACAATCGCCCCGCCACAAATTTAACCAAAGGCGCGTAATGTAAAATTAATTTTTCTTTTAATGCGGGGCTTTTGTTTTTAATGTACGCCTGCCACAAATTATCAATGTTTGTCATGCCGGCACTCAAATCCTTTTCTTAATTAGACGATTATGCGCTTTCAAGAGGCATATGCTCCATAAACGGGTCATCAAGCGAGTCGTCAAATTCGTCAGATTGCAACGGGTCATCTTGCATAACATCTGTCGGTTCGCCTGCATCGTTTTCCAAGCTTGCCATAAAAGCCAGATATTCTTCGTCCTGAGAAAAATCGTATTCTTCCTCGGAAACAAAAACTTTCGCAATCAGAAAACTGCGCGCAAACTGACCGATAATATAAAAAATAATAATTCCCGCGCTCACCCACATCGCCATCGTGAAAAGTGGAAAGGGGTCGCCGAAAAATATCAGCCAAACAAACCCTCCCGCAAGCACAAGCGCGGCAAAAACGCAAATCAACAAGTGTACCCTGTTTAATTGGTAAGACATAAACCCCACCCTTTATAATGTTCTTGTTGGTTGACCTATTGCTTTTATTAAAAAATTTCCGTCTTCGGCGTAAAGTTCTACCGTGCGCCCAAAATTTGCGCCTGTTTCCTCGGCGACAAGCTTTATGCCGACTTTTTGTAGTATCTTTTTTGAGGCCTCCGCGTTTCGGTCGCCAACACGGAGGCTGTCATTTGTAGCATTAAACGCAAACATTTGCGCTCCGCCGGCAATTTTCGCGCGCATATTTATTTTTCTCGCGCCCATTCTTTCCATTTCCGCAATTAACTTTATTACGCCGGTGTCCGCAAACTTGGCATCGTTTTGATTATTAGTAATCGCTTTTGAGTCCGGCAGCATAATATGCGCCAGCCCGGCAACCTTTGTAACCGGGTCATACAGTGCAATTCCAATGCATGAACCAAGCCCCAATGTTTTTAGTACATCGGGAGACTTAGCTGCTTTTAAATCAGCCATGCCCACAATAATTACCGCCATATTATTCCGCTCCCAATCCCCGTAAAATTCTAAAGAACGAATGTAAGTTAGGCACTAAAACGAAGCAACCGGAAAATTTTATATTTTCAAGAGAAATCTGCGACTCTATAAAAAGCATTTTGTCTGCCATCCGCCCGAATTCACTCGCGGGTACAGATAGTATAGCATTAGCCATGTCAACGCACATATAGGGAATTGATGGCTTTATTTGTGAATTCGTAAGCCCCGCAATGGACGTAAGATACGAACTTAACATGATATTGCCCACTTCTTCGATTACGGAACGCTCCATTTCTCCGAAATATAATTTATCTTCAGGCGGCGGCGTACCGATAACCAGTTCGGCAATATGATGCGCAGAGTCAAGCTCCATCAGGTACATCATTATTCCCTGAATATTACCCGAAAGCGACACCATTATTCCGACGATTATATTTTCCGGCCCGCCAACAAAGTTTGCAACATTTTGAAAATCCAGCCAAGTAACATTGGGAACAGGCATTGTTACCTTTTTGTTTACCATTCTGGAAAGAGCCGTTGCGGCATGAGCCGTTCCCATGCTTCCGATTTCTTTTAAGATATCAAGGTGCATATCACTAAATAAACTCTCCGCACTTTTACCTTTAACCGGCATAAAAAACTCTCCTTTTTTTTAGGAAAATATTAAAGCGGACGCGCTTTTTTAAGTTCTTCGCGTTGCAATTTATACATATATCTTATAATTTTTTCCTGGTCAGATTCCGGCATCATCGCAAAACGAATACCGTATTGATATTTATATTTCGATTTCCCCGGCGGCAAATCCATTCTTACGCGAACATCACCAAACGCGACAACCAAGTCATCTCCAAGCTCGATTGCTATATTTAAAAGATACCCCTCTTGAAGAACTTTATCCGAGAAAATTTTCGTGCCGCCCGCGCTTAGGTCTGTTAACAGTCCTGTATCGCGCTGGGTTTGTTGTCCGCCGGTGTTTATTATAGAAAATGTTATCGGAATTCCGCAGTTAAATCGGAATGCGGAACGTCTTTGAATTTTTTCCCCGTCGTCAATTACTTGGAACTTTACCGCATCGAAGCCGTCAATATCTGTGTTCGCTATCATCCTTGCTTTATAACAATAGATGGCGTTGTCGGTTAAAAGCCGTAAAACAATACCGCCGCCTATTTCTAATCTAACAGGTCTGCTTCCTTCCATGGGCGCATGAACCAATACTTCCCGTGCTTCAAGGTTAAGCACCGCTATTTTACACATATATCCGCCGGTTGGACTATCACCGGGGCGTTGAATTTGTACCCTCGCACCCGATTTTAAATATTCGATATACAAATGAATCCCCCTACGTTTTCTGCCTACGCGCTGAAACGTCCGATTAATTTTAATACAAAGTTTTGAATATTATTTTTTCTGCCGGATTCCAATTGCAGAAGCTTTGCGCAAATTTCGTTGTAACGGCTCGCGCTTTCCGAGAAGGGATATTGAATTGTTACGGGCTTTTGTTTTCGCACCGCCCTCACCAAGTACGAATCAAATGGGATGCATCCAAGAAATAATAATTTAATGCCAAGAAACCGCGCGGAAACCCCGTTTAATTTTTCATACACTTCATTGGCTTCCGCATCGTTTACCACACAATTTACCACTAGCTTCAACATACCTACATCGGGCATTGATGTTTTTATACTTTTAATTAGAGCGTATGCGTCCGCTATGGCGGTTGGGTCGGGAGTTGTTACAACTATTGTGTCTGCAGCGGCACGGATAAAATTTGTTACTGCATTGGAAAGCCCTGCCCTTGTATCTATTATAATAAAATCCGCCAAATCGTCCAGCCGTAAAAATCCGTCTGTAAGGCGTAAAATTTGATTATCGGTCAGTTCCGTTAAAGCCGCCATTCCCGAACCGCCAGAGAGAAACATACAACCCAACGGACCGATTGTCAAAGCGGATTCCATATCAATGTTGCCGTTCAAAACATCGGCAACCGTGTACTTTGGAGCCACACCCAATAATATTTCAACATTCGCAAGCCCAAAATCCGCGTCTATTATCACTACACGTTTACCAAGCTTGCGTATTTGAATTGCCAAATTAATTGAAAAATTCGACTTCCCTACCCCGCCCTTTCCGCTGGCAATTGCAATTACACGAGCATTCATTTTTTGCTCTTGCGGCTCCGGGTCATGAGAAACTTTTTGAAGCATTAACTCGCGGAGCCGTTTTGCCTGGTCCATCATGACGGCTGACCGCCTTCCGAATATGGGTGCGACTCGCCTTCTGTAAGCCCCAGCAGAGATTTTGCTATTTTATCGGGCTTGATTGCTTCAAGGTCATCCGGCACGTTTTGTCCGAAGGTTACATATGCGGCTTTTTTTCCCGCCAAACAACATATGTTCATCAACGAACCAAGAGTTTCCGCTTCATCAAGTTTTGTAAATATTAAATTGAAATCGGTTTGCATATCGAAGACATTTACAATTTTGCATAAATCTTTGTAGCGTGTTGTTACACTTACAACTAAATATCTTTTACTGTCGGGAATAGCGTCAAGCAACTCTTTTAATTCGCCTATGCTTTCTGTGTTTTTATGGCTTCGCCCTGCTGTGTCTATGAGAACAATATCATTTTTGGCGCGCAAGGCGCGTAATTGTTCTTTCATTTCTTCCGGATTGTATACAACTCTTATGTCAAGCCCAAGAATTTCCGCATAAGTTCTAAGCTGCTCGACAGCGGCGATTCTATATGTGTCTGCTGTGATTAATCCTATGCGAAGCCCGTGTTTAAGAGTCAAAATAGAAGACAACTTTGCGATAGTTGTTGTTTTGCCGACACCGGTAGGCCCCATGAACACTACTGTTTGCGCTTCACCTTTGTTCGTATCTATGAGCGTAGGCCCTTTTAACATATCAACTATACTGCAGTAGACCGCCTTTACCAACAAACGCACATCAATTTGGTCGGATTCATCCATATGTTCCAAGTCGCGTAAAATATGAGCGGCTACCTCGGGCAGAACTTCCTGTGCAAGCATTGTGTCGTAGAACAGCTGCACCATGCTGTGATTATATTTATTTTCTTCCACAGATGATTTGTTTTGATTCGGTGTTTCTATTTGGCTCTTCGAACGTTTGGATGATTCTTCCTGCTCTATTTGATTTGCGGCTTTGCGGGCTTCTTTAAGAAGCATTGTCATGGATTCTTCTATTGCTGCGGAACCGGAAGCTGCGCTTGATTCCACAAGGTCGGCAGAAAGTGGTTTTCTTTCTACTAGCGGAGGCGCAGTTTTTTGTTTTGTATCCGGGTTGTTTAACAGATTCATGAACTCCGCATCGTCTTCGCAAGCGGCGGTGATAATTACGCTGGGTTTACGGAAAAAGCCAAAAAATCCTGTTTTAGGCTTTTGCTTTACGCTTATAATTGTCACACCTTCGCCCATCTCTTCCATTATGATAGGCATAAGCACGGCTTCGGACTTTCCTTCGTATCGTTTTACTTTCATGACACACTCACCATACCTACCGACTGTACCTCTGCCGTTTGGTCAATTTCACCGTAGCTTAATACTACCAAATCGGGGGCAATTTCGTCTACAAGTTGTTTGAAATACATACGCACAAACGGCGAAGTTAAAATAATCGGCATTACTCCAAGCGAAGTTAATTTGCTTACTTCCTTTTTCAAGCTATCGAATACTTTTTGACTTAATCCAGGGTCTATGTTTACAAAACTTCCGATTTCTGTTTTTTGGATATTTCCGGTTAGCGTTTGTTCCAGTGCCGGATCTAATGTGATTACCGTGTTCACGCCCTGACCGAAGAATTTCTTTGAGATAGCACGGCGAAGCGCGGCACGGACGTATTCTGTTAACATATCGGTGTCGCGAGTTATGGGGGCGTAGTCTGCCAATGTTTCCAAAATCGTTACAAGATCCCGAATGGATACGCTTTCTTTCAACAGCTTTGAAAGAACTTTTTGCACTTCACCCACGGACATATATTTTGGAATAAGTTCGTCAACAAGTACAGTATGGGTTTCTTTTACGTGGTTGACGAGTTTTTGTACGTCTTGGCGCGAGAGAAGTTCGTGCAGATGCTGACGCACTACTTCTGTAAGGTGCGTTGCGATAATCGCGGGAGGGTCTACAACGGTGTAGCCCAAAGCTTCAGCGCGCTCGCGCTGGGATTCGGAAATCCACATTGCAGGTAAGCCCGCGAAAGGTTCCACTGTTTCTATTCCGTCTATTTCTTCTTCAACGTAACCGCTGTTCATCGCCATATAATGGTCAAACATTATCTCGCCGCCTGCTACCTCTACGCCCTTTATAAAAATTGTGTATTGGTTTGGGCTTAATTTTATGTTGTCCTGTAAGCGGATTTGCGGGATGATTGCGCCCAATTCAAGTGCGATGTTTCGGCGTATCATTACCACGCGTTCGAGAAGGTCACCGCCCTGGTCTGCGGCTACTAACGGAATCAGCCCGTAGCCAAAACACAAGCGTATCATGTCTACATCCGTCAGCGGGAGCATATCATCGGGACGGCGCATTTCTTCGGCTTCTACGTCGTCTGTTGTTATTTCCGATTCTATTGACGAGAGGGTTTCTTTTTTGGTAATACGCATTCCAATGATAACCAAAAATATTCCCGCCGGGACGAAAAACCATGGCAAGGGGCTGAAAAGCCCAAGGAAAACCAACGCGCCACCTGTAATCATCATAACTAAGGGTTGAGATAAAAGCTGCTTCGCAAGCGAGCCGGAAACTTCTTCCTCGGCGGTTGCTTTTGTAACAATAAGACCCGTTGCAAGTGCGATAAGAAGCGCGGGTATTTGGGAAACAAGCCCGTCACCGATGGTTAGAAGTGCATAAATATTTAACGCTTCCCCGATAGGCATAGGCGTCCCCGTTGCCACGCCTGTCGCGCCCATTGCGATTCCGCCGATAATGTTTACGAAAACCAGAATAATACTGAAAATCGCGTCACCTTTTACGAATTTTACGGCACCATCCATCGCACCGTAGAAATTTGACTCGTCTTGAATTTTTTTGCGTCGGGCTTTCGCCTCTTCTTCGTTAATTAGACCTGTGTTAAGGTCTGCATCGATTGCCATTTGTTTACCCGGCATCGCGTCCAAAGTAAAACGAGCGGTTACCTCCGCAACACGCTCCGAACCTTTGATGATAACAAGAAAACACGCCAGTAATATAACAAGGAACATGATAAGACCCAAAATCAGATTACCACCTGCAACAAATTGCCCGAATGTTCTGATAACCTCGCCGGCAGAGCTTTCTGTGCCATCCCCGCCCAAAATCAGGCGTGTTGTAGTGAGACTTAACGTAATTCTAAACAGTGTTATTATCAATAAAATAGTCGGAAACATCGACATTTCCAATGCTTCCTTGGCATACAGGGCATTCAGCAGAATAATAATGGCAAGGCCGATTATCACCATCAAAAGAAAATCCACAGCCAATGGTGGCAACGGTCGCATTATCATTACAATCATTGCAACAATGAAAATACCGATAATTGCTTCTTTTTTCTTCATCGTGCGATTCCACACTCCCCATGTCTGAAAACACTTCAAGACAGTATACAGGAATATTCAAAATGAAGCAATATTTACGAAAACAATTTTCGTACTTCGTCTTCCGAAAGTAAATTGATAAAACTTCCGCCTTCAGTGATTATGGAATCAATGAGTCCACGTTTTTTTTCTTGCAGAGCCATAATTTTTTCTTCGATGGAATCTTTTGCTACGATGTTAAAAACTTGTACAGATTTTTCCTGACCGTAGCGATGTGCGCGGTCTGATGCTTGGTCCATCACGGAAGGGTTCCACCACGGGTCGTATTGAATAACAACGTCTGCGCCCGTTAAGTTTAACCCGGTGCCGCCGGCTTTCAGTGAAATCAAAAAAATATCGCGTTCGCCCGCGTTGAATTTTTCTGTCATTTCCACGCGCTCTTTTGCTTTTGTAGAGCCGTCCAAGTAAAAATAAGTTACCAATTTGTTACGCTGATTTTTAATTCCGGATTTTGCTAACGCTTCCTTTATAATGGAAAGCATTTGCGTAAATTGCGAAAATAAGAGCACACGATGACCTGATTCAAGCGCGAGTTGAATTGTTTCAATCGCGAGGTTAAGCTTGCCGCTACCGGCTTCGTAATCTTCCAAAAATAACGCGGGATGACAACAAATTTGCCGCAAACGCGTTAGTTGGGCGAGAATGCGCATACGGTTATCTGCGAATGAATTTGTAGCAATAATATCATCGAACGCTCCGATTGCTTCTAATAGATTCGCTTGATATATTTTTTTCTGCTCGGGAAGTAAATCCGCAGGGAGGGTTATTTCGGTCTTTTCCGGAAGTTCTTTTAATACGTTTTTCTTTATGCGGCGCAAAACAAACGGGGCGATTTGACGCCGCAATCTTGCTGCGGTTTCCGTGCATCCAAGTTTTATGATTGGGGTTTCGTATAAGCGGTTGAATTTGCTTGCGGTATACAAATATCCCGGCATTATGAAATCAAAAATTGACCATAACTCGGTTAAAGTATTTTCAATCGGCGTGCCTGTCAGTGCGAACCGCACGCGGCCTTTTAATTCTTTTATGCTTTTTGCCGCTTGTGTGTCGGGATTTTTTATGTTTTGCGCTTCGTCCGCGATTATAAATGAAAACTCCATATCTTTATAAAATTCTACATCGCGCTTTAACATATCATACGTTGTGATTAAAATATCTGCGTCGCGTTTTTTTAGCAACTCGCGGCGTTTTTCGGGAAAGCCAGAAACTATTTGCGTTTTTAATTGCGGTGCGAATTTCATAATTTCGTTTTCCCAGTTATATAACAAAGATGTAGGCGCAACTACTATTGAAGGCAGACCGTTGTTGCGTTCGCTTGCGAATAAGGCAATTACTTGCAGAGTTTTTCCAAGACCCATATCGTCGGCAAGAATTCCGCCAAAACCGTAGTATAACAAAGTTTTCAACCATGTATAACCCGTTTTTTGATATTCGCGCAAAATGCCGCCAAGACCTTTAGGCGTTCTGAAATTTAAATTTGTATTGCCGTTAAAATGAGAAATTAAATTTTCAAAATTCACATCGCATTTCAGCGTGTGCGTTGCGGCAAGCGCGTCGGATTTTATTAGTTCATCTACATATAACGCGCGGTACGCGGGAATGGAAAGCGTTTTTCCTTTAACATCGTTTTTGCTTGCGTCCAGCGCGTCAAGAAAACCCGCCGCCGCCGTCACCGATTCATCACTAAGAGAAATAAAGCGTCCGTCTTTTAAGCGGTAGTATTTTTTTCTTGCGCGGTACGATTCAAGTGCTTCTAATAATTCACTTATATTATAACCGGAATCCTCCAGCGAGACTTTCAGCAAATCCCCCGAAAGCCGTAGCCCTATTTGCGGAGAACCGGGACGGATTGTTTTTTTCTGTAAATCTTCGCTTACGAAAACATCTGCACAATCGCGTAGAGTTTCTATTCCGTTTGCACTGTGCAAAAACGCATAGATTAAATCGTTACCCTTCAAACGATATATTTTTTTTGAATCTTCAAAAAAGCCGAAGGATGCAAGTCTGCGGCGAAGTGCGTATTCTGCTACAACATCTCGGACTATTTTTGTTTTTTCTTCACCGTAATGAAATTCCAAACGGCCTGTGATGTCTTTTCCTTCGGTGTCGAAATACATTTTTGCTTTCAACGGAGAAACTTCCCCTTTAGGGGACTCGCCGATTACCGAATCCACCACGCCCATTCTCAGCAAACTCGGTAAAACAACGGTTAAAAACCGTTGCTGCTCATTTCCCGAAAATAAAATTTCGCCTGAAGGGGTTTCATCCAACGCCTTTAACAACGCATTCAAAAGCCGCCCGTCGGGTTTGGGCATACGATAAAGCCCTTCGTTTGCCAAAATATAGTAGGAAGTAAATCCTTTAAGTAAATGATGCGAAAATTTGCCGCAGTTAACAACCGTTCCGCTTGCAAGATGCCGAACACTAAGCCTTACAGGCGGATACGCGTCTTTTAAAAATAATTGATGCCCAAAATCCGAAACGCATTCCAGCGGAGCGTCATTGCAAATTTCAAAAAATTCATCTGTGTTGCGCGGCGTTAAAAATAATTCGCGGCTTGCGAAAAGCGGATGATGCGTAAATTGAAATTGGCGGCTTAAACGCTTACTGATTTCGGAATACATTTCGTCTTCGCGTATAATAAAATCAATAATTTCCCGGGAAATTTCGTCAAACATCTCGCGGCGGTGCTCAAAAGTAAGCCCTTGTCCGTAACTTACGGTTTCGTTATTTATAAAACTTTTCACAAAACCGGAAATACTTTTTATAATGTACATTCGCCCGTAACCCACAGTGAACGTAAGATATACACCCCGCGAATTGCAATGCAAAACAGGCGTAAGTCTTAGTAAAGAGCCCGCCATGTTTTCGCGAATTGGTACGGCAAACGAATCATCAATGCCGTCGTAGATGATTTTCTCAAGATTGTTCGTAAGAATTTCAGTGTGCCGGCGCATTTTTTCAGCGGAAAACATTCGCGCATGACCTTCCGAGTGCGCAAACAAAACCGCAACAACGTGCTTGCACGCCCCGCGCCAAATGCTGTGGCTTTCACAGGAACACGCATAGCCGGACAGCGCACCCACACCGTCCAGCTTCAACGATACTTCATAATTTTTGTAATTTCCCTCAACACTTGCTCGAACCGCGGTTGTTCCGTTGTCTTCCATCAGATTATATGAAAGTAATTTTCCGTCGCGATAGTATCTTTCGCCGCGTTCATAAACATCGGCGTTTGAACTTATATTCAAGATTGTGCCTTTTGTAATAGCAGCTGACTGCGATGCCGGCATCAAGCCACCCCTATTAGGTTATATGATACTCTTATCCAAAAGTGATACGAGGTTTGCTATTTCCGGCTTTGAAATACTGGCAACAGCACCAAGTTTTTCACCGAGAGCGCGATTGTCGTCCGTGATAAGCGACGAGAATACGATAACGGGAATTTTTTTCAGAACACTGTCTTCCTTCATAAGTCTCAGCAATCTGTGACCATCCATAAGCGGCATTTCGATATCCGTTATTACAGCGCAAACGTGGTTTTCAATGGGCTGACCGCTTTTCTTGTAGCTTTCAAGCTGCTGCCATGCTTCCTGCCCGTTCGACGAGCAAACAATGTTTACATAACCCGCTTTTTCAAGCGAGCTTATAATTAAGCTTTCCAAAAGTGGTGAATCTTCCGCAATTAAAATTGGCTTCATGGAACGGCTTCTCATTCCCAGTACGTCTATATCACTTGGGGAGAATCCTAAATTCGGACTGATGTCGATTAGGATTTTCTCGAAGTCTATGATGGTAATAAGTTTATCTCCATGCTTGGCAATACCCGTTGCCATTCCTTCCTCGCCGCCGTAAATGGTGGAGTCCGGCTTTTCTATTTCCGATAAACGAACAGTTTCTATCGCCACAACCCCATGCACATGAAACGCCGTTTCAACATTATTTAACTTGGTAATAATTAAAATGTCGCGTTCTTCGTCTTCCGCAGGAGGCAACCCCATATACGCCGCTAAATTTATAACGGTCATTGTTTCTGTGCGTGGACGGAAAATTCCCTCTACGAAAGGATTTGAATTGGGCATAGGCGTAATCGGATACTGACTGTATTTCATAATTTCGCTTACTTTCGCCACGTTTATGCCAAAATGCCCGCCCGCAACTATAAACACCATAAGTTGCAATGTTTGGTCGTTGCTTTCTATCATCTCGGATACTCTTTTGCTTTTACTCCCGACCATTTTTATACCTCCCGCTTATTTCTTTCACAAAAGTATATCACAATCAGAAAAAAAAAAACAGTTTTCCAAGAAATATTCTTAGAGAATTGTATAAATTAAATTCTTATGATAGAGTTTCTTTAAAAGAAAACGTTGGAGGTTAAATTTTGCGAACACAGCGTTTTGAAAGTTTTTCTGCGGAAGAAACGGCGAAGATTGCGTCTTGTTTTGGAGAAAAGGCAAAAGCGGGCGATATTTTTTGTTTAAGCGGAATGCTTGGCGCAGGGAAAACTGTTTTCGCGCAGGGTTTCGTGAGGGGAATCGGTTACGAAGGACACGTTACAAGCCCTACGTTTACAATAATGAACGAATATGAAAACGGACGGCTTCCCGTTTATCATTTTGATTTGTACAGACTTGAAGGCGGGAACGATTTAGAAAACATCGGATATGAAGAATATTTTTTTTCCGGCGGTGTTTCGCTTGTGGAATGGCCGGAACGCGCACAAGATGTTTTTCCGAAAAATGTTTATTTTGTGAAAATAAATTCAAACTTATCGCGCGGCGACGCGTTTAGGGAGATTTGCATTGAAAATTTTGGCGATTGATACCTCCGGATTGCAAGCGGGAGCGGCTATTGTTTCTTTCACAGATAGTTCGTCATACATAATTGGCGAAATTTTTTTAAATGCACGCACGGGCGAAAAATCTTGGACACATTCGGAAATTCTTATGCCGGGTGTTGAACAACTCTTTCACTTAACGCGGCTTGAGCCGAAAGACATTGATTACGTGGCGTACACTTGCGGTCCGGGTTCTTTTACGGGGCTTAGGATAGGCGCGGCTTGTGCACTTGGGATTGCACGTGCATTAAACAAACCCGCAATTCCGGTTCCTACACTGGATGCTTTGGCATACAATGCCTTAGGTGCAGGCGGGCGTTGCTTCATTATACCCATGCTTGACGCACGGCGCGGGCAAGTTTACACCGCAATTTTTTGCCGCGAAGCAGAGGGTTTAATTAAGAAAGCCACGGATTGTTTTCCGCACGCGAATGATTTAACTGAAAATGATACGGAATATATGGCATTGCCGGTTGAGGAAGTTTTACAAAGGTTGCGAAAATACTCAAATTCAGGACGAATTTTGTTCCTTGGAGACGGCGCAGATGTCAATATCGGCGTAATCCTCGAAGCATTTCCCGCTGCACTTTCCCCCCCTGCGAACAATAACCGTCAACGTGCCGCGTCTGCAGCGGTTTGGGCGGCGGAAAAAATTTCTGCCGGTCATAAATTTTCCGACACGCCGGAAATTTTATATGTACGCGCACCTCAAGCCGTGCGGGAAAAGGAAAAAACGATATGATTGCCATTGTAAAGGGAAGCGTTGAACACGCACCCGCAATGCACGCAATTGAAGCCGAAGCTTTCGCGGCAGCGTGGTCGGAAATTTCTATTAAATATGAAATAATGCGCGAGGATTCAATTTGCATTGTTGCAATTGAAGAAAACGGAGAAGTCGTAGGTCACGCGTATATGCGTCAAATTCTCCAAGAAGGTCATATAAGTAATTTAGCGGTAAAAAAATCACATCGGCAGCGTGGTATTGGTTCTATGCTAATAACAGATTTAATAAAATCCGCACTCGAACGCGAAATGACAGGTCTTACACTGGAGGTTCGCGTAAGCAACACCGCCGCGATTTCTCTGTACGAAAAACACGAATTCAAGTCCGAAGGACTACGAAAAAATTATTACATCAGCCCAACCGAAGACGGCATTGTAATGTGGAAATATTTTGACTGAAATATTGTCAGCAATAAACCAATTTTAAATTTGACTTCGTTAAGGAGAACAGATATGCCACGAGAATTAAACTGGAAAGAATTAAAATATTTTTCAAATCCGCAGAAGTTTTCCGCGAAGAAAACAGAAAATAAACCACGTGAACTTATCGGGCAACCGCGTGCTGCCGAAGCTCTTGAATTCGGCTTAGAGATGAAGGTGCCGGGGTATCATATTTATGTTTGCGGCGCAACGGGAACGGGGCGCACAACTTTTGCGCAAGAATACGCAAAAGCAAAAGCGGCAACGGAAGCAATTCCGCCCGACCTTTGTTATGTTTACAATTTTGAAAACCCGAAATGTCCAAAACTTTTAACGCTTCCACCCGGTACGGGAAAACAATTAAAAGACAACATGAACGAGATTGTAACGCGTCTTTCGGAAGAACTTCCGCGAACCTTCGCGGATAAATCTTACGAACAAAAAAAGAACGAGATTGTAAAAGTGTTAAAAAACCGTCAAGACGAAATCATAAAAGAAATGTCCATCGAAGCCCGCAAGCAAGACTTTGAAGTGAAAAATTCAAACAGCGGAATCTTTTTTGTGCCAATCGTCGAGGGCGAAGCCATAACCGAAGAACAATTCGAGTCGCTTTCTCCCGAGCAAAAAGAGTTAATTACAAAGAAATCGGAATCCATTCAAGCCCGCGCCGCCGAAGCCCTGCGCGAAATAAAAGATTACGAAAAGACAACAAAAAGAGAAGTCGATGAGCTGGACTTTGCGCTGGGATTATTCACCGTAGGGCATCACATGAACGATTTATTTGAAACTTTCGGGGATGAACCCACGCTTCTGGAATATCTAAAAGCCGTAAAGGAAGATATATTAGAAAATCTTGTAGACTTCGTAACCGAGGACAACGATGAAGAAGAAGCCATTCAAGCAATAATGCCGTGGGTAGGCAAAAAAAACACCGAAGACAATTTAACAAAATATAAAATAAATCTCCTAACAGACAACAGTGAATTATCCGGTGCGCCCGTTGTGATTGACTATAACCCCAGCTACACAAACTTAGTTGGTGAAGTCGAATACGATAACGAATACGGAAATTTTTCAACAGACTTCATGAAAATAAAACCGGGGCTATTGCACAAAGCAAACGGCGGATACTTGATTTTACAAGCACAGGATATTTTGGGAAGCCCGCACGCGTGGGAAACACTTCGCCGCACATTAATCACGGAAAAAATTATAACCGAGCCGCTTCGAGAATACACAACGGGTGTTGCCGTAAGTGGAATAAAACCCGAAGCAATTCCGCTTTCCATTAAAATAATAATAATCGGCGGCTCGTATTACTACGACCTTTTATACAACTACGACGATTACTTTGAAAAATTATTTAAACTACGCGTGGATTTCGATTACGAAATGAAATTGAACGACGAAAATTTATCCGAGATAGTAAAATTTATCACCTGCCACGCAGAAAAAACCGCCCTACCCTACTCTTCCGATGCAATAGCCCGTTTAATCGAATACGCAACTCGCCTTGCCGAACGCAAAGACCGCCTAACCACGCGGTTTAATCGGCTTGCGGAAATTTTAGATGAATCCGCGGCATGGGCTAAAATCGCTGGCGCGAAAAAAATAACAGCCGCCCATGTAAAAACGGCAATCGAAAAACGCGAATACCGTTTAAATATGTATGAAGAAAAACTTTCCGAGATGATTGAAGAAGACTCAATAATGATTTCCACCGAAGGCGCGAAAATCGGTCAGATAAACGGCCTTGCCGTGCTGGACATCGGCGACCATATCTTTGCAAAACCCACCCGGATAACTGCCACCGCCTACATGGGCAAAGCAGGCATCGTAAACATCGAAAAAGAAGCTGATATGTCCGGCTCTATTCACGATAAAGGCATTCAAGTTTTAATCGGATATCTTGGGCAAACCTACGCAAAAGATTTTCCGCTTTCGCTTTCCTGCCGAATCTGCTTCGAGCAAAACTACAACGGCATCGACGGCGACAGCGCGTCTTCCACGGAGCTTTACGCCGTACTTTCCGCCTTATCGGAAATTCCAATCCGCCAAGATATCGCAATCACCGGTAGCATAAACCAGCACGGCGAAATTCAACCAATCGGCGGCGCGACCTATAAAATCGAAGGCTTCTTCGACCTTTGCAAAAAACGCGGACTAACCGGAGAACAAGGAGTAATCATACCAACCCGAAATATCCGCGACCTTGTATTGAAAGACGAAGTAATAGAAGCCGTAAAAGCCGGTAAATTCCACATCTACCCCATAGAATACATCGACGAGGGCTTTGAAATTCTAATGCGTCTTCCCGCAGGAAGATTCCCCTACCCTGCCGATACCGTACACGGAAAAGTTTTCCGAAAACTACGCTCTTATCATCGGAAGATTATAAAGGAGTAATTGCAGCCCCCCAGTCCGTCCGAAAACCCTAAAAACAGTGCATTTTTAAGAGTTTTACCGGAATATTTTTTAGCGCATTTAACGCTTTTTAATGTAAATATTATGAAAAAGGTTAAAAAAATCCCTATGCTTCCATCAATTTATAAAATCCAAGTAAATTTTTGGCTACTATCATATCCGAACAGGATACAGCCCGTCACACGCAAGGTTGTTGGTGTCGAAATATTTTGCCCAAGGGCTGGAATCAATTATTGGTAAAAAAAGACCGGGTAATAACAGAAATATGTCTTTTGAGGATGAGGCTTCTTTTGTTAACGATTTTATCGAAAAGGCGAAAAAGGGTCATTTGACCACAGTAAAAGAGATAAAAGCAGCCTATGAAGCCAAAATCGGGCACAAAATAGGAAGTGGGCATATCTATACAATTTCAGGAAGACACGGATGACGTAAAATAAAGCCACGCCCTGCACACCCCAAGAAAGCATCGGAGGTCGAAATAGAAGCCTCAAAAAAAATTAACTCTCGCACGGCACATTTGAGAAAGGTTATCCACAATAGCGTGTTTTTGAGAGAAGCTTATCAACAAGTGAGACTGATGTTTTTTGATGAAGCTCAGGTGACAGCTCATTCATCATTGCCCCCAACTCCAATACTGATTGGACAAATGCTTTTTTTGATGTTGTAAGCCGCCAATTTCCTGATGATTACATTCTCATGGTAGGTGACAACACGAGTTGGCATAAGTCTAAGGGGTTATTCTTGCCGAACAATATGGAGTTAATGCACATCCCGGCGTACGCACCCGAAATGAATCCTACCGAGCAAGTGTGGGACGAGGTTATGGAAAAAGACTTCAAGAATCGTTTCTTCGATTCACTTAAAAATGTCACAGCTCAGTTATGCAATAGCTTTAAAGATTTTTCTCATAGCTTGATACAGTCCTTGTGCAATAGGGATTGGTTTAATTCAGTGTTTTAATGTGATATTGGTATCAGAGTCTCTGTCGTCGAAAGCCTGCGACTCAAAAACAAACAATACATTGTATATGGTTTCGTTTACGAATAATGATTTTGCAAGCATTTCTGCGTACTCTCTCGGATTATCGCAAGAATAATTCACATGCTCAAAAATATCAGCCATGCTTAACACAGCATATCTGACACTGTTGATTTGCCCCGATAATTTGGTTGCGTTAATTTCCTTTATGTTGCTTATTTCAAGCTGTACCCAGCTTCGTATATGTGATGATGCCGTTGTGTACATCCATACCGACATTGCGCTGAACAGCAAAACAACAGGTATGAAAAATATTAATACTAATCTCTGTCCAAGTGCTCCAAGCGGCGTTTTCATCTCTTCATTTTAAACACACTTGCCATACTGTGCATCATTTCTGCTTGGCTTGTAAGCTGCTCTGCGGCGGCGGCGGCTTCTTCCGACGATGCCGATGCTGAATGAGTAGCATCTGTTATGTGTGAGAGTTCGCCTGTGATTTTGTTAATAGATGCCGCTTGCTCGGTGGACGATGCAGAAATTCCTTTAATGATGTATGCGACTTTGGCAACATTGCCCACGATTGCTTGAAGACCTTGTGCGGTTTGCTCTGCAATTTGCGTTCCTTCGCTCACTTTTAAGATAGACTCTCCGATTAGCGTGGTGGTTTCTTCCGCCGCGCTTTGGCTTCTGCCTGCAAGCGAACGCACTTCTTCGGCAACAACCGCGAATCCCTTACCATGTTCGCCGGCACGTGCGGCTTCTACCGCGGCGTTAAGCGCAAGCAGATTTGTTTGGAACGCGATATCCTGAATAACTTTAATAATTTGCGTAATTTTGTTTGATGAATCTTTTATGCCCTGCATGGACGCAAGCATATTTCTCATATCTTCGTCGCCTTTGGTGGCGTCCTTTCTTGATTCTTCCGAAAGCATTTCGGCATTCATTGCGTTTTCGGCGTTCTTTCTGGTGCTTTCATTAATTGAGATAATTGAATCATTCAAAGCGGCAACAGAATTAGACTGCGTCATTGTACCTGTTGCAAGCGACATACTGCTGTCAGAAATCATTCTTGCGCCGGAAGAAATTTGCTCTGCGGAAGACGAAATATCGCTGATAACTTTATTAAGCGTATCAATGATGTGAACCATCGCGTCTTTAATCGCGGCGAACTCACCTACATATTCGCGTGAAATTGTTTGGTCGAGATTATTGTTTGCAAGCGCGTTTAACACATCAGAAATTTCGTTGATATATGAAACAATGTTTGTAACCGTGCGGTTGACGGAGTTTTTAAGCTCAAGGAACGCGCCTTTGTAATCACCGTTTATACGTTGGTCGAACCTGCCTTCGGCAACCTTTGCCATAATTGATTCAACTTCCGCCACAGGCGATGCGATTTCTTCCATAAGCCGGTTAAGACCGTTTACAATTGCCGCCCATTCGCCCGAATAACCGCTTGCGTCCGCTCTTACGGTAAGATCGCCCGCCAGCGCGCCTGTTACCATTTTCTGAATATCATCGTTAACTGAACTTATTTCGTTTTTCATTGCGTCAAGCGAGGTGTTCATAATTGCTTTTTTGCCCGGCATTTTTGGAATATCGGCAGAAAAGTTTCCGCGCCCGAATTCACTTAAAACATCAAGCAAACGCATGGATTCTTCTGTCATGCTGCTGTATAACATATTTATTTCTTCCCCGACCTTACTGTAATCGCCGTGCAAACATGATACATCCATTCTTGCGTCGGTATCGCCTTGTTCGTTCGCTTTTAAGAGGTTCTCCAAGTCACGCACAAGCGTATTTACCGAATCAACCACATACGAGAAACCTATTGCAAGCATACCTACTTCGTCCCTTGCAGTGGTGTCGATGTTCACATTTAAGTTACCGTGAGCAACATTTTCCGCAACATCAAGAAGCCTGCTAATCGGCTTTTTAATCAGGTTAGCAACTGTAAACGCGAGTATTAAAGATGTAATTACAATTACAATTGTTATAAGAATAAAAGTATTAAGGTATCTTTTAGCCCGACCGGAAGTTTCATTCATCAACCTTTGTGATAAATCCATTTCAAACTTTTCCATATCGTCTATTACTTGGTTAAGTCGCCGGGTAAGCGAAGCCCGAGCTTCAGTATTTTCAGCTTGAGAAGTCGCGTCATCTAATATACCGAAATCTATATTTACGTAAACTAAGTCAACTCTGTACCGCTCGACTACTTCAAGCAATTCCTCTGCTTTAGCCACAAGCCGATCAATTTCCTCCGGTGTATCACGGAGGGCGTCGTCCCTTTTTGCCAAGTCCATATATATGTTCATTTGTGCTGTTATATCACTAACAAGCTCTCCGGCATCGGTTCTATGCTTTTCCAATACCGCAGTTTTGCCGCTATCTGCCTGCACTTGGGCTGTTATCCGCCGCAAATCCATAACCATGCTGCTTGTTTGCAGAACATTCTGTACACGCTGTTGCGAAAATGTTAATTTGTTCTGGTAATTTTTAGAGATTCTATCCAAAGAGAAGTACGCAACCGCAGCCAAAATTATACAAAGTATAATTACTATCACGAAACTAAATACCAATTTCGATTTTATTCCTAAATTTCTAAACCACATAGTCATTATCCCCTCTTATAACCTGTGTTAAAAACAGGTTTTTAATATAAATAAATCTAACTTTATTAAGGCAATTGTATAATATTATTAGAAAATGTAAAGTAAATTTTTTTGACGAAAAAGCTATACTGTTGTAACTTGCTTAGAGAATTTACTCCTTTGATGTTTCAAATACTTTTGTCTGTAAAAGCTGTGACAAGAGTGATATAATTAATTTAATTGAGGATATCGAGACATTAAAGGGGACGTTTGATTTATGAGAATTCTCGTAACGGGTTCGGAAGGATTTATCGGGTGTCGGTTGTGTGCGAGATTGGAAGCAAATGCGCACACGGTAGTTTCGTTTGATAAAAAACATGGCGATTTAACCTGCGAAAATGCGCTCGACAAGTTTGACGATGTTGATTTCGTCTATCATTTGGCGGCACGAACTTTTGTGCCGGAAAGTTGGGAAAATCCGTATTCATTTTACGAAAACAATATCATGGGAACAGTTACGGTATTGGAATTTTGTAGGCAGCGCGGGATTCCGCTTGCTTTTTTAAGCACGTATCTTTACGGCGCACCGCAAATGCTTCCAATAGAAGAAGCGCATCCGCTTTCCGCGCCGTCTCCGTATCACATGAGCAAGTTATCGTGTGAATCCCTATGCAAATTTTACGCGAACACATATCAAATGAATATTCGTGTGCTTCGTCCGTTTAACGTGTACGGCGCGGGGCAAAGCGACGCGTTTCTTCTGCCCAAAATAATGCGGCAAATTCTTTCGCCCGAAATACAAACCATAGAAATATTTGACCTTTCGCCAAAACGAGACTACATTTATATAGAAGATGTCATAGGCGCGATGATTCTTTCGCTAAAACAATGGCACGGGCTTGAAATTTTCAACATAGGAACAGGAATTTCAATCAGCGTGAAAGAAGCACTTGAAATCATGCTTCGCGAAACCGGTTGCAAAAAATCTTTCCGCGAAACAGGCGAACGCCGCTCGGGCGAAATTGATGATTGCCGCGCAGATATATCAAAAGCGGAAAAAATTTTAGGTTTTACGCCAGAATTTTCTTTCGCAGATGGAATAAAAAAATGGTTCTTGGAGGCAGAAAATGAAATCAACAGATTTATATAGCCAATTAAATAAATATTTTATTAAACCGGGCATGAAAGAAGAAAATTGGTACGAATGGATGAACGGGCTTGATGAATACATTTGCGAGAATTTCAAACAGCACAGCATGGGCTTGATGTGCGATTTTGCACAAGAAATTAAAAAAGTTTATACCGCTGTATTTCCTTCGGACGATATTTTAACGAAAATTTTAAATGAAAATATACATGATGCAATGCTTTTTATTCATCACCCGATGGTTTGGGATTTAAGTAAGGACCCCGATAATGCATTTTATGATGTTAATGCAGAATTACTTGGGAAATTAAAGGAGCGGCGCGTTTCATTATTTAATTTTCACGTTCCTCACGATAATTTTAGCGAATATTCCACCACAAAAACTTTAGCCGTAGCATTAGGCATAAAAATCGAAAAGCCGTTTTCCGAATATCACGGAGGGTTATGCGGTGTAATAGGCACAACCGATTGCAAGGACATACACGAATTAAACGAGAAATATTCGCAAACCGTCAGGCACGATACAAAACTTTACCAATACGGCGAAAATAAAATTTTTAACAATCGTGTTGCTGTTGTTGCAGGCGGTGGAAACGATAATGATGTCGTAAACGATGTTGTTGAAAATAAAATAAACGTGCTGATAACAGGCGTATCTTTAAAGAATAAATATTCAATTGACGTTCACGAATTAGAAAAAGAAAAAGGCATAAACCTTTTGGGAGGAACGCACTATTCATCAGAAAAATTTGGCTGTAATGCAATGTGCGAGTATTTCAAAAAGATAGGGCTTCCGTCTGAATTTATTAACAGCAGCCCGTGTTTTGATGATTTATAGTAACGAAAAAAGGAGGCAAAAATGCTGGACAAAAAAGGCCGGTTATTCGGCAAGGTAAGCGTGGTTGATTTATTTGCGGTGGTTGTGATTGCCGCGATTATTGCGGTGGTTTATTTTAATGTCGGGGGAAGGAGTCATATAAATCCCGGCACGGAGCAACCTGTTTTAATTACGTTTTTCAACCCCGCACTTCACGATTTTACTGCAAATGCTGTTGAAATCGGCGCGGTGGTTATTGACGACGTGAATGAAACTTTTTTGGGTAGGGTGGTTGACGTAGAAATTGGCGAAAGCGTGAGCTTCATGCCCGATATTCACGGCATAGAAACTGCATCGCCAATGGAAGGGCATTCTTCCGTTTATATAACTTCGCGTGTAAACGGACGCATTTCCGACGGCGCGGTTGTGCTTGGCGGAAATGTTTACGGTATTGGCTCAGAGGTTATTATTTGGGCAGGACGCGCAAAAACAATGTTGCATATTTCAGATGTACGGGCAGAATAGGAGAGAATAAAATGTTCAAAGACGCAAAGCTTTTTGGAAAAATTAATATAATTGATTTGTTTATCGTAATCGCGGTTATCGGCGCGGCGATTTTTGGTGTACAGCAATTTAGGTCGGGAGATAGTTTTATCGCTCCTGCACTGGATACACGGGAATTTCTTATTTCATTTTACACAGAAGAAGTAGAAAATTTCAGCGCAAATGCTTTGCAAATTGACGACAGGGTTTTCGACAATGGGCGTAACATTCCTCTTGGAAGGGTTACGGATTTGGTGATTGACGAGGCTGTAATTTGGAACCCCGACCAATACGGCAACACAGTGCGTAGCAATAAGGAAGGATTTTCGTCGGTTGAGATTACTGCAAGACTTAGTGCAGTACCGCACGAGCATGGAATTATGATTGCCGGAAACCGCTACGGAATAGGACATAGTCTTGCGGTTCGTTCAGGAGCAAGCATTATTTTTATGCGAATATCCGGCTTGGAAGAAGTGAATTAACATGGGAACTGGAAGCGTTGTTATAAAAAAAATTCACGCATTTTTATTGTGGCTGAATTATTTTTTTGAATACAGCCTTATTTACCGTGGCGTTGTCGCAGTTAAAAACGCATCGCGCACAAGCCGCTTGTTGAACGCATTTTTATCTACAAACCATCGTGATTATTGGGGCGGCTCATTTATAATGCGGTTTTTGGGATTTATCGCAAATATATTTTTTTCGGGCACGGGTTGGATTGTTCGCTCTCTGCGAAAAGCAAACGAAAACAGTTTTAATAAAAAAGTTTTCGATTTTTGCATAAAACAACGCGGAGCGGACGGCATGGGGTTTTTGGGTTTTTTCGCGAAAACAGTTTCCGGTTGCGCACCCGTCAGACTTGCGCGATGGTTTTTTTGCGAAGAAGTGCAAGCCAAAAATAACGCGGGGTTCAGCATTGCAAGTATTTTTAACCCGAAAATTTGGTACATGCTTTTTCTTCTTGGTTCGCTTATGGTTCCCGGTCATATGTGGAACAATATGTATTTGTTTTTGTTAGCCGTTTTTTTTGCGGGCGTTTTTGCGTTAAAGTGGATTTTAGAAAATGATGCGAAAGCGAAACTTTCTTTTTCAAATATATCTCCCGCGCTGGTGCTTTTTGTTTTTTTCTGCGCGTTAAGTATTTTCACGGGTTACGGCGGTTCGGACAGTGTTCGGGTTTTCGTGATTTTTTTTGCTTGCGTTGTGCATTCTGTTCTCGTTTCGATTGCCCTTAAAGACAAAAATGATTTACGTATTTTTTTCCTTTTAACAGCGGTCGCTTTAATTGTTGTTTCACTTTTTGGTTTTTATCAATTTTTTGGGGGAATCGAAATTCGTGAGGAACTTACGGACCTTGGCGTAAACCCGGGTCTTTCGCGGCTTGAATCCACAATGGGAAACCCAAATAACGACGCGCAAGCATGGGCGATGCTACTGCCATTTGTTCTTGCTGTGGCAATCACAGTAAAAAATGATACCAAGCGGCTGTTTTTATTTGGCGCACTCGCGATTGTAATTGCGGCATTCGCAATGACTTATTCGCGGGCGGGCTATGTTGCGTTAATGGCGGGAGTCGGCGTTTTCGTACTGATGAGCGCGCCTAGACTTGTTCCTATTGCTTTAATCGCGCTGGTTTTCGCGCTGCCGTTTATCCCCGCCGCAATTTTGGAAAGACTTTTCACGCTGGGCCAAGACACTTCCAGCCAATATCGATTTTTAATTTGGGAAGGCGTACGCCGAATGCTTGAAGATTTTTGGGTACAGGGGATCGGCATGGGACCGGCGGCTTTCGTGCGAATTTATCGCGGATATGCCCACCCGCTTGCGGAACGTGCACTTCATTCGCACAACACCTTTTTTGATATCATAACCCACAGCGGAATCGGCGCATTGCTGGCGTTTTTAGCATATCTATTCCGTCTTTTCAAGCGCGGAATATCCAAGCACGTTGCAATTGCCGACAAAGAACAAAAAATCTACATCGCCGCAGGTATTGCCGCCTTAACTGTATTTGGTGTGTTCGGCGTAGGCGAATATTTATGGTTCCATCCGCGTGTAGTGCTTGTTTTTTGGATGGTCTCGGGAATTGTATCGGTTAATAGAATGACGGAGGTAAAATCAAAATAATTACAATTTAAGAAGCGTTATCGGGGTACTTGTGCTTTTAATGCTTGTTACTCCATATTTGTTGACCCCTTTTTCTATAATTTTTTTACATAACTTAAAACATTTTAAATTTTTAATGGTTGATACCTCCTGATACTACCTCACGGGGGATTCATACTTTTTTATATATTGTGCAAAGTATACTGCTTGGAATACAAATGCAAGGAGTGAGAGGATTTGAAAATCTCAAAAAGGCTTTTATTCGGCTTTGTAATGGCTATAATCCTATCCGTAGTAGTGGGCTTTGTGGGCATGGTCGGAATGCGGAGTCTTTATGAATCCGGCATATTCATGTATGAAGAACAGGATGTGGGAATGGAACACTTTCCTTCCGAACAGCCGCAGGATAATAGATTTAAGCATTGAAAATATTCCATCACCGCAGAAGGTAGTATATTCAGCGGATTCCAATGCCCAAGGTGCTTTTTCCAATAATTTGGAAAGCATCACCTTGCGTATATAACCCCGCCAAAAATGACGGAGAAGCGGGGTTTTTTTTTATTATTAAATATGATAAGCTGGAAAAAACGCATACGGAAGGGGCATTTACAAGATGATTTACGCGCTTACAAACGGTCAAAAATTATTATCCAAGCACCGCATTACTTATAAAGTTGTTAGATTTATTGCATCGGGCGGACAGGGTGAGGTCTATGAAGTAGAAGATAAAAACGGTCAGCGGCTTGCGTTGAAATGGTATTTTAAGCATTCCGCCACAAAATATCAGCAAAAATTAATCGAGCGGTTAATCGAACGTGGCGCACCGGACACACGTTTCCTTTGGCCGCTTGATATTATTCAAAAAGATGGGCTTTTTGGATATGTGATGCGTTTGCGTCCTCACATGTATAAAGGAATTGTTGACCTTATGAAGCGCAGAGCAGAACCTACTTTCAGCGCGCTTTGTATGGCGGGAATTAATCTTTCGGATGGGTATCAATGTTTACATTCGCAAGGGCTTTGTTACCGCGATATTTCCTTTGGGAATTTATTTTTCGATCCCGCGAACGGCGATGTTTTAATCTGCGACAACGATAACGTAACCGTAAACCGCGACACTGAAAGCGCGACAAACGGAACGCCGCGTTTTATTGCCCCGGAAATAATTACAGGGAAAAAATCGCCGTCAACAGAAACAGATTTGTATTCGATGGCGGTTTTATTATTTTATATGTTCATGCTACATCACCCGCTTGAAGGTGCGGTAGAAGCAAATATAAAATGTTTCGACGCTAAGGCAATGGAAAAAATCTACGGATACGAGCCTATTTTTATTTGGGACCCGGCAAACGAAAAAAATCGCCCAATTCCTGGATATCAAGATAACGCGATTATTTTTTGGAAGATGTATCCGCCGTATTTGAGGGATATGTTCACGCGCGCATTCACGAAAGGGCTTCTCGATGTAAATGCCCGCATCGTTGAAAAAGAATGGAAAGACGCGTTTGTCACCTTGAAAAACAGCATTTTGTATTGCCAAAGCTGCGGCAAAGAAAATTTCTTTAATAAAAAACCTGTCTGCTGGTCATGCAAAGCGTTCATCTCCCCTCCCCCACGCCTTAACATCAAAGGGCAACTCGTTATGCTAAACCAAAACAGCGTTGTTTTCGGGCATCATTTACACGGCAATTTTGATTTCTCGACCGTTGTGGGCAAACTTTCTCAACACCCTTCGCAACCGGGAAAATGGGGACTTACAAATTCTACGAAAGATAACTGGAGCTTTATCAAAACAAACGGCGACACTTCCGTAATAGAACCAGGTAAAACCGCACCGCTTATTTCCGGCGCGAAAATTAATTTCGGCCCGGCAGAGGGTGTAATTGAGTAGTTGACATTGTGAAATGTAAATGTTGAAGATGTTGTAAAAGAAGTCGGTGTTACACGCGGGACTTTCTACCATTCCTAAAGCAAGCAGCACAAGTTATTTTCGTTTTGTTTAACTCATGGTTAGCCACGGATGTATTTAAAGTTTCTTATGAGGAATACACCGAAAAAGTCGAATACTTGATGTATATAAGCGATTTAATGGGTGTCCCTATCTTGGACGAAGATTTTAAAGAACGGCTTTTAAAAATGTATTAAATATTCATGTGAAAACAGGGGTGACACAATCGAGTCATGATTACCGATATTTTAAGAATTTTCGACGAACTTTATCCATTCGACGGCAAATGTTTTTTAAATTATGAAACGCCGTGGCAATTGCTTTTTGCTACTATTTTGAGTGCACAATGCACGGATGATTGCGTTAACGCGGTAACAGCGGAATTGTTTATAAAGTTCCCTACCCTATCGGCTTTCGCAGATGCAGATATCAGCGAGATTGAAAAAGCCGTTTTTCAAACAGGGTTTTACCGCAACAAAGCGCGTCATTTGCAGGGCAGTGCGCAAAAACTTTTGTTCGAACATAACGGCGAAGTCCCTTCCGACATTTCGCAGCTAACCGCACTTCCCGGAGTCGGGCGAAAAACCGCCAACGTAGTGCGTGGACATATCTTTAAAATTCCAAGCATAGTAGTAGATACACACGTTAAACGCGTCTCGAACCGGCTTGGGATTACGCGTCATACCGACCCGGTAAAAATCGAGCATGAATTAATGGAAATTCTGCCCGAAATACATTGGATTCCTTATAATCAACAAGCCATTACTCACGGGCGGAAAATTTGCACCGCACGAAGCCCCCGATGCAACGAATGCGCACTAAGCTTCCAATGCTTTTCAATTGACGATAACGCCAAAACATGAGATATTAGTGAAAAATGTGACGGAAGGACGAGCGTAATGAGAATAATTAAATACTTACCGAACACACTTTCAATCTCGCGAATTATTTTAGCGATTTCATTATTATTCATAACCGCGCTTTCGCCGCTGTTTCTTGTAATTTACACAATGGCCGGCATAACCGACATGATTGACGGGCCTATTGCGAGAAAACTTAATGCGGTAACTCCGCTCGGCGCGAACCTTGACGGCATTGCGGATTATACATTTACGGCAATCGGAATTTTCCGCATTGTTCCCGCGCTCCGGCCGCATCCGATACTTGTTGTAATCATTGTTACTATGATTGTGGTAATGAAAGGCACAGGCATGATAGTAGGCTACATACGCTACAAACAACTTATGATGATGCACACATACGGCGCGAAAGCCGGTGCTATGCTTGCGTTTTTGTTCCCTTTGGTTATATCAATCACGGGGTTTGATGTAAACATTTTAGCAGTTTTCCTGGGGCTTTACGCGTTCTTATTCCTCTCGGAAGAAATAATTATTAACATGATACTTCCGGAGCCAAACCGCGACATCTGCGGGCTTCGCGAAGCACTCAGGTTCAGAAGGGAAAAACTGACAACGAATGAATAAAAATTTCATAAAAGAAATTTGCAAAGAAGAAGGCATTCAGTTTGAATGCCTTTCTTTTGATTATATAACGCGTCTTACGAAAAACGGTGTTTCTCGACATATTTTCGGCGCGTATTGGGATTTGAACTCTGCGGCGGCAGACCGTATTGCTTGCGACAAAACCGCTTGCTATTTGCTTCTAAAAAAAAGCGGAATCCCTGCGATAGTCCACGAACTTTTGTGTAATCCGCTTCGCCGCAGCGGTTTTACGGGAAAAGACGGCGAGTGGGTACGAGCCGTAAAGTTTTTCAAAAAATATAATAACAAAGTTGTTTTAAAGCCAAACCGAGGCACAATGGGGCAAGATGTTTACCTATGCCAAACAATGCCCGAGATTGAAACAGCCGCCCACGCAATTTTTCAAAACAACCCCGATGCCGCACTTTCACCATATCACGAAATTGAAAACGAATACCGCGTATTCTATTTAAACGGCAATGCCTGCTTTGCCTATGGTAAAGCAAAAGGATCTACATGGCAGCACAATCTTTCGCAAGGCGCGGTTGCTTTTGAAATTTCCCTCTCTGATAAAGAAAAAATTGCTAAACTGAAAAATTTATCAACACACGCCGCCGAATGCATTGGAATAACCTTCGCGTCAATTGACATTGCAGAATTTGCGTCCGGCGAATTTGCTGTAATGGAAATAAACTCCGGTGTACAAGCCCGCCAACTGTTGGAACAACTTCCGCATTTGCAACCCGTAATAAAAAATATTTTTACGGAAGCTGTGAAACTTCTTTTTTAATATTTTTATGGTAAAATACATTCAAAAAAGGAGTTGCGCATGGGAATAATATTTGAAAAATATCGTTCGGGAATTAATCTTGGCGGATGGATTTCCCAATGCAAGTACGAAAAAGAACATATCGCGGAATTTATAAAAGAAGACGACATGAAAAAACTCGCGTCATGGGGGCTTGACCATATTCGTTTGCCAATCGATTATCCTGTTTTGGAAAGCGACGATGCGCCTTTTGTTTATCAGCAAGAAGGATTTGCGGTAATTGATAATGTTTTAAAATGGTGCAAAGCGGCCGGGTTAAATCTTGTGCTTGACCTTCATAAAGCACCCGGCTATGCCTTTTACAACACTGTCGAGGAAAATAATTTTTTCACGAACGAAACCTCACAAAAACGTTTTGTTTCGCTTTGGGAAGAATTCGCAAAACGCTACAAAAACGAGGGCGACAATGTAATTTTCGAACTGATGAACGAAATTGTTGACGCACACGGCGACACATGGAATAAAATCGCACGTCGCGCAATAGAAGCAATTCACGCGATAGACCCTAACCGTTATATTTTGCTGGGCGGTCCACATCATAATTCGGCTCCCGGGCTTTCAACTTTGGAAATTTGGGACAACCCGCGTGTTCTGTATAATTTCCATTTCTACGAGCCAATGTATGTAACACATCAACGCGCATACTGGATTGAACTCAAAGACACCGGAATAGAGCAACCATATCCCGGCAAAGTTATGGGACTGGATATTTTAAAACCTATTATGTCGGAAAATCCCATCCAATACCCGATTGTGGACGAAACCACGTTTTTCGATATAAATTATCTTGAAAAAGTACTTGCCCCCGCGATTGAATTTTCCCAAAAACACGGCAAAGAATTATACTGCGGCGAATACGGCGTAATCGAGCTTGCAGATTTAAAAAGCCGAATAGACTACATCAAAGATATCAACGTGATTTTTGAAAAATACCGCATGGGCCGTGCCCTTTGGACTTATAAACGCATGGACTTTCCGTCGATTGATGAAAATGGAGAAGCTATTTCGCAGGAACTTGTGGAAATACTGGGGAGGAAAAATTAATGTCAAACGTAAAATTTTTTTCAGGGGAAAACATACCTTTAGAAATGCATAAAGTACGCATGGTGCAACGCGTGTACCTTAACCCAATCGAAGATCGTGCAAAAAGCATTGCGGAAGCCGGTTATAACACTTTCCTTTTGCGCAACAGAGACATCTTTTTGGACATGCTTACAGACAGCGGTGTAAACGCAATGAGCGAAAACCAATATGCGTCAATGCTGCAAGCCGACGACAGCTATGCCGGAAGCGAAACATATTATCGTCTTGAAAAAGTATTGCAGGATATGTTTAACATGGAATATTTTCTGCCCGCGCATCAAGGCCGCGCCTGCGAACATATATTAGCAAAACTCATGGTAAAGCCCGGCTCCACCGCGATAATGAACTACCACTTCACCACAACAAAGGCTCACATCTGTATGCTGGGCGGTAAAATAGAAGAAATCATCATAGACGAAGGCTTGCAAATTACAAGCGACCTCGACTTCAAGGGCAATCTTGATATCGAAAAATTAAAAGAAGCAATCGCGCGTTTGGGCAAAGACAATATTTGCTTCGTGCGAATCGAAGCGGGAACAAACCTTGTTGGCGGACAACCCGTTTCAATGGAAAATATGCGTGAAGTATCAAAAATTTGCCGCGCTGAAGGACTTACTTTGGTTTACGACGCAAGTCTTCTTTCCGATAATTTATATTTTATCAAAACACGGGACCCCAATTTCAAAGACACCGACATTAAAGAAATAACCCGCGAAATTGGTTCTCTAATGGATGTAATTTATTTTTCCGCAAGAAAATTAGGCGCGGCACGCGGTGGCGGAATATTAACATCCGACCGCGATATGTTCATGCAAATGCGCGAAATGATTCCTCTTTACGAAGGATTTTTAACCTACGGCGGGATGTCGGTACGCGAAATGGAAGCAATGGCAATCGGCTTGCAAGAATCGTTGGACATTGACATCATAAGTCAAACACCGATTTTCGTTGAAGTTTTGTGCAATGAGCTTCTTGCGAAGGGCGTACCCGTTGTTACGCCGCCGGGCGGTTTGGGCTGCCACGTAGACGCGCGACAATTCTGTGAACATATCCCGCAAGAAAAATATCCAGCAGGTGCACTTGCCGCCGCATTTTATTTATGCAGCGGAGTTCGCGGAATGGAACGCGGAACCCTTTCCGAGCAACGTAACCCCGACGGCAGCGAAACTTTGGCACATATGGAACTGCTTCGTTTGGCGTTCCCGAAACGCGTTTTCACCTTATCACAAGTAAAATATGTAGCCGACCGTCTGACATGGCTTTACGAAAATAGAAAACTAATCGACGGTCTAATCTTTGAAGAAGAGCCTCGAGTACTGCGCTTTTTCTTCGGTCGTTTGAAACCAATAACAAATTGGCCGGAAATACTTTTAGCGAAATTCCGCGAAGATTTTGGGGAAAGCTTGTAACATAGAAAGAGAACCCAACGCACAAATAACATCGGTAGATTCCGCCGATTGCCCGGCGGATTTAACAGCCTGTTGCAAACTTTCGCAAACGGTTGTATCTACCGATGTTTTTTTGATAATAACTTTTCCCAGCTCCACTGCGGGTAATGCACGCGAGCTTTTGGGTGTTACCAAATAAAACTTCTTCGCGTGCGGAATTAATAATTCCACCATTTTTTCATAATCTTTATCCGATAAAACGCCGAAAATAAAAATCGGCTTTTTTCCGTTACATATTTTTTTAAGAGTCTCCAAAGTCACTTGCATTCCCTGCGGATTATGCGCGACATCTATTATTAACAAGGGTTCTTTTTGTATGACTTGAAAGCGGCAGAGCCATTTTGTTTTGCGTAAACCGTTTTCCAACGCGCTTTTGGGAATATCCCAACCACGTGAACGCAAAATCCCCACGGTTTCGATTACAACAGCGGCGTTGCGTAACTGATGTTCGCCCAATAATGGAATTTTTAAATTATCATGTCCTTTGTAGCTAAAAATTTGACCGTCAAGCTTTGCTTCTGCGAGCATAATTAAATCACTTTCCGCAAATATTACGGAAGAATTCATTTCAATACATTTTTCACTAATAACATTTTCAACGGTATCAACCTGCGGATGACACACAACCAAGCCGTCTTTTTTTATAATCCCAGCTTTTTCGCTAGCGATTTTTTCCACCGTGCCGCCAAGCTGCACCATATGATCAAGCCCGATTGCCGTAATTACCGCAACTTCCGGCGTCTCTATCACATTTGTACTATCCAAGCGCCCACCCATTCCAACTTCCAATACAACTATGTCACATTTTTCCCAAAAAAAATGCAAAAACGCAAGCGCGGTTATTATTTCATATTCGGTTGGCGAGTCTGACATTTGTTGTTTTTTCAAATGCTCTACTAGCGTAATAATTTCTTTACCGGAAATATACTTTCCGTTTATTTGTATCATCTCGTTGAATTTTTCAATATACGGCGACGTATACAAACCCGTTTTGTATCCGGATTCTGCTAAAACACTTGCCAGCATAGCCGCCGTCGAACCCTTGCCGTTTGTTCCTGCAATGTGTATAAATTTCATTTTCTTTTGCGGATCATCAAGCAGCCGCATTAACTCTTTAATCCGCGAAAGCCCCAAAACACTGCCCTTCCACGATGTTCCGTAAATAAAATTCATTGCTTGATTTAATGTCATGTTATATACCCTCTCTTTGTAATAATGCGATTCGTTAATTTTAATTAAACTACTATATAACAATTATAGCGCAGCAGACACAAAATTTTTTGAAGGGAATCATCTTAATGAGAGAACAACAAAAACGTATCACAGCTCTTATTTTAACAATCATCATGATTTTTTCAAATATCTCGCCCTTGTTCGCCATTGAGGGCAGCAACACCGACGAAGCCGTTGAGACAGAATCAAGCGTAATCTATAACGTTCCTGCCGATTACTCAGAATCCGTTAATATTCTGCCAGAGCCGGAGCAGGCAGAGATAATTCTTCTGCCCTTACCGGGTACCATTACAGGTAACGGCTGGTCATTTACCGGTGCCGGCGGCGGAGTTCTTACATTACACAACGGTGCCAATGTCATCATTAGAATGCACCCGGAAACTACTCACACCACAAATCGTATTGTGGTTAACGGCAATGTCACTGCCGAGCTGGATAATGTGGTGATAGGTGCTTCTCCCACAACCGCTATTGCGAGTACACCTATTCTACTGAATACCGGTGCTGATTTAAACTTGTTTATCAGAGGTACAAACGTCCTAAGAGCCGGCGGCGGCGGTGCGGGCATAGGCGGAGCGGCGGGAGGCTCTGCCGGCGGTGCGGGCGGACACAGCGGTAATATTACCATTAACGGGGGGCGTGTTACTGCACAAGCAGGAGGTACCCGATTTACCGAGTTAGCAATACCGGCTGAACGGGGTACTTTTGAAGGCACATTTACACGGGCGCACCCCGGCAATAATGTACGCGGCGCGGCAGGTATCGGCGGCGGAAGCCCCACCGAAGTGGGTGCAAGCGGCGGTAATGCCTACAATATAACCATTAACAGAGGAAGAGTAAGGGCATACGGTACCGGTCAAAGCGCAGGTATAGGCGGAGGCGGTTCTATCCACAACAACCACGGAGCCGGCGGAAGGCTTGTGGGTACCATCTATATTACCGGCGGTTATGTAACGGCAACGGGCAGCGGCAACGGCGCATGCATAGGCGGCGGCGGTGCCGGTAACGGCTCGGGTATTCCGGGTACTGTTAACCAAATTTTCATTTCACCCGGCACTCACGTTGACTCCCTTCGCTGGCGTTCTAACGATTTCGGCGATAATGGGCGCTGTAACTTCGCCGATTGTACCGGACACTTTGTCCCACACGTAGGCCCGGGCTCAAACGGCCCCAGTTTTCTATTGTTTTTGCCCAACCCTCCGTTTACCGGCGTATATTTTGACAGGCACTTTGAAAACCCTCGGCCTGGTCATGCTTGGGTAACGTTTGACCTTGCGGACGGAAGTTTCGGATACCTCGATAATCCAAGAAGGCCCATTGTTCCGGCTCCGCAAGAGGTACTAATTGGAGAGTCATATGTGTTAAATTCCAATGCCCCTCTTAATAACCGTGAATATCCAAGAATGGTTGAAGGGTTTCCTGCACAGCCTTTTTCGCGTCCCGAGCACACATTTAACGGTTGGTTTCCGCCTGTGGGTACTCATATCAGGGCAAACACAACCATAACTGCCGTATGGCGGATGGAAGGTTTTCACAGCGTAGTATTTGACTATATGGGTAACGCACAGGACGTTCTTTTAGCCGCACAAGTCAATGACCCCGGAATAACCATGCCCGGCCCTTTCAGAACAGGCGGTGGAACCGCAGTACAAAATATACCTATTTCTCAGCAAGCCGACGTACATTCAAGCGCACACCTGCCGGTAGTATTTAACCACGGCTGGGAATCTACCCGCGCGAGGGTTATAGTTCCTTGCTCTTAAATAGTATAATCGTGTGTTTGGACACCAATACTCCCCTGCAAAACGGAAACGGTTTGAACTGTGTGCCGTGGTAAGTTCTATACCAAAAGCGGAGTAGCGGTAGGAGTGCAGTACATTCCTGTTGTTGTCTGTGCGCTGAACGACATCACCACGGGCGTTGTAAAGATACCAGCCGTTTTGCTGGCTTCGGATTAAACGTCCGTCAGGAGTTCTGTGAAATATGTCTGCGCCGGAGAGTACGGGATGTGAGCCATTCCAAACATAGGTGGTTGTGGTAGTGGATGTATAAACTATCGAACCCGAATGGCGAAGTCCGTCTGCTCTGTAAGCGTAGACTATGCCCGGTGAAGGAAAACTGTGACTGGTC
>WRBD01000011.1 GCA_009779835.1 Defluviitaleaceae bacterium | reverse complement strand
GAAGAAACAATTAATTTAATTGTTGACGTTCCCTTACCCGATGATATGGGTACGCCGATAATTGTAAACGGGATTACTTTCGTGCCTGTACGTTATGTATCTGAAAAATTAGGCGCATCCGTCCAGTGGGACGGAGAGAATAACGCCGTATATATTTACGGGACGTGATAAGCACTCGCTCGTCGGGCGCGAAATGCCGTCGTGCGGAAGCATTGCGACAGTGCGGCGGCGGTCGAAGCGCGGAAACGTGTAATTCGTTGGAGAGCGTGTAACAGCGAATAGCGAATAGCCCGAAGAATCTCGGCGGCATGGGCGACAAGCGAATAGCCCGAAGCGTCTCGGCGGCACGAGCGAACCCGCGATAGCGCACTCGGCGGTGCGTTGGCACATCGGCGGCGGTTGTGGACTTCAATAATCCAATAAGTACCAATGAACGCGCAAAAAAATTCATTTATCGCATAAAAAGAGATAAACGGATTTTTTCGTTGGAGTCTCGGCACGAGAAGTCTGACCGCTAAACGTGTAATTCGTTGGAGAGCGTGTAGCAGAGAATAGCGAATAGCCCGAAGCGTCTCGCGGAATCCGTATTGTGGTATAATAACCGTACAAGGGAGTGAGTCGGGCTTGATTTTTGAAGAAATGTTTGAGTGGGACAGAGAAAAAAACAAAAGAAATATTGCCGAACATAAAATACCTTTCAAGGAAGCGGCAACGGTCTTTAAGGACAATAATGCTATAATTTTGGACGATTATGCTCATAATTATGAAAACGAAGAAAGGTTCATTATCATTGGGCAAAGCGAATACCAAAAAATATTGGCTGTATGCCACTGTTATCGTCAAAATAATGAATTGATACGGATAATTTCGGCGCGGAAAGCCAATAAAAAAGAACGCAAACTCTACGAGAGCGGAGGTAAAGCATGGTAAAAGAGCCTTTTGTAGTAACCGAGGACGGTGATTTGCCGCCATATGATTTATCCACATTGAGGAAAAACCCTTACGCTGAACGGCTTAAAAAGGGTTATGCCATAAGAATCATTGTGCCGCCAGAAGAACAGCAAACCGCCTCCAACGATTTTCATTTTGATGATGATGAGTTACAAATGCTTAAAGACCTTGTGGCAAGCGAAGAAGCGAAACGCACAAGTGAGCAAGCTGGATAGAAATTCGGCGCGGGCTACGCGAATAGCCCGAAGCGTTTCGGTGGCACAAGCGAACCCGCGACAGCGCAATTCCCACGCAACGGGTGTGCACTTCAACAACCCAGAAAGTACCATTGAACGCGCAAAAAGAAAAAATTCGTATATCGCATAAAATAAACGGCATACGGATTTTTTTGTTGCCTTATGCTCACACACTCCTGCCCGTGGTATAATAGCTATAAATAATAAAATGATTTTAGATGGCGACATGAAGGGAATAACCACTGCGAAGGGAGCGAACCGGGTTTGATTATTTACAATAAATTTTTTACATGGGACGAACACATAAACCGGGGTAACGCAATTAAACATAAGGTAAACTTTAAAGAAGCTTCAACCGTGTTTAGTGACACGGATGCGGTTGTTTTGGACGATACGGAACACTCCAAAGACGAAGAACGCTTTATAATCATAGGTAAGAGTAAGCACGAGCGGATTCTTATGGTGTGCCATTGTTATCGTCAAAATGACGAACTTATACGGATAATATCGGCACGAAAAGCCGAAGAAGATGAAGAAGAAATATACGAAATGGGAGGTGTGCGTATTAGCATGACAAACAAAAAACCGAGGTACGATTTATCAACGGCGCGGAAAAATCCTTACGCCGAACGGCTTAAAAAGGGGTATAGCATTATAATAAATGTGCCGCCCGAAGAAGTGACCGCCGCGCCGATTAACGATTTTTATGTGTCGGACGAAGAACTTCATATGCTCAAAGAATTTGTAGCAAGCGAAGAAGAGAAACGAATCCGAGCAAACGCCGGGTAATAGCACCCGTGTGGACATCATCAACCCATAAAATTACATTTGACGCGCAAAAATAACCATAAAATGTAAATGGACGCATTAAATTTTCATTAAAAGCAAAAAAGTTGCCCGCTCCTGCTGTAGAAACATGGCAAGTGGCGGGTAATTTGTGTTAAAAAAATGTTTAAGGCATTAAGAAAGAAATACACTAAAATGAATCAATGCGAAGCGTTTAGGTGGACACAGTGACCGTGAGTTGTAATGTTGTTGTTTTTATGCAACCTTTTCATAATAGTGAAACAACCCACCTAAAACAGGCTTGGAAATTAATTTCGTATCCGAAATCAAGGATTTTTTCGGTTGGATTATTCCTTCCGGTGAATCGCCATCCAAAGCCTGATGTGTTCGGTGATTATTATAATAATAAACGTAATCCTTCAATAAACATTCCAAATGCCGCTGATTGAAAGGGATTACGTGGTCAAGCAATTCTCGGCGGACGGTACCTATGAGCCTTTCCGTGACACCATTTTGCAAAGGGCTATGGGGAGCGACGCTTTTTGACTTAATACTCAAGTCCTTTAAAAATTTCTGAAAATGCTTTTCCTTAAATACGGAAGAATTATCGTGTATCAGATACTTTGGTTGCTTGCCGTAAGGCGTAGCTTCCCGGATTTGCTGTTCCATTCAGTTGGCGTTCGGGCTTTCGATAACGGCAATGTGTTCTATTTTCCGTCGGTCATGGCTGACAAGAAACAAAATATGATAATCTTTAAATAAAAGTGTGGTGGTAACGGCAAAATCCATAGACCAAATTTTTCTACTGTGGTTCATCGGCGGTCGAAGCGTCTGCACGTCGGCGCGGGGTATCAGCACGTATCGTGTAATTTGCGCCGTGCGAGTTTCTCCGGATTTTCCGGCGCAACCCGCCAATGCGTGACACTTTAGCAATAAAAGGCTTCCTTGTCGTTATTCCTAACCGACAAGGAAAGCCTTTTGCATTACCCTGCTTTACCTTTTTGCTTTTTTCGTTATTCAGTTATCACAAATACGTAACAGTCGAGATGACCATCTCTATTATGGAACGAAACGCCCCTTGCGCCACCCGCGCGGTGGATATGCGGAGCAAGTAAAGACGGTGCATTCTGGTGAAATACTAGAAATCTAAAACTAAAAGAAGAGGTAGGTTAACATGGCTGATTTTTTATTGCATTGGTTGCCCTTAGTTATAATTGTTTTTGTGGCATTGATATTTTCGGTCACCTTAGCAACAGCAACCACTTCCAGAAAAGGTAAATTTGACGAGGAAGCAAGCAAGGATGAAAATTTTAAGACCGACTATTCCAGGCTTATCAATATATATGAGTTCTTAACCAGATTCCCTTTAACCTCTAAGTCGACCAATCAATTGTTTAACATCATAGCCGGTTTATCATTGTACAATAACGTGGAACAAAGAGCGGAAACAGCTAAGCTGGCTGCTATTTCTTACGTTATAATGATAGTAGCGCTTACGACTACAATTGTATTTACAGGGGCAGAACCAATTTCATCCGTTGCGGCATTCGTTATTGCAATAGCAATTCGCAGAGATTTTGTGAATAAAAGGTTACTGAAAAAGCGAGCAAAATTTAGAGAAGAACTCCTAACAACATTGATGAGTTTACAGCAGGAATACATTCGCGTTAAGAACTTGAAGATGGCGATTATACAGTGCGAAAGCACTGAGTTAACCCGCTTTCTTATGACAAATGTGGAGAACATTGTGAACACCGAGGACCCTGATGCGGCTCTCAATTATTTTTGTCTAAACAATCCATATCATATATGTGTGCGTTTAGCGAATCTGTGTTTTAACACCTTCAAGTACAATGCGCATTTTGATGAACTGAAAGGTGCGGATACGTTTGTAACTAACATGGACGAAATTATTGCGGACTTGCTTCGTGATATTGACTTGGCAAACGAGGAGAAGAAAAAGTTTCACTCGGTTGAAAAGTTACCTTTGTTCGGTTTAGTTATAGCGTTTGCGGCTCCTATGTTCATGACGTCTCAAATTCCCGGGTTACGTTTCTTTTATAACACAGGGCTGGCATGGGTGATTCAAGTCGTCACCATCGCTATGGTTCTTTTTGCATTTGTGCGAGCGATTAAACTTAACGATTTTGATGATGCCCGTGAGGATGTCACCGTATGGGAATTAAAACGATGGGCAAACGAAAAATGGAAGAATAAGTGGGAAGCAAGAGCCGCAAGGAAAACGTATTATCTGCAAGACTTAATTCAACGGTCATTAAGCTATCTTACTCCCGGCATGGTTCATTTCAGACGAACGCTTGTTGGTTTGTTTGGTTTCTTTTTAACCTTAGCCGTGTTCGCCACTTTCCTTCATGTACATCGACAAGGAATTATGGAGAATTTCCGGGATTTGCCTGATAGCACTTTGGAGATGCTCGAATTGCATTTTCAAGATTACAGTATCACCATTACCTCTGATGTTTTACAGCCTGCCCGTCGTGAGGGGGCTGTGATGACATATTACGAGATTCAGGACTGGGTTGAAGGTCGGGGCTGGAACTTAACAGGGAGCGAAATAGAGATAATGGCGGCTCAGATTTACAGCAATCAAAACACTTTGTTGGGGACAAGGTGGGAACTGTGGTGGCTATTGGTAGCATTTATAGTTATGTTAATCGGTTTCTATATCCCCATACACACTTTAAAGAAGAGGATTAAGCTTGTAGAAAGGGAAACAAAATTTGAGGTTGTGCTATTGCAATCCGTGGTAGTGCAACTGATGTACACTCCTTTGAAACTAAAGGATTACCTGCTTTTCTTCTCCAGTATTTCCAGGCTGTATGCAACAACTCATCTCTATTCCTATGTCAGGCAGTTTAATCACCCGGAGGATTTGAAAGATGCGGCGGTTAAAATGACTGATAACAATTACTACCAGATAATGGAACAAATGTACTCACTCCATTCAAGTATGACTCCCAGGGCACTTTTCAGGGAGACTGCTGCGAACCGGAAATATTTGGCTGAAAAGAACCTTGCGATGAACAAAGAGCATTTGGAGAAGAGCTACATCCAAATGTCGATGCTTCTTAAAGCCAGTTTGTTTGTTCCCATTATCACACAAGTTATCGTTCCCTTGGGTACCTTTGTCATTGAAACGTTGATTGAGCAAATGGGTAACCTGTAGCAGAAGAAAACATAAAACACAGAGGACATAAAATACAAAATTCTATGAAAAAATAGGAGGAGTCTTTTATGGACTTAAAGGTGCAAACAGTCGTAGTCATGCTTATGATGGCGGCATTATCATTCTTCATCTATGTGTTTATGATTCCCGCACAAATGGTGGGCTCACAATTGGATGAAACAGTCTTGGAATTAGCCGCACGTATCGAGAATACTGTTGGGGCAACAACCGCGCAATTTAATAATAATACGGAAATTCCGGGTACGGCAGTCAGAACTCTTCTTAACGATGCAAGCGCGAACAATCTTTCAATTTTCATACAAACACGAGCCGGTCAAGGTTTAGTAGTTAACTATGGACCACAATTGCGTAACCCGGTTACGAATCGTTTAACGATTGCGGCGGGTGGTACAACACGAAACACAAAAATAACTGACTTCGAAAGAAACTTTGTAATCACGGCACATGACTTGTTCGCAGTAAATGGAGCTACCGCTACCCGCCTGCCAGCCCCCCGCGAGGACGAAATGACTATTAAACGTACTATTGCTAATGATTGGAACCAACCAGATCGTATGGTTATGGGCACACAATCGATGCCTATTGAAGGTAAAACATTACAGCCTATCTTGGTAGGATTATTGGCATCCAACAACGCAGTGCTGGCTTATCGTAGCCTCATTGGTGCAAATGATCCAAATGCGGCAAGCATTGACGGTTCTGAGTGGTCTGATCCTGTGCTCTTTTTCTGGGATGTTACACTTCCTAGTTCAACTCAAGCGGCCAATATGGGTAAATCTTACTCGAACACAGGTATTCTTTACGCACCGGGTGTTCGCAGAACCAACTTGCCGCTTAATACAAATCTATCTTTTGCGCAACAACAAGGCAGTCCGTTTTTCGTCAACCCAACCGCTCTGTTCCACTCTACATTTATTCTTGATACAACCGGTGCTATCATTGGTATCTATCTTGAAGAGCACGCTGTAGATGCTCGCGTAGCTTACTTAGCTGCGGCACAGCAAGAAGAAGGTTTCATTGCACAAGCGATACAATTTGCGGGACTGCCCCTCAACTAATAGATATACCCTAAGTATTTTATAGAAATAAAGGAAACAGGACCGAGTCTGCGATTGTGCAGGCTTGGTCTTTCTTTAAGACGAGGAATTTCCTCGTCTTAAAGAAAGACCAAGAAAACGAAAGGAGTTGGCTATATGGATAGAGCATGGGATATGGGGGTCTCATTATTAGAAATTCTCGCCGCAATAACTATGTTGGCTACAGCTGTGATTTTCTTAAGAATGATTACTGACAGGGAGACGCATATAAATGCCCATCAGTCATCAGTTCAGAGCCAAAGAGAATACGCTAATTACCAACGTTTTCACGGAAACGGTATAGCGTACACAGAGGTAGTTCAGGCAATATGGGAATTGTCCTCTTCCACTTTGCCGGTACTTGTTATTTCAGAGGACAGGTTTAATCAAGTTACACATATGAACAGGGGCGACGGTTCTTCTCCCCAGATCTTGCCACGGGGAGTCAAAGGAGAATCTTCAGGGTTTCCTATTATAGTGCCACCTTTTAACCAAGTTACAGGTATTCCGCCTGTCCCTTTTGACCCCGGCAATAATATACACATGCAGAGTATCAACCCTATTATACTACCGTTGGTATACGAGCATATTAACGATTGGTTAGAGATAATGCCTCCTCCTTTTACCGTGGCTGTGCAGTTACCGGATAACAACCCTATAATTATTGATGATTCTCTACATGAGCTAAATACACATGCACAAGGCATAGTAAAGGTGTCACGAGGTATAGATTCTGCATTATTAAGCCGGGGCACTATGTCTATTGGACATTACCGCCAAGAACCAGTGCCGTTGTGGGAGAGAGGTACACCGGCACACCAAGTTATGCAAACACAGGTGGCACAGTGGCTGCGCGAAATATCTCACAACTTCGATGGCAGAGTTATGCGAGGAAACTCCGGTGAGCCTTACATGATAATATTCTTTTACTAGGAGGAAATCGTCATGGATTTGAAGTTAAGGACGATAGTTATGTTGGTGACCGCCGTCGTATTTATGATGGTTGTCTCCATAGCTTCTTTTATACAGAGAACCGCTTCTGATATAGAAGAAGCTTTATTTTTTGATGTAGATGTTAGAGCGTTGGATGTAACCACAGTTCAGCACACATTTTACATTAATCCGAATCAAATCAAACAATTTATCCTCAACAACCAGACTCAACACCAGGTTTTACTTTTTAACGGTGACTTTGACGCCGACAACTGGGTCACAGACAGGAGCCAGTTTGTTCCCAACGATTTTAACACACAGCAAGTGGTGTTTTTCCGTGTATTTCCAAGCAGAGTTAATATTGAACCGGGTGTAAGCAGAACAGAAGAATTTAGTCTTATACCAATTTCTTTAGGAGGCCCTCCAACAGAAAATATAACGGGGCAGCCTTATGTTGGCAGATCACCGGCGCCTCCTTATGAGGGACGTGAAGGAGAACCACCAATATATGCTAACAATGCGCAAGAAAATTACAGTCGATATATAGATGTATCCTCAGCAGTTTCCGGGGGATTTTACAATTTGATACACGCATTCGTTATCAACGCTCAAGAATATGAGTTTGCCCCTAGCCCTAACCTCTCTGCAATCCAGTATAGGGTTAATCGTTGGCTAAATCACGATGGTAGTCTTATATTAACAATTACACCAACCTTAAACGGTGAAGATATTCCAACCATAGTTCCTAATCCGAGTTCTTGGAGATTCACTCCTTTAGACGGGCGAAACGATCAAACTATGCGTCCTGCTTGGCTAACCCATCCTCGGGTTGTCGATATGGTACAAAGGTGGTGATTAGATGGATTTTAAGGTAGACACCATTGTAATCCTAATTTTCATGATTGTGTTTGGGATGGTAATCATGGCTGTGGCTACTCCACTTCTTCTTTGGAATCCCTACCAACAAAATTTAGACCTGCAAACTGAGGTGAAAATAGAGAATATTGAAGGTTTGGATATTGCAAGATTAAGTTGGAACATCAGCACTCCCGGTTCCGATATCCTTAACCTGATTGAAGGGGATGGCGGGCAGGAATTTTATATCTTTGTACAAACAAGAGGGCAAAACGGAAGGGTCGTTAATTACGGAAGACAGTTGCGTCAGTCAGGTAGTCAGGACATTCATATTAACGCCGGAGTGCTTGTTCCGGGAACTCTTAGGGACGAGTGGGTATATCACTATGTAATTAGTGCCCGGGACCTTTTTGGCTTTAACGACGCTAATCAATTGGTGGATACAGAACCAATTAACCGCCCCCCTTTCAATCAGCTTGTAGGTGATCCAACAGGAACGGATATCACAACACATCTTAATGGTTCTGCTAGAACCGCCGTTAATAATGTGATACATCCGGGCTCGGAAAATCAGGAAATAATGGTATGGTCGGACCCTCGCCTTTCTTTCTTTGACCCAACGTTGTTTAGGGACGTGGCTCACAATCAAGGCAAAACTTTTACATCTACAGGCACTTTGTTCACAGGACCGAGAGCCTTGCAAACAGGCAATATAAATCAGAACACAACAAGGGCAAGAGTACAGGAATCACTTTGGTATATTAATGGTGTGGCTCATTTTTTATCTATAGCCATCGTAGACCCTCAAGGAGAATTAATCGGTTTTTATTTCGAGGAGCACGGCGTTATAGCTCCAGCCAATTTCTTAGCCATGGCTTTTGAGTTGGGTGAGCCAATTATATGTGGAGAATACGGGGGACCTATTAATTATAGGTGCAGGTAATATGTAGGAGGTGAGGTAATGCAAACACCTTTTGACTTAGGTGTGGCCTTTTTGGAGATATTTGTTGCAAGCATTATGCTTCTTGTTATTTTAACTGCGACGGGACAGATTGAGCGGTTATTACAGACGCAGACCGCCTTAACTCAACAGATAGATACGCAAAGACAGGATTCGGATTTAAGGAGATTTCACCAGACCAATATTCCTTACTATGAGGTGTTGGGTGCTATTTATACCCATTCACGGTATAGCTTTCCTGTTATTATTACAAGAGAAAATGCCCCGTCTACCCTGCCTCCGGAGGTAATACGAAGAGCATGGATAACAACTAACATTAGATACGTGGATGTTTATATTGATTTGTTACGGCAAGAAGCGGTAGATGTTCCTGATGGGGGAACCATTGATATTACTGAAGCTCGCGATAACGCGTTCTTCTTTACTTCGTCCCCTCCTGGCACAGAAGATGTGAACGAGTTGATACGGGGACTTTCTCCTAATTTGCGTTTTAATGCAAGAGTGTTGCAAGATGGTTCAGGTACTCCTATTGCTCTCTTGTTTACGCATCATTCATAGGAGGTGAAGTAGATGAGAGGTTTATTAGCAATGGTAATATCAATCGTTATAATTTCATTCGGTGTCATATACGTAATTACCGCCAGTCAAGTCCATTATACCGGTACACATGCTGAGAGAGAAATTAATGAGATTATACAAGGGTTTATGGACAGGATAGCGGATGCGGGATTTGTTATACCGGATGACTACAACCGTTTAACACAGAGCCTTGGCGTATCAGGCGGGACTTTCTCTCTTACATTTACAGTAGAGAGATTGTTACCTGTACCGGACACATATTACTCAACACCACAAAGTGGCGTTGAGTGGGTGAGACGATATCACTTAGTACACAGCTTCAATACACAGGATGGTTCCTTCGCCCAGATGACAGGGCCTTTGAATCTTCAAAGGCATGACAAAATAACGTTGAACGTCGAGCAATTGACGGCAATGTCTCACGAGGTATTGGATACAAGAGCTTTCTCTTCTGAAACACATTTAAGGAATTGGAACTTTCAACGGGGAGTAAGGAACACAGGAAATGCGTTCCAAACACAAGAAGTGCCGGATGAAGACCTGTTGACAACACCAACACCGGGACCGTAGAGGAGGAATAGTAGATGGTACTCGCGGATTTATTCAGAATCTTAATCGGATTATTTATAACTGTTGCGGTTATCCTTATATTGCACACAGCGGCTGTCCTTCCGTTCCTTAATGCAGATACAACAGGCGTTGGTTTGACAAAAGCCCGAAGCGGCCTTTACACCACGGGTGTGTCCGCTCAAGAGATACTTTCCGACACAAGAAACAATCCTTTTACTGCGGCACATATTGTTATGCTACCCGCGGTAGATGCTGAAATTCTTCAATCCCGTATGGAAGTTGAGGGTGTTAATGCCGTTCGAAATATCCGAATTATGGAGGAGTTAAGTTTTCGTCCAACTACAACATCATTTACTTTGCATTATACTCAAACTCTTGCCAGTATGCATAACAGGCAAATAACCTTAGCCGCTTGGGCAGGACAGGATCTCGGACATATTGATACCATAGAGAATCACGAGAGAGGGGTAGGTAATACTTTGGCGCACGGTACCGGTCTCCGGCCTATGCATGACCCTTCACAGGTAGACTCGAACGGAAACACTATCTATTATCCGCCGTCGCGGTTTAATATTATGGTGCATGGAGAAGGAAGCAGGTCAACTGTACATTTCTTTACGAGTCCTAAACCGGAAAGATTAATCTGGGGGCTTCATTCCCCGCTACCATCCCCGACTCCACAACCGTAGGAGGAAGTTTATGAAAGCTTTATATATGATTCAATTCTTCATCCTTGCGGCTGTGGTTGCCCAGGGAATCTTTAATACTACTTGGAGAAGAAATCACGAGGAAAGTGTTGTGAGACAAAATATCTCCTACGCTCTTAATGCCTCGTCTGACGCGGCTACCGAGTTTATGTTATGGGAGTCCGAAACGACCCCTTTTGGTAATATTCTAATAGACCCTAACGTGGTTTGGGATATTTACATTCATACATTCCTGGAAAGCATAGGATTAAACTCTGAACGGAACAAAAAGGATATTCAATCCTTCTTCCCTCTCGCAATGGTTGTGGCTAACGATGGCTACTTCCTCAGATTAGCCACGCAGTCTATGCTGCCGCAGCAAACTGTAATCAATACCCCTAACGGTTCTATCGTAGACCAATATCCTTTATACAGTATACAGCTTGTTGATGGATTGATGTCTGAACAATGGAACTACAGGTTCACTCAAAAAATACCGTTTGCAAGGGTAACGGAGCATCATACTCCTGTGCATCATGGTTTTGACGGTATCTTTAATGACCACATTATTACGCAGGTCAATGGTGTATGGGGTATACCAGCAGGTACTGTTATCGCAGACACTTTGAACGGAGCGAATATCATAACGTATAATTCTAATCCTGCAGTTCCTGATGGAAACAGGTTTTCCCGAAGTTTTATCGACGGCACAAGAGCAATCCCTTTAAGGGGTGGAGCCCACTTCCCTCCTTATATAGCGAGGGAACTTTTAAGGGCGATGGATTATGCTATGACTTGGAATGCACCTATGACATCACAATTTAGAACTGCCGGCGGTTTTTCTATACCGGAAGAGATTGTGGAGGATTTTACATCGGAATCAGTGACATTTATCGGTCCAATGGTAATTGCAATTATGGACGGTTTCGATTGGATTGGAAGTAGTGAGATGTCTTTCTGGTCTATTTCTAATACGCAGATTGTAGATGCTCCGCAGGTGTTTGTTTACAACAGGCCGGGTGTAACGGGTATGGTGTACAGTTTATGCGACCCAAGATTAACTAATGGAGGAAGGCCCCATATGTTAGACTTGGGGTTAGGGGTGCAGCCGAATTGGCCTTCCGGCATGGGGTTAATCCAAATATTCACTTCACAGGAAGCGGCAGCAGCGATGGGAGCTTACCCTGATTTGCGTGTTATTCAATGGTGTTTTTAGGAGGTGGCGATAGATGCGGGGTTTACTGTCGTTTATTGTAATAGTAGCGACATTATTATTTGCAATCTTCTTTATCATCACTTCTAACTATGTAAATAGGCGTATGCCGGAAGTGGAGATAATTATAACGGAATCAATACACTCTTTTCTTGATACGGTAACGGACAGAGGGAGAATCACTCAGGCTGATTACGACAGGCTACAGCAAAGATTGGCGGCAACAGGAGGAACTTTTGAAGTAGAGGTACAGGTGCAAAGGCTAACCACTATTTCAAGCAACAGCCCTTTAGCGGAAGAACCGGAGGGTATAACGGGCCCGAATCCTTTCTTTGTGACCCGGCAGTTTCGGCCTATTCATTTCTTAAGTACACAAGCGGGAACATTTCAAAATGCGGATGTCGTATTAAGACGTTTTGATAATGTGTCGATTCAATTACAACAGCTAACTCAATTTGACTATCAAGTTATGTTGGGCAGACAACAAGGCCAAACCAGACCGATGCGCATTTGGACTTTTGCACGGCCGGTGCGAAACAACGGGAGTTTACATGTTGGGAATGAACCAATGCCATTAATTCCTGATAACTATTAAGAGAGGAAAGGGCGAAATGAAAAAATTACTTTTCTTTTTGCTGCCTATGCTATTTTTAGCAGGGTGTTCTTTACAGATAGACGAGTTCGTTTACACAGATTACACTTTGAGGGCACAGGAACATAGGGATAATATATTGCAACATCGAGAGGAGATTTTTGTGGGAGGGATAACTCCCTTCCATGAGCTCCCTTTTATTAGTCAAGTCCGGTCTTTGGAGATAGAAGTTTATTTAGGTAACGGTAGAACAGCGAGGCGGGAAGCTGACTTCACTCATCCAACACGTTTGGGGAATCATCACTTCATGATACCTTTAACCGAGAGAAATGAAAGTTTCTTTAACGACTTAGGGTTTGATGTCCAGATTAGTGTGGACGGAAGAAATGCAAGATTAACTCGTGACTATACTTTCTGGGATTTCTCCGACCAATCCACAACAATATTCCGAAATTACATAGCGGTGGCTCAGTTGCTGGACCCGCCTGTGTATGTGAATTCGACTTTGTATATCCCTGCCGAAATGTTCTTTAAGGCAATTGACGTGAGAACCTCTTTCGAAGATGGAGTTTTAATCGCACATCTTCATGACCAACCTTTGGTTGAAGAAGATTCTTGGTAAAACTTATCAAAAAGGAGAAAGAACTATGGAAAACTTGAAGACACAAATTGAAGATGAAACATTAGACATGACCCGGTTCAAGGTTAAGACTCCTTCACTTGCAACAAAGCTCCGTGTGGAAATTGCCGACCAAGACTTTGATATGGAAGGCTTTACTTTGTTGAATGGGGTTAAACCGGAGTTTAAAGATATCGCCAAAGGGCTGGAGCGCATTATGAAAACACCTGTTGCCGCGCATATATTGAACATGATACAAGAGCAGGATGCGAAACAGGAGATGGCGTTTTATGCGCTTGTGTTTGAAAAGCTGGATTCTGATGCAAATACCTTTACTCTTGCTTTAGGTATGATGCGGCATTTGATGCAGTACGCTTTAAATGTTGACTCTCTCCAGCTTAGAAGTATCTTAACTGAAGAATTTATCAACAGGAGGGCTGAGTAGTGAGCGAGGATATGAATAAGTTATCCAAACAACTTCAGCAGGAGTTCAATGCTGACTCTCCTAATATTACCGATTCTTATAAGGATGAAGATATTAGTTTACCTTCATCACCTTCCGGCGAATCTGTGGAAGATTGTAAAGTTACGAAAAGCATTCCACTCTTTAATAACGAAGAAGTTGCATGCTCAGCTGTTGGTTTGGATTATCGCTCGGTTATGCAAGAATTGGTTAAACCTGTTCAACGCGCCATTATGAAGTCAGGGTCTTCGTCAATAACAAGCGATGTTCTGGGGCCTTTTCTTAACGCATTTCCTATTGAACCGGGTTGGTGCAAGGAAGAGTTATTCGGAACCGGGAAAATTTTCTACGTCCTTAAAAATCAATCCAGTGAAGCTCATATTTATAACTTAGTGCGGCAAGCCTGCGAAAACGCAGAAGGTGACGTAGTTACTATACCTGCCGTGTCTCCTTTGACGCTATCTATTAACGAGCCCGGTGTGAAAATTGAGCTGGAAACATATGCACTGACTTTTACCCGTAAAGAACTAAAGTACATTAAGTTCGCTTTCATTAAGGCGATTGAATTTCAATATAACGAGGAGTCTGAGGACTATTATTTGGACGCTTGTTATGCTATTACAATTGACAAAACTAAGTTAGGGGATTGCTCCCTTTGTTAATTGCAGAAGGTGTTCTGTATACAAATGATGAAATGTGGATAAAAATGTTTGACACACTTACGGACAATCATTATACTGTCCTAAAATGGAGGAGGGAGAAAAAATGAACAGCACAGCAGAAAAAGGAATTTTGTTGGACAGCAAAATTCAGATGATTCAACGTGTTAAAGCTCGGCTTTCCAGCACAGCACTTGACAATGGTCCATCCCGTCCTGATGGTCAAACTTTTATGTCTTTTGTTTTGGATAATGCAAATACTATGGACGACGAGACGGCTAACGATTTTCGCGCGTTGATGGAGGATTGAAATGAAGGATAGTTATAATCATAACGATAAAAGATATCCTCGTTATGAGGCTCCGTCAGACGAATCGCTTTTGGAAAGCCTAAATTCCTTGCAAGGCATATTTGTGTCATTTTGCAAAATGCTAAAACTTGACAGTGAATTGTTTTCGGTTGACGGAGAAAGAATAATAGAAGCATTTATCCGAGTTGACCAACGTAAGTTGCATTATAAAATGTACCACAACGGTACTAAACTAAACGAGCCTAAAGAGGCGGCAATACTTGCTTATTGGATTTCACGGTTTAAGCCGTTTACCTGCAAGTTTGGTGATTGCTATTACACTCGTAAATATAACGAACTTTTTTCACTGTTCTTAATTGATATTGTAGTTGCTAGTTACAGGAACATCCGAAAGATGCCAAAATTAATCCTAACCAAAAACATACGCCGGGATTTGCTTTATACGATAGAAAATCGTTCTACTACATTCGATGATATGGCGTTGATGGTTGATTCACTTGCTCATGTTATGGTTAAAGCCGCATAATTATCGCTACGTTGCATATACTTCATTTAGTGAAATAGTAACAAGGTGGTGTAGCATGACGAATAACAAGAGCGCATCGGAAGCAAACTCTTTTTTCGATGTTGCACTAAAGGGTGTAGAGTTGCTTGATGATGAGGAAATAGAATTCTTTCAAAAGCAAGTTGATGAAGGACGAAGGAAACAAGACACAGAGAACGCGACCGATTAGGTCGCGTTTTCTGTTGGATTGCTACCAAATAGAGTTGTACATATATGTAGTTGTTTTGTAATCATGGGTCGTATTACTTATTGTAGGAGGTAATAGTTGGTATGCCAAAAAGAAAAATCTTTATTAATGTCGTGAGTTTTGTTTTTGCATTCTCTCTTATATTTGTAACTGTGTATGCTACGACAAATAGGGTAGGGGAAAGTATGAGTGTAGAAGAGGAGGTTTTAGGATTAGTCATTCCTGCATCTTTAACTCCCTTCTCAGCCAACGATGTAGCAATGATGTTGCGAATGAATGCCAATCGTGACAGTAATGCAAATGAACCTTCTCATCAGAGATCCTTCCATGTAAGGCTGCCTTCCGGTGCAGAGCATTTACAAACCGAATTTACTAACCAATTAGAGTCAAGTGATGCTCCGGTTATTGATATCCCTGTAATTATTCACGGAAATCAAAATGATAATTTCGTAGGTACTTTATATATTCCTGCTCTTGGAATTAAAGATTCAATATTTTGGACAGGCGACGATTTTTATTTGCGGCGAGATTATCGGGGGCGTAACGCATCCGCAGGAGAATTGTATATAGATGGAAGATTGACTAACAATTTGCTCGCTCCTGACATGTTGATAAACGGACATAACATGAATAACGGAACAAAGTTTGGTAAGTTGAGAAGAGTCGCCGACCATGACCATTCTACTCCTATGTACATGTTTATCAAAGAATATCCAAGTGGACGCATTTTTATTTACGAGATATTTGCCGCACAAATAGTTCATTCTTCTGCTACAGGTGTTCATCTCAATTTCAGCAGTGACTTCGCCCGTAATTTTTATTACCGTGAATTGTGGAGGAACTCGTTGATTACAACTAACGAACCCGATTTCAACAACCCTATAGTGATTCTGAATACTTGTGACAGCACTATTAACGGAGGGCATTTAATTGTTTTTGCAGTTATGAAGATGTGGGTTTAATCTTACCTAAAGGAGAGAAATACATGGGACCAATTTACTTTGAAGCAACGGCTGATAATAAGGGTCGTTTAGAAGTGCCGAAAAAATTCAAGCAATGGTTTGACGAACCTGTAACTATGCGGTTTGATGAGACCACCGGCGTGTTATATGTAACAAAGGATTTAAACGGCGAAAAGTTGGACGGCAGGCGCCGTATTGCTTTAAACAGATTTGAAAACACTCTCGTTGAAGTACGCAAGATTAAAGGCGCACTTCAGATTAAAAAGAAAACCGGGAGGTACTAACTTGAGAGAATGGTATGATGATTTCAAAACATATTTTCATATTATAGCTGTTATAATCGTATTAGCTATTACCTACTTCATCCTTACAATTGACTGGGGTTCAGGAGATACCTCACCGTTAAACCCGGTACGCTCTGCCACAAATGTCTTTTACCAAGGCAGCCAGCATAATCTAGCGAGTATTGTGAACAATATTGATTTGTTGGAAGACCGTATTATCCGTATACAGTTAGGGCGACATGAAGAGGAAACTCTTTTTACAATCACACCGTATGGAAATATAGTGCCACTGGAGGAAGGTTTAGAAGATAACCGATTGGTTTTAGAAATGACTTTATCTACCTCCATTTTTTTGGCAACCCCTATTTTCAATCAACGTGACCTCTTAATAGGAGTCTATTTGGAAGAAGTGGGTTATGGAATGTTTCTTGAACGTTGGCTATTAACAGGAGAGTACAGTTGAGAATAAGCCCCTTAAACGGAAAAACGGCAAACCTAATTGGTATGCCGTCAATGATAAAACTACTTAATGTTCTGCTTCGCATGGGCGTCTAATTTTAAACCCCAAAATTCTTTTATGGAGACGAACAATGATGTCAGACACCATGTCCTCATCCACACATTGCTTTTCTTCGTCGAAGCATATTTTCCTTATATAAGGCTTGAATCTAAGAACCAGCTCCCACGATGCATCAGAATCGTTGGCATTAGATACTTTGGCAATCAAATTATACAGTTCCATTAGCTTTACACCTCCAGCTTTTTCTTCAGTTCCAATAGCGCCCGTTTCTTGGCTTGATGCACTCCTTGTTGGGTAACACCAAGAATATCAGCGGCTGTCTTTTCTGTTAAATCTAAAATTACAACAAGTTGTATGACGGTTTTCTGTTTTTCGGAGAGTGTACTTAGGGCATCCGATAGGTCTTCATTCCCTAATTCTTCTATTTCGTAGCTGTATTCAGCACCTATTTTATGCAAATATGCTTCAAGTTGATCTGTCGGAATTTCTGTTTCAAATCTCCTTTGCCGGCGCAGGTAATCAAGCCTCAAACCCTTTACTGATTTCATAAGGAAACCAGTAAATTGCTGTTCAATATGTTCAAATGATAAACCGGTACAATTTTCCTTCATGGACATCGCTCCTTAAAATGTGTTAGGTTAAGCCCTACACAAAAAGAACGAGTCCTTTAAAAAATTTAACAATGTTGCAATAAAAAACAATGATTCAGAAATAGTCCCCCCTGCTTCTGAACATCAGTTAGCTCCGCATTAGCTGGAGCCGTTACATATGGCTTACGTTTGTGTTATCGAATTTCCCGGTTAGACGAAATGCTTGTCAATAGCCGATAACATTGGTATTATGCTTGTATCGGTTCGAATGGATGGTATTTCGGAATACCTCTTGAATTAGAGTATTGTTTCCTGTTTCCGTACTTAAAAATTTAATTACATTCATAGCAATATCAAGGGTTACTTGGGCTTGCTCATGGGTTAGCCCATGTAATGCCGCCGCCGCTGCCATTGGGTCATGACTGCCAAATATGATATAATCTGATGAAACTCCGATTTTTTCGCATATTTTTATTATAGATTCTACCGTGATAGTCTTACCCCTTTCGATTTTACCTACATGTTGCTCTGATAAGCTAGTTAATTTACCAAACTCTGCTCGCGTCAGATTACGATTTCTGCGTAATTGGCTAATGCGTTCACCTACTTGTTGCTCCCACATGAAAAAGATGCCTCCGTTCGCTCGTTTTACAAATTAGGCTAAAATTATACTTAATTTGTCAAATCTTTATGTATGGTAAGAGCAATAACGATTTATATGAAAATATATAAAAACATATGGTAGGGGTTGGGTATGAATGGATAAATCCAAACCAATGACTGTGGTTCTTATTGAAGACGATGTGGGCGATTGCATTAATTTTAAGGACTGCGCAAACCGCCGATCGGATATTAGCTTTGTTGGAATGACCGATTCTGCGGAAGAAGGTTTGAAATTAGTTCAGTCCCGCTTGCCGGAGGCTGTTATTTTAGATTTACAATTGGCAAGGGGTTCCGGTTCAGGGATTCAATTTTTGGAAATGCTGAATAAGACCAATTTAACGTTCCGCCCCATCGTTATGGTTACTTCAACAAATCAATCGAGGATAGTTAATGACCGAATTGAGGAATTGGGCGCGGATTGGTATTTTTGCAAAAAGCAACGAGATTACAGCGAGGATTTTGTATTTGATACATTGCTTTCCTTGCGGAGGCATTTGCGTGCCGGAAAACGCACAAACAGAACAATTGAAAACGTGATGATTGAATCACCCGAAGAGCGGCAAACACGTATTTACAAAAGGATTGACGCGGAACTTGATTTAATTGGGGTGCGCGCAAAGTACAAAGGTCGCACTTATCTTCGGGAAGGCATTTTTCTTCAAATATGTGCCGAAAAGAAGACTGTCTCAGTAATTGAGCAAATTGCTGTAAAAAATAAAAACGCATATAACACCATCAGCACCGTTATGCAGACGGCGATAAATGACGCTTGGGGAAATTCCGCACCGGAGGAATTACTGGAGCATTACACCGCCCGTATCAGTATAAAAGCAGGAACACCCACTCCATCAGACTTTATTCACTACTACGCCGATAAAATACGAAATTCTATATGAACATATCAAAATTAAAACATTTATCCCTTTTAGTTTCATAGAAATTTAGAAGTTTCCATACGAAATTCAATTCTCCTTACCACACAGAGTTTTTAACTCCGCGTGGTATTTTTTTTGTCATCGAGGGTCGAAAGACTGGGAAATCTGACAGAAAAACGGAGGAAGTGCATATGTGTTTTTGGAATTTTATGTGGCAAACATTAACACATGGTTGGGCGTAACATAAAAAACGCTAGTAAAATTAAGAGAGAAGTCGGTTTAGTGCCGTTCTTCTCTTTTGTTTTTTTACTGCAAATGTTATAATGTTGAAAAATTTGGAGGATTTCCTGAGATGTCTGTTAGTTTCATGACCAACATAATCAGCACAGCAGGAACACTACTTATTAGTTTTTATGTTTGTGGGCGGGCTATAAACCACAAAGATTTGAATATCAAAAAGATTGCTTTAATATTATGGTGCCTTGTATGGGCAGTAATGTTCTCCATAGAACCGATACCGCTGTTGATGATTAGGGTTATTTTCTGTACCGCATCGGTCGTCTTTATTTGGAAGTTACATAAAATTAAGATTGATACTGCACTGCCGGCATTTCTTTTGGCATACGGAATCAGTTATGTTTTTTATGCCTTTGCACATTTTATAGCCAGTATTGTTTTTAACCCATTTTTAAGTGACAGATTAATGAATTATTCCGTAGTGAATTTCAATGAGCCTATTTTCCTTTTGTTTTATGCCATAATTGCGATACTTCAATTTTTATTCGCGTATTTCTTCTATAAAATACGGCGGTTCAAATTAGGGTTTCCGTTTTTATCTGAAAGGCTTGCGTTGGTTGTGACATTGATTATAGCCGGAATTATTTTGGCTGTTAGTTCATTTTTAACGTCTCAAAGGGGAAATATCGGAACATTTTATATGATTTTTATATTTATTATTGGCGTTGCTGTAATTGGCACCGGCATCTACATTTGGATTAGAATGAATTTTAATTTTTTTCAGCGTAAAAAGATGTGGGAGCGCAACGAAGAATTACACCTGCAAGAAAAAGAGGAATTAACTTGCCAAATACAACATTACAAAGAAATGCACGAGGCGGTAAGGGATGCGAACCACAGAATGCTGCACCGGCAAACTGTAACAGAACGCAGTATTTTAAGATTATTGAAAAAAGCGCAAGAATATGGACTTCCTGCTGAGTTTAACGAAGAACTTACGATGGAGTTAGTTAAAGTACAAGAGCTTTCCCGGGAATATCAAGAGCGGGTTGGTGTAAAAGTAAACAAGAAACTTCCATCTTCAAACATACATGCTATTGATGGTATGTTTGCACTTTTCGCGGATAGGTTTGAAGAGAATGACATGGATTTTAACCTCAAAGTAAATGGTAGCATCGTGTACATGGTGGAAAAAATAGTCAATCAAAGCAAGTTGGAAACAATGATAGGCGACCACCTTCAAGACGCGCTTATCGCAGTAAATGCCGGCACAGGGGGAATGAGAAGCATTTTAGCAATGATTGGTGAATTTGAGGGCTGTTATGAATTTTCGGTACATGACAGCGGTATTCCCTTTGAGGTGGAAACGCTGATGCGCCTTGGATTGGAATATGTAACTACCCATGCAGAAAACGGAGGTAGCGGAGTTGGATTTATGACCACTTTTGAAACGATGCGGGAATGTGGTGCCAGCCTTATTATAAAAGAAAATGTGCCGGGTTCCGGCTTTTCCAAGTCTGTTACCATTCGCTTTGACGGCGAGAAAAAGTATATAATCAAAACCCACCGTCCGGACGATTTTCCGCTTAACGACAGATATATAATTGTCGGATACTAATCATTCCATCGCAATTATAATCAGAATAAAATTGTGTGGTTTACAAAAACACTCCAATAATTTTGTTAAGTTTATTTTCCAGCTTAGTCTTGAACAAAATGTAAAAAAAATGTATTATAGCAATACTCAATTAATAAGTGGGGTACTGTCGCTATCCTCGGGAAATATACAAAAATACAGTGTGAATAAAAGGGGGTGTTACATAACATATAAATACCAACAAGTAACGAAAATTATACCCTCGGTTTATATTTTATTGCATTAGGAGGTATTATAATGGTGAAACTCAGCACTTTCAGAAGATTTATTGCCATTTTGCTTAGTGTATTGATGGCACTGGGCAGTTTGGGCATCATTAATGCGGCGGAAGAACCGTTGTTTAATTATGATGCAGAGCTACTGCTTTTCGATGATACGGAAGAACTGTTGCTTTTTGAGGATTATGGCGTTGAGCCGATGAATACCACAGTAAACTATGCCAGACTTTTACAGACCGCGTTGTTTTTTTTCGATGCCAACATGTGTGGCCCGGATGTAAACACGCGGTCACATTTTTTGTGGAGGGACAACTGTCACCTGCAAGACGCGAATATTTCCATCCCCTCGGCTATGAGGGGAACAAGCGGACGTACCACCATAGATTTAACGGGCGGGTTCCATGACGCGGGCGACCATGTAAAATTCCAATTACCGATAAATTTTGCGGCTGTTACGCTTGGGTGGGCTGTTTATGAATACCGGGACGAGTTTGTAAATGTAGGTTCTCTCGACCACGCGCAGCGTATACTTGACCATTTTATTGAATTTATTCACAGAAGCGTAGTTTGGAATGCAGACGGAACGATAGCTTCGTTTGCTTATCAAGTAGGCGACGGAGGCGGCGGTAACGACCATGGTTTTTGGGGCCGTCCCGAAAGGCAAACAGGGAGCGTGTCCGGCGCAAACAGGAACGCTCGGTTTACAAATTTAACATCCGGTAACCCCGGTACAGACCAAGTTGCCATTGCGACTGCGGTGCTTGCGCAACATTACGCAAATTTCGGTGACCCCGAAGATCTTAGAGTGGCTCTCGCCCTTTTCAACTGGGCAAGGTCGTCAAGCACTCATAACGGTGTAGCTACGGCGGGAGTAGGAGGTTTCTACGATGCTCAGCGGTGGGAAGATAAACTTGCCCTTGCCGGCGAATGGTTGGTTATAGCTACCGGCAACACAAGTCACCGTAACGGCAGGGTCGGTAACATTCCTCATATGAACTGGGCTTACAGTTGGGATAATGTATGGCCGCAAGTCGCCGTTTTAAGAGGCGATTGGAATGCGGTTATGCAAGAATTCGGAGATTGGCGGAATCAGCCCAACACATACCGGATATGGAGCGGTTGGGGAAACGCCCGTTATAACGCGGCAATGCAGGGAATAGCACTTGCTCATGACAATCTGCGCTCCGGCAGCCATACCACTTTAAGTACATGGGCGAATGGGCAAATGAGATTTTTGTTGGGAGCAAACCCTCTTCACAATTCTTATGTCCTCGGGTATCCGTCTATTTCTGCTTCGCCGCCGGGTACCACACACGCAAATATGCGAATCCACCACAGAGCGGCTCACACTCCCGTATCTCAAACGGGGCACAGTTGGACTCGTTTTCAAAATAACGAAGCTCCTGCGAATTTGCTTGTAGGCGCGTTAATCGGTGGCCCGGGTCAGTCCAGCGGAAATACCTTTACTAACAACATCCAGAATTATGACCATACGGAAGTTACCTGCGACTATAACGCAAGCCTTGTGCTTGCGGCGGCGGGGCATTTACGGCGAAACCCGACGCACGAACCTGTTACTATAAATACAATATTCGCAAGCCAGCAATTCCGGCCGATTGGCCCTGTAGACCCTGTTGCTGCTGCACGTTCCGCGTTGCAGGCAAGAATAACTTTTGCGAATGCCCTTTTAACAAATACCGAAATAAGCACAAACGGTGCAAATGTGCCTTCCACCAGACATTGGACGACACAACCGGTGCGTACTACTTTTACAGACTCAGTAACCGCCGCCCAAACGGTTCACGGAAATTCCTCCGCAACAGTAGAACAGCTTGACAGTGAGAGGGCAACACTGAATACCGCAATCACCACATTTGAAAATGCCAGACAACTTGGTTCTTCGGCTCCTCCTATATTCGATATGCAAACTACACCTAGTAGTGAGGCATTCGGTCGTTTGTCCGGTACAAGCAGCAGCAACAATACCGACAGGGGAAGAGATGTTTTAACAAGAAACGGCGGGTCGGGTACGCAGACCACGGCACATACAGGTGCCGCGCGTTCTGTAACCGTCACGGGAAGAGGCGGTACTTCGCAAGGGGTTGCGATTCAAATCGGCAACCTTACGGGCATAAACGCGCAAACCGATTATACCATTACCGTAACCGGTAGATTCACAAGTAATTTTTCAGGAAGACGCGCGAGAATACGTACCGAAAATATATCTCCGCAACGATTATATTTTTCAGATGTTGTGGGCACGGACGGTGCGTTTACACTTACAGCAAATATAAGCGGCAGTGAATTTATTGCAGATATTGGTAATAGTGGTGTTGACAGACGATACAGTATAGGTTGTGATACCCCTACCGATACTCCGTTTCCGAATATGGAAATAACCGGAATAATAATTGCAGTAAATACAGGCGCAACCACCCCCGACTGCGATACTTGTAACGATAACGGTTGCGTAATCTGCGACGCACAGCTTGCGGTAAACGCGGCAAGGGATGCACTCACATGGGATTCGATTTCAAACGGGCAAGACGTTGACGCGGTAACGTCAGACCTTGTCACCCTGTCGACATCCGCCGCAAATAATGTAAATATTTCATGGGCATCAAATAACCCGGCGATAACAGCCACGGGCGAAGTAACCCGTCCGATTGCTCCTGCTCCGGACGCAACGGGAACTTTGGTTGCTACGCTTACACGCGAAACAGCGTCCGAAACACAGTCGTTCAGCCCCGTTGTAACGGCACTAGACATTAGCCCGACAGAAGTAAACGTTACCCCTGATTCCCTTAACTTAACAGTGGGTGAAACAGGCAACTTGGACGCTGCGGTTGTCCCGGAAAACGCGAATCAAACCGTTACTTGGTCTTCAAGCAACACGGAGGTAGCCACCGTTTCCGACGGTGTTGTTACAGCCGTTAGCGCGGGAACAGCCACCATTACGGCAACTTCCGAAGTCCTAACTGTTTCCGGCACTGCAACGGTAACCGTTAATGCGCCCCCTCTCACCGTCACAAATGTAAGCGCAAATCCTGCTTCCGTTGCTTCTGATGGCGGCAACATCACAATCACGGTGCAGGGAAGCAATCTTATTGCGTCTGATATGAGAATCGCAGCTTTCCTTGAAGGTACGGATTCGCCTTTGTATATACAAACACCAACCGGCACGGATACAAGCGTAAGTGCGTCTATCACATTTCCGGTGAACACGGATACTTCTAATCGCGTATATACAATAAAGGTTTCCGTGGACGGCGGTACTACCTGGCTGACTACGCCCTCAACAACGGTAACAGTCGCGGGTGCGGATGTGAATATCCCGCATGCAATAATGATAAGTGACGGTGGCGAAGGCGCGAACTCGTCTCACGAAACGGCGGTTCAAGGCACGCCCGTAACAATCAACGCGGGAATGATTGATGGTTACAGGTTTACGCACTGGTCAACCGACACGCCCGGCGTAGTGTTTACCGACAAAACCAACGTATCAACCACTTTTGATATGGTTGACGAACCCGTTTTCATAACGGCAAACTGGATTTTGGAGCCGTCTCAACGTCAGTTCGACGACGACCCCACCGGTATGACAATCCGCATTGATGTAATCAACGAAATCGGCGGAAATCCTCTTGCGTTTACAGGAACCAGAGTTAATGTGGCTGTCGAAGGAGCACCGCCAAATACTACACTTCTGATTAACACAACAATAGGGTTCGAGGTTAAAATAAATCCGACGCATAATATTTCAAAACCCATTACCGTTTCGGTGAATACCGTCGCAAACGGAACCGGAACCGGCACAACATTCATTTCAATTAACGATTTGAATGCATTCGCTCATGAAATTCTTGGCGGCGGCGAAACAACGGGAAGTACCGGCGCCGAACACGCTGTCAGAGTTGCCAACTACACGGTAACTTTTGACGCGGGCGCAGCGACATTTAAAAACCCGAACTCCGGCGATGTAGTAGAATTCGCTGTTGAAACTGAAGGCGACAGCAGAATCGGTGCACTGCCAAGAATGCATACAATGACAATCGACGGCTACAGGTTCGGTGGGTGGCTTAACGAAGCAACAGATGAGTTCCTGCGAGACGGCGATATAATAACCGGAGATATGACGGTGACTGCGGTATGGGTACCGACACCTGCCGGCTTCCGCTTGGGTGACATAAACGGAGACAACCGCATAACCTCTTCCGACGCATCGGTAATAGCAAAGTGGCTTATAACCGACCCGGCAGACCGCCCCGAACTCTTCCCGAACTTCTGCCAGCTTACCGCAGATATAACCGGAAGCGGATATACAAGCTTCTTCGACATAGTCATGCTTTCAAGATGGCTTGTTGGGCATAACGTGGGGCATCTTATAGTTAAATAATCTTAGTATATAAAAAGAGGCTGTTGCGATTTTGCAACAGCCTCTTTTTATAAATAATTGGGCTTTGGTTTGTTTATTCTCCTTTAATCAATCTCTCAGCAATCTGCACCGCATTTGTTGCCGCGCCTTTGCGTACATTGTCGGCTACAATCCATATGTTCAGCGAGTTTTCCGCGCTGAAATCGCGGCGGATTCTGCCTACATAAACTTCGTCTGTGCCGGCGATTTGCTTTGGCGTTGGGTAAATTTCTTTTGTGGGGTCGTCTTGAAGGACTATTCCGGGCGAATTTGCTAAAATTTTGCGAACCTCGTCAAGCTCGAACGGTTTTTCAAAAGTTAAATTGGCTGACACGCTGTGGCCTATTTCAACAGGCACACGAACGGTTGTCGCGGTAACATTCATGCTTGGCGAGTGAAGAATTTTTTTCGTTTCCTCAATCATTTTTGTTTCCTCGCCGGTGTAACCATTTTCATCAACAACATCTATGCGCGGAATAACATTTCCTGCGATAGAGTAGGGGAAACACTGCGGTTCTTCGCCATTTAAGGTGCGTTTAAGGTCTGCGATTCCCGCAACGCCCGCGCCCGAAACCGCCTGATACGTTGAGTAAATTACGCGTTTAATATTAAACGCCTTGTGCAAAGGATAAAGCGCGACCATAGATTGAATCGTATTGCAATTCGGGCTTGCGATAATCCCTTTGTTTTTGAAAATATCTTCGCCGTTTACCTCGGGAACAACAAGCGGCACGTCCGATGTCATGCGCCACTCGGAACTGTTATCAACTACAACACAACCTTTTTCTGCCGCGATTGGCGCGTATTTTCTGCTAATTGGGCTGTCAATCGCAAAGAGACAAATATCAATTCCCCTGTCGAAAATGTCCAAAGTTGATTCTTCAACAGTAATGGTTTTTCCTTTGAAATCAACGGTTGTTCCCACTGCCGCCCCAACATCAAATAAATATAATTCCGAAATAGGAAGGTCGCGTTCTCTTAGAACTTGTAACATCGTTCCGCCAACCATTCCGCACGCACCTAAAATTCCAAGTTTTTTCATTTCTTAACTCTCCTTATTTACAAAAATTTTTTAACTCTTCAACTTTGTCTGTTTTTTCCCACGGCAAATCAATATCCGTGCGTCCGAAATGCCCGTATGCCGCTGTTTGCTTGTAGATTGGGCGGCGTAGCTCGAAATGATTTATTATTCCGGCAGGGCGCAGGTCGAAAAGATTATTTACAGCGTCGGAAAGTTTTGTGTCAGCAACTTTGCCTGTGCCTTTTGTGTTTACGAAAACGGAAACCGGACGCGCCACGCCGATTGCATATGCAAGCTGAACTTCGCAGTGACTTGCGAGTTCCGCCGCCACAATGTTTTTCGCGATGTAACGCGCCATATATGCCGCGGAACGGTCAACCTTTGTAGGGTCTTTGCCCGAAAACGCGCCGCCGCCGTGTGCGGAGTATCCGCCGTATGTGTCAACGATTATTTTTCTGCCGGTAAGACCCGCGTCACCAACCGGCCCTCCGATTACAAAGCGTCCCGTGGGGTTGATATAGTATTTTGTTTCTTCTGAAAGCAATTCAGGCGGAATCACAGCTTTAATTACATAGTTCATAATATCGGCACGAATACGTTCGTTCGAGGCATCTTCGGAATGCTGCGACGATACAACCACGGCGGCTACACCTACCGGTTTTCTGTTTTCGTCATACGAGACGGTGACTTGTGCCTTTCCGTCCGGACGAAGATACGGAATGGTGCCGTTTTTACGAACTTCTGCCAATTTTCGCGTTAGTGCGTGAGAAAGCGAAATCGGCATAGGCATAAGCTCCGGCGTTTCGTTGCAGGCGTAACCGAACATCATGCCCTGATCGCCTGCGCCGGTGTCTGCGTCTTTGCCTTCTTCGCGGCTTTCCAGCGCGACATCAACTCCCATTGCGATATCCGGCGACTGTCCGCTCAATGTTACAAGAACGGCGCAAGCGTCCGCGTCAAAGCCCATTTCGCCGCTTGTGTAACCTATTTTACGAATTGTCTCGCGTGTAATTTTTTCAATGTCAGCATAACAATCCGTTGTAATTTCGCCTGCAACAAGCACCATGCCCGTTGTTGTCGCTACCTCGCACGCAACACGCGCTTTCGGGTCTTGCGCCAAAATTGCGTCCAACACAGCGTCTGAAATTTGGTCGCACATTTTGTCGGGATGTCCCTCTGTCACAGATTCAGATGTGAACAAATACATTTTAAAACCTCCTACACAAAAATAAGCCCCTTACAGGGCTTTTTTTAAAGATTAACATCTTCCGGAAATTTTACTCTCCGGGGGAATTAGCACCATAACTTAAAATAAGCCGGTTGCCGGGTTTCGCAGGGCCCTGTTCCCTCCACCTCTCTTGATGTTCTATGAAATTGTAACAAAAATAATATCACGAAGATAAAAATTGTCAAGCAAAAAATTATCACCATTTTAATACCTCCGCATAAAATATAGTATGTCCGAAATGAAGGACATACCAATGAATGGAGTTGTAAAGATGGCAGCAGTAAGGTGCGAAGAACACAAAAGATTTACCTTTGAAGGTTGCCCCGTAGACATTTGCGAGGACATTACCGTAAGAGTACCAATTGATGTATGCGCTCATTCAGAAGTATGCGACATACAATTTAGATGCATGGGACATACAATTGAAAGAGACCCTTGCTCAGAAAACGAAAGATGCAGTAAATTCAGTGTTATTCAAAAGATAAATGTCCGTATTCCGCTTATATTCAAAGTCGAAGGTGATGTTGGTGAGGGCTTCGTTGATTTTGATTTGCGCGACTGTAATCAAGAACAAGTAGGACAATAGCGGGTTATATGTAACAGTCAAACAGAACCTATCTTTTGTAAAAGTGTGGTTCTGTTTTTGTTTTTACTTGTCAAAGAAAATATTTAATGTATAATGACAAGGTTGTAATAAAATTGAAAAAAAACAGGAGGAAGTAAAAATGAAAAAAATCAAAATTTCATTACTTATTTTAGTAATGGCAATGCTGTTTGCGTCATGCACCCCCGAGACGGGCGAAACGCAAACGGGAGGAAACGCAACAAACGTTGAAACACAGGGAACAAACAACGAAACACCGTCGGTTGACGGCGAACAAAGAAGTGCATACGAAATATATTTATTAGCGTCGGAAAAACTTGATAACGTAGATTCAATGATTATGGACAGCCGTACAGTTATGAATATGAACATGGACGGAGAAACAACAGAAATGATAATGGACGCCGTTATTGAAATGGTTGTGCATAGCGAAACCGACATAGATATGCGCATGGTATCAACAACCAAAGCCGACGGTATGGAAATGCCTTCCGAAGTATATTTCCGTAACGGCATAATGTATATGGATATGATGGGAATGCAAATGAAAATGCCCATGCCTCTTGAAGATATGCTTGAGCAACTTCAAGGGAGCGGCGCATTAGTTTTCCCGGAGGAAGCCGTTTTAAGCGCGAGCATGAACGAAGTTGCGGACAGCACAGAAATTACGTTTACATTGTCGGGCAGTGTAATGAGCGATATGATTGATAGTCTTACCGGTGGAATGTTGGCGAGTATGGGGCTTGACAGTATGAGTATGTCTGTAGATATGGGCGATATCGAATACTTTGCAGTGATAGACGCTAGCGATATGCTAACCGCAATGAATATGAAAATGTCTATGTCAATGGAAGCTGACGGCGAAGTAATAGATATGGATATAGATATGGCTATGGACGTTATTCGAATTGGCGGTGTGACAATTAATTTCCCCGATAATTTAGATGATTTTATGGATATGTCGGGCATGATGTTCTAAGAAGATAACTTTTTATTAGTAGTCCCTGTTTGGGCGTAATGCCCGCAGGGACTCTTTTATTTTCTTCTCAACGCCGTTTTCTGTCGGGCGGTAGTAAACGCGGTCGCAAAGTTCTTCGGGCAGATAATCTTGCGGTACGTAGTTGCCGGGATAATCGTGGGCGTATTTATAGCCATTGCTGCGTTGCCCGTCTTTTAAATGGGGCGGCAGAGATTTTATTTGAACAGCATCAACGTCTGCGTAGGCGGCGTCGATTGCTTTGGTGCATGCGTTGCTTTTCGGGGCGCAAGCGATATAAGTTGCTGCTTGCGAAAGAATAAATTTGCTTTCGGGCATTCCTATAAATTGCACGGCGTGTGTCGCCGCGACTGCTACTTGCAAAGCGTGAGGGTCTGCGTTGCCAACGTCTTCGGATGCGCAAATTACTATTCTGCGGGCTATGAAGCGCGGGTCTTCGCCGGCGTATAACATTCGTGCCAAATAATAAACCGCTGCGTCCGGGTCTGAGCCGCGCATGGATTTTATAAATGCGGAAATTGTATCGTAATGATTATCGCCGTTGCGTTCGTAAAGAAGTGCGCGCTTTTGGATACATGCCGCAATATCTTCAATTGAAATTTCAATGCGCCCGCCGGAATCGGGTTTTGTGGTAAGTGCGGCAAGCTCCAGCGCGTTCAGTGCGGTGCGTGCATCGCCGTTTGCTTTGTCCGCGAGAAAATCCAGCGCGTTTGAGTGCGCTTCAATAAAGTATTCTCCAAGCCCGCGCTCTTTGTCCTTTAGTGCGCGGTTTAAAAGCGTTAAAATATTTTCTTTCGAAAGCGGTTCAAGCTCAAAAAGCATAGAGCGCGAAACCAATGCCTTGTTTACTTCAAAATATGGGTTCTCAGTTGTCGCGCCTATTAAAATTACAGTGCCGTTTTCTACATATGGCAAAAGTGCGTCTTGCTGCGCCTTGTTGAAGCGGTGGATTTCATCAATAAAAAGAATTGTGCGTTTGCCGTAAAGAGCGGCTGCCGATTTCGCTTCTTCCACGGCATCCAGAATATCCTTCTTGCCCGCAGTTGTCGCGTTTAATTGCAAAAAAATAGCTTGCGTGGCGGATGAAATTACCGACGCAAGCGTAGTTTTGCCCGTTCCGGGCGGCCCGTGAAGCACAAGTGAATTAAGCTTGTCCGCTTTAATTGCGCGGGTAAGCAAAGTATTTTTTCCGATTATGTGTTCTTGTCCCACCCATTCGTCAAGGGAAGCGGGACGCATTCGCGCCGCAAGCGGGGCTTGCTTACGCGTGTTTTCGTTATTTTCGTCAAGCAGGGTTATCATATTTAATTTCACCCGCCGGGAAAATTACTCGTGCTTTTGGTGTTACGCTTGAAAATTTCATCAATTCCGACACGGTGACAAGCTCGTATTTTTCTGTAAGCGCAGGAATAACGCGTTCCATTGCATCCGCGGTTGTGGCATGAACATCGTGGCAAAGAATTACAGCGTTGTCGTGAATGTTTGAAAAAATTTCGTTGTAAATGCAGCCGGCATCTTTGCTTTTCCAATCCCACGAATCAACCGACCATAGAATTATCGCCAAGCCAAGCTCTTCCGCGACATCCTTTAACGTGTCACTGACCGCGCCGTATGGCGGACGGAACATATCCGGGCAAGTGCCGACGGTTTGCAAAATAATTTCCCGCGTATTAATTAATTCTTTGCGAATTTCTTCCGCACAAAGTCCGGATAAATCCGGCTCTTTACAATGGCTCCATGAATGGCTGATAATCTCGTTTTCCATTTCATGTGCGCGTTTGATTATATTTTTTCCTGTATCAATTTTACTTCCAAGTACAAAAAAACTTGCTCTGGCTTGGTTTTTTTCCAGAGTGTCTAAAATACGAGCGGTATGTTCGCTTGGGCCGTCATCGAAAGTTAGCGCGACTTGTGGTTTTATCATTTCGCAATCTTTTTCTGAATACTGTCTAAGAATCCGCAAACCCAACGGTTTATTGCGGGGTTAATTGTAGTTTCGTCGCCATGCACGGCAAATGTGGTGTTGATGTCTGTCATGTCGTAGAAGTAAAGCATATCAACAAGCCGCAGAACGCTCAAAAGAAACCCCGTGAAAACAATCTCGGAATGATGATTGCCGTCAAGGTTTATAACATCAAATAAATCGCGGCGCGTGCGGATTTCTTCCATTACAGACGGGTGAAGTTCTTTGTGCGCGGTGTGACGTTGATAAACAATGTTTAGACTGTCATCGGCGCGTTTTCTCGCAAGTAGACGCTCGATTATTTTTTCAATGCGGCAATGAATGTCTACAACAAGAATGCGCCAGTTATTTTCCTTCGCGAAACGAATTAAGTCAATCGCTTGCTCACGGTTGCGCGGAAAACCGTCAATAAGCCCGGGCGAGTTCGCCAGTGCGAATTCACGAAAAATTTTGCAGGTTTTTGCGTTATCAACAAGAATTCCTTTTTCGGTAAGTTCTCTTATTTCCGGGTCTTCCGACGCTTTTTTGCGGAAGATATCTCCCATGCTGGCGCTCCATAAATCCGGCAACCAGTAACGCTTTATGTTTTGCACAAGCGTTCCCTTTCCGCCGCCCGATTCCCCAAGCAATACTATAAAATCCCATTTTTCTAAAAGCAACGGACTTCTGCTCATTTGATTTCCTCCGATTTTCTTAGAACATTTCTTAGATATTTTCATTGTACGGCTTTAACCTCTAAAAAGCAACTTACTACGTTTTCTTTGTACGATATTCAAGAAAAACAAAAAAGTATCGGAAAAACAATATGCGGATACAATTGCAAATAACGGCAGACAGTTAATCAAATAACGGGAGCGTCCTTCCGTTAAAAGAATAAATAAAATAGTCCCGATTATTGTACACATGCATACATTCATAAAAATATTTGATGAGTCTTTTTTGCGGAATGCAAATATAAAATGCCAAAAAAGTATAAACAACCATATGCCTTGCATAAAATGCGCAAAGGGTGAGTAATTATCTCCTCTCGGGAAAACTAAGTTTCTGAGTTGTGACTGCATTGGTGTCGTATCGTAAAAATCACCGAATGCAAATTCGCCCCAAGTAAAAGTCCCGTCATCGGTAACCCACCGCAACTTGTTGACTAAAAAGTGACTGTACCCGGCAATTCCAAAGTCTGAAAGACGTTCCATTATTACTTCCCTGTTGGCATTCCGCATTTCTTGTGTGGATGGAAAACTGGTTGTAAAAAAGAAATCCTCTGCGCTGTATGACCCATATGTGAATCTTTCTCCCCAGACAGCTTGGCGTTGCATACCTATCATAATATAGTGTTCATTAGGCAAAGCCACGCCTTGTATAAAAGGTATGGTGTTTTGCGTGCGGACGAATAAATTAAACAAAGCACTAACTACCAGCATAATCAGCAGGGTGCATGTAAGTATATATTTGGAGTTATATTCTGTTTTTGAAGCGCGTCTGTGTTTTGGCTTAGTTTTAAACAGGTTTAAATCAATTATAAATTGTATAATGATAATTGCAATTATCGGTATCACCGAAGAAGGCTTTACAAAGTATCCGATTTGCGCAACTGCACCCATACCCAAAGCCAAAATCAATTTTTTCCGATTGTTCGCATTTCTGAATTTCATGTATAGGAATATTACGCCGATTATAAAAGGCATAGACAGTGTATCTGAGTAAGGTACGATTATCCACGGCGAAAACGCTGCAAGCAGTATTAAAAATATCCACGCTGCATAGGCTTTGAACACGTCCAAAGAATCTTTTACCGTATGAAACACTAAGACGATAGATGCATTAACAAATAAAATATTAACGATAACTAAAGCATGGATAAAATGTTCCTCTAAATTTAACAAAGCCAGTGCCCCATGAATAAATCTGAAAAAGAACAAAAGCATAAAGTTATTTGGATGTAGAGAGAAATACTCAATCCAAACAAATTCATCGGGGCTTCCGGCTTGGGCATTCAAAATAATTAACCCAATATCATGTTCCAAGTTTGAGTGAATGAGAAAAGCGTATAATACCTGTAAAATAAATACGATAATCATGGTTATATATACAACGAAAATGTATCTTTCTTTAAAGAATTTCTCAAGGGATTTATATTTTGTTGTTAAAAATGAACCAAGCGCGGCAATAAATAAAAAAACAACAGTAATAATAACAAAGTTTAATATTTGCTCTTTAAATGTGAAGAAAAACGCAGTAGCACGATTAAAAAAAGCGGTATTTATAAACAGCAGCCCGGCTAAAATAAAAAAAATCCAATTCATAATTTTAAACAAATTTAATTTCATTAATTTCCTCTTCCAAGTAATGTAATCATTGTAAAGGGGGATTATAAAACAATTATTGCTATTTTTCAAATGATTTACATATTTAGTTAATGCTTCGTGCAAAATAAACGCGAGGTGAAATCTAAAATGAAAAAATTTTCTCTAATAATAATTTTAACCGCTTTAATTTCCGCCGCAAATTTATGCGTAATTTTTTGCGAAGAAACTCCAAAAGTTAACGCACTGGGCGCGATATTAATGGATGCGGAAACAGGGCGCGTTTTATGGGGGAAGAACGAACACAATCCGCTCGCGATGGCAAGCACTACGAAAATAATGACGGCGGTGCTTGCGCTTGAAAGCGGCAGAATGAACGAAACAGTAACGGTATCATCGAAAGCCGCTGCCGCACCAAAGGTGAAGATGTATTTATCGACGGGAGAAAAAATACGTCTCGGAGACTTAATGCTTGCGCTGATGTTGGAATCGTCGAACGACGCGGCGGTTGCAATCGCGGAGCATCTTGGCGGAACAGTTGCGGATTTTTGTGCGGAGATGACAGAAAAAGCGCAGCAAATTGGCGCGATGAATACCGTTTTTGAAACGCCAAGCGGTCTTGACGCGGGCGACCATCATTCTACGCCGTATGACCTTGCCTTAATCACACGATACGCACTAACCGTGCCGGGTTTTATTGAGCTGACAAACACTTCGCACGCAAGCTTCAGTAGCGATAAACGTGAGTATTCTTTTAATAATCGCAACCGCCTTTTGCATGAATTCCCCGGTGCGAACGGTGTTAAAACGGGATTCACAAACAAAGCGGGTCATTGCTTTGTTGGCGCGGCAAAACGCAATGATATGCAATTAATTTCTGTTGTACTTGGGTCGGGGTGGGGTACGAAGGGAAAATCACAAAAATGGGTTGATACAAAATGCGTTTTAAACTTCGGTTTCGATAAATTTGAATTCGTAACGATAGTTGAGGCCGAAACTGTCGCGGGAAATATTCCGGTTACACGTTCGCGTACGCCTTCGGTAGATTTCGCTTTTGAGGAAACCGTGAGAATTCCCATCGGCAGTCACGAGAAAAATTCTGTTTATGTTGAATTTAATATCCCGCCCTCATTCCAAGCCCCGTTAAAAGAAGGCGAAACACTCGGCACCGCAAGAGTTTTCATAGGCAACGACTTCTACTACGAAATTCCGCTGGCATCAACCGCCGATGCCGCCCGCCACGATTTTAAAACTTCGCTTGAAAAAGTTCTTAATATGTATTTTAGTTTCGCAACCGAAAGCGAAGTAAATATAATCCTGCCGGAGATATAAATCCTCGGTAATACAATTAAACCCCAAAACCCGACTTATAGGCTTGCAATCCCACCGATCGGTGTGTCCATGAGAAATTTGCAATTGAAGAAATAAGTGTTGACAGGCTACACAATACGTGATATTATGGGTTTGCAACAGCCGAACAGACGTTTTATGCCATGAACGGGTTTTGCCAACTTCGGAAGGGGCTTCGCGCCCCGAAACGGACCGCACTGATTCCGCTTTAACCTCTGTATTATGTTGCATACTGCATTACCCGCCGCACCGCACATATAAGGGGGTTAGCGCACCGGGCTCCGGTACCGGCTCGGCTTCGCTACCCATGCATGCACCTTTTATGTACGTTGCGGCATCCGCCGGGGGCACGTGACCTCGGTTTTACTTAAAAAAACCAAACAAAATTAAAAATTAAAGCCCGCGACACATGATGTGAATGCCCCTTCTAAGCATACATATTAATTTCTGTCATGTGTGCGTAAAGTCCGTCTCGGCTTATGCGTTCGTCGCGGGTTCCGGTTGTCTCTATGCGGCCGTTTTTTAGGACGATAATTTTATCGGCCTTTTTGTAGCACCTAAACCTAATAGGGAAGCCGTGGAGCAGTTTGAGAAAAATCATGTCACAAACCACCTCTTTCGGGGATAATTACTTCGAAAGTTGAATTTTGATATTTTTTCATCCGAACGGAGCAATGTTCCGTTAATACCGGAAAGATAAAGTGTATTCATAGTTAACCTAATAATCTATAATATTTGAACCATGTCGGCTTGTTATCGTAATCAATTTCACGATTTTCAATAAACTCAAAACCTAAATTTTCAATAACTTTTTGCGACGGTATATTATCGGTTTTCACAATCGCACATAAGTATACGTTTGTTCTTGAACTGAAAAACCATTTAATCATTTCTTGGGCGGCTTCTGTTGCATAACCTCTCCCTTGATATTCGTCAGAAATAGAAAATAAAATTTCAAATTCGCTTTGAATTTTTGGCTGTGGAATAATGCCCATAATACCGATACACTTATTCTCGCTTTTTAATTCAATAGATAAAACTTGCCACGGCTTTTCAATGCTTGCCATAACGTTTATCCAATTTATCCATTCAAGCCCAGCTTTTTCATCAGCTAAGACCATATCGGACATAGCTTTTGCAATGCTTGGTTGGCGGCTATTATATGCAGCGATATACGCATCTTTTTCTTCAAACGGTTTTAGTGTTAATCTTTTCGTTTCTAATATTATTTTATTCATAATTGACCCCTTTTAAGCATACATATTAATTTCCGTCATATGCGCGTAAAGTCCGTCTCGACTTATGAGTTCGTCGTGGGTTCCCGTGTCTTCTATGCGGCCGTCTTTAAGGACGATAATTTTATCGGCCTTTTTTATCGTGGAAAGGCGGTGGGCAATAATCACGGTTGTGCGGTTACGCATTACGTCGTCAAGTGCTTCGCGAATTTGTTTTTCGGTTTCAACATCAACGGCGGCGGTGGCTTCGTCTAAAATTAAAATGGGGCGGTTGCGAAGAACGGCGCGGGCTATTGAAACGCGCTGTTTTTGTCCGCCGGAAAGACGTAAACCACGTTCGCCGACATAGGTTTCGTAGCCGTCGCCTAATTCGGAAATAAAGTCGTCTGCGCGGGCAAGGCGCGACGCGTCAATAATTTCTTCGCGGGTGGCTTTCGGGCTGCCGTAACAAATGTTTTCCGCCAAAGTATCATTAAACAGGAAAACATCTTGTATTACATTGCTTATGCTGTTGCGCAAGCTTCGTAACGAAACATCGCGCAAATCGTGACCGTCCAGGGTTATTTCGCCGCTAACCGGGTCATAAAAGCGGTTCAATAAATTTATAAAAGTCGTTTTTCCAACGCCTGTCGGCCCGACTAGCGCTACTACTTCCCCCGGTTTTATTTCAACGGAAATATCCCGCAGAACATCATTTCCTTCTATATAGTGAAAACTCACATTATTAAAAATGATGTGACCCCGTACGTTTTTTAATTCGTGCGGATTTTCCTTTTCTTTCACGTCGATTTCCGCGTCAAGAATGTCAAAAACACGTTCCGCTCCCGCAATTGCCGTTTGCAAATCCTCGTTTGCGCGGGAAAGAGTTCTAATCGGCTGATAAAAAATATTCAGATACATCAAAAAAGCCACGATATCCGCAACGGGAACGCGGTCGTGGAGTGCCATATATCCGCCGTACGCGATTATAATAACAGTTCCGATACTTGAAAAAAACTCCACCGCGCTGCCGTAAGCACCTGAAAGCCGCAAACCACGAAGCACTGTAACAGCATGGGCGCGCGCGGATTTTTCTATTTTTTCCTCTTCTCTCTCGTGCTGATTGAAAACTTGAATTTCCTTCATTCCGGAAATATTATCCTGTAAATTCGCGCTAAGTTCGCCTAAAACACTTTGCCCTTCCCGGAAAATGGGAAGAACCTTTTTCGCAAACAAAATTGATATCCAAACAAGCGCGGGCATCGCAATTAAACTAAGCGCGGCAAGCAGCGGGTTAATCACAAAAAGAATTACCGCAACGCCGATTAAAATCGCGATATTTACAATAATATCGGGTACGGCGTGCGCAATAAGAACTTCAATGTTACCCGTATCATTCACTACCCGCGACATAATTTGCCCGATTTGCTTGTCGTGATAAAATTTCATCGAAAGTTTTTGCAGCGTTGCGTAAACCCTTGTTCGTAAATCCGCAACAAAATGCCACGCCGCATAATGAGTGTAGTAGTGTCGTATGTACGAGCATACCGCTTGCAAAAAATATACCCCCGCAAGCGTAAGTCCAAGACGCAAAGCCATCTTCGCAAGCTGCGGGTCTGCGTTTACCGCCATATCCGTAAGCCGTCGTACCACCAAAGGCGCGTATAATTGCGCCGCCGTCATCCCGACAATCGCTAAAAGCGAAATTATCAAATACGCCCAATACGCGCGCGACGCTTTTATCAAGTTTACGAGCAGCTTCATGCTTGATTTATTTCATCCACTATTACATGTGTTTGAAAACGACCTGTGATAATCGCGCCTTCATCTACAATTAACGTGGCAGTGAGAACATCGCCTGTTACATCTGCGGTGGCGGCAAGATGTATCGCATTCCGGCATTGTACATTACCAAAAATCCTCCCGGCAATACGCGCAGAGCCCGCACTAATGTTCCCATCCACGCGCCCTGTCTCACTTATATTCAAAAGTCCCTCTATTTCAATATCGCCTACCAACGTCCCGTCAATCCGCATAGATTCCGATTCGGCGCAAGTAAAACGCGCCGCGTGAATAGTAGCACCCAAACCTATCACCGTGCTTGTCGGCTGGATAAAATCATCTTGTGTTCGGCTGCGAGCCATAAAAATCTCCCCCTAGTTATGAAACTCCAATAAAAACGAAACAGGATTTAATGCCGTGTCGTTTCGGCGTACTTCGTAATGAAGGTGCGAGCCGGTGCTTCGCCCGGTGCTTCCAACGTATGCGATTATATCGCCGCGTTCCACGCGCTGCCCAACTGTTGCGGAGTTGCGGGTGTTGTGCGCGTATTTTGTTGTAAGTCCGCTTCCGTGGTCTATTTCGATGACGTTACCGTAGCCGTTTTGCCAGCACGCGAAAATAACTGTGCCGCCGCCGGAGGCTCTGATTGGTGTGCCTACTTTTGCGGGAATGTCAATGCCGTAGTGGAATTCACTTCCGCTTCCGCCAAACGGATTGCGCCGCCACCCGTAGCCCGAACTAATTTGCCCGCGCACGGGCCATATTGTGGGATAATTCAGTAAATACGGCTGCATTCTTTCTTTGTATTCTTCCAAACTGACTAACATCTGACGTTGCGCTTCCAATTCGTTTACAAGACTGTTAAGCCTGTTAAGAATTTCACCCTCGGTAAGCGGGGCTTGCGCTCCGAAACTAAGAAAACCGACCGACGGCGCGGAGGGTTTCGCGGGAATGATTTCCGGCATTAATGCTTCGCGAAGATTTTCCTGTGTTTTTTCCATTTCGGAAAGTAGATTCGCAATCGGCGGAATAACACTGCGCGAACTTAAATTGCTTATAATTTCTTGCCGCTCTTCTTCAAATTCACGAATTTGGTCTTCCAGCCCGTCTATGATATCCCAAATATCATCCAGTGTGTCTTGATGCCGTCTTTCCTGACGGTCTATTTCAAGACGCGCACGCATTTGTTCTTCGCTTAGTTGTTCGTACATTTGAACGGTTGCGTCAATCAATTCGCTTTGCGCCTGTTCGGATTCGTAGCGGTACGTGCTAAACGCCGCCTGTGTTTCGTCAAGGGAATTACTCAAGTTAGCTGCGACTTGCTGCTGATACCGACTGTTAAGATAAAACCCCATAACCACGGAAAAAATCAGAAAAAATACAATCGCAACGGAATACAAAACAGCCCGCGGAATACGCAGGCTTCGCGTTTTGCCCGTGCTGTAAGACGGCACAAGCATTAATGAGATATATTTTTTTTGGTTATGAGATTTTGTGTTAATAAATTCGCTTACTTTTTTAACTGCCGGACGTGTCGAAGGCTCTTTCCGCCTAAAGAACATACATGGCACTCCTTTTATAATTTCGTTTCTGTCAATAACAATAACATAATGATAAATTAACTTCAAGTACAAATTACATTTTTGTGAAATATTTGTTACGAAAATATTAAATGGAAAAATGTTGCATGTCCGCAAATTTTTCTATATGATATGTGAACTTACAAATACTGGAAGGGGAATGGAGATAATATGCAGATTAATATAAACGGAAGGGTTCTTTTCGCAACGCTGAACGGCGAGCTTGACCATCATATGGCGGAGCGTTTTCGTACACAACTGGACGCGGCATTTGAAAAATCGGCGTGCCGGCATATTTTGCTTGATATGTCGGGGGTTTCATTTATGGATTCGTCGGGAATAGGAATGGTTATCGGGCGGTACAAAAAAGCGGAAATGCGCGGCGGAAAGCTTGTTCTTGCGGGCATGAGCGATTCTGTTGCAAAGCTTTATGAAATGTCCGGGCTTTCAAAAATAGTTTCGCGCACCGCAACAACGGAAGCCGCGATTTCCATGTTGGGGGGGCCGTTGGTATGAATAACAAAGTAAAATTTGAATTTGCCGCGATTTCGGAAAACACAGCACTTGCGCGGGTGGTTGTGGCGGCATTTATAACGCCGCTGGACCCTACTGTAGGCGAAATTTCCGATATAAAAACGGCGGTTTCCGAAGCGGTAACAAACGCGATTATTCACGGCTACGGCGAAAACAGCCAATCTGTAAATGACACAGTTGTTACAATTGCATTGCAAAACGAGCTTCGCACCATTTTTATTGAAGTTTCCGATAAAGGCGTTGGCATAGAAAACATTGAATCCGCGCGGGAACCGTTGTTCACAACCAAGCCCGAAATGGAACGTTCGGGGCTGGGATTCACGGTCATGGAGTCATTCATGGATACGGTGGAAGTAATATCGCGCCCGAACGAGGGAACCACCATAAAGATGGTAAAAAAACTTGCAGGGGAGTGACAAGATGAACCTCACCTTGGAGTTAATTGCGCGCGCTCAATCGGGAGACAACGATGCGGCAGAGCTGCTAATAAAAGAAAACAGCGGCCTTATTTGGTCTGTTGTAAAAAAATTTGCGAAACGCGGTTACGAACCCGACGATTTATATCAAATCGGAGCAATCGGGTTGTTAAAATGCATTCGCAAATTCGACTCGTCATTCGACGTAAAATTTTCCACCTACGCAATTCCCATGATAATAGGCGAAATAAAACGCTTTCTTCGCGACGACGGTATAATAAAGGTTTCGCGCCCCATGAAAGAACTAGCGACGAAAGCGCGTTACACAACCGAAATGCTAACAGCAAAACACGGCCGTCAGCCCACAATAAAAGAGCTCGCCGAAGAAATCGGCGTAAGCGCGGAAGAATTAATCGTAGCGATGGATGCCGGTCACGATGTTGAATCCCTTCACGCCACAATTTATCAAGGCGACGGCAGCCCTATCTTCCTAATAGATAAAGTTGCCCAAGCCCCAAACGATGCCGACCAAAGCATAAATATCCTGGCCTTAAAACAATTAATCGAACGTCTCAAGCCCAAAGAACGCCAGGTAATAATCCTGCGCTACTTCCAAGACAAAACTCAAATGGAAGTCGCAAAAGCAATCGGCGTGTCTCAGGTGCAAGTATCTCGGATAGAAAAAAAAGTCCTCACAGCACTGAAAACAGCGTTGGAGGACGGGTAACATGGTTGTAAATAATGTGTCATTAAGCTTGGAAACACTATACATGTATAGGATTACATTGATAAGAATAAACAACCATAACGGGCATTTATGGTTGTTTGTCTTTTTTTTGAACCAAAACTAATATTTCGACAACTATATAATAGTAGGGAGACAGAGATTCTGATGTCCTCACAGTACTGAAAACCGCACCGGAGGACTGATAAAAGAACGAAATTTTTTTTACAAAAAAATTTTATTAACTACTTGCATGATTTGTAATTAGAATGTAATATGTAGATAATAGCCAAAATGGGAGGGTGTAGATTGGAAAAGTTGTACAAATTTTTGTAATTATACACTTTCCGAGTATCAAGTTGGTAGAATACTACACAAATAAAAGGAAGAATGAAGGGTGGTATGTAACATGGCAAAGCAACTGAGATGTTGCTTAGCGTACGTGCTCGCGTTTTTGATGGTATTTTCATCAATACACGTGTCGCCGTTGGATGTTTTCGGCGCAGAGACGGACGCAAGTTTGGAAGCAGAAAACGCTTCCGCCCCGGAGCCTGACGAGGATATCTCGGAAGTGCCGGATGCAACGGAGGGGGAAGAAGATGACCGGGAAGATTGGTTGGACTTCATCTCGGAAGAAGAAAACATTGTAACACCTTCAGACCCCCGGTCCGGAAATCTTCGTGGTTTCCGTCCCGCACAATGGGACCGCGATGGTGATTCCGTATTTGAAGAAGATGCGGAAGATGTCATTACCCCCATGAACGCCGGTGCACCGCCGGCACCGGTATTCTCAGAGCCGGGCGGAGTTAAGACCGGTTCATCACTCAATCTTAACATTACCCCCGCACCCGGTTGGAGCGATTCAGTAATCCGTGTCACCTTCGACGGCAGTGTACCCCGCGTTTGCGACGCGTACCGTGCGGAGATTGCAGAGCACGGCTGGCCTGTAGGTCACAGAACAAGTGAAAACGGCCCCTACATGGCCTACCACATTTTTAACCCGACTCCTACCGGTGCCAGCACCTTTTCAGACAGATTATTCAACTGGCAAACACATGGATCATGGCCGGGGCAATGCGGTTGTTCTTTGATACTTCCCCCCGGTGTATCCATCCCCATAAGCAGTGTGGGCGGTGATACCGACACCACCCGCCCCGGAGACCATATATCCCCCATGTCCAACTATGGTGTCGGCAGAGGAAACCCCGGCCCTTGGAACGTGCCCTGGTCTCAAACTCAATTTCTTGAAGACAGTGCTTATATGTCACCCCATAACACTGAAGCCCGCCCTTGGACACAAGTATTCCGTCCCGATTGGATTAAAGGAGCTCAAGGTTACTACAGGGCGGTACCGGTATTTACCGGTATGGCAGTACGCGCAAGAGCGTTTACCAATGCCGGTATCGGAGGCAACACGGAAACCCAAACCTATATTGTAAGCAGCGGTGCTGCAGGTTCCTTTACAAACTGGCAAAACGTTCGTATCGTTTCCATTGTTATGCCGCCGGAGCATTTCGCGCACCCAATTACAGGCATATACCGTAACTGGGACAGAGGATTTGTTTCAAGAGACTATGGTCCAACAGGAGGCGGTCAAAGCGGTCATCAAGGTGCGGAAGTCGGCGCAGCTGCCGGTGCCCACTGGGTAGTCCGCGGTGCGCCTACCGAAACTCAAACAGGCGGATGGGGTCATATGCATCCCAACGTTAGTCAAACCCCGCCCGCTTGGGGTGTTCCCACTTGGCCTTGGTTTTGGCAAGCTCCAAGACGTACGCACTATCCGTACGCTTGGCAGGGTCAAATAAGAGCAGGATTGTGGGACGGCCGTGACGGATTGGGTGCTATCGTTGAAAGTATGTGGCGTAACGCAGACAATTCTGTTATGTCAACGGCTGAAAGAAATGCGGCTATTCAAAAAGAAGTGGCAACCGGTATACCTCAAGGCGGTTACGGAAACCCGGTTCGCCGTGAACGTTCCTATCGCAGTGCTCAAGGCCCGGGACGTGCTGTAATTTCCGGAATAGACGGAATAAGCGGTACTTCAACATCTTCCCAAGAAGTACGGCAGCGCGCAAACGTAGAAATGTTTGACTGGCAAGGCAATCAAAGCGTTGTGGTTTTCAACCAGCTTGCAAACGCTTGGTCATTCGGTAACTGGTCACGCGCCTTCCCGTTGCGTTCAATCCGGCTTAACTTTAACCAAGGCGGGCAACCCTGTTCGTGCTGCGGAGAATTGAGCGGCCGTAGCGGTGATATTCGCGGCTTAAATATAGTTCCGGATACGATGGGGCATTACGGCGCACCCGGCAGACGGGTTGACAGATTCAGGCATCTTAACATCCGTTTGGCAGACGTTGAGGGAACGGATGCGCGTGACCCGCTTTCCATGTGGGTTGCCCACCCGTTACGCCCCGTAATTCAACACGCCACTTGGGGTGCAATCTTTATAAACGGCGAATTCTGGGGAATGCAAAATATACAAACCCACAGACACGCAAGCCTTATTAGTCAAATGTATCAAATGGATGACGTACCGTTATCGTCAATACAGGTTGAGGGCGATACATTTTTTGAAGAAGTTGCAAACTTTTATATCATTTATCCTCCCAGAAACGTTAACGCAGACCCACGGACAGAACGCCCCGCGATTGGCACTTCGTCCAGCCCCGGCCCGAATGTACGCAGTATTGACATATCTACCGGAACAAGAAGAACCGCGCTGGGCAACGTAACAGCCGATGTTGCCACCGGTAATGATATAGAAGGTCATACCGGCTATGCCCGCAGGGTTCCTGCTACTTTCCCGTTCAACCACCCGCGCGCAGGTGACCCCGTCCCCGCAAACTGGGTGGGACGAAGCCACCTTACCAGAGAATGGTATGACTACCTTAACACTGTAATGTGCATAGATGATTTTATAGACTGGCTTATAGTCTATATGCATTTGGAAAACTGGGACTCTCTCAGCAACAACTTTGAAATGTGGAGAACCGGCCGTTCCCGCGGTTCCACAGATATACACGGCGATGATGAATGGTTCGGACGGCCGAGTGTAACACCCGGCGTTCACGGTGCGGACGGCAGATGGCGTTTTATAATACAAGACTTTGACAACGCTATTTTCCACGGCACAGCTAATTTCATGAATTACTTTACCGCAATGGCAAGCCCAACCTGTTTCACCGGCTCTTGTTCCAGTTGCGGAAACGCGAACAGCGATGTGCAGCGGCAGAACACGGCTTGCATGGGCGAGCCCTTGGGTTCAGCCGCACCTATGAACTTTATAGTTGATAACGGTGGATGGAGAAGACCGGAGTCTGCCACAAGAGCTATCCGCGTTCTTTTACAAAATCCGTATTTTAGGGCAAACTTTGTTGCCCGTTACTCAACTTACACAGGTACGGCGTTCCACCCCGCCCGTATGGAAAACTTGGTACGGGAAATAGACAATACGCGTAACCCGTTTATAGGCAGATTTTTAGCCAGATGGGGCTTAATGGAACCGGGACGCGGTCCGGCGGGTGCTTGGCCTAACGGCACATGGGGGCCGCAAATGGTTCCGTGGATAAATAATGCAGCATTTACACCGGCACAACGCGCTCAAAATTGGCGCGGAACTTTTTCCGGGGAAACAAGCAGATGGACTCCCCATACCATTGGCGGAGCACCGGAAAATAACTGGGACGAAATAGGCTGGAATGAAGGTTCCGGTAACGGTACTTCGCATCCGACCAGGAACAGGTTTAACATGACGACGGGGCTTTCTAACGGTTCTACTTCCGACCCCAACAATACATTCCCTCAGCTTAGAAGCCAAGTGGCAACATTAGTGCTTCGCGCGGCTCCCGCGGGTGCCACTTACACCTACAGTAACCCCGCTTCCGGTATGGGTGGTTCCTTCTCTGCCCACGCAACCCCGTCATCAGCAAGCGGAGCAAACGGAGCGTCATTTAACCAAAACGCAATTGAGCATATGCGGGTTTATTTAAGCAGAGGTCCCGGTACCGCCGGAACAAACCCGCGCCCGGGTAATGCTTATGCTGCTTACGGGCGCGAGCATATGAATATGCAAGGTTTAGGTACTGCGGGACAAAGTACAACCATAAACTGGATAGTACAAGGGCCGTCAGGGACTGCAACGCAAGCACTTGCCGGTCAAGTTGGCTGGCTTAACGTAGCGGGCGCATATATTCGTCCCGACTTGTATACGTTTGCCCAAACTGTAAGCGGACAAAGCTTCTTAGGCAGACAAGTTGCAGGTTTCCCCGCTTTCAACATTGGTAACTTCAGCGCAAGATACCTTCGCAATATGCCGATTCAAGTAACGGCAAACGCGCAGCCCGGTTATACTTTTTCACATTTCACAGTTGGAACCGGGGCTACAGCACACGCTGGTACCGCGCTTATCGAAACATCAGGTAACCGTCAAAATATCACCGGAACAGCACTTACCGGAAATATAAACCAAGAAACCATTTGGGTAACACCGGCTTCATCTGCTTCCTCTGTTACCGTTACCGCACATTTCGCTGTTGCAGAACGCGCACCGATAATCAACCAAATATATGGTTTGGGTTCGGTTCAATCCGATGGTGTTACTCCCGTATCACACGGTTTCATTGAATTGTTTAACCCGCATTCCACCGCGGTATCTCTTGGCGGTCGCTCAATTCAAATTCAAAACATCGACAATGGCGCACCGGCTAACCCACCTGTTGCCGGAGCTCCGAATAATACAATCGCAAGACAATGGGAAGTATTCGACCTCCCGAACGTGAACCTTGACCCCGGGCGTTCGTTCCTTATATTAAGCCAAGGCTCGAACACATGGCACAACAATAATACAGACCCGGCACTCGGTCATGTTCCGCGTCTTATTCTTGAAGGCGACCATACGATAAATTGGCCGTTAAGCAACCGTAATTTGTCGGTGGCTTTGGTACAGGGTGCCGGTGTGTCATCCCGGTTGTCCCCGATAATAACCGCTGCCGAACAAAACAGAGTGCTTGATTTGGTAGGCGCAAGAAACGAACCCCCGCCAAGGGACGTTGTTCACAATATATTGGGTTCGCAGCCCGCGCGGCGCATATCCCGCAGCGCGTCGGTACGCCGTATTTCCGACAGAGCAATTGCCGCTTCACCAACTGCACCAACCAATCCGCAAAATACAAGAAACAACTCTACGGACTTTGAAGAAATCAGATTAGGCGAATGGAATATGGGGCTGGTTGACTTCTACCGTCCTCGCCGCCGCACAGAAAACTGGTTTACACCTTTCACGGGTACCGCACGCCAGGTTAACCTTGTTAACGCGGGCGTAGGCAGTAATGTATTCCCAAGCCCCGCACACCCCAACAGAATTGTAGGTTTCCAAACCGGTGCTCCCCCCAATGACGGTGATATTTTCGTCGAATGGACAGCCCCGGGTGTTACCATTGTTAACCCAACCAGCCGGACGGATGCGTACTTTGTAATGCCCGCTTCCGGAAGCGGAGCCATTAACGTAACCGCTGTTTGGGAATCCAAAGCAATGCCCGAACCTTCAATAATAATAAATCAAGTACACGGACAAGGCGGTGCGGGCGCAAACGCGATTTCCCACGGGTTTATAGAGCTGTTCAACCCGACAAACGTATCCCAGCCTTTGGCAGGTTTGTCCATTCAAGTAATGAATGACAATGACGGTATTTGGCGTGTACGCAACCTTCCTTCCGGTCACACTATGGCACCGGGTGAGTCTTTCCTTATTGTAAGTACGGATGTAACCAACACGGGTACCCCGCGTTATACAATTCCAAACGAAGAATGGGATATGGGATGGAACCAACGGTTCAGCAACAACTCTATGAGCGTAGCGATTGTTGAAGGTCCGTTCCCATTGTCACCGGTAATAGCGTTAAACGAATGGCCTATTGTTTTAGACTTGGTGGGCGCGAGAAACGGCGTCAACGACGAAATAAGAAATTTCTTAGGCGCAGGCCCCGCTATGCGTATGTGGAGACAAGGAAGTGTACGCAGAGTCAATAACGCACAAAACACACGCAGAAACAACGAAGACTTTGAAAGTGTGGATTACAGATTCCCCACAACCCCACAAGGAAACGCAGACTTGGAGTTGGTACGCCCGCGTTGGAGCGGCGACGGTCGCCAGCAAGGTTCTGTTACCATACTCAATGTAGGTCCGATAGGTTCCTTTGCGACACCTTCAATTAATATACCTGCAAACACACAAGTTCTGATAGACGCGGGTTCCTTCCCCGACAACAGAGCGTTTTCCGGCTGGACGGTTTTACAGGGCGGCGCGCATCTTGATAACGCCAGCTCACGGAATACCCGTTTCCAAATGCCCGCGGGCGCACCGGCGGTAGTAATTGCAGCCAACTGGGGAGCGGCAATGGAATTACAAGGTACCGGTCAATTCGGTCCGATTGAATTTGAAGCCATACCGTGGACACCGACTCCGATATGGACATTGCAAGGATACACCACTGCTATCACGCAAACCGGAGAAAGTTCACCTCCCTCTAGCGGAGCATTCAGAATTTCGGGTACCGGTGTTACTGCCAGTGTGGCAAATAATGCAATTGCTATATCAAACAGGGGTACCACCTCTTCGAATGGTGTATTCATGTGGCTTGACAGAATTGGCATAACTAATTTAGCAACCGGAAGCTACTCTATTCTCATTGAAGGAACTGTTGCCGGTGCCGCCGGAAATAATGTCAGCTTCAGGGCGGACCGCAGAAACGCGGGCGGCTCTATAAGCGGAACCAATATGGATTCGCCTACTATAGGAGCAGACAACAGATTCAGCCTTACAATGACTACGACTTCCGCATGGGTAGGTACCACTCATTTGCGCTTGGCTACAAATGGTGCCGGCGCGGGTATGAATATAAACATCACCAGGATAGAAGTAATGGATTTGAGTGCAGGTCCGATGTCTGTTGAAGGGCTTTCGGTTGATACGGAATCCGTCATTGGCAGTGAGTTTACCGAAGAACTTACGGAACCCGCAGCTCGCAGTGAGTTTTTAGATGAGTTTGTAGTCTTTAACGACAGCGTTGAACCGTTAAATACCGGAACGGTAACATTTACACAAGGTTCCGGTCAAAACATCATTCACGTGCCTATACAAAACCCATATGAAGCACTCACAACCTTTACACTTCCGAATGTATCCTTAAATGGTACTTTGGTAGCCCCGCCATACTCCGTTACTTGGAGTACTGCTTCAGGATCGTTGCATAACTCACCCTCATTATCAGTGGGCGGCAGCACTATCCGTTCATCAGCGTTGCCGGGCGGTAATGTTACGTTAACCGCGCAGGTATTCGGCCCGGGAGATATCGTACAGCCGACACCTCATTCCATCATGGTAACCGGCGGAACGGCGAGGTCTAACGTTGGAACGTCAAGCATTAACTCGGCTACCGAAGGTACTTTTGTACGCCTGGTGCCAAATGAACCTACCGGACCAAGACAAATTTTCAGAGGATGGACTGTGAACAACGGTTCAACCGCAGTGGAAATAAGATATCCCACCAGCGCGTCTATGGCTAACTTCACCATGCCTAATGGTCCCGTTCAAGTAACAGCTAACTTCGTAACATTGAATAACGGCCCCGCTTCTGCATTAATCATCAGGCAAGTGTACGGAAACGGCGGCCCGGGTTCTAACATTATTTCACACGGCTTCATTGAACTGTTTAACCCGACAAGTTCATCCATACCGCTTGCGGGATTGTCCTTGCAAAGAGCAAACGGTCAAGGACTTCAGCCGTGGGCAAAGCTTGACCTTATCGGTTCGGTACCCGCTAACTCTTCCTTCTTGGTTGTAAGCAATATAGGAGTTAACACCACCCCGGTAAACGGTGTACCGCGTTTAGTGATTCCTTCCACCGGCCCGGGCAGCCCGGACATGACTTGGGATGGTGTTCAATTCAGTAACCAAAACATGGCTGTCGCACTTGTAAGCAACACAACCCTGCTTCCGCAGTTAATAACATCAGAAGCCGATTGGGGCCGCGTCATAGACTTGGTTGGTTGTCACAGCAGCGGTCAGTCCATGCTAACTGCAAATTATCTCGGAGAAGGTTCCGCGGGTAATATTTCACGGTCACGTACTGTACGCCGTATTGACGGTGTTCAAAACACACTCGACAACAGGGAAGACTTTAGAAGTATCGACTACAGAACCCCTGCAAACAGCGATGACGGTATAACAGATGCTGAACTTGCATTGGTTCGCCCGCGTTCAAGCACCTCTCCCCCGGAACGTCCCATCAATGTAACAAGTAACCTTCCGGCAGATCTTGAAGCAAGATTCGCAAGCGCGTCACCGCCTATTGCGCCACAAGGTACCGCAGGTACACCAAACGTAACAATCAACGCGGGAGTTGCACCTCCGGGTTGGAGATTCCAAGACTGGACAGTAATGTCACCCGCAACCGGCGTAACTTTAACAAGCAGCACCAGCGCAACTACAACATTCGTCATGCCCGCATCCGAAGTTACAGTAAGAGCCAATTTCGTTGAGGATGCACAATCCGCAATGCCCGCGGAAGGCGTGATGATTCACCAAGTATACGGTCAAGGTTCCGATAATCGCACACCCGGGCCGTCTACAAATATCTTCTCTCACGGCTTTATCGAACTCTTTAACCCGACGAATGCAGAAGTAAACCTTAACGGATGGTCCTTGCAGGTACAAAACGGTCCCGGTATTTCGACCTGGCAAAGGCTTCCTCTTACCGGTACTATACCGGCGCGCGGCTCCTACTTGGTATTAAGCAGCGGAAGCAACGCTTGGTCCAATACAACAGTAGTAAATGGTGTACCGCGTGTAGTGTTCTCTACCACCACCACCGGAAATACCCCCGGCAGACCGGATCAGCTTTGGAACTTGGAATTCAGCAACAACAATATGGTTGTCGCTTTGGTAAGGAATAATACTACGCTTCCGAACGCAATAACCAACTGGGCAAATATTCAAGACTTGGTTGGAATAATGCAGCGTGACGGCAACCCCGATACCGTAGGTCATTTCCTTGGAAATAACCCGGCAGAAGGTATATCCCGTCAAGCGGTCGTAAGGCGCAGGGTTGATTTCCGCGACGACAGGCGCAACAGCAATAACTTCAACCGTATCGACTACCGCACACCCGCAAACAGTTCTGAGGGAACAAACGCCGATGAACTGGCACAATACAGACCACGCTCCAGCACAAACGGTTCATGGGGTACGTTGCGCGCTATCACAGTAAACCCGTCAAACGCATCCACAAACGCCACAGAAAACATGGCATATGCAACCCAAATTGTTCGCCTTAACTCCGGTTCTCCGCCGGCAGGTCAAATGTTCAGTCACTGGACAGCCAGCGCAGGTATAACCACCGCTGATATCCGTAACGCAAACAGCTCGGCATACGCAACATTTATAATGCCCGCCACTCCTGTTACCGTAACGGCGAGTTATGTCAGTGACCCAATGCCGGCACCGGGATTAGTCATCAATCAAATCTACGGTCAAGGCGGTCCGGGTGAAAACGCGATTAACCACAGCTTTATCGAACTTTACAACCCGACAAGCGAACCTATACCGTTGGTAGGTTTATCCGTACAAGTACAGATGAACCCGCACGATGGAAGAGAAAACGCGGCTGCGTCAACACCCACTGATTGGGTAGTGTTTAACATTCCGTCAGGAACCCAATCACTTGCGGCGAATCATTCCTTCTTAATTGTTGTTCCCGGAAGCACAACGCTTTCAACCGCCCATACACTTCCGGCTGCTGACGCAACTTGGAACTTAACAGGCGGATTAAGCAATCGTAACATTAGTGTTGCAATTGTAAGCAACACCGCTCCTTTATCATCCACCATTTCAACATCCGACAGAGCGCGTCTTATCGACTTGGTTGGCGCAGCTAACGGCGTTGCCGGTGCTATCAGTCCCGACCACAATGGTCGCCGCGACTGGGTGCATAACTTCTTGGTAAGAGCGCGTTACGACGACGGTATTTCAAGAAGCCGTTCTGTACGCCGCACAATCGCTACCGAGAACAACCGGAACAACCGTGCAGATTTCGAAAGTATAAACTTCTCTGGATTCGAAGTCGGTTCACCCGGTTGGGAGCAATATAGACCGCGTAACAGAAATGACGGGGCATGGTTACCACCTGTTGATGGAATTGAATTAACACTTCCGCCTTCGGTAATAATCCATCAAATTTACGGACGTGGCGACAATGACAGCGCAAACGCGGTAAACCGTTGCTTCATCGAACTTTACAACCCAACGAACGCACCTGTCGTTTTAACCAATCACTCCTTGCAAATCCAAATGAACCCCCACGACGGCAGAAATGAAGGAAACCCCACAGGCGCGGCTGACCCAACTGAAGCCCCATGGCGTAAGTTTGACTTCCCGGCGGGTACTTCAATACCGGCGAGAACTTCACTGTTGATAGCCAGCGCGGGTGCGGCATCTACAAACGCACGCTTCCAGATTCCGACTCCCGACCATGTTTTCGCCGGCGTACAGTTCTTCAGTAACCGTAATATGAGTGTTGCGCTTGTAACAAACACAACCCTGCTTAGCCCGAAAGTGACGGAAGCAGAAATTGATGCCATTCTCGATTTGGTTGGCGCAAGCAACGATTCAAGCCCGGGTACCAACCCCACCAACCCCAACCACATCGGCAGACGTGACTGGGTTCACAATCTCTTGGGACAGTCCGCACGGCGAGTTTCCCGTTCGGAAGCAACACGCAGAGAGTGGACCGTAGACAATAACGGTGCTCCGGTAGCTCCGCTAAATGGTCGTCATAACCGTAATGACTTTGAAGCGGTAAGATACGCAGAATCAGATGACGGCATACACGAAGTTGAATGGCAAGTATTACGCCCGCGTAACCGCACAGAAGGTCAATGGCCAGCCGCCACTTATGCTGTCAATATAATCGACGGTGGCAGTGCTCATAGAGCAATCCCCAGCCCGGCATCAGCAGGCAATACCGTAGTTCTTAACGCGGGAGCGCGTCCCGGTCAAATCTTCACAGGTTGGATAGCCGATGGTATTGACATCACAGGCGCAGACCAACGCGTAGGCGCAACATTCACAATGCCCGCCAATGTTGTAAACGTAACGGCTACTTGGGAGTTAAATACTTCCGACGTACTTTTGGAAATCAGAAGTGAAAGTGACGTTGCGGAAGCCACAGGCAACCAATTTAACGCAACAGGCGGTATTCCGGTAAACCTCACCAGCGCCAGCTTGACAGCGTGGAGCCACGGTGTTCAACAAGCAATAGGCGTTACCGGATCACCCATAGATCCAAGGGCCCCCATCGTATTTAACAACTTCGGAGTTTCCGGAAATGCCACCGCAACCGGTTGGCGGTCAGTGAACCATCTTACTGCCCCGGACGCAAACGCTGCCAATATCGGTGACGCTACCGCGTTCCAGATCAGATTTGCAACCACCGGTTACGAGAACATCAGATTCTCTGCAAGTCAACGCTCAACAGGCGGCGGCCCCGACAGATTCGGTCTTGCCTACAGAGTTGGCCCGACCGGACCTTGGGTAGACATTGATAATACACTTACCACAAACAGGCAATCTTCCGGTGACTTTAACGTAGACAACTATGCAACCTATAACCGGCCTGATGCTGTTACGTTCAATAACCTGCTTCTTCCGAGTGCCGTGAACGACCAAGAAGAAGTATACCTGCGGGTATATATGCTCAGAAGTTCGGTAACGGGTAACTCCGGTAACACTTCAATCAACGACATTTTAATAACCGGTGACTTGGAAGGCGGCACGGACACATTCGATGTAACCTTCAACTTAAACGGCGGTATGTACAACAGCAGCACAGATCCTGTTGTAATAACCGTAGACGAAGGCGATACTATTGAACCGCTTTCACCGAACCCGACCCGTGACGGTCATATATTGCTCGGATGGGCGGTTGGAACCTCAACCATATTACTGCTTGAAAGTGAACTAATCGCACTTCTGACCGAAATTGCCACGGACATTACTCTTACCGCGCAGTGGGAGGAAGAAGAAGAGTTGTTCCTCGTCACATTAGCAGAAGGCGGAGAAGGCGCGGGTATGCTGGTTAACGGTAATCACGCTACCAACCCCGTGTCAGTACCGGTAGGTGCGAATGTAGCAATCTTCGCAGGCACAAATTATCCTTTGGAGTTTGACGGATGGGATGTATCTCCCTCCACTCTCGAATTAGCCAACGCTTCTGTGGCAAATACAACCTTCACTATGATAGGTCAAGACGTAACCGTTACCGCAAAGTGGAGAGAAGTACAACCGGGTGAATACGAAATAACCGTAGTCGACATGAGTGGCGAACAACTGATAACAAATATGCTCATCGGTTCATCCGCAAGTGCCGGATGGGCAGAGCCCGGAACAGCAATTACCCTTTCCGCAGGTACTCCCCCGGTTGGTTATGAGTTCTCGCACTGGACCGGAGAAGTTCAACCCGTAACAAACTTCATACCTTTCAATATTGATTTCGGTGTAGAATCAATCACACCTTCGGCACTTGGTTTAGTCAGCCCCTTCAGTACGTGGACAATCAACAATCATCAAAGTGCAAACGGTGCATCCTTTGAAATGCCCGAAGGGCCCATTGAAATTGTTGCGAACTGGACTCCTGTACAGGTGCGCACCGTCAGATTTGAACTTGACGGCGGTATGTACAACAACAGCACGGCAGATGTTGTACGGCAAGTGAACCACGGTTCATCCGCGCTGCCATTGACTCAAAACCCGACAAAGGATGGTTACTTCTTCGTCGGCTGGAGTCCGGCACTTAACTTAACAAACGTCACAGAAGACAGAACCTTTACGGCACAATGGTCGAACCGCCGTATAGGTGACGTAATGGGCAACAACAACGGACGCATAACATCCTCAAGCGCGACGGCAATTGCAAGGTGGCTTTTAATAGGCGATCCCGGTGCCGACGGCAACACAGTAAATGCAGCACGGCAAGTAATGGTTGATAACGGGTTCTGTCTTTATGCCGCAGATATAAATGGCGACGGCATGATAACAGTGTATGACGTTACCGTTCTTGCCAGATGGCTTGTAGGTCTTGACGTAAGTAAATATATAAATGCTGACGGCACACGAGCTAATAATAACTAACAACAACACAGCTATGAATTAAAAGAAAGCCGCATCTCTCGAAATTTGAGAGATGCGGCTTTTTTTGGTTTAAAGTGTTTAAAGAATTTTCGTGTATTCCGTGCCTTTCGTGGTTAAATTCTCTTTTGGGAATAGCCTCATTTGATGTTAAATGCAGGAGCGGAGCAAGGGGATGGGGTAGGGGGGAGAGTGTGACTTTCTGCGAGTTAATGTAAGAAGATTCTCTTTGGGGTGAACTTCTGCTTGGCGTGATGCTCATAAGAAAAACCGTCATTACGGGGGTTAAATCCCGCAATGACGGTTCTTGTATTTCTTAAACTACATTTTAGTCAGTAACATTGATAGGTGGAAGCTGGCGTGTATCAACGCGTGAGCTTCCTACAAAGGCTTCGACGGTGAAATGAACCGTATTCGGTGCACTGTTGCGGATTTCAACCGCTAAAAACCATTCCTGTTCGCCGCCCGATGACCCGCCGACGCGGTATGCATCGCGGACTATGCCATGCTGGTGGTTAACATCTATTATGGTAACGTCTGTGGATGTGGTAACTCTGAATTCTGCTTCACGGCCTCTGCGTACATTTCTGCTGCCGGTGCCGCCGGACCAATGTGCTGTTCTAAAAATTTGTCCTGAACCCCAGTCGTTGCCCCAACTTGAACGGTTGACGGTTCTTGTGTCGTCCGCATGTAAATTGTTTATATTTCCGCGAACGCTGCTTACGCTTATTAAGATGCTTCCGTGCGATGAGATATCCCATGCTTCGGTTTCCCATGTGCGGTTGCCTGTGCCGCTGTTAGTACGATGAAGCGATATGCGTTGGTTACCCGGTAGGGTTGCCCAAACGGTTTCGGCATAACGGTTGGTTGTCACTTCTATTCTTGTAGTGTCGCCGCCTACCAAACGAGCAGTCGGTGTTCCGATTATTTGCGCGTCACCGTCGGACCAGTTATTGCCCGAGCCCGAACCCGAGCCGCCTACGGTTATTGTTTCGTTGCGGGTTGCCGCGCCTGTTTCCGTTCTTGTAGAGTTTGCGAAAACTCTGACAGTTCCCGTGCGATTTGGGCTGAAGTTTACAGACCAATTGCGTGCGGAAGCTGTTGATGTGGTGCGGTGCGCGTTGAATTCGCGGCCGTCTACGTCACGAATCCAAACGTGTTCAACGTCGAGATTTGTAGCGATTGTGAGGGTTGTAGAATTACCGGATGATACAGTGCGCGGGCTTGCGTTTACGCTGTTAATTCTTGGTGCGGCGGGAGCAACGAAGGGCTGAGACAGAGTTAATGTATATTGTTGGGTTGTTGCGCCCGGCCAAGTATAGGTGCGGTTTGCGCCTATTTCAATCGTTTGCGCCGCCCAAACCGCCGGGTCGAAATCTATTACCCATGTGCGCGAGTTTGTGTCTTGCGAAAGCATTGTTGCGCGTGCGAATCTGCCGGTAGCGCGGGTATTGTTCGCTCTGTCAAAGTTCGCCCAAACATCCGCTACTTGATTACCCGTTACGACCGTGAGTTGTACGAAACCCTGTCTTGTTGCGGGTGTTTCGGTAACGCTTGCGATTGCGAGCGGCCCTAAATTTGGCGGAGCCGGTGGAACTACCACATTGCCGACAGGTGTTGTGGGGGTACTTGTTCCCGACCCAGATACGGTCACGGGTACATTCATAACTGCCGCGTTGGTTTCGTTGTTTGAATTGTTTGCGAAAATAGAAACAACCGTTGTGCGTGACGGTGAAACGGTTATAGACCATTCATTGCCGGACATACGTGTACCTTGTGTGCGCGTACCGTCAACATTTGCGAACACAAAAGTTGTTTGCGGTGTTGCGCGGATGGAAAATGTTACAGTCTCGCCCTGTGAAATTGTTGTGCGGTCCATTGAAACATTCACAAATGCAGGTGCGGCGGATACTGTAAGCGGAATCGCCACCATAAACAGGAATGTAATAACTAATGTTGTAAAACTTGCTTTCAAATACATCATCTCCTTTTCTAAGAACTATTCTTATAAATTTTGAAAATATAATACCACAAACGCAATAGAAGAATATTACAATTCTATTGCAGTGATTGACAAGGTTATGATATCATAGCTGTATCTTACAGGAGGTGGCTTACTTATGGCTTACAAAATTACAGATGCTTGCATCGCTTGCGGAGCTTGCGAGAGCGAATGTCCAACAAGCTGCATCAGCTCAGGGGATCCGATTTATGTAATTAATGCCCCGGAATGCATATCATGCGGTGCTTGCGCCGAAGTTTGTCCGGTTTCTGCCTGCGTGCAGGAATAAAAAAAAGACCTTGAGATTTTATGCTCAAGGTCTTTCTTAAATTATAACTCTGCGCGCGGTTATGAATCCTCTTGAGTTGTGAACATCGTCCAAGTCGCAAATTATTACGCCGTTTGTCGCGTGTGACGACGAATGAATAAATTGATTGTTACCGATGTAAAGCCCTACGTGGTTGATATGATTCCCGTAGCCGAAGAAAATCAGGTCGCCCGGTTCAATTTCATCGCGTGTTATGGCTATGCCGTTCCGCGCTTGGCCGCCGGAACTGCGGTTCAAATCAATTCCGTGAGGCGTAAATAGATATATAATAAAGCCGGAGCAGTCAAAGCCGTTTGGGGTTGCTCCGCCATGTAAATATCTTGTGCCTATATAATTTTTTGCTGTTTCAATAATTTCGTATGCAAGCGCGCTGCCTACTCTTGCCGTTGGAAGATTAACGGCAAAGCAGGGTATTTCAACATCGGTTTGCGCTACGAAGGCGATTTCGTCGTTAAATTCTATGCCGTACAAATCTTCATAAACATACTTAACCGTAACCGTTTCACCGTTAGGAATAAACGAAAAAGCGACTTCGTGCGGAAGACCGGAAACCAATGTAAACGGCGCGGCTGTTACTGTGCCGGAAGTTTGCGTAATCCGTACAAAATCACGGGAAATGTATACGTCGTCCGTGCCTTGAATCGACGCGCGGAAAAAATCGCCCGATACGCCATGAATTTCAATAACAGTGCCGTGCTCAACTTGGAAAAGCCGGTTGTCCGCGCCGATACTGGCGCACGAACGGACATTCACGCGTGAACCCGTAACAATTGCATATGTACCGTTTGCATACGCAGTAACGGAAAATAATATAGTTAAAAGGAAGCTGATTAATAATGTGCGACACATAAATTATCACCCTTATTTATATGTTGCGCAAACATTAACAACATATTAAGCTAATGTCAACATATTTTGTCAAAAAAGGGGAAATTTTAATGCACGTTTTATTTTTATTTTTAAAAGGAATGGCTGTTGGCGGCGCGAATGTTATGCCGGGTGTAAGCGGCGCAACGCTTGCCGTTATTTTTAGAATTTATGACAAGCTGATTGAATCAATTAATAATTTGTTTTCAAATTTAAAGGAATCTTTAAAATTTTTAATTCCCGTTGGGCTGGGAATGGTTGTGGGAATTTTGGCGGTTGGCGAGGCTATTGATTTTTTACTAGGGCGGTTTTCCATGCAGACAGGAGGTTTTATCGCGGGGTTGATGGCGGGGAGTTTGCCGTTTATTTATAATCAGTGCGGTTCCTCCGATAATCAAACGAAAAAATATTTTTTATATGCAATTGCCGCTGCTGTTTTCATAATTTTAATCACATTGATTGCGCCGGAAAGTGATAGAGATGTTATTTTCGAAGGGGCGAGTTTTAATTTCGCGCTTGCCGCGCATTTGTTTATCGGCGGTGTTTTTGCGGCGGCGGCAATGGTTGTTCCCGGTGTTTCGGGCGCGATGGTACTTATGCTTTTCGGTTTGTTTCCGATTGCGATGCACACAATTTCAAATATCCGCGAATATCTGATGTCGCCCACGGATGTTGAACTTCTCCTTTCGATTATTGCGGTGTGCTTACCTTTGGGAATCGGAATTGTTGCGGGTGTTCTGCTTGGCTCGAAGTTGATTGCGTTGCTTTTAAAAAAATTTTACAGCCAAACATATTTTGTTATTTTAGGGCTTGTTTTCGGAACGATTTTTGTAATTTTCAACGACCCCGCAACATATCAAAGCCATGTTGAAATCACACCGTTGCTTGTTGTTTTTACTGCAATCACATTTGTTTGCGGAGCCGCGACATCTTTATTCTTAGGAAAAAGAAAGGGCGAATAAAATGGGGTTTTTCAAACGCAAAAAAGAAAAAATCGAGCGTAAAAAATTGGATACGACGCATGAAATTGTTTGTTTGTATTGTTTCAGAGATTTCGCGCACGACAGGGTTATGTTCCGCGCACTTGAAGCGTTGGACGCGGATGGATATGAAGCGCGTTACGATGATATTTTAGACGAATACCGTTCGCAGTTTGGCATGGGTTCTGCGGGAGAGCTTGCCGTCGCGCTTGACCCTGATGAATTTAATGAGGTGAATAAAAGCTATTTTCGCGGCGTACTTTCGTCGTTGAAAGATGATTACGGAAATATCACAACGCAGCGAATTTGCCCGTATTGTCATAATATTTTGCCACAAAGCGCGGGCTTTGCGCCAAGTACGATTATTTCGGTTGTGGGTGCATCGCAGTCGGGGAAATCGGTTTATTTGACAAGTTTAATACACACGCTTAGAACAATTACACCGCGAAATTTTCCGATTTTTTGCACGCCTATTAACAATGAAATGGGACGCAGATTCAGATTTGAATATGAAGACCCGTTAATCGAACGTGGAATTTTGCTTGACCCAACGCAAAAAGAAAAACAGCAGGAGCCGTTTATTTTTACGTTTTCGTTTTCAGACGAAAGCAAGCCCGAAATAAATATCGCGTTTTTCGATGTGGCGGGCGAGGGACTGGTTGATACAAATTACATGGATATTTATGCCGCGCATATTCGTAATTCCAGCGGGATTTTATTTCTTGTTGACCCGCTGCAATTTCGTGCGGTCGGGAAGAAAATTCAGTTGAAAAACGCGCTTGAATACGAGCTTGGTTATTCCGACGAGCCGGCAGAAGTTTTAAGTGGGCTTGTAGAGGATTATATTTACAAGCAGGGCGGCGGGGTTTCCGAAATTCCAACGGCGGTTGTTTTGACTAAAACAGATTTGCTTGAAGCTTTACAAAACGACGGCGAATATATTTCGGAAAACAGCAGAATTTTTACGAATTTCACGCATCGTACGTTTTTTAATTTGAATGAGTTTTATAATATCAACGACGAAACAGAAAATTTCATCAGTGAAATTGACCCGAATTTTCGCAACGCATTGAAACGTCGCTTTGCGGATTTGGGATTTTTCGCGGTCAGCGCGCTGGGAACAAAGCCGGAAAGCAGGCGCATAGCGTCGTTTTCGCCCGTACGCGTTGACGAACCGTTTTTATGGATTTTACACAGGCTTGGTTATATCGAAGGGTATGAAAGTTAGCCAGCATTTTTATACACGTGAAAGGCGCGGGCTTTATATAAGCTCGGCGGGATACGATACTGTTGCGAAATCGCCCGGCCTTGACGATTCTTTTATAAAGGAAAAGATTCACCCGTATTGTGTTTATTCCGGCGGCGGCATGAACTCTATTACCGTTGCACATTTCCCGTGCGGAAAAATGTTTTTAGGCCAAGCCGCTTTTGTTCCTGTGGATTTCACAGGGCAAAGGACGACTTTTTTTGCACATAATTATATTTTATCTGCGGAAATGGCAGGCGAATATTTGACAGATATTGAAAAATTATTACTTACGCGTTTTGAAAATTCGTATGATGAAAATTTTAAATTAGAAGAACTGGATACGTTGCCATTGACACTCTCTCTGGCACCCGCCCCCGAAGTAGGGGAGGGGACTTTAATACATATCGTAAACTGCGTAATAAAATCAGTACAGAGTGCGAAAAAAACATATGTAATTTTGCCGAAGCATTTTTCTGAAGAATTCGTTCGCGCTTTGCTTGTGGAGGTATACAATAAACTTCCCGAAGGAATAAAACATCTTTTAGGTTTTTGCACTAACTCTCGTGAGCCGGAAAAAAGAAAAAACATACACTTGGTTTTTTTGGAAAACGGAGCGTACAGGGCAGGGGACACGCGGTTCTCTGATGATTATATAATTGAAATAGGTGCCGATTATTGCAAATCAAACCCACAGTTTACAAAGAATATTGTATATTTTATTTTGGAAAGAATCGCGGAACTATCCCCCGAAAAATTTTTCACGGAAATAAATTTTTGGTACAATCGCATATCAAGTGTATCTTCTTTCATTAACAAAGCAGAAACAGCGTGGTTGGAAAAAAATTTAGAAATGCTTCAATTTGAAAAAATTCCTTCGGATTTCATAAAAAAAGGAAAATCCGGAGATAATTCATCTTTGTATGTAATGCTTGAAATTTTAAAATCTGTAAGCGCGGCACTGAAAATTAACCGCGAAATATCATTGCGTTATTTCCTGGGGAATTATTCGCTTTCTCCGGAAGATTATAAAAGAACTGTTTTGAATCTTAGGCGAATTTACAAAAATTATTTAACACCGCCGCATTATGAAAACATTGAATTTTTGTTTCGCGAACAAGGCACGGGCGCTTTAAATGCCAAAGAAATGAATAATTTTTACCGCTTGGTTTTTTTTTGAAGTTAGACTATAATAAAAAAAACTATTACATTAACCATGAAGGGTTGATAATATGGCGAAAATTATTTATGTTACAGGTGGAGCTCAAAGCGGAAAAGCGCGGTGGGCTGTTAATTATTTGGGCGCGATGGATAATGTAATGTATATGTGTGCATATGACAGTTTGAAAAAAACCATTGAGGGCAGAATTGATTTTCATTGCAAAAAAAACGGAGTCAATTGGGTTGTTCAGTCAGATGCAAAAAATCTTAATCAATTGGTTAAGGGGCATAAATTTGCGGTTCTTGATAATTTGGGCGAATATACCAACCGCGCAATTAAGGAGAAATGTGACGATTTAGCAAACATAACCATTGAGTTGAGAAAAGAAATAGAAAAGCAGGTTTCCGATGAAATAACCGAGCTTATTTGGGAAGTTAAAGAAATCGACGGCACTTTGGTTATTCTTTCGGTTGAGATAGGTTTGAGTCATGTCCCCGGAGATAGGGCACAAGAGAATTACAGGAATATTCTTGGCAATATTAATCAAAGAATCGCACACCAAGCGCATGAAGTGTATCTTGTAATCAGCGGAATTCCTTCAAAAATAAAATAGAATTAAGGGGTGCAAGTATGGAATCAAAGGACTTTGTGACCGATTTGCTTATACGCGCAAGGGAATTGGGTGCTTCGAACGTACACATGACTGTGGGGAAACCGCCGGTGATACGTATCAACGGGGTTTTGTCTCCGCCTCCGCCGGAATTTGCGGACACCGTAATAACCAATCGCATGCTTTTATCTTTACTTGATGCCCGTCAGGAAGAAATGCTTAACGCGGGCGAAGATTTGGACTTTACGCTGGAACTTGAAGACAAGGAAAGGCAGCGTCTTAATTTATACCGTCAGATGGGAGTACTGGCGTGTGCCGCTCAACTTATTTCAAGCAATATCCGTAACTTTAAGGAATTAAAGCTTCCCGCGGTGCTTGGCGAACTCGCTTTGAAAAAGAATGGTTTGGTTTTGATAACAGGGTCAACGGGTAGCGGAAAAACCACCACGCTTGCCGCCATGATTGACCATATCAACAGCACCCGCGCCTGCCACATACTCACAATCGAAGACCCGGTCGAATACCGCTTTACCCCAAAAAAAGCGTTAATCCATCAAAGAGAAATAGGCAGAGATGTAAAGAGCTTTAATGCCGCGTTGCGTAGCGCGCTTCGCGAAGACCCGGACGTAATTCTTGTCGGGGAAATGCGCGATTACGAATCTATTCAGCTTGCCATAACCGCCGCCGAAACGGGGCATCTTGTTTTGGGAACGCTTCACACAAAAGGCGCGTCTCATACAATCAACCGTATTGTTGACGCTTGCCCGCCGGAAATTCAACCGCAAATAATGATTCAGCTTGCGCAGATTCTCGAAGGTGTAGTCAGCCAGGTGTTGCTTCCCCTTGAAGGCGGAAAAGGAAGAATTGCCGCGTTAGAGATTCTTGTCGGAACCAGCGGCGTAAGAAACCTTATTCGGATAAATAAAAGCTTTCAGCTTGATACACAAATTCAAGGCGGTGCTAAATACGGAATGCAGATGATGGACGACTGTATTGCGAATTATTACCGCCAAAAATTAATTTCACGCCAAACCGCATTAGAGTACGCAGCCGACAGAGCAATTCTTGAGACTAAGCTGATATAATACTTGACAAATTTTCTAAAATTGGTACGCTTATGTAACAAAATTATCCGGCGGTGATTTGTCAAATGCGAAAAGATATTTCAAAAAAACGTGATAATTACAGAATACATCAGCAACGCTTTACTTTTGTTATTTATTTTAAATCTCCTGCATTTGCAGGAGATTTTTTATTGAGGAGGAATGTATGAATCTGAAAGGCAGAAACCTAATCTCGCCGTTGGATTTAACGGTGCAGGAAATGGAAGAATTGTTCGGATTGGCGGAGAGAATTATTGCGAAGCCGCAAGATTACTCCGAGGTCTGTAAGGGAATGATGCTTGCGACATTGTTTTACGAACCCAGCACAAGAACCCGGCTTTCATTTGAAGCGGCAATGCTGCGGCTTGGCGGACAAGTTATCGGATTTTCGGAGCCGGGTTCAAGTTCCGTTTCAAAGGGCGAAAGCATAGCCGACACAATTCAAACAATCGCAAGCTATGCGGATATAGCCGTAATGCGTCACCCGAAAGAGGGAGCGGCGTTTGTTGCAGCGCGCCGGGCGGGTATTCCGATAATAAACGCGGGCGACGGCGGACATTTTCATCCGACACAAACGCTCACCGACCTTCTCACAATTCGTCTAGAAAAAAAAGATTTCGCTGGAATAACAATCGGGCTTTGCGGCGATTTAAAATTCGGGCGGACGGTGCATTCGTTGATGTGTGCGTTTGCGCGGTACAGCGGTGTAAAATTTGTTTTAATTTCGCCCGACGAGCTGCGTGTTCCCGAATATGTTCTTGATGAAATAAACGAATTTGAAGAAGTGCGCGATTTAAGAGATGCACTGCCTAAGCTTGATGTATTGTATATGACCCGCGTTCAGCGTGAACGTTTTTTCAACGAGGAGGACTATATCCGTCTGAAAGACAGCTACATTCTCAATGCCTCGAAAATGAAAAAAGCCAAGCCCGATTTGATGGTTCTTCACCCGCTTCCGCGTGTAAACGAAATCTCAACCGATGTGGACAACGACCCGCGCGCATTTTATTTCCGGCAAACAAAAAACGGTATGTATGTGCGAATGGCACTTCTTATGGCACTTTTAGGAAAGGAGATATAAAATGGAAATCAACAGCATCACAAACGGAATAGTTATTGACCACTTACGCGCAGGCTCGGGACTGAAAGTTTTGGATTATTTGAATATAGACACCGAACTCGGTTCCGTCGCGTTAATCATGAACGTAACAAGCAAAAAACACGGCAAAAAAGATATTATCAAACTGGAAAACTTGGAAAGCGTTGATATAAACGTCCTTGGTTTAATCGACCACAACGCCACCGTAATTCACATAAAAAACGAAAAAATAATAAATAAAACAAAACTTTCTTTGCCGGAGAAAGTTACAAATGTAATAATGTGCAAAAATCCGCGATGTATAACGTCAATTGAAGCCGTACCGAATATTTTCCGGCTGGCAGACAGCTCCGGCAAATACCGGTGCGAATATTGTGATAACTTCGAGAGGATTCACAAGCCTTAAAGTGCCACAACCACCCCGCCTTTATTGGCATAAGTTGTTGTAATACCGCGGCACTCCATGATTATGATGTCTTTTGCGCGAAGAGCGGCAGATAGGTCTTCTTTAAGGGCTATGGCTTTTTCATAGGCTTTTACGTGGGTTATGGCTATTACACGGCTTTCTATGTCGGGAGTGTTATCTTTTATTATTTGTATAAGCTTGCTTGCAGCTTTTGTGTAGCCGCGGGCTTTGTCAAGCATTTTTATTTCGCCTTCTTGTTCCCAGCAGATGGGTTTAACGTTTAGAAATGATGCAACTTTTGCAATATAGGGGCTTATGCGGCCTGTTTTTACAAGATTATCGAACCTGTCTAAAATAAAATAAGTATTCATATCTTTAATGTATTGGTTAACCTGCTCTACTATTTCGGTAGGGCTTAGGTTTTTTTTGCACAGCTCGGCTACTTTCATTGCAACAGCACCTTCACCTATGGCTGCGGTCAGGCTGTCGAATATATGAATGAATTTTTTTCCGTATTCTTCGATGTACATATCTTTTGCGGAAACCGCGCTCTGATAAGTTGCGCTGAGTTTGCTTGAAAGTGTTACAACGAAAACATTGTCGCCCGCCGCTTTAAACTGCTCAAGAAAAAGACTCGGTGATGGCGCGGATGTTTTTACCGCAGTCGAAGTTGCGTGCATATGCTCCAAATATTCATCTAAGTCTATGTTTTCGTCGTCAACATAAACCTTGTCCCCAACTTGTAAATTTAACGGAACGTGCGTAAGTTTACAAGTTTCACCGTCGATTATTTCTTTGCTTACATCGCATCCGCTGTCTACAATTAAATTAAACATTTTTTTACTCCTCTCATTTCGCGAAGTATAGCATTAACATTTGTGTGCGTCTACAAATTTATGGTAAGATTACATAAAGGGGAAGATTTAATGCACAACGACATTTATATGTTATGGCTATCTTCAATGGTTGCGCTTGTTGGCTCGCGGAAATTGAATAATATTTTAGAAATTTTCGGCACGGCGCGGGATGTTTTTTTTACGAACACTTCTGAAATAAAAGAAAGAGCGTTTCTTTCGGCGCACGCAGGAAGAATTTTCGCGCAGAATCAAAATTTGCAATACATAGAATCTTTGCTTGAAAAAATGAAATACAGCGGGATTGCGTATTTTTCACGCGAGCATGAGCGTTTCCCTGCACTGCTTAAGGAAATTCCAGACCCTCCCGTGGGTATTTTTTGTATTGGAACGTTGCCTTCGGATAATACTCATAAGGTTGCGGTAATCGGTTCGAGAAAATGTTCGGAGTATGGGCTTATGGCGGCGCGGGTTTTGTCGAAGCCGCTTGCGGAAGCGGGAGTTGTTATTGTAAGCGGAATGGCGCGCGGCGTTGATTCCATGGCGCATCGCGGCGCGCTCGAAGGCGGCGGAAAAACAATCGCTGTGCTTGGCTGTGGCGTAGATGTTTGTTATCCGTCTGAAAATAGAAATTTGCGTAAAGAAATTATTGAAAACGGCTGCGTTATTTCGGAATATCCGCCCGAAACAAGGCCTGCACCCGCGTTTTTCCCGGCGCGAAACAGAATTATCAGCGGGCTTTCATATGGTGTAGTCGTTGCGGAAGCGGGCAAAAAAAGCGGAACTTTAATCACTGTAGACCAAGCAATCGATCAAGGCAGAGAAGTTTTTTCGGTTCCCGGAAATATATCCAGCCGTTTAAGTGAAGGAACAAATCGTCTTATAATCGAAGGCGCAACACCTGTTTCCGATTATAAAGATATTTTGTTTAGTTTAGGAATTTTTCCCGAAGAAAAAAACCAAGAAGAAATAATTTCCAAAAAACAGCTTGCACCGGACGAAAAACAGGTGTATGATAGCTTGAATTTTGAACCCGTAAGCGTAGATACACTAATGGAAATTACCGGACTAAACCCCGGACGCGTATTGTTTTTATGTGCACAATTAGAAATAAAAGGGCTGGTGAAAAAAATTCACGGCTCGCGATATATTAAAGCTTAAGGTGATGTTATGTCTAAAAATTTAGTAATTTTGGAATCTCCCTCGAAGGCAAAAACCATTCGTAAAATTTTAGGAAACGCGTATAAAATTGAAGCGTGTGTCGGTCATGTGCGCGATTTGCCTAAGAGTCAATTCGGCGTTGATGTAGAAAACGACTATGAGCCGAAATATATCACGATAAGGGGAAAAGGCGATATTTTAGCTGCGCTTCGCAAGCAGGCGAAAGCGGCAAAAAAAGTGTATCTTGCCACTGACCCCGACCGTGAGGGCGAAGCTATAAGCTGGCATTTAATGCACGCTTTGAAGCTTGATGAAAAAAACACAGAGCGCATTACGTTTAACGAAATTACAAAAACCGCCGTGAAGAAAGCGTTGAAAGAGGCGCGTTCAATTGACATGGATTTGGTTGACGCACAGCAAGCCCGCCGAATTTTAGACAGAATGGTGGGTTATCGCATTAGTCCGTTGCTTTGGAAAAAAGTCAAAAAAGGCACAAGTGCGGGGCGTGTGCAGTCCGTTGTGTTAAAGCTGGTTTGTGACAGAGAAGAAGAAATCGAACAATTTATTCCGGAAGAGTACTGGACGTTGGAGCTTAATCTTATGACGGCGAAAAACGGCAAACTAACCGCCCGTTACAACGCCGGCGACAACGATAAACACGAATTAAAAACCGAAGCGGATGTAAATGCGCTTGTAGCAAAGCTAAAAAAATCGGATTTTACCATTAGTGAAATTAAGCAAGGAACGCGCCGCAAGAAACCGCCCGCGCCGTTCACGACAAGTACATTGCAGCAGGAAGCAAGCAAGCTTTTTGGTTATGCGACATCCAAGACAATGCGTGTGGCGCAGCAGTTATATGAAGGGGTAGACATCGCGGGCGAAGGAACAGTGGGTCTTGTTTCCTATATCCGCACGGACTCTATGCGGATTTCCGACGAAGCCTATGATGACGCAGTTTCGCATGTAAAAGAAAACTACGGTGAAAATTATCTGCCCGAAGAACGCCCGCAGTACAAAACAAAAGGGCGCACACAAGATGCGCACGAAGCAATCCGCCCTACAAGCGCGGCACGCAAGCCCGACGAAATAAAAAAATCCCTAAGCGGCGAGCAGTATAAATTATACAAACTAATTTGGGAGCGGTTTGTCGGCAGTCAAATGTCGGCGGCGGTTTACGATACGCTTGCCGTGAAAATTTCCGCCGCGCACAAAAAAGAAGAAATTATTCTTCGAACAAGCGGTTCTGTTTTAAAATTTGACGGGTACTTGGCTGTTTACAGCAAAAACGAGGATGCCGAAAAAGATGTTTCCATTCCGCCGCTTTACGAAAAAGAAAAGCTTACCGTGAAGGAATATGTTCCCGCACAGCATTTCACACAGCCGCCGCCGCGTTTTTCCGAGGGTACGATGGTTCGTACAATGGAAGAGCTTGGTATTGGTCGTCCGGGAACATTCGCGCAGACAATCACAACTTTAATGAACCGCGGATATATCACAAAAGAAAGCCGTGTTCTTTATCCGACGGAACTTGGCGACATCATAAACGAAATTATGAACGAGCATTTTACAGACATTGTTTGTGCGGATTTTACAGCACGGATGGAAGGCGACCTTGACCGCGTAGAACTTGGCGAAATGGAATGGAAGCACATTGTTCGTGATTTTTACCCGCCGCTTGCGGAAAAAATAGCCGAAGCCGAAGAAAAAATCGGAGACATTGAAGTTAAAGACGAAGTAACCGATATTATTTGCGAACATTGTGAGCGTAATATGGTAATTAAATTCGGGCGTTTCGGGAAATTTTTGGCTTGCCCGGGTTTTCCCGAGTGTCGTAACGCCAAGCCGCTTTTTGAAGAAGCGGGAGCTGATTGTCCGAACTGCGACGGCGGTAAAGTTGTAATTAAAAAATCAAAAAAAGGCCGCAAATATTTCGGTTGCGACAAATACCCCGACTGTGATTTTATTTCATGGAACCTGCCCACAGGCGAAAAGTGCCCTGAGTGCAAAGAATATCTAGTTGAAAAAGGACGCAAAAAACGCGTAATTGCGTGTTCGTCGTGCGCGTATGCCATCGAAGCACCGGAAATAGAAAGCGAATAAATACATTAAAAGCAACCTTTTCGGTTGCTTTTTAAATCTATGCGCGATACAATACACACAAGGAGGTGTATTATGCGCACTAACATATTAATTGACAATGACATAATGCAAGAAGCTTTGAAAATTACGGGGATAAAAACAAAAAAAGAGGTTGTTGACTTGGCTTTGCGTGAGCTTGTACAAAATCATTCGCGAATGGACTTGTCCGAACTTAAAGGTAAAATCAATTTTATAGAAGGGTATGATTACAAAGCCCTGCGGGAAGGCATATAATGGTTTTAGTTGACACTTCTGTTTTAATTGACTATATCAAGGATATAGTCAACGAAAAAACCGTATTGCTCGATACGATTTTAGAAAGGAAGGTTCCTTTTGGTATTTCAATTTACACATTTCAAGAAGTATTGCAGGGGGCAAAAAGCGAGAAAGAATTTCTTACGCTAAAAACATATCTCTCAACACAAACTCTGTACAGTTTGCCGCAAAACACCAAAACTTACGAAGAAGCAGCCCGTATGTATTTCGACTTGCGCCGTAGGGGAATCACGCCAAGAAGCACAATTGATATACTGATTACCCTAACCGCTGTGAAATACAATTTGTTGCTTTTACACAATGACAAGGATTTTGATATGATTGCCGATAAAATTACAAATTTAAGAATAGCGGACAGTATTTAACAGAACACGGCTTGAAAGGTAGATTTAATTGGAATTCATTCTCTATCAATTTCTCCGCTATGTTATCGAGATTTTTTTTATAATTTTCGTGTTGCTGAATTTAACAACATTTTTTTTGTATGTAATTGACAAAAGGCAAGCTCTAAAAAATAAGTGGCGGATAAGCGAATTTACATTAATTTCATTCACCCTGATGTGCGGCGGAATTGGGGCTTTTTTGGGTATGCATTTTTCGAAACACAAGATAAAAAAGATTAAATTTAAAATTGTTTTAATATTCAGTTTAATTATCACGCTTATCCCGATGATACATATAGTTCACAGTCTTACGCTGGACAGAATAATTCGTTATGCTAAGATTGAGTTCCGCTCTGAAAGTTGGCCGGCAGAGTTGGACGGTTATCGTATCGCGTTTATGACGGACATGCATACCATAACCGATGAATCCATGAGAAAAGTCGCAGAGGAATTAAACAAAAGAAATATTGATTTGCTATTGCTTGGTGGAGATTTCGACATGAGAAACTATCAAAACACGCTACGTGAAATCGCGGAAATAAACACAACAAACGGTATTTTTGGCGTTGAGGGGAACCACGATGATTACGTAAGGCTTTTTGCTGCGAAAGAACGGCACGGAATAATGCCGCTGGACAATAACGGAACGCATATACACAGCGGTTTTTATCTTGCGGGCGTGAGAGATAATTGGAATAGAATTTCGGATATAGAAGAATCGGTTGCGGGTGCGAATGAGAACGATTTTATTTTGTTAGTTGCGCATAACCCGGATATTTCAATGATGCAGCCTACAGCCGGAATTGACTTGATTATTGCGGGACATATGCATGGCGGACACATCACATTTTTTTGTTATCCGTCGTATTTGCTTCGCGGAAGCATTACAGATTACGGAACACGTTTTGGTCGCGGATTCAGTAGTTCGGCGGATGGTGTTCCCGTGTTTACAAGCAGTGGCATAGGCCCTTACTTTACCGCTCCAAGGATTTTCGCAAGACCCGAGGTTGTTATTTTTACCATGTACAACGAATAGCAAAGAGGAGGAAATATGAAAGCTCTGGCACTTTGTGGCGGCGGCGGTAAGGGTTCATTTCAAATTGTCGCATGGAAGGCGTTGAGAGAGAACGAGGCAAATTTACATGAAGAGATGTGAGACAGGCGAAGTATTATAAAAAAATCCGGAAAAATAATTTTGAGAGGAAATTAAAATGTTACAGAAAATTAACCCGACATATGTCGGAAGCGGAATTATGGTGCTGATAGCAGCATTTATTATGGTGGCGAAGCCTATCGTTGAATTGGACAACACGGGGCATATTATGCTGGGGGCAATAATTATTGCCCTTTGCATTTGGATTTTTAAGCCGTTTAAGTTGACTTATGCCATAGGCGGATTGTTTTTGGCTCTGTTTGGTTTGCTTGTAGAACTGCCCCCGACGGTTATATTTTCCGGTTTCACGCAAACGGCTCTTTGGACGCTTGTGCCAGCGTTTTTCTTTGGTTATACGCTTCAAAAAACAGGGCTTGGGCGCAGAATTGCAATGGCGGTTATAAAAGTTTGCCGTCCTACTTATCTTTCTCTTATTTTCGCGTGGATTCCCATAGGCGTATTATTGTCTATACTAACCCCGGCAACAACAGTGCGTGTCGCAATTATGCTTCCGATTGCTGTTCAGTGCTGCGAATTATTTAATCTTAAAAAAGGATCAAAAGGTAATTCGCTGATTTTACTAACGGCGTTTGCTATGGCACTTATTCCGGGTTCCGGCTGGCTTACAGGCGTTATTTGGGGGCCGTTTATTCAAGGGCAAATGGCTAACGCGGGCATAGATGTTTCGTTTGGCGATTGGCTTGGCGTGTTGCTTGTGCCTGTAATCATAGCAACGCTTCTTTTGGGTGCGGGTGGATTACTGTTTTTAAAGCCCGAAGAACAGCTTTCCAAAGAAGCCATTGAAGCGGTAAAAAAACAACCCGGTACAAAAATGGACAGAAACGAAATTATTTCCGCCGCAATTTTAATTTTAGTATTCGGATTATCTTTAACAGGTAGCTTTCACGGTCTTTCCACCGCGATAATATGCATTTCTGCAATGTTGTGCTTCTTTGTGTTCGGAGTTTTAGAAACAAAAGATTTTAACTCTGCCGCAAATTGGAATTTGGTTGTTTTTATCGCAATGGCGTTCAGTTTAGGCCCCATTTTTAACGCAACCGGGATTTCCGAGTGGCTTTCGGGAATAGTTGTTCCCGCGCTGGGACCTATTGCAGGTAATCCGTGGTTGTTTGTATTTACCGTTACAACATTTATGTTTATTTGGAGCTTGGTCGATGTCGCTATGTTCCTTCCCACAATTTCAATAATGGCACCGATTCTCCCGCGAATTCAAGAAGCTTATCAAATAAGCCCGCTCGTTTGGATAGCGATTTTTATATTGGCGGGCAACGCTTTCTTCTTGGCATATCAAAATATGTGGGCTGTTATGAGCCGTTCAATCGCCGAAGAAAGAGCTTGGACAAATAAACACCAAAGCATTTACGGCATTATTTATTTCGCGGCGTGCTTGCTTGCTTTAATTATTGCGATTCCTATGTGGATAAACGCAGGATTGTTTGGGTGATTTAATTTACCGACAGTGGTGACGGGCTTTTCTCTTAATCGTATGTAAAAAAGGTGTTTGAACGCATTCAAGCACCTTATAAAGAAATAATTGAATTTAATTTTAATGACCATATGTTTATTGTGAATCACCCGAAAGAAGCGTGTGAAAAGTTATCCGAAATAATCAATAATGCTTTGGATTTCCAGGCAAGGGGTAACGTCTTCCACAGACAATAAAACGCCGTAAAAATCATGTAAAACCCATTTGCTGTCAACTTCAATAAAGTGCAAATCCAGCCGTCCCAAGTAATGATTGCGTTCGCCGCCGGCTTGCACCACAGGGATTCGTTGCCCGTCCTCGTCGGCAATTATAATAGGTGTTGTGAATGCCCTGTGGTCGTCGCTGCCGATTACAGCACTAACGCCTCTCATTTGCCGGTCAAAATCAAACCCCGCGTGAGACAGCACAATTTGAATATCGGATATTTTGCTTGTTTCTTCCGTTAATCGCTCTACAACAATTAACGGGCATTCAAATAGATAACGTTCGGTAAAATCAAACCTTTTGTCCCACGGTTTCGGTGATGTTACTCCGATGTATGTTCCGATACATAGAATAACTCTTCATCGGTAATAGGAAAGTCGTTGTTGCCGAAGACTAACGCATCGTAACCCATTGCGTTCATTACAGCGATTTCTACCGCTCCGCGAAATTCCTCAAACGGGCCGCGCCTGTATAAATCGCCGCCGTCCAACAATAAAACATTTTCCGTTTCGTCGCGGATTTCTTGCACTAAAGTTGCGAACATAGGTACTTCGTGAAGTATGCCATGCCAATCGTTGGTATGCAGAACGGTTAAATGAAATTGATTAAATTCGGACAAGTCGATTTCAACTAAGTGACCTGTTTCGCTTGGAACGGCTTGGCAACCAAACATTGTGATTAGGACAATTAAGCACAAAACGCATTTTTTATAATACATTGTTTTTCTCCTTTTTGGGAAAAATTATATCACATATAAATGTTCGTGTTATACCAACTTATAAATCCGTCGGGGTTTAGGTAGCCGAGAGCAACATACCAAATTAAAAGAAGCAAGGCGCAAATGCCCATCACAGGCATTTCTTTTCTAAAAAGCCGAAGAACACAGAGAATTAGTACGGCGGTAAGGTAAATGATAAACCATGCGGAAAGCAGACGAAGCCAAGTTATTCCGAACACTCCAATGTAAAGATTCAGGCGAATCGCGCCGGAGACAAGCATTACGCCTGTAAGCGCGAGAAGTACACCAAGTAAAATTGAAATGAGTTTTTCGTTTTTACCGCGCCAAAGGAAAACACCGAAAATAAGCAGGTTTATTGCGCAAACGGTAACGGTTTGGGCGAAACCTTCGCGGGCGTATTCGGCGAAAGTCACACCTTGCGGCAAACCTGCGCGGGCAAAAAGATAGGTGAATTGCACAGCGCAAAATAATGTATACACAAGAATAACGCTGCCAAGCACAATTCCGGAAATTACATTATCAATTTTTGCGGAGTTGTTAAAAACGATTGTTTTATTTTCGCTGAAACCAATGTTCCACAGGAAGGAATAAAACAGTCCGAACGCAATTAGTACAACCATCCCATGAAGCGCAATCGACGAGAGCTGCATTTGCGAAAAAATTCGGCTTACGTAGAGACTGAAAACTTGGTCGGCACCCATCAAAAGCGGGATTATAAAAAGCATCATAAGAAATACGATTAAAAATCCAAGCAATGCGCGTTTTATAACGGGTTTGTTTTCGCGTGAAATCAACGACACAGAAATGCCGAAGAATTCTCCAAGCCCTGTAAAGGGTTTTATAAACCAGCCTTCAAGCCACGCAAGCACCATTCCAATCACTGCACCGTCGAAGCTTTTCCACGAAAACGAGTGCGCCGTCCACTGTGCGTGTGCCATTAGCACTCCGGGAATTACCAAAAGGGATATCATGGTGTATTGCAAATTGCGTCCGCTATAAATTATATCTTCCCAAGAGAGTAAATTCCAAACGCATAACGCAGCGGTACACGCCGTTACAAACCATAATACATAATCGTTTTTTACCTTCTTCCAAAAAATCGTGTAAAACACTCCAAGATAACTCAACCAAAAAATTGCGTTATAAAACGGCAACCCGTATAGCCGATTGATTATCAATCGGTCGAAAAATATTGCGATAATTAGCGCCGCAGGTAAAAGTAATTTTTCCGCTTTGCTGTATACTTTTGCTTTGCTTTCTATTCTAGGTGCCAATACTTCATGCATTTCCATTTTCCTCATCCTCCCTATACTCTAAAATATCGCCCGGCTGACAGTTAAGCTCACGGCATAAGCGGTTCAGCGTTGAAAATCGGATTGCTTTGCCTTTTCCGGTTTTTAAAATCGAAAGGTTGGCTTGGGTTAAATCAATTCGCTCGGAAAGCTCGTTTAAGCCGATTTTGCGCTTTGCCATCATCACGTCTAAGTTAATTATTATCATTCCTGCGCCCCCTTTAAATCGTAAGTTCGTTTTCTTCGCGGAAAACAATCGCCTGCCTAATCAATTCCGCCAATGTAAACGCAAAAAGCCCGCTGCCAATCATAAAAAATCCGCCAGCCCAAACAATGATATTCAAATAGAAAAAATTAAAAGCAAAAAACGCAATCGAAAGTACAATGAAAATCACGCCAATGCGATAAAGCGCGTTCACGTTTCGCTTAACAAAAGGCCCTGACGGAATGGAATTAAGCATCCAAATCATCTCAAGCACCACCCACAAACACGGCACAGCCACCGCCATCAAAAACGGCAGCACAAACGACCGATACTCTGCAACCAAAACAGGCGCGTTGCGAAACACCCTAAAAAGCACGTCAATTGTAAACGGTAAAGTAATCGTCCAAACCAACCCCACAACAAAAGTTAAATACAAAAAAATTTTTAAAACACGACTTACAACAGGTTCTTTCATAAAAAATACCCCTTCCGTAATTTGGTTTTTTTGCATTATAAAACTGCCGGTTACGAATGTCAACAATAAATTATTGAAAAACGATAAATATGTATCGTATTGCATGAGGCATTGTGCTTTTTTTCCATACAGGATATAATTAAAATATGAACATTAAATTATTTACAACGCAATTAAATCAGTTTTTGCAAACAAATACAGACCCTGACTTGTTGGAAGGGGTCTGTGATTTGTTGCGCGTACATACATCTGCAAGCATTTACGTTCGCGGGCGCGACGGAAATGTTTTAACGGAGGTTTTGTCAGAATCGGACGTGGTAGGGGAGGAGTATAAGGTCGGCTGCATTACGCTTCGTCGCGAGGAAGAATTCACAGAGGACGAAAAACTTGCCGCCAGTATCGCGCTGTGCGTTTGCACGGTTTTAATTCGTCATCGCGAGGAAGCCGTCGTAGCGGAAAAACAAAGACGCGCCAAAGCTGTTCGTTCTATTATTAATTCTCTCTCATTTTCAGAATTGGAAGCTGCAACACAAATTCTAGCGGCATTAAAAAACAATGAAGGGCTTCTTATCGCGGGTCACATCGCCGACAAGCTTGGCGTTGCGCGCTCTGTTGTAACCGGCGCGCTTCGTAAACTCGAAGGCGCGAACCTTATCGAAACCCGTTCTCTCGGCATGAAAGGAACTTACATACGTGTGAAAAATACACTTCTCACCGAAGAATTGGCTAAATTGTAATTACGGGTATATAACGAATCCGCATTTCCGGCGGATTTTTTAATTCCGCGTAATAATTTATTTCCCAGTCTTCGCCTTGAGACGGGTCGTTTTCGCCTGTAGGCGGGGGTGCGAAGATGTTCAGCGCACAATTTAGAGGCGGGCTTGATGTGAAAAAAGCGGGCATAATGTCAATTGTTTTTACGCCGGTTTTTTTGTAGAACCAGCGATTATTTATTTCAAGCATTAAATTTAAGCCGATGTCGTCACCGGAGAAGGTTACTTCGCAAAAGGTCGGCGCGATTTCAAATTTTATGGGAATTGAAATGCCGTCCGCGTCTTCACTGCCGCCCCAGCGCAGTTTTGAGGGGAAAGCTATGTTTTCGCCAATTTCCATTGACGGCAAATGCTGTGGAAGCGACATTATTTTTTTATACGTTTCTAAAATCGGTTGGGCGTAGCCTGCGCCGGCGTTGCTTGGGTCTTCAACTTCCAGCCCCAAACGTCCGCGGTCGCGGAATTGATAAAATGTTACGGCGGATATAAACGGGGCTTCGTTCGGTAAGTGGTGGTAGAAATCTTCCACTTGCGAAGCTTGTTCGAAGGGGCCGTTTACGTCGCCGTCAGCGTTGAATTCGTTTAACGCAAACTGCCGCGATTTTCCGCCTGAACAAGCCATAAAGCGGCTGTGTTCAAATTTTAGCCCTTCGTAAATATCTTTGTTTGTCACGCGTTTGTGTGTTTTTCCGCCCGGCTCAGCAATATCAAAAGGCCAGCCCCAGTGCAACGAAAGATACGTATCCGCAGACCACATATCGGCGACGGAAATCGCTTCCGCAAATTCGTCTTCGTATTTTAATTTGCCGCTTGCATGTGCCACTCCGTCGCCCACACATAAAATTGTTTGAATTTGTGGCGCGTGCTTTTTTATAATTTTATGGAAACGTACAAAAAAATCCGCAACTTCTTGGTATGAACAACGCTTGTTATACGCGAACCAACTTCCCATCGCTTCGTGATTAATTCGCAGCATCATTCGTCCGAACGGGCGAAGTTCTTCCGCAATTTTTATTAAATGCTCGTCCGAAACAGCCGGGTCTATTGTTAATGTAAGAATAATATCCTGTCCGTGACGGCGAACATCGCGCATGGATTCAAACGGCTCGTGTTCGGTTGTCCCGCCGATTCCGCCTTCATATGGAAAATAATCGTCGTAGGCGTAATCCCACGCAAAAGCGGCGGTTTTTCCGGCCGGCAACGTCAACTTTGATGCGCGTGTAGGCCAGCCTTCATCCAGTGGATAATAACAGTACATTAGATTAATTCCGCGGTGAGGCCGCCCCAGCTTGTGTAAAATATAATCTTGGTTTACATATTCACCGCGTTCGCTTCCATCGCCCAAGTCCAACGCGATTTTCGAGGGTCCCATGTGAATTTTACTTGCTTTCATTTCTTCACCTCAAATATATTTGTAAATTTTGTAATTATATTGTAACATAAATTCTGAGAAAAATATTTTTTTGAGAGGATAATTTTTATGAGAAAAATGATTTTTATTTTACTGATTGCTTTTTTACCGACAGTAAGTGCGTTCGCGGCAGTAGATGCTTTTACGGCTACATTTACGGCATCACTTGAAGATGAAAACGGCGCGGTAATTCTTAACGACGAAGATGCTTCAATCACATTTTCACTTGGCGAGCAAACGATTATTTTTATGCGTTTCGATGATCCAACTCGATTCACAAGCGATTACGCAAGCATTGATACAAACCTTCCTGTAATCAGCAATATGGATGCGCAGTCCACGGGTGCGCAACTTCTGTCTTTTATGATTGATGGTGACTATTTCAGTTCCGAAGGAATTCCTATAATCAGCCCCGTCCCCACACTTGAAACCAGAGGATATTTGAGTCTTGACTTAAATCTGCTCGAACTTACGAACGCGGAACATTTCACCACGCTGGAAATTCAATTCTTGGTAAACAATGCATCAACAGGCGTGGAAGACCCGCCAGATGAACCTGACGTTGCAATAATCGAAATCGGAGAGCCGCCGGAGCCAATCGAAACAGCAGACGAAGTGTCCGGACGTAGGACGGGTTTGCCGATGGGAGCAGTTATTGGCGTTATCGTGGCGATTTTTATTCCGATTTTTGTCATGAATCAAACCAAGAAGAGAATAAACCGGGATAATTAAAAAAAAGAGCTGCAAGAAAAATTCGTGAAAGTGAATTTTTTTATGTTGTGCTAAGAAACTGCTATAAAATGGCAAAGAAAAAGAGGGAACAAAAAGCCAAGCCCTCAAAAAAGGAAGAATAAGGGAAACATTAAAAAGAAAAAATTTATGTGGAAAGATTGTGCGGAAT
>WRBD01000010.1 GCA_009779835.1 Defluviitaleaceae bacterium | reverse complement strand
GCAAGATTATTAGGTTGCCGGGGGGTTCTGCGGGGGCGAGACCTACAAGCATTCTCTGAAGTAGAATCAAATCTGCAATTTCCAACCGCCCATCGCGGTTGATATCCGCCGCCCTAATGCAAATTGGAACATCTCCGACTATCAAATATCTCGCCAATAAAGTTGCACCGGCAGAAGTTATTCTGCCCGTATTACCTACGTCGCCTGTTAGGAATCCATCTAAGCCGAGTCTTGTATTTGGTGCAGTTGTAAACGGCTCAATGGCTGTTGTTGCCAAGCCGGGTTCTTCCGATTTTAATTCTGCAAAGAATTCTGCATCTTCTATGAAAGAAAAATATTCGCTACCATTCTCCCATTGTAAATTTTCACAATCGTTACTATCATGTGCAAATGCTGGATTTATGGCAATTGAAAACACCATAAGAAAACTCAACAATAACGCAAAGGCTTTCCTTGCTTTTAACTTCATCATGATAAACCCACCCCGTAAAAGCATTTGTTACTGTAGATTACATGTCAATAAAATTATTATTTTAGCATATATTGACTATTTAGCAAGGTGAGTGTATCATACAAAACAACGACTTGCAATACCTGAAATGCTCGAATCTTTAGATATCTTTAGGTAGTATCTTTAGGTGAAAAATACCAAACCGTATACCGCTCACGGTAACGCAGTATTTCAAATCCGTTGCCGTTATAATGGTGATTCCCCGTAGCCGCTAACAAATGAGTGGGAAATGCAACTGATGCAATGGTCATAACAAATGCTAAAAATACTGATATCAACATTTTTATTCTACGCATAATTTTCCTCCTTCTTTTATGGGATTTGGTTTTTGTTCTGATGTAAAAGTTTCTAAAAAACTTTTTAATTCGATAAAAATTAATCTGCATTGGAAATTCATAGAATCCATGCTAGCACCATTGGAAAATTTTGTCAATTAATTGTATCATAATTTAATGTTATTTTTTGCTACAAAAAACCCCGCAAACGCGTTTATCTCGTCTGCGGGGTTATGACTAATTCCTTAATATTTCTCCGCCTTATGCAAGCGGGTTGGTTGATGCGATGGTGTTGGCTGTCAGGCTTTGTAAGCGTGACAGTGCACCACGTTCGGGGGCCATGATATTATGCGCGAGCAGTTTATCCACGGCGGATTGCAGGTCTTGAGGTGTGATGGCGGGGTCTACATTGTTTACTCTAAAGCTTCTGCGTGTCCCGTTTGATGTTACAAATGTCAGTTGATAATGTGTCACCTGTGTTCCTCCTTTCTTTTGAATTTTATTTCATAAGTGATAAAAAGCGGCGTTTATGCCGTGGTGTCGGCTATTTCAATATCAGAAACGCTATGGATACGTGCCAGTACAGAACCTCGGTTATACATGGTTTGTATACCCGTAACAAAGCCGGCCGCATCCTGGGCGGTCATATTAGTGTTAACTCCGCTAATGCTGCATATAGCGCGGTTTTGCTCATTGCGTATACGAAGCGCGGCAGATGCGTTGACGATGCTTGCCATTGCATTCACCTCCTTCCTTTTTCAGTTTTTTTGTATTTTTTAGTTTTTTATAACAGCCGAGGTCACGTGCCCTCGGCGGGTTGCCGCAACGCATATAAGGTGTTAGCGTAGGTAGCGAAGCCGGGCCGGTACCGGAGCCCGGTGCGCTACCCCCTTACATTCGATGCAGCGGGTAATACAGGTGCAACATATTACAGAGATTAGAGCGGAATCGGTGCGGTCCGTTTCAAGGCGCAAGGCCCTTTCCGGAGATGGCAAAACCCGTTCATGGCGTAAAACGTCTGTTCGACTGTTGCAAGCTCATAATATCACGTCACGTGTAACATGTCAATGCTTATTTTTCACATTTCGTCTTGGCAACATAATCATAATAAAATCCCTAAACAAATCGTGCATATAAGTCGAAAATAATATAGACGAATGAAAGAGCAAATGTCATAATGTTCTACGGGAGGGTAAAATGGAAACCGAAACGAATAAAAGACCCAAAGACGAGTTCTACGCGGTAGTATCCGCACTAACGCGCTTCATAGAAACAGCCGATAATGATTTAGCACCGGTAAATAATAAAACCGAAAGGGAGTTGCATAATGGTAGTGAATCATAATATTCCCGCATTGCACACACATTTGAGTATGCGCCGTTCAGACAGAGGAATGCAGCAGTCTATGATGAGATTGTCTTCGGGCTTAAAAATTAACAGCGCGAGAGAGGACGCGGCAGGCCTTGCTATTGCGAATAAATTGAGTTATCAGGTTGGTGGGCTTAACCGCGCAAGCCTTAATGCAACGCATGGTATTTCGCTTATTCAAACGGCAGAAGGTGCGTTAAATGAGATTCATAATATGCTTCAAAGGATGCGCGAGCTTAGTCTTCAAGCGGTGCACGGCTCGCTGACACCTGAAAACAGGGGTATGATTCAACTGGAAATTGAACAGCTAACGGCGGAGATTCATTCTATTTCGCGCAACACGGAATATAACCGTATGCGTATTTTAAACGGTGAAGCCAACAGAGTTGTTGATAATTTAACATGGAATGCCGCCGGGGAATCGGAAATAACACGCAGTGTTGTTAGTACGCTTTTTGTTTCCCATCAAGTTCCGCCCGGGCGTTTAAATTATACGATTGAACAAGCCGGGCGCGGCGCGGTGGTTGAACTTGTGCCATCTTTACCCGCCGGAACAACAATTTTCCCGGAAGACGCAAGCCTTACAATAAATAACACTTCATTTAATATGAGCGGCAAAACGTGGGAAGAAGTTAAGGCGGAGATAAACGAAGCTTTGCCGTTTATGGGAATATCTATGTACACGGGTGCGGGTGCAACTGCCGACAGTTTCTTCCTTGTAACAAATCTTGCCGGCGAAAACCAAAGCATTACAGTCTCCGGAGATCTTGACTTTTTCGGGATAACAGGGGATAGGTACACCAACCAAGGGCGCGACGCACGGGTATCCATCGCGAATCCGCTGTCTCCCCAACCGGGCGGGCTTATGGATATCAACGGTGTTCCTATTGCGGGTTCGTCGCTTGGTAATTCCGTTACGGGTAACAGCGTAGTTTTCCGCGGTAGCCGCGGCGAAGATATTCGTTTTAATATTCAAGTAATGTTTGACCACTTAACGGGCGAGTTTACATTCGCAGACCGCACGCCGATTGATACACTTGATACAGAGCCGCTTCACATGACAAAAGATTTCCGCGATTTCGGGCCGATAATGCTTCAAATCGGGCCGGGCCATAACACTGCCATGCCGGTGCAAATTCCGCGTCTTAATGCGGAATCTTTGGGGCTTGTGGAATATGTCGGCGGGCGGCAAAGGCAGATTATTGATGTTCGACCGGTTGAATTGGATATAAGAAGAGGTTCTATTGTTCAGGTTGGCGCGGAAGCCGCGGTAGAGATTACAGACGCGGCAATCCTTACCGTTTCAAATACACGCGCAAGGCTTGGCGCGTACCAAAACCGTCTTGAATCCACCGTGCGCAACCTTGAAGTTGCTGCCGAAAACACAGAGCAATCACGCAGCCGCATTCAAGATACCGATATGGCACGCGAAACAACGCGCTTTGCGCAATACAATGTAATGTATCAAGCCGCAATGGCTATTCTCGGTCAGGCAAATCAACGGCCGCAACAGATTATTCAATTGCTGCAATAGGGGTTTCTATGTTTGACAAATCCGCATATCTTCTGCGAATTTCGCAGGCAAGCCCGGTGGGGCTTGTGGTTATAAATTTCGAGTTGATTTTGGAATTTCTAAACGAGGCGGCTGCAAATGCAAACGATAAAGAAATATATCGAGCCGCCATTGTGAGAGCCAAAGACGGGCTGGAACAACTGATTCAATCGCTGGATTTTGAAAGTCCAATTTCGCACGATTTTTATGAAATATATAATTTTTCCTACAAGCTGCTTAGTGATGTCCATTTTTTATCGGATATCGAAGCGGCTTGTGCCGCTGTTAAAGAAGTTGCCGAACTTATGGAAATTCTTCTTGAAGGCTGGCGCGACGCGGCAGAGAAAAATGAAGCTGAAGCCGCCGCAACGGACGATACAACAAAGATTTACAGCGGACTGACATACGGTCGCGACGGTAACGCAAACGAATACATTGACGAAAATAAAGATAGGGGCTATATGGCATGAGTGAACGCAAAATAATTTTCAGCGGAATAAAACCCACGGGTATACCTACTTTGGGCAGTCTGCTTGGGGCGATGTCTCATTGGGAAAAACTTTCATCGGATTACAACTGCCTGTACTGCGTTGTTGATATGCACGCGATTACCATTCGCTTGGACCCTGCGGTTCTGCGCGACAACGGGCGTAATATGTTCGCGTGGTTAATCGCGCTGGGGCTTGACCCGGAGAAAAACATTTTGTATTTCCAATCGAATGTGCCGGCTCATGCGGAACTTTCTTGGGTTTTGAATTGCTACACATATGCTGGTGAGTTGAATCGCATGACACAGTTTAAGGATAAATCCGCCAAAAACACCGATAATATCAATGCAGGTTTGTACACATACCCTGTTCTTATGGCGGCTGATATTTTACTTTATCAAGCAAACCTTGTTCCGGTAGGGGAGGACCAACGCCAGCATCTTGAACTTTGCCGCGATATCGCGGAGCGTTTTAATAAGGTTTACGGCGATGTTTTCACAATACCGGACGCATTTATTCCGCCCTATGGCGCAAGAATTATGGGATTGCAAAATCCGCAGAACAAAATGTCAAAATCCGACGACAACGCCAATGATTGCATTTATCTTTCCGATTCGCCCGATGAAATCATAAAAAAATTCAAACGTGCCGTTACGGATTCAGATAATCAAATAAAAATGTCGGAAGAAAAACCCGGCATCAGCAATCTTTTAACAATTTACGCTTGCGTTACAGGCAAAACCTTAGCCGAAGCCGAAGCAGAATTCGCAGACGCGGGCTACGGTCATTTCAAACAGTCGGTGGGCGAAGCCGTTGCGCAAACACTTGCGCCGTATCAAAAAGAACATGCCCGCCTGATGTCCGACATCGCAAACTTAGACGCAATTGCCGCAAAAGGCGCGGCAAAAGCCAACGAAATGGCAGCAAAAACGTTATTGAAAGTAAAAGAATTAATCGGATTTAATTAAGAGGGAGGTATCAACATGGAAGCCATGAATTGCCCGCGTTGCGGAAAGGTTTTTGTAAGAATTACTGCGTCGATTTGCGACAACTGTGTGAAAGAAGAGGAACATATTTTTGACAAGGTGCGCGATTATGTGAAGGAGAACCCGAATAAAACGGTTAAAGAAGTCGCGGAAGACTGCGATGTTACAGTTAAACGCGTTTTGTCGTATATTCGCGATGGTCGCATTGAAGCAAGCGGCGGAATGCACGGCGACATAACGTGCAGTAAATGTGGCAAACCCATTTTGTCCGGGCGTATGTGTGAAAAATGTATTCTTGAAACAAATTTCCAGGTGAATGCTATGAAACCCCAAAGCAAAGGTTCAGGTTTTCACACTAGAAAGTAGGGGTTTGCATGGCAATTTCTCAAATTGTTGATGACCAAATTAAGCAAATTCGCAAAGAACGCGCGGAGCTTGACGAGCTTCGCGCTTCTTTAGAGCGCAAGGAAGAAGAACTTTTTCTGCGCGAACAGCAGCAGGACGATACCGTTGGGTCTTCGGGCGATCGCAAGGAAAGTTTGCTGAATGAAATTAAGGATTTAACCGCGGAAGTAAAGCGTTTGCGTGCGGAACGCGAGTTGTCGATTGAAAGTTTCGGCGGCGAATTAAGCAAGGTTCATGCGGAGAAAACAGCAGAAAGTACGGCTCATGTTAAACAGCTTCAAGGCGAGATTTCTTTTCTTCTTCGGGGAAAAACCGAATTGGAAGAAGAAGTTGCGCGTTTGAACGAAAAGCTTTCCGGTCTTGATGAAAAAGCAAAGCAGGAACTTGAGCGCGTTTTAGGGGATAAAGAAGCGTTGTTACAACGCACGCGTGAAGAACGCGAAACGGAATTAAAGGAAATAAAATTATCTCATTCCGTGGCGGTAGCAGAACTTGAACGACAAAAAAAGGAAATCGAAAACGAAATAACCGCACTTGAACAAACAAAAACAATCGAGTGGAATAAAATTCAAGCGGAAGTTTCGCGGTACAAAACGTCGCAGCTTGCGGAACTTGACGCTAAACGTGAGCAATTTTTGTCTGAATTGGAAAAAGAAAAAGAAAATTTAACAAGCACGTTGCGTGCACAGGAACGTAAGGTGCTTTCCGAAATTTCAGCCGAAAAACGCGGATGGGAAAAGGAAATTTTAAAATTTCAAACGGAAAAGCAAAAAATTCTTGATGATATAAAACTGTTGGAGTATGAATACGAAAAAATAAAGTCTGAAAATATTTTAAAAGCCGAAAAAGCCCGCGCCGATGACGAAAAAACACAGGCGGCAAACCGCGCCGAAGCTTTGGTTAAGCTGGAAGAGGAACAGGCTTCGCTTACGGCGGAACTTCGGCTTGCTTTAGCCGAGCGAAAAACGCGACATCGCGACGAAGTTTCGGCTATGGAAAAAGAAATCTCGTTGCTTGAAACTAAGAAAACCGTTGTTCTGGGCGAAATTAATTCGCTGGAACTACGGTTTGAGCAAATGCGCACAGAAAACGAAAGTGTTCTTGAAACGCTTCGTTTAGAAAAATTAAAAGAGATTGACGAACTGCGCTTAACGCACCTAAATGAAATTGAAAATTTGCGTCATGAGCGTATTTCCGCGCTTGAAAAAGCGTTTTTAGAAAAGTCCGGTGAATTTGAAAAAGAACGGGCTATACGTCTTGATGAATGTCGCAGAGATGTAAAAACGGCGGAGGAAAGGCTAAACGGCATAATTAAAGCACAAATTGAAGCCGAAAAACATGTTGAGCGGTTACACGCCGAAGCTTCCAAGATACAGGAAGAAAACAAAGCAATGATACAAGCCGCGAAAGTTGAAAAACAATTTGAGCTTGAAAAAATGACAAACGACAAGCTTGCCGAGATTGAAGAAATCTGTATGTTTCGCCTTGATAACGCCAAAGCGCGCGCGCGGAAAATGGAAGAGGAAAGCAGTGAGGCTGTCGAAAAAATTAGTGCGGATATCGCCGAAAGCACCGAAACTTTGCTTGAACTTCGCCGCATGATAGCCGCGAAAAAACTTGAACTTGATAAGCAAGAAATACCGGAAGATACGAACGAGGAAGCTGAAATATATGATGCCGAAGAGTAAAAGAGCATGGATAATAATTTGGCCTATACTTTCCGTGCTTATTGCCGTCGGGATTTTTATATCGTCATCCATATCGGGTGAGGTTTCCGGCAACGCAAGCATGACAATTGCCCGTTTTGTGAGGTCTTTTCTCCCTGTCAGCGACAGCATGCTGGGTTTTATGCATTTTCTTGTGCGAAAGACCGCTCATTTTTGGGTCTATTTTGTGCTTGCTTTTTGTGTTGCGCATTCGCTTAAATATTATTTACATAACCGGCGCACATTAATACTTTCGGCGTGGGGGATTGCCGCCGCTTACGGCGTTATGGACGAATTTCATCAATATTTTGTTCCCGGCCGTGTAATGGCTGTTTCGGATATGTTAATAAACGCCGCGGGTGCTTTTCTTGGCGCGTTAATTGTTTGCTGTTATATAAAAATAATCTTAAAAAGGGCAGACATGGTCACGCAAACATAAATAATCCTTGATATAATCTTTAAGGGGGTGATATTTATACACGCATGGGAATCCATACAAAAGACTTTGGATTTTATATAGGAAAATATTCGCAATGAAATTCAGATTGAAGAATTGGCTGACTTGTTTGCAAATATGAAGCGGAAGAGGAATAAAAATGGACAAGTACCAAGAAGGAATGGCTATACTTGCAGAAAAATTCGGCAACAACAAGGATAACGTCATCGGGCTTGCGACCATCGCGCTTGAATCGGGTGTGGACGGCAAACCCCGCCCCGCTGTTCGCGATGCGGACGCTTACTATGAAGACGGTGTTTTTTATGTAATCACACACGCAAAGTCATCAAAAATGCAGCAAATCGCACAAAATAACGAAGTTGCTATTGCTGTTTGCTTCGGGTGGTTTACCGCCGACGGAATAGGCGAAAACTTAGGTTGGGTGCTTGACCCGAAAAACGCCGAAGTAAGAACCAAGCTACGTTCGGCGTTTGCGGAATGGTACGATAGGGTAAACAATGAGAAGGATGAAAACTGTTGTTACTTGGCAATTCGCCTTACAAAAGGAATCATAAATATTAATCATTTTGAAAAACTGTATCGTATGGATTTCTTAAATAAGACAGCAAGAGTGGAAGGACGAAATGCATGAAAACAGTATTAAAAACAATTCAAAAGAAAAACAGCGGGATTCCCCGCGATTTACTGCCTGTGTTTGATACGAAAAAGCACTGGGAATAAAACTCAAAATCAAGTCGGTCGATGTATCTCCGCTTAAAGAAAATATTTTAAACCCTGTTGTTTTACGTTTGAAATACTTTAATACCTTCGCTCTTTTTTGACCTTGAAAAGACCCGCCCCGACAGTAGCTTGGGGCGGGGTCTTTCTATTTTCTTGACCGGGCCTTATGTTGTTCGTTGTGAACATACATAACAATTTTTTCTTCATCGGCTTCCGACGTGCCTACGAATTCTACGCCGTATTGCCAAAGATATTTTGCTTCTGAAATTTCTTTAATCGAAAGAATCATGGCGTATAAGTTGAAATCCGGCTTTATCATCGGGAGTTTGAGCTGGAGTAGTTGGCCTTCATCCAGTTTATTTTTTGTAAGCAATCGAACACCGCCGCTGCTTATGTCGCGGAGAAAACCTTGGTTTTCAGCCACTTCTTCGGTATCGCTAAGCACAAGAAAGTCTACATCTATGCCGCAGGAAAGCCGGAATGCTTGCCTGCGTTGTATTTTTTCGGCGGTACCGGAGGTTTGAAAAAACATATAATCGTAATTGCCCTTTTTTACATAACCGCGCATAACCGCCGGAAACTTAATAATACCCCGCTCTGTAAAAAAACGTAGGATGTACTGTAATTTTGGGTCCAATCTTTTTTCCTCGCCGCCAAGACGCATAATATCCAAAAGCACGCGTCCGTCTTCCATAACGGCCGCCACAGTGGTAACGTACGGCGGATTGCTTGCCGAACTTATTACTTCCACCCGTGTTCCCATTTCAATAAAATTTAAAGCCATGCTATCACCTATAAAAGTTTATTATATTATAACATTATAGCAAGCATTAGACTTTTTGCACAATAAACATAAATTAGCAGAAATTTTAGCGGTTGCTCTTCGCGTTTTAGCACGAGATTGTATTCATTCTATTATTTCCCGGTAAATAAAGGTTGCCCAAATGTATGTGCTTATTGTTATTTCTGTGGTATTATGGGGTATACAATGCTTCGCAGATTCAAACGGGGGTATAATGGAAAAACACCCGCAATCAAGCAAAAAAGTACAAAAACATAAAATGTTAACAGAGCAGAAAAAACGGCGACAAGGAATTGTCGTCTGCTTTGCTTTAATCACAACGATATGTGCAGTTTTATTGGCTTTTAAAGTTATACCGCATGTATCAGACTTAATCGCGTTTCAGCGGGAACAGGCTTCGCTACCCAATATAAGCCCATTTGATTCAGAGTGGCTTGAAATAAATCCCGATTATGTAGGTTGGGTAATGATTGGCGGAACAAATATCGACTTCCCTGTGGTGCGCGGAAGCGATAATGTAAAGTATTTGGATACCTCATTCCGCGGCGAAGATAATATGATGGGCTCGATATTTATGGATTACCGCGTTACGGGGGATTCGCCGCACATAATTATTTACGGGCATTCACTTGGTGATTATGAGAGAAATACAGCCATGTTCGGCGGCTTGAATCATTTCCTTGACGAGCAGCATTTGGCAGAACATCCGTATATTTGGTTTATGGAAAACGGATATCTTTCCGAATTTAAAATCTTCTCGGCAAGAGCAACCGATATATACGACCCGGCATATCATCTTGATTTCAACGCACCCGGTTCTTTTGAGGCATTTCTCGAAAGAACCGGGTTACCTGTCGCAGCAACACAAGCAACCGAACTCCCCCGGCAAATAATTACTCTTTCAACTTGCATCGGCTTAAACACCGACTACAGACTGATTGTGCAAGGTGCGTTAAAGCGCACTATTCCTATAACAACCGAATACCGCGAAAATGTAGGTTGGACTTTTATAAGGCCAGAGTAACGGGGTTTTTTGCTAATTTACCGAAGAAACGTTATAATGTTGCATGACAAGGGGCGGTTTAATGCTTAACACAGTCACTCGTTTGCTGCGTGAAGAGCCGGAAATTTTTGAAAATATGCAGCGCACCAACGCTATTTTGCTTGACCTTGAACCGCAAAACCCGCGTGAGCGGATTTTGGTGCGCTCTTTTGTTGAAATCGGCGGGCTTAACACATTGAAAAACGCAACGTCTTTCGCGCTGGCGGAAAAAAAACTGGTTCAGAACATAACAGAAACTTTTTGCATGGAACGTACCGCTGCACTTTGGGTTGTGCGGCTGTTTGGTGTTGCAATGGATTTTTTAAACGAGGACGAATTACTTTCGCTTGACGACTCGGAGGCGTTTTCGCGGATTGAGCGTACCGCCAATACATATATGCATGGGCAGGTTTCGATTGGGAAAAAACATGTTGCGGCAATTTCGGCGGACGGAACGGTTTTTGCGGGCGGCGATAATTTGGATTTCCAGTGCGATGTAGTTGGCTGGAAAGATATTGTTGCGGTTGCGGCGGGTGAAGCTCATACGCTGGGGCTTCGCGCAGACGGAAAAGTTTTTGCTACGGGTTCAAACGCTTTCGACGAATGCGATACTGCGAATTTAACGGATGTTTGTGCCGTGTATGCTTTCGGGAATGATAGCGTTTGCGTTTTAAAAGACGGCACGGCGGTTGCGTTTGGGCGTTCACGGTGGGATTTGTCAACATTTTCTAATATAAAGCGCGTTGCCCGCTACCCCGAGGGGCTAATCGGAATTCGTGAAGACGGTACGCTTTGTCTTGTCGGAAGCATTGCCGACGACGACGCGGCAATGGAAATTCAATGGCTGCTCTCCTGTCACGATGTCGAGCAGGTAATTTCTACCTACAATAGCGGTTGTGTGATTCTTGGAAAAGATAAGCGCATTTACAAAAATAATCAGCCGGAAAATTATTTTACGCAGTGGCGCGATATAATCAGCATTGTTGACCTTGCGGACAGCTTTGCCATTTTGCGCGCAGACGGTACGGTTCGTGTGCTTTCGTATGAGCGCGATAAACCGCGCCCAGACACCGCCGCCGACAAATGGAGCAATATTGTCGCAATTTACGGCGGTTACAAGCGGTTGCTCGGGCTTACGAAAGACGGCAACCTTCTTATTGCGTACACTCATCAGGGTTGGTTGTGGAGCAATCAAGCAATGCTTATGGAATATGTATCCGGCTGGTATCCCGTGGGAGTTTTCGAGTAATGGATACACGTATAATAGACGCGTTAAAAGCCATACGCGATACATACGGCGACGGCGTTTTTTATAATTTAACGACTGCGCGAAATTTGTTAAATGACCTTGCGCCGACGCTTCGCAAGGAGCGTATTCAGGTTGCGAATTTTTTAGAAATAGGCGGATATTTTCAACTAAAATATGCCGAAGACACATATCCGATTGTGCGGGAGCGTCTTGTTTCGCAACTTATGGATACATTCGCGGTAGACGAAAAAACAGCCGAATGGGTGTTAAATGTTTTCAGCGAATTGCTGGGCTTTAATATAAATTACGACGGCGCGGTTTACAGAACAGAAGACCCCGCAAAAGAAAAACCCGCACCAAAACCGCGTATAATGAAGGAACGCCCCGCTTCTTCCGAAAAGATTGGTGTTGCCGGCAAAGAACGCCGCCCGATTATGACTGTTCCGCGTCCTAAATTCGATGAAAAAAAAGCGATAATAAGCCGCCGTTTTGCGCAAAGAATTTCTGCGGATTTGCATTCGGTTGCAATAACGCGAGATGGGCAAGCGCGTTCCGCCGGCCCCAACCCTGACGGACAGTGCCACACAAACACTTACGATTGGCGCGATATGAAAGCGGTTTCCGCGGGCGCGGGCTTCACAGTCGGGCTTCGCGCGGACGGTACTGTTCTTGGCGTAGGGCGAAACGATTTCGGGCAACTTGCCGTAAAGGATTGGACGGATATAATCGCAGTTTCCGCCGGGACACGTCATACTGTCGGGCTTCGCGCCGACGGCACACTTCTTGCTTGTGGTCAAAGCAGGCACGGCGAGTGCAAAATTTCGCATTGGAGAAACATCGTACACGTTGTTGCCGGGCAGAACTGCACCTTCGGCATAAAAAAAGACGGCCGCGTTTTGGTCAGCGGCGACAATAAAAACGGCGACTTACAGGTAAGTCACCTTGAAAACGTGGCGGACATCGGTTATGCCGCCCCCGGACGAATTATCGCGCTGTTGCAGGACGGAACAATCGCCCGCGTTGGCAGAGAAAATTATATGCGCCGAAGTTTTTCCGGCTGGCGCGGAGTTCGTCAAATTTCCGCCGCACCCGATTATTTTGCGGGTCTTCTCGAAAATGGAACGGTGCGCCTTCTTGCATATTTTTGGAATGATTCCGGCGTTGAAGCCGCCACAACAGACTGGCGCGATATCGTTGCCATCGCCGCCGGCCGCCATCATATTCTTGGCTGGAAAACTAACGGAACACTTATTGCCGAAATGCTTCACCCGGATATTTCGCGGAATAAAGGGCAGTTGAATGTAGGTACTTGGGAGATGTGATGCTAAACAAAAATATCATACAGTTTGAATTTCCATAGAATGTTCTTGCTTAGGCGTTTTTTTATTTCAGATTTTTCTATTTCCGCGATACCCTTGCTGTTTAACTTCACAACAATGTAAGCGCAAACACTTATCATAATATCTTTTCTATGAGTCACTCTTAAAGAAGAAAGTGTATTCATTATAGACACTCGCACGGATTGTTTGTTAATTTTGCCGCCCCCTTCATATGTATTTTACTTTTTTCATAATGAAAGTATAATCTCTTTTGCCACGATAATAACAGAGGAGGAACATTATGGGCAACCACGACATCTATATTTACGGAATGATTACCTACACGACCGCGCTTTTACTTCGCGGAGAATTTCCAAAGGCGGACGTCTACAGCGAGGTAAAGGAAAAACATTTTTTCACCGGTGGTGAAACAGGCGGCGCGGCACCAACTCTTGCGTCTTTGGGCTGCAAAGTGAAAATGGACGGCAATCACATGGGCTATAACACAGATGCGCCGGTTAAAAAATTTTATGAAAGCATAGGTGTTGATGTTTCGCGTTTGCATTTCGACCCCGACTATGCCGGCGTGGATGAAATCATTATTATCGACAAAAACACGCGGACAACCTTCGGCCCTTTCGCCGCGTACTTCGAGGATTATTATCAAAAAGGAATTATCCGCTGGAACACTCCCGTCGAAGACGATATAAAAAACGTGAAAGCCGCCGGTATAGACCCTTTCTTTGGAGAAGAAGCAAAGCTTGCGGCCCGTTATTGCCACGAAAACAAAGTTCCTTTCGTGACAATCGACGAACGACCTACTCACGATGTATGTAAACTTGCTTCAATAATTGCAGTTTCAAGCGACTGGGTTCGCGACCAAATGCCCGATTATAACAGCAATGAAGGAAAAATTGAATTGCTTAAAATGTATATGGCAGAATCAAACGCGCTTGCGGTTATAACAGGCGGCGGCGGAACAACGCTTTACGGCAAAAACGGCGAAGTTAAAAAAGTCAATGCGCACAAAATTGACACCATAAGCACACTCGGCGCGGGCGATACATTCAAAGCCGCTTGCATTTACGGGCTTTCTCAGAAAATGAACGACGAAGAAATAATTAAATTTGCAATGGCTTGTGCCGCCGTTGCCTGCACAAAATTTCCGTTACCGTTAAATCCGCCAACGCTTGCGGAGATAAAAGCAATGCAAAACAACTGAAACCGGGGCGTGTTCCTACAACCGCTAACATGTAACCATACAAGGAGGATTTGAAATGCCGTACAGGCTTATTAACGAGTTTACTCTCGCATCAAGCCGGGTTTTATGATTGCGAAGGCAGTTTTGAACCGTATAGGCAAGGTGACAAAATCCCCCAACCCATTGATATTTTAATGGGAGTAACCCGTTATAACAAAGAGGGGGTCACGACAACAAAGGTCAAATTGTCGATGAAATCAGGGCGTGTTATCCAAATATTGAAGGAGCCGCGCTTTGGACAACACCGATTGATTTAGCACATATAACTATTGATATAATCAAAGCTTATCATGGTATGGAAAGCAAAATCTTAAACCATGAAATGGGAAAATTTATGCTGACACCTTATGGTTGTGATGAAAATACAGGAATGAGCGTTTTCCGAAGAAGTGATTCGAACGGCAATCCATACTTTTTTTCGCAAGGATGGGGTTGGTATGCAATGTAAATTGCGTGCTTATTATGAGAACCAAAGCGGCGTTGTCGTAATGACAAATTCGGAACCCGGAATGGAACAAGATGAATCGTTAATAGGTGAAATTATTGAGTATGTTTGCAAAAATAAAAAATTATGAAAAAGGTGTAGCATATGAGCCAAAAAGAAAACGCACTTAAATCGGTTATGCCGCTTTCCGGTGCCAACCCCTGCCAAACCGTTGATTTGCCGGAAGAAAATCGAACCGGTGTTTTAGAGATAAAAAATACTGCGGAATGGTATGTCGTACAATGTGATTTAAGCGAATATTCACAGCAATACATTACAATTAAGTTTTCGGCGGATGTCAAACGCGTGGGAGCTTCCGGAGATTTGATTTGGCAAATAAACAACAAAAACTATCCGCGTGCCGGCAATCTGATAAAAAAAGCCGCGACGGATACCTGGCATAAAATGTGGGGCGAATGGACGGGTGTTCTTGAAGACTCTCATCCGTTGCTATATTTATGTACTTGGAAGAACAACAGCGAAAAAACAACTTATTATGTCGATAATTTCAACGCTGAAATAATTGTCAACCCTGATGTAAAAAAGGCTATCACAACACAGAGACCGTTAAGCGATATGGCGAAATATTTAAAAAGCTCAGTACCGGTAAATATCCCTGCGGCTTATTCGCTCAAGTCCATGTTTACAAATATTTCAAGCGAGGAAGAAATACGAAACGGCGTTCTTGCTTTTAGGGATTTCCTTTGCCAATTGTTCGACAGATTTATCGAAGACGGCAGCCAATATGAAAAACAAAAAAAAGAAAATGCTGCTTTAGAAAAGCACCCTAATCTACTGGATGGCTATCCGTTTATATACTATGTTAAAAGCGTATTAATCAACATCGGTTATCATGGTAATCTAACCGAACGCAGAGATTTAATGACGCTTAGCGATTGGAAATTGCTTACGGAAGCGATAAGTAGTGATGGCTATCCGACAAAAACAAAAATCTCCGCCTCAAAGGTGATGGAATGTCTTAGGTTTTTGACTTTATGCGGCATTCACTTTGACGGTATTGATTTGGACATTGAAAAACCCAATAAATCAAATGTAAAACCGATTAATATCACATATCCGGATGATTCCGCAATACTGACAGGTTTAAAGGTTATGGCGACCGCACAAAGAGAGTTGCATATAAAAGGTAAAGAAGATACTTTCCTGAGGTGCGATTATAGGGTTTTATCAAACGAGGAACAGGATATCATTGATACCCTTCGTGATTACATTTATCCGTTGCCTGCGGAAACGCAGGAATTCTTATTGAAATTGCATCGGCATTATCTCAGCATCGGGTTGAACTGTCAGATAAAAATATCGACACTAGACGTTATGTTCAGTTATATGTATAAAAGTGATGTCCTTTGGGAGTATTCATCATCGTTTAATAGCGGTTATCGTATATTTTTCAAGGCGAAAAATATTCATAAATACTATGATGTTATCAGTCAATACCCCTTACCATTGCAAGCTATTATCTCTAAGGGATTCGGTTGCGAAAAGAAGAGATTCGGTCAGCCCTGTGAACAAGGCTGCCACGGGTTCAGTATCCCGCTTAACAATTCATTCTCGGAAATAAGCAAGTATGTCGAAGCATGGATTGATAAAGAGTTTTCAAATTTGCATAGAAATTGAGGGTTTGTATGCAAAATGATTATTGGATTTACGATTGGGCAAAATTCCGTCAAAGTGAAGTAGTCAGTGTTCCGAAAGAATATAAGATACATTCAGATTTTACTTTACATGCTGACGAAAGTGAAATAAGAGACGCTTTTACGCAGATAAATTCACTTTATTCAATTATATACGGCCAAATTGCGGATACACCCGAAGAATTTGGAATGCCCATGCGTGAGAAAGAAAAATTCCGATGGTTTTCAAAGGAATGGAATGAATCAGGTAAGTCGCCGTATAACCCGTTTATCCTGCTGTACCAACTTTTCACTTGCGGCAATATAGACGGTAATTCGGTAGTTGTTCCCATAAATAAATATAAAGACATAATCATCAGTTATCCTGACAATAGTTCTTTGCTGCATTTGTGGAAAATGCTTGCTGATAAGGCGTATAATGTCGGCCGTTTCGACGATTTTTTGTATTGCAGTTTTAGATTGCTTCAAGATGACATGCGAACCGCAGATTACGGTGATATGGAGGATATGGCAGACAAAGTACATGCAGAGCCGGAAAAGGCATTCGTATATAAAATGGATGAAACCCTAATGTCGTTGGGTTTGTTTCGTAAATTATACGGGGGATATGAAGGGCCGGGGCTGGCATATTACCGTAGCGAAAAGATAATGGAAGCAAAAGGGCCTTACTCATTTAGGATGATTTCAAGAAGTTCTGATATGCGATGCGGCTTTAACCGTAGAAATCTTCCGGCAGAACATAGAACTGCTTTACGAGGAAATCACCGCGTTATTTACGGTCAAGTCAATCCTAATCCGTTTTGCCGAGGAATCGAATGAAAAAGTCAAAGTAAATCTTAATCTGCTTGGCGACGATTCTGTATTTTCCGTTATCACCTCTCTTTCTTTCTCCAATAATAAAATTAAGGAGAGTTTAACATATGAGATGTGGGTAACAATCCCCGATGGTTTTGATGTGCCTGCGCCATATGTTAAAAAGCGCATGGAAGGCGGTATGTACTGCGCCTACATGATACCGATAGGCGCATTTGATGAATAGGCATTGCTCTCAAAATGGCTGAACGAGGATAACGACAAGTATGAGTTCCGCGGAATAGGAAGCCCCGATAACATGTTTGATTCTTTGGAAGAATGCTTGAACTATCCTTGCCATATTGAAGGCTCATGGGACAATGTGCAGCTTGATTTGTTAATTCCCATAAGAAAGAAGGTCTAATTTACAGTCCTCTGTACTACCAGCGCCGGCTAAAACGATGCCTTAACGGTCGTATGCCGAAATCGTCGCAGCAGTAGTCCGGCACGTGTGTTCTGCAATCGTTGTGTCTTTCTACCCTACGTTCTCTTACGACATCGCGGGTATTGAATTCATGCTCGTGAATTATGTCATACTCATGTATGATATCATGCTGATGTCTCACTACATGTTCATGTCTAACTATGCGTTTTGAACCGGGGCAGTTAAATACTTTCCTTATTACCGGTTCACATCTGTGGCAACCATTTGTGCAATTGCATTTCATGTCTCTGTCTCCTTTGCAAATTTTAGTACTTGCTATATTGTATGTGAGACATGAAATTTAGTTCTTGTTTTTATGGTGCAGAAAACAAGATAGCAACATGATAATACAGTGCGGTTTTATGCGGTATGTACTGCGCCCACATGATACCAATGGGCGCGTTTGATGAATTTGATTCCCTTAATAAAAAAAGTCTAATTTACAGGAACATCACTAAGTTCGGGCAGAAATATAATCTCGGCGTTTTCAACTTTTGCCTCAAAGCCCTTGTAAACGGCTTGACTCATGCTCTCTTCCAGCGGAGAGCTGCTCATTAAATCCTCTAGATTGGGTTCTATACGCAGTATAATGTGAAAACCAAAATGGGAGCGTATGGGTTCGCTGATTTCTCCTATTTCAAGGTCGCGTGTACCTTGCTCAAACTCGGGAACCATTACGCCTGCCGTGAAGGTGTAACCTTGCGGAAGTGATTCTTTTCCGGGGTCTTCGCTGTAAGTTTCCATCAGCGCGTCGAAGTCTTCACCGGCAACGGCGCGCTCTCTTATTTCTTGCGCGAATTTCATTGCGGCTTCTTCGTCGCCGTATTCTTCAGCGGAAATTAAAATATGCTTCGCGCCAAGCATCTCTTCCATGAATTGCTCGAATGGCGCGAATTTTTCAGGGTCTTCAATTATAGACATTATAACTTTGTTTATAATCGCGTTTATATGCATAAAGCGATCAAGATGTTCAAAGCTTTCGATTCCATCCATCCGAAGCATTTGGATAAATTCTTCTTCGCCATACAACTCTATCCATTCTTGAATGGCAAATCCGATTTCTTCTATTTCTTTCTCGGTAAGCTCAATGCCGTTTTCTTCCGCGTATTGCGCGAACAGTGCATCAATTGCCGCAAGCCGAACCATTTCTTCACGAAGGGCATCCTCAGGATTTTCCGGCTCGGTTTCATTATTTTGAACCATAAATCCGGCTTCCATCATGCGGAAAATTATATCGTTCGCACCTATTTCCAACCCGTTTACCGTTGCAATGGTGACTCCGGGGCCGGCCGGTTCGCCGCGCACCCACGGTTCGTACGGCAAGACTTGAGGTGGTTCCGCGTTTACAAGAACAGAATTCGCTGCTTCGTCCCAACCTACATTGTAGCCCACACTTTCTAGCACGGCGCGTATCGGCAGCATTGTTCTGCCGTTTATGCTTTGCGCGGGTACTTCAAGGTTGTGGCTTATGCCATTGGCTGTAAAAACATTGCTGTCAAGCGTAATAATAACTTCAAAGTCTTCGCGAGTTAAAATTGCCGACCTTGCGTCGCCGTCCCAGTCAACTTCAAAACCCAAATGCTCAAAAACGCCGCGCATGGGAACAAGAGTTCTGCCGTCCACAACTACGGGGTGCTGGTCTGTAAAATTAACCCTCTCGCCGGCAACGGTCACATTAATCGGGTCATCGGCAAATGCAGTTACCGATAAAACAAATACAAACACCGCAGATAAAAAAACTTTTACATAATTCATGTAAATTCTCCTCCTATTGTAAATTGCTTGTTTAATTATACTTTGCGCTTTGGTATTGTGCAATATACAAGCGTGTGAAAAGAAAACCCGGTAAGCGTTTTGCGAGACGGAATATTGGTATTATATCCGGGTGACATGAGAATATCTTCTGTTGAAGCATCGTAGGCAGAATCCTTAAATTTCTGCATTCGTCCATTTCCATATATCTGCGAGTGAATTTCAATAAAATCATGTTGGTTGTGGATTAAGCAATTAGTACCTTTCCGTTAGTTCGCTATCCGTGTCTTTGATGTAAACAGCAACCATGTTTACATGGAAAGGCTCAACAGCGGCGACATAGGCAAATGGGTCACTGCCTATCTTTCCAACATCACAATTTAACGCCTCATCTTGATGCTACAAGCACAGAATCCAATTCCGAGCCTTTCTTACCCAAGTATTTTCTCATGGATACTTCATGGATAAGATTATAATAGGTGCTGTTTATTACGGTGCTATCCCATTTCTCAGCGTTATACACATCGTCTGGTTGAGTATAAAGGATTACTGTAATATCCGAATGGATATTATCCTGCTCGTTGCCTACTACGGGAAGTGCTAATATTTCAAGCTTTTTTGTTTGAGTGAAATATCCCGCACTTTTGCCCCCATGTAATGGTTGCGGAACCACGGCAAGAACGCCCCGGCGGCTGTCCGGCGAATAAGGAGTTCAGGGTCTGCCCAATTTTCCCAATCGTGTTCCCGTTCAAACCCGCCAATATCCTGACCCGCCATGCCCAACGAAAGGATTTGTGCAATATTAATTTTGAGGAAATCCCAATTTGATGAATTATCACACGTCCACAATGCTGCAAAACGATGCATTCCAGTATAACTTCCGCGACCAACAATGAAGTTTCGCTTATTATCACGGCCGGTCAAGTTGTTAATCCCGTGGAAAGTAGCTTTATGCAGGTTGTATGAATACAGATTTCACACCACTGTTGTAATTGCCTTCATGGTAAGTTGGACGAAATACTTCATGTCCGCCCTCATAATCTTGACACCTTTGTGCATTGGCATCATTGTGGTGGGTGCGTTTATCTTTCAGGAAACAGTCGTTTTGAATCCCCGAAGCGTATGTTTTATAGTTTGGAGCCCTATTGCTTATGACCGGCGTCATATTTGTGCTGCATTTTATGCCCTTTCCCGACAGACTGGATAACATTTCCTTCGGATTGGGAAACTTGCCCTCGTCTATTGTGAATGTGATGATAGCCTAAGGACTATATCTCATAAACGCAAAAGAAATTATTACTCCATGTTTCCGATGAAATTGTAGTAAATTACAATCTCCCTTGGTTGAACCGTGCTTGCGGATACAACTATATGGTCGATTAATTCGACCGCGGTAGCACGGTCGAGTTCCGTGATGTTGACGTATTTTTTCATCAGTGCGATAAAAGTATCGACATCATTTTCGGTTTGGCTTTGCTTTTCGATAGATGCGGATAAATCATTCGCCTGTTTGGACAGTTCCTTTTTTTCGGCTTCATACTTTTGCGCTATCATCGTAAACATTTCCGGTGAATCGCTACCCAAAACTGATTTTTCAAAAGCGGCTTGTATGAGATGGTCTAAATCTCCAAACCGTTTTTTAATCTTTTTTAGTGCGTTCTTGTCAGCAGTTAGTTGAACACTGCTTGATTGCGACTTAATGGTGTAGAATCGTTCCCGTGCGGCGGCTTCATCTTGCAGGACTTCCCCGGCTTTTTCGCGGATATCGGCACTCACTATTGCGTTGAGGTCTTTTTCCGTGATGTAGTGTGCCGAGCAAGCGGTTTTGCCCTTTGTTGCGTAAATACGGCAATTGTAGGAAATCGAAACTTTTTCTCTCCGCTCCGCAGCTTGTACCAAGAGTTGAATTTTCCCAGTTTGTAGTCGCAACTCGAACAAACAAGCAGACCTGTAAATGTAGATACGTCTCCGTCTTTTGCTTTGCGAATTCTCCCGAGAGTTTCTTTCATGTCGAAGCATTTTTGCCAATTCTCTCGGCTTACAATCGGTTCGTGCATATCTCTTGATATGTTCCATTTTTCAAAGGGTTGTCGTATTGCTTTTTGTTGTTTGTAGCTTACGCTTTTATGTTTGTTGTGTGCTACGTCGCCGCAATAGACAGGATTATTCACTATCCCGAGAACCGAATTGATAGACCACTTGTTAATTCGGGTTTTCTTGTTTTCAATACCGTATTTCTCGGCATTGTAGCCGCTTGGCGAAGATAAACCTTCATTGTTAAGAATCGTAGCAATTGAACCGTATGACATTTTTTGTAACCGCATTTCAAAAATTCGTCGTACAACGCTTGCGGAAAACGGGTCAATTACAAGACGATGCCTATTATTCGGGTCTTTTTCGTAACCGTATGGGCTTTGACAAGCACGATACACGCCTTGTTCATTTTGCTTGCTGAATACTGCGCGGATTTTTTCCGATGTAGTTTGGCTATGCCATTCGTTGAAAATAAAGTAAAACGGTAGCATTTTCAACGCGGGACATTGCGGGTCGGCAGTGTCGAGATTTTCCTGAATGGAAATAAAACGTATTCCCATTTCTTCGATACTCTCAAAATAAACGCCGCTTTGCACCCAATTTCTTCCGAAACGGCTGGTATCTTTTATAACGATTACATTAATTTCACCGTTTTTCGCGGCAGAATACATATCCTGAAAACCTTTGCGGTCAAAATTTGTACCTGTTCGGTCATCGTCATAAAAAACTTTCGGTGATTGCCAACCTTTTTCTTTAACAAATCCCTTTAAAATATCAAGCTGGTGGGCGATTGAAACCGAGACACCTTTTTTCTTGTTTTCTACGTCCTCGTTGCTTAAACGCGCATAAATCGCGGGACACCATTTTTTTGCCTCTTGCGTCATTTTTATTCTCCTCTCTTTCGACGCAATAAGGCGGCTTACCTATCAAAATTATACGGTAAGCCGCACATATTGTAAATTATTTTTGAATCGGTATATCAAGCCCCATCTCGCGGATTGCCTTGCGTTCGGCAAGGTTGAAAAGTGACGTTTGAATATCGTGTTTTCCGATGAAAACGCTTTTCACGATATACTTTTTGCCGTCGATATTATGCTCGCTTGTTGCGTGAGAGTTTTTTGTTTCGGCGTACTCTTTTATCGCGGCGTTCATTGTGACACCTCTTTGTTGTACAGATAATGCCCGGCGATTACACAAATTCGATTGTGACCGAGGGCGCGTGACGCAATCCGCATGGCTTGTTTGTCGTATACAACACCCTTCAAATCGCAACGGCAATAATATCTATCGTACTCGGGTATTTCGGCGAAAGGTCGGGCGTGACGGTTATATATGGCTTTGCAATATTCCGCACGGTACGAATGAATATCCGGACGCATCGGAATTTTCGACCACACTTTCTGACCGGCGGGAGTGTTCAAAATCCGCTCAACGGCGTTTTTGGAGAGAATCGGGCAATCCCGCAAACGTCCACCCTTGCCTTTGATATTGACGAGCATATACTGCCCGTTCACATCATCGTAATGAAGATTTTCCAGCTTCAAATTTAAAAACTCATGCTTACGAAGCCCCGTAGCTTTGCAAAAATCCACAAACTCGTGGTTCTTTTCTTCCGAAAAAATAGCTTTGCTCTTGCGGCTTTTTACGATATTTGCCCTGTGTCGCCTTTCGGTTGGAATGAATTCGTTTTTGGAACAACCGTAAAGTTTCGCCAACGCGCTGGCTATTGTTGATTGCGTCCACGCGCTGTAACCTTTGTTGATGTGCATTTGAAGATAAGGGTCTACAAATGCGCGGGCATCTAAAAGTGTTTTGCAATTATGATTTTCCCGCGCCCATTTTGCGAACGCGCAACCTTGGGCAAGGTAAGTTTTGAATGTGTTATATGAATAAATCCCTTCATGGGAAGTGCTTTGTTTTTGTGCTTCATATTTCGATTCGCCGAAACGCTTTTTTTCATTAAGCGTGTCATGAACTTGTCGGACGATACTTTTATTTTTAGACATATCGAAACCTCCTAAAATTTTATTTGGTGTGTGCTTAACTCGCGTTGTTGTATCAGCCCAAAAGGGTCTTACAATTACAAGAATTTTTGTTGCATGAAAAAATTTTTCACGGCGCAAATTTGCGGCAAAAAAGCCGCACGGCAAGACCGCTTTGGGCTGAAACAACGAACAGTTAAGGCTAAGCACGAGCGGTTTACATCTGCCCTTGATGAGTGGTTTGTGTTGAGGTCACTACTCCTCGGCGGGTTTTCTCAAAATTTGGTCGCCACCCTTGGCTCCATTGCAGGCGTTTCCTCCGGTAAGTTCACGGAAAAAACAAAAAAAGGAATGAAATCAAGCGTATTTCGCTTGTATTCATTCCTTCACCGGTTTACAGCCGCGAACAATTACGGCTATCCATTATGAAATTATCCCTGCAAGGGCTTTGCCTAAATCACTCATAAGTGATATTGGCGGTTATTTCTTTACGGTCAAAACGACCATTACGCCGGCGTAAAAAATACACCGACCCATTACAAGATATAAACCGCACAGCGGTGTAATGGTTTTCTTTATAAATCCCCGGAAATTCCAATAGTTAATCTGCCGTCGATTATGGCAGATGTGCCAAAACGCTACACAGGAAAGGGGGAGAGGGAACGAATTCGGCAATTGAAGCCCATATTCGTTCCCTCGGAACTTTAACTGCCGCACAATTGAATCATACGGCAAAATCTTTTTTTAATCTTTCAACTTGTTGAGTTGTAACACCGTACTTCTCCGCTATTGCTGGAATAGATACGTTTTCTTTTAACGCATTAAATATCAATGCGCCAAGTCCTAAGCCTCTTTCCATGCCCTCTTCCCGAGCTTCTTCCTTCAACATTTCATCATAGCAGTACGTTTCTTGAAACATATCAACAAGCTCCTTTCTACTCCAAATATGAGCCAAATATCCTTTTTCTTTGCCTTTTTCGACGGCAATACTATATGCGTCGTGCGGTGATTTTCCTTGAGATTTCATTTCTTCGAATATTTTGGCAAAGTATGAATATCCCGCCAAATTATCTTGTGCGTTTTCCGCTGTTTCTTTCGGAAGTTCATCAAAACGGATATCAACCACTTGTGCCGTAACCCGTATATCCCCAAGGTCAACAACTAAGGTTTTGTCGGCTTCTTCAAGGGCTTTCTTTCCGTTGTACGCTACATAGAATTCTATTTTAGGGAATTGCATCAATTTTTCGCCAAACTTATTTTGACTGTCCAACACTTTTAAAAGTCTTATGCCGTCCACTGCGTATTCCAGGAATCTAAACGGCATATTTTTGTTTCGCGTAGACTGATGCTCCGCAAAAACAATAAGCCGATTGTCTTTGGTGCGAAATGCCGTGTCGTTATAGCGACCCGTTCTTTGCAGAAGTTCGGAAAGACTCAGATACTCAATGTCTTCGATTGAGATTTCCTTGCCCAAACCTCGGTACAAATCAATCAATGCTTTCTCTTCCGAAAAGACGTAGGCAAAAAGGTCTGCCGCAACGTTTCGAACAGAATCATCTTTAATGGAATTTTTCTTGCTTGTTTTTTCTTCCATGTTCATCTCCCTCTCGTTTAGTATACCACCCTGCTACAGTGGCTTGCAATACAACGAAAAAAGAACGAAAACAAGCATTCACACTTGTATTCGTTCCAATAAGTTTTTATCGTTAAACGCAAATGTTAAACGATAGCTTCCAATCCCTTACGGAGAGGCGTATACACGCACTTATCCTGTGGGTGATTGTGGGACACTTACCTAAGAGCCCACGGCAATCCCAATCAAGTGGAAACGTTACAGCTTTCCACCGAACCCGTACAATCCAATAATACCAATACAATCCCTGTTACCAATGTAAGAATAATAGCATAAATGGTATTTTATGTAAATAGTTTTTGATGATTTTTCTGTAAAATATTTTTGCATATGTTTCGTGCAGTAAGTTTTAAAATTTTCAAAATTTTTTCGACTGTGATTCGTAGATGTTCTCCACCCGGAGGGGTTTCACCGTTTATACTGCATTTTCAACGCAGTATAAACGTGAAACCTCTCCGAATTATCCATCATCACCGAGCAAAGCTCGGTTGAGAATAAAACTCGCGAAGGGAAGGTTGCCACTATGATAATCGAGCAACGCAACACAATTCGAAGATGATAAATGGACGGATATTTCTTTTATTCGTATATTTTTCGATAGGCTTGGTTGTCAAAAAGAATTGCAAATACTAAACGACATAGGGCATTCTCCGATTGAAGAATAAAGACTTTTGTTGTTAGAGGAGCATTTCGTAAAATTTATTGAGAAATATTTTTTGGTATAAAATTTTTTGAAAGTTCACTTCCGATTATCGGAACAAGAATAAGCCCGAAGCACACGACAAGCTGAGTAAGACTTAAAGGAACTGTAGAGAAAAGAGTGCCGATAGGCGGAACATACATTACTGCAAATAAAATTGCAAGAGATAATCCCATAGAAATATTTAAAAATTTATTAGCGAACAACTTACGCCCGAAGCCTGTAAAATTTTCTGTTTTGGCAGAATACGAAACCAATAATTCGGCGGCAGCCAACGTGAAAAAGCACATACTAATCGCGGTTTCGTAATCGTGCAGGAAGTGACCGTACAAGAACGCGCCTAAACTGCCGGCGCAAAGAAAAACAGCTTTTATTGCCACTGCGCTTCGCATTGTTTTATTGATAATAGGTTCTTTGGGGTCGCGGGGCGGTTTTTTCATAACGCCGGATTCTTTGCCTTCCATGCCGAGCGCGAATGCGGGAAAAGCGTCTGTCAAAAGATTTACAAATAATAATTGCGTTGCAACCAACGGCACGGGCAAACCGAAAACAATAGCGATAAAAATTATTAAAATTTCGCCGATATTGCACGAAAGCAAATAGCTTGTAACTTTTCGGATATTTCCGTAAATTGTTCGTCCCTGCTCGACGGCGGCGGTTATGCTTACGAAGTTGTCGTCGGTGAGAATCATGTCTGCCGCTTCTTTTGAAACGTCCGTGCCTGTTATGCCCATCGCGATTCCTATGTCTGCCTTTTTTAATGAAGGTGCGTCGTTTACGCCGTCGCCCGTCATTGCTACGATGTTTCCGCTGCATTTCACGGCGTTTACAATTCTAACTTTGTGTTCAGGTGAAACCCGCGCGAAAACATTTACGGTTTTTATTTTTTCGCAAAGTTCGTCGTCGGAGAGGTTGTCTAAATCATTTCCGCTTAATGCTTCGTCGCCTTCGCGCATAATTCCCAGCGTGACCGCGATTGCCGATGCAGTAATTTTGTGGTCGCCCGTAATCATTTTTACGTTGATTCCCGCGCCGTAACATTGCGCGACAGATGCTTTCACTTCCTCGCGTGGCGGGTCAATCATGCACATCATGCCGACGTATGTTAAATTTTCCTCCGACGGGTCGTTTTCGCATTCTTTGAACGCAAAACCCAACACGCGCAACGCTTCCGCCGCGAATTTTTCATTTTGCAAAATTAATTTCGCGCGAATTTCTTCAGTCATGGGAATGATTTCGCCGTCGCGGAAAACTTTTGTGCAGCGTTTGATAATTGCGTCGGGCGCGCCTTTCACGTTCATGATTGAATTGTTGTTTTTATAATTAAATGTAGACATCAATTTTCTTTCGGAATCGAACGGGATTTCATTTACTCTCATGTATTGCGTGTTTAATTCCTCTTTTTCCATTCCCAGCTTCGCGCCGAAAACAAGCATTGCCGCTTCGGTCGGGTCGCCGATTACTTTTGCGTTTTCTTTGTCGTAGACGGCATCGTTGCAAAGCACGGCAATTTCAGCCATCAGCGGAATGTTTTTTGACATTTCGCCGACAACTTCGCCGTCGGAAGAATAGCCTGTGCCTGTGACTTCATAAATATTTTCCGTGTCGAAAACTTTTACGACTGTCATTTTATTTTGCGTAAGAGTGCCTGTTTTATCGGAGCAAATGACCGTGGTGCTTCCTAAAGTTTCAACAGCGCGGAGTCTTTTTACAATTACATTAGACTTCACCATTTTTTGTACGCCGATTGCAAGAATCACCGTAGCGACAATCGCAACACCCTCCGGCACAGCCGCAACCGCAAGCGAAACGGAAACCATTAACATTTCCAAAATGTCCATGCCGTATAAAAATCCAACACCGAAAATTATCGCGCAAGTGACAATGCAAACGATTCCCAAAGTTTTTGCCATAGCATTTAATTTGTCTTGAAGCGGCGTATTGGTTTCCTGCGTTTCGTTTAGAATTGTCGCGATTTTTCCCATTTCCGTGTTCATTCCCGTAGCATACACAACGCCCGTGCCGCGTCCGTAAGTCACAACCGTCCCCATTGACGCGAGATTAATTCTGTCGCCAAGGCTTGCGCTTTCATCTAAAATAGCATTCGCGTTTTTTGTCACGGGCATTGATTCACCCGTCAACGCGGATTCATCTATTTTCAAGTTTATGCTTTCGATAATTCTTAAATCGGCGGGAATGTAATCGCCCGCGTCCAAAATAATTATGTCACCGACAACGACATCGTAGGAATCAATTTTTTCAATTTGACCGCCGCGTTTCACTTTCGCTTTCGGACTTGACATATTTTTTAATTCCGCAAGGGCGTTATCGGCGCGGTTTTCCTGCGTTATGCTGATAATCACGTTGACAAGTAATATTCCGACAATCAGAATCGCGTCTTTTAAGCCGTCGCCCGCAATCACGGAAATTACCGCCGCCGCAAGCAAAATTATTACGAGAAAATCTTTGAATTGTGCAAGTATTCGCATGAACAAAGATTTTTTCTTCGCGCTTTGCAAACGGTTCTCACCGTTTTGTTGTAATCTTTTTTCGGCTTCGGCGTTTGTTAGACCGTTGCTTGCGTTTGAGTTTAATTCATGTAACGATTGGGTGATGTCTTTCGTGAAAAAATCTTGATTCATGATATTTCCTCCCTCGTTTTTTTGAAAAATCATAATATTTTTGTGAGCTGCAATAAATCAGTTATTTCGTAGTCCGGTATTATGTCTGTTTCATTTTTTATCCGCTCGGGGTTGAACCAAACGCTTTTTATATTGGCATTTTTCGCGCCCTGAATGTCATTTTTTAAGCTGTCGCCTACCATGATTACTTCGTTTGGATTAAAGTTTATTTTTTGCAACAAAATATTAAATATCAATGGATTAGGTTTTTTCGCGCCTACTTCTTCCGAAACCATAACATACGATATGAATTTACCGATTTTGCTGTTTGTTACTCGTGGTCTTTGTAATTCAATTAAACCGTTTGTAACCACATATAGCGAATACCCCTTGTTATGCAGATATTTAATTATTTTTTCTGCATTCTCTGTCAGTGCAAACGCATTTGCCAAACCTTTTTTAAATAAATCGTTTGCTTTTGCGAAATTTTTGTAATCAATATTTATTTTTTCAAAAAAAATTTTAAATCTGTGCGTGGGAATATCCTTCGGCAGTATAGTTTCATTTTCCCACAACATTCGGTCGAGTGGTCTGAAAATATTTTGATATTCATTTTTGTAACTTATCCCAATGTTATCAAATAAATATTTCAACGCTTGTTTTTCACATTCCTTGTGATTTATAAGTGTATCGTCTGCGTCAAAAAATACTGCTTTAAGGTTATTCATTTATATCCCCTGTCAATTTTTATATATTTACCCACATAGCGGGTCGGATACCGCCGCTTGTGTTGTTTCCGCCGTTAATAATTCCGCCGTATACGAAAAACGAACCTGTTGGCGAGATAAACACCGCGCGGTTAGTGCTGAAACCGGGCGAACGAAGCCACCACCAGTGATTTTTTCTGTTGGTGTTTTGTGCAATTCGCCCTTCGTTGTACTGGTCGTCAAAATTACCCGCGCTTGTTGGTTTTTTTCGTATTTGATAACTGTCACCGAAATATTTCAACACTTCGTCAATGCTTAACAAAAATATATTGTCAAGAGAATCATTGCCGCCGTTCGTGCCAAACCAAGGATTTTTAGGATTATTTATTTTTACTTTTGCAATGCGGGATTTTTCTCTCGCACTGAAAGCGTTATAAAATGTACCGTTCAAATATTGACGCAAGCCGCAATTTGCCCAGCTTGTGCCTGTATCGTTGTCGTGATACCACTTTGTTCCGATTATATCTTCGCTTATTACTAACGCTCGTTTTCCCATGATTTCAAGTATGCGCCAATTTATCCCGCCAATTCGTATTGTGCTTCCGACATTCGCATAACTGCCGGAAGAAATTACTCCTGAACCTATTCCCGAATCGTGTATGCGTGGTCTTTGCATCGTAGCCGACATGATAGACGGCGGCGGAATCATCATTGCAGCTCGCGGAATTTGAATCGGTGTAGACTGCGAAATTATTTGTTTCGGCAGAATTTTTATTTCGGTTTCTTCTTGTATTTCGAGTTCTTCCTGTATTTCGTCTTGAATTTTACATGGCGTTTCCGATATAGGCTCGAACCCCGCAAAAACGGTAATGCAATCAATAACCCCGCACGCAATATTCGGTGGAATCATGTAGTCGTTAATCATTTCGTTTTTCAGATGCTCTACAACAAAAATAGCACCCATCTCGCAAGACTTTTCAAGTCTGGTGTAGGCGTGAAGGTCGCATATTGCTATTCGCAACAGATGTTTTGCCGTTTTTTCTTTTGCGTCAATTAAATCGTTCACGCCTGCTAGAAAACGGCTTTGATTGTTAAAGATTTCAGTGCCGAAAATTTCTTTCATACGATTCAGCGTCTGCGTTATGCTGTCAAACAGGCTTTTATCGTTCATATGTTACCCCAAGCGATTTCCGCACTCGGAGCAAAATTTTTGCCCGGTAACATTTGTAAATCCGCATGAACATCTCACGCCGGATTGTAAATTACATCTTGCAACAACGGGGCTTCCGCAAGAACCGCAGAATCGGCTGTCTGCTGTGTTTAGTTCTCCGCATCTGCATTTAATATCCCAACCGCCTGCGTTGTTGCTTTGTTGTCCGCGATTGCGAATGTGCTGAATTACTGTTCCCGTCAACTCTTGACCGATTCCCATTCCTGTTCCCATGCTTACACCTTTTAACAGTGACTTTAACATATAAATCTTCCTTAAAATTAAAAGCGCAAGACAAATGGCTCTGCAAAACAGAGCCAAAAGTCTTGCGCTATCATTTCTGATATGACGTATCCGGGTCTTATAAGACCGTACTGACGAATACAGACAACGGCTTACACCGTTCGCTACTCCCCTTTGGTTGCTTTTAATTTACCAAACAAGCCTATTAAAGTCAAGAGTGTACCGCCGTATAAAAGTTCTTTCAGCGGCATTGTTGCGGGTGGAAGATTTACGCGAATTTCAAGTGGCTTCGTTACATCTCCGCGGGTTACATAAATGGTGAAAGTTCCCGCTACGGGTGGTTCGTCGGGAGCGGGGGGAATGCCCGTGACGGTTATTGCCGCGCCGCTTGTTGTTGCGAAAAACCCTTCGGGTAAAGATGAGTAGTTAAGTATAATTTCACCCATCGCAGTACCGTTTACGTTTATTGTCTGCGTAAGATTTTCGCCGTTGATTTCTACATAGTCGGTGTCGAAAATTATTGTTGCGGTTGTGCCGCTTGTTGCGTCGCCCATGATTACGATGTTGTTAATGGAAGTGTTTCCGTTTGGTCTGTCTGTGATTGTTAAATTGTTGGCGTACACTCGCAAGTAGACTACGGATTTATTTTCCACATCAACAGGGAGAATAAAATTTGCAAAAGTATTTGTTGCCGCGTTGTTAAACACAGTTGCATCGCCCGCGCCGCCTCTGAAAATATTTCTTTCGCTTCCTGTAATGGGAATGAATGAACCCGTTTCGCCAACTCTGTACGCGAGAGCGAAACCGTCAGGCCCCGAAGTCGTGGAGCGTTGCTGTGCAGAGAAACGAATATTTTCAAATCCTTCCGTCGAAAAACGAATCTGCCACGCGCTTGCGGTGTCAATGGTTATTCCCGCGTCTTCCGCCATTGTTCCTATGCCGCGCCAACCGCGTCCGCCTACGTTGGACTGATTGCGAAACGCAACAGGAGCTAACGGATTATTCGCGTCTAACGAGCCGATTAAAACTTGCTGATTATCGCTGAACGCTTGCAAATTAGAAATATCTCGGAACAAACCGCCCGTTGCGTTTATTTGATTGCCGTTGTCTGCGAAAACTAAATTGCTTTCCAATCGCGACATCGCCATTAACACAACGTCCGTTTCAACTTGAATGACTTCCCAATTCGCGGTTACGGTGACATTTGCGGCGGGCATTAAAAATGTCGCGCCGTTTTGTTGTGTTGCGTTTGAAATTGCAACATCGTCGGAAAACCAACTTCCAAATCGTGTGCCTGTGGGTGCAACTCCCGCGTTAAGTGTTACGGTTTCGCCCGCTTGTGCCGGATTTGGGTTCGCGCTGTGGTTCGTGCCGCCGCCGATTATTATTGTGTCGAAAGTTTCAATCATCGCGCCGAGTTCGTCGCCGATAATTCTGATATTGTTAATAGAAGTGTTGCCCTGCACTCTTGCGAGTGCGTCGTTTGCAAGCGTGCTTTCGCGCATATACACACGAAGATAGACAACTTCTTCGTTTGCGATTTCCGCTGGTAAACGGAATCTATCGAATGTTTGCGAATCAGTCCAATTAAAATCCGAGTAGGCGTTGCCGCGATACGCAAGCGGAGATTGCCTGTTGGTGGTTCGTGTGTTCGGAATGGAAGTAAAATCGCCGTTGCTTCCTATTCTATACGCAAGTGCGAAGAAATCCGGGCCGCTTCCCGTTGAGCGTTGACGCGCTGAAAAACGAATATTTTCATGCCCTGTTGTTTCAAAACGAATTTGAAACGCCGTAGCGGTGTCAACGGTGATGCCGTGGTCGAGATATCCCGCGTCTGCGGTCGGATTAACAGAACGCCAACCGGGTTCAAAATTATTGAAAACAATCGGCGTACGTTCGGTACCGAGATAACCTATCGAGCGTTGAATATTTCCGCTCCACGCGGTTAAGTTTGAAACGCTTCCAAAAATTCCGTCCGTTGCGTTGAATTGATTGTTGTCGGCGATTGCGGTGTTTTCCGTTTGCACCAGTTCCATAAGCAGAATGTCAGTTCCAAAGGGAATTGCTTCCCAGTTCGCGGTTACGGTAACGTTTGACGCGGGCATTGTTATGGACGCGCCGTTTTGTTGTGTCGGGTTGGTGATGTCTACGTCGTCGGAAGTCCAATTTACAAAACGCATACCGATGGGTGCTGTTCCCGCGTTAAGAATTACATTCGCACCCTCTGTCGCAGGGTTGGGGCTTGCGCTGTGATTTTCGCCGCCGCCGATGATTGTTACGTCGAAGGTTTCAACCACGAAGCCCGATATTTCATCGCCGATAATTTTTATATCGTTAATGGAAGTGTTGCCGCTTGTTCGCGTGTTGTTTGAACTTTCCATTTCGCTTTCGCGCATATAAACGCGAATGTAAATTACGCTTTCGTTTTCGACTTCGGGGGGCAAACGGAAATTATTAAATGTTTGCGAATGCGACCAGTTTAAATCCGAATACGCATTGTCGCGGAAGCCCGCCGTGTTTTGCAGACTGACCGTGTTTCTTGTACCGGCAACAGAAGTAAAACCGCCGTCGCTGCCGACGCGATACGCAAGCGCGAAGAAATCCGGACCGCTTCCCGTTGAGCGTTGACGCGCAGAAAAACGAATATTTTCATGCCCCGTTGTTTCAAAACGAATTTGAAACGCCGTAGCGGTGTCAACGGTGATGCCGTGGTCGAGATGTACCGCGCTTGCCGCCGGATTAACCGAACGCCAGCCCGCGCCGAAATTATTCAGTACAATCGGTGTGCGGAACGTACCGCGATAACCTATGTTTCGCTGAACGTTTTCGCTCCACGCGGTTAAATTTGAAACGCTTCTGAAAAGACCGTCCGTTGCGTTAAATTGATTGCCGATAGCCTCCGCATTGTTTGACGTCATGGTAAGTTCCATCAGCGAGACATCTAACGCGCCGATTTCATTCGGGATTTCTTCCCATTTCGCAATCACGGAAACATTTTCGGCGGGCATTGTAAATGTCGCGCTGAATTGTTGCGTCGCGTTTGTGATGATTACATCGTCGGATTCCCAATACGCAAACCGTGTGCCGGTCGGCGCGACTCCCGCGTTAAGCGTTACAACCGCGCCTTCCGGCGCAGGATTAGGGCTTGCTCTGTGATTTTCGCCGCCGCCGATTAAATTTACGCCGTACGTCACAGGCGTATAAAAAATTGCGGTTACGGTGACGCGTTCGTTTGGCATGATGAATGTCGCCGCCGTCGGGTTGGTTGCGTTTTGAATTTGTACGCCGGGTGAAGATGTCGTCCACCGCAAAAACGCCTGACCCTCCGAAGGAGTTCCCGCGTCAAGTCTTACGATTTCGCCCAACTCTGCCGGGTTTGGGTCTGCGCTGTGATTCGTTCCCGCGCTGTTTATCGTTATGAAATTTACGGGAAGAAAAACATGATTCCATGAACCGTCGCCGCTGTATCGCGGACGAAATATTTCAAGATGCCGATTGGTAATGCCGTCTCTGTTTGTGTTTACATCGGGCGTTCTGTTTACGTAATCGTTGTTGGGATAGGCGTAATGAACGCGGACAAAATCGCGCCGATTGTCCCGCGTGTTTCGTATACTGCTTCGCCGCACAGACGCTTGCCGCGAAATATTTCCCGCCGGCCCGCTCCCGAGATAATGCGCGGCATCTTCGGCGGAGTTGTTATGCGCGCCGACTAAGTCCATGACACGCACCCATTCTTTTTCGGTGATTTCATCTGAAAGCGGTGTGTTGCCGTCAACCAGCGCGACAACTATATTGCTGTTGTTAAAACGTAAATCCCATTCCATATCCCATTTCGGAATTACATAACGAACCTTGTGTCCGCGGTCTTGCGCGACATCGGGAATGCGTGGGTCGCGAGTGTTGTCGTTAAACCAATCCGTGCTTACTACAAGAAAAGAAGTTTGCGGTTGCATTGTGAAATTCGGAAGCTCAAGCACATTCCACGGACGCACACCCGTACCATTCGCAACTTGCAAAGAAAATCCACGCAAATTTATGCGGTCGTTTGTGGGATTGTAAATTTCGATGAAGCCGTGCGAAATCGCGTTTGTTCCGGGCGAACCCTGTCCGTGTATTTGATTGATGAATAAATCGGGAAGAATGCGCGGCGTTCTGTCGGGTGGAAATGCCCACTCGCCGTCGCCGCTGTAACGCGGGCGAATTTCCTGCCACACATCGTCCGATAAATCAAGATATCTTACCGACGGAAAATCTTCTTCGTTGTTTTGCGTGTTCACGAAATCAATTCTGCGAACACCCTGCGAACGTGAAATTCGCGCCGGAGCGATTAAATAATTATCCGTTCTGTCACGCGGCGGCCCGGAGTTGAGTGCGCCCAACAAATCAATTACGCCGCAGTCTTCCGTGATGAACCCGGGCAACGGTTCTTGATGCGCAACCAACGCAACGGACAATCCGCGATTGCCTAATTCGTAATTTACGGCAATGTCCCAATTTTCTATGACACGATGTTCGTCGGCGGTGCTTTCGCTGAACGTGCTGACAATTAAAAATGACGAATGTGGTTCAATGTAGCCGTTTAGCCTGACTACGTTCCATGCAATCGGCGGCGGTGGAGCTTCGCCGCCCGAACCGGGGTCGCCGGGCGTTTGAATCTGCACGGAAGAATCGCCGAGAAAAACACGCTCGCCGGTCGGATTGACAAGCTCGACAAAGCTATGCGAAACCGCGTTGTTTCCTGTGTCGCCGCCCGCGTACATCTGATTGATTATTACGCCGGAGTCGCTCAAACTTATCGCGGTTTCTTCTTTTTCTTCTTCGTCGGATTCTTCATCTTCAATTTCAATTACGATTTTTGTTTCCTGTTCTGCTTCCGCCGAAAGAATTGAAATTTCGTCCGTGTTTGCATGGGGCGCGGAAATTTCGTTTTCGTTTGTTTCGTTCTCAACGGAATTAACAAACGTGGGTGCAGTTTGGTTTTCACGACGAATAAGCGGTTGCACTGCTTCGTGAATTTCTGTGTGCGGCAGAAAATCCGTTTCCGTATAATTTTCTGTGTTGTCGGTTTCATTTGACGGTTCGGTCGGTTGTATTTCTTCTTGAATATCTTCGTGAATCGGCACATCGCTTTCCGAAATTTCGACTGAATGAATCGGCAAAACGGTGTCGATTACAACGCTTTGCGCGTCACTTCTGAACAACGACGGAAAAATCTGCGCTACCGCTACTCCGATTACCGCCGCAAAAAGCACAGCCCCCATCGCCATATAGCGTTTTGTTTTCGTTTTCATAAAACGCCACCTCGTTTTCTAAAAAATCATGCCGCACACGCAGATAAAATCAATCCCACTCAACCCAAAGCACTTCGCCCGTGTTGATGTCTATATAAACTTCCAATTCACGCCTGTTGCTGAAATCAATTTCAACTTCCCACACCCATTGGCTTTTTTCCCAATCCAAAGATGCTCCATCAAGCCGCCCTTCTTCGCCAACATAAGCAGTAGCATGAGCAAATGCGATTTCAATGGCGCGTTCCTGCGAAATCGGAGGATTGACAGGACGCGGAGGACGCTCCGAACGAGGGGAAGTATTGCCGGCTACGGCAGGGGGAGGAGTCGTAGCCGGCGCGGAAGATGAAATATTGTTGCCTAATCGCAACACAAGAGATTGAAGGATATTTGCCAATTCACTAACCGACGTTTGCAAACCCAAAATTGCGGATTGCATTTCCTCTGCTGTCATGGTAGCGGTCGTTGTTTCGCTTGTCGGTTCTGCCGCACGTACTCCGAAAGGTCTGTACGTGGCTGATGCATACGCATAAGCAGCAATTAAAATCAAAAGCAATATACCAATTGAGATAAGAGCTTTTTTAACAGAAACTTTTTCGCGTTCCATTTTTTTCATAATAAACACCCTTTCCGGTTTTTTGTTTCTACATTTGTCGTTCTTTCGGCATTTTGCGTCACTTAATAAACCCTCATTCAACCACCCCTTTCAAGGATTGTTTCGGTTTCTACAATTGTCTTATTCTTTGTAAATTTTTGCGCGTTTCAAAACAAAACGCGCAAAAATTTTTAATCCCACTCAACCCAAAGCACTTCGCCTGTAACAATGTCAACATGAACTTCTATATCCTTGCCTTCGTCACGTTCAAATTCTATTTCCCAAACCCATTGACCTCTTTCAAAATCCATGGAAATTTCGTCAAGCCAAATGCCTTCGCTTTCGCCGATATATTCTTTTGCAATTTCAACCGCTCTGTAGAAAGTGATTGGAGGGTTCACGGGTCTTACAGAGCGGTCTGTTGCGTCTATTGCGAAAACGTATTCACGAAGAATAGGAGGAATTTCACGAAACGAAAACGCAAACACAGAGCCGGACATCACAGACATCATAAATATAAACAATAGCGCGGCGTAAGCGGGTTTTCTCATTCTGTGTGTGCCGTCCATAATGGAATCCAAACGTCGCTTTAAACTTCTTTTGCCGCCGTAAAAACAAGTTGAAAGCATTGTAGATGTTCTTTTTTTGCCAACCATTTCTACAATTAATTCGGCGTAGAATAGTTTGCTGTCCTCGCCCATATCTTGCAGGACGGCTTCATCGCAGGATGCTTCGCACTCTGTTTGAATGGCACTGCACATAAAATACACGGCGGGATTAAACCAATGTATTGCCAGCGAAATTGCGGAAATTAATTTGATATACAAATCGCCGCGCTTGTAATGAATCAGCTCATGCCGAAAAATCATTTCCAGTTCGTCCGTGCTGAAATCTTTGTCGGGCAGAATAATCATCGGTTGCAAAAATCCCGTGAGCATCGAGGTGGAAACTAAATTGCATCGGATTAGTTGAATTTTTTTATTCGCAAGTCCTTTTTCATTCAAAATCGCATGATACAATTTTAGAGTTTCTTCGTCCTCAATGGGTTTTCCCCAACGGTTCACAACGCTTATAAATTTGTTGTAGCGCGAAACATGATAAGCAAAAACCGCAAAAGCAATCGTAGCCCATAAAATTACGGCGATAACGAGCCACGAAACTCCGGCGTTTTGCGTTGCTGTTGCTGCGATTGGACGTTGTTCAATCGGCGCGTGAGTTGCTTCCGATAAACTAACGCTTTCGCTTTGCGAAATTGTAAAAACAGGAATGGTAAATAATCCGTCGCCCACAACAGGACGCAACGGAATTAACAACCCCACGAGAATAACAAGCCAAACCGCATATCGGAATTTCGCCTGAATCCATTGTGCCGACAACGCGTTAAACGCAAAAACAAAAATTATTATTACCGACATAATGAACGAAATTGAAAGGAAAGATAAAATATTTTCCGCCATAAAATTACCCCCTGCTTTCGAGCCATTTTTTCAACTCGTCAATTTCTTCTTCGGGAAGATTTTGTCCATCGTAGAGAGTTTTTACAAGACTTCCGAAGGAGTTTCCGCTGTATCTGTCAACAAAGCCTTCGATTTCAATTTGCATATAATCTTCTTCTTTTACAGCCGGAGTGTAGTTGCGTTCGCGTCCCACACGGCTTGTTTGTAAAAATCCTTTTTCCGCAAGACGCACAAGCATTGTTAAAACGGTTTGCTGTTTCCATTTGATACGCGGGTCTAATTTGTCCATTATTTCAAGCGTGGTAATTGGCGACGGATTGCGCCAAATCGTTTTCATAATTTCAAATTCCGCGTCGGGCAATTTTTTTTTCAAAAACATTTTATCACTCCCCCTTTTTTCAGAACGAAACAGTTTCATAAGTTCTTGTTCCGTTTATATAGATGAAATATGTTTGCCTGTATTCAATGTTCGGAGATGAAAAAACAGCATGACGAGAGAAAGCGTTAGGAGTGCTGAAAGATAAAATTATGTTTTCGTCCGAATCTTTAATCTCGATTAGCGAATCGGTTAGTTGCTGTCTGATTGTTTCGCTGCTGATAACCGATTGCGTAGTTTGGTTGGCTATTCTTATCATGTTTCCCGTGCTGATAAATTCGCCGCCTGTGATTATTATTTCACCGCTGGGTCTGCCGCTTGTAACTCCGCTTACGTGCAATGTTCCGCCTTCCAAAAATACATATCCGTCAGATTCTATGCTGTCACGCCTTGTGTTTGTTTGTACGTGTCCACCGGTCATACGAATGAACGGTTCGCTTCCGGGGTCTTCGCCATCGGCTACCATCGGGTATCTTGCGTTTATGCCGTCATTAATTGCGGTAATCGAAATATTTCCGCCTTCAATCGTAACATCTCGACCTTCGATTCCTTCCGAACTTTCAAGAATTTCTAAATTTCCGCCCGTTATTATAATGGAATCGCCGGTGTGTATGCCGTCGTCCCGCGAACGTATACGAATATCGCCGCCGTTTATCGTTACGTTGGATATAGATTCAATGGCATCGCCTCCGGTGTTAATGTCGATTGTGCCGCCGTTTATCGTGACGAACCCCCGCCCTGTGTCCGAATCAAGAGTGGTGCGAATTCCGTCGCCGTCGGAACGTAATGTGATTACGCCGTCATTTATAATTACGCCGTCGCGACCGCGTAGCGCAGAACCTTCCGTTACCACATTTATTGTTCCGCCGTTGATTATGATAATGTCGTCCGAACGTATGCCGTGCCGGCCTTCACCGCGCACATTCAGCGTTCCGTTTCCCGAAATTATTAAATCATCGTTGATGTTAATTGCATCGTTATCTCCTCTGTTAGAAATTGTGTTTTCGCTTCCGTCCGTTAAAATAATTTCTACGCTTGCCGTACGCGGCGCGAAAATTGCCGCACCATTCGGATTGTGCAACGTGAAATTATCAAACACCAAAATTACATCTTCCCGCCTTGCGTCAATGTGAATTTGCCCTCGGTATTCGCCTGTAAATGTGTACGTTCCGCCCCCGGTAATACTGTAAACTCCGTCGGGAAATTGTTCAAAACGCGATTCCTCTGAACAACCGACAAAGACGACCAGTGCTAAAATTAGAGTTGTAACGATGTAAATAATTTTGGTTTTCATAAACAATCAACCCCCTGTAATTTGTTGCGTTCTACATCTGTCTTGTGATTTGCATTCTACATATGTCTTTTTGAATTGTCAATAGGGTTTGCAAAAAATTTTATTAACGAATTTTCATATATCCGCGTTTGCAGACTGCCGGACGCATTTCCGCTATTCACAAGTCTGTCGTTTTGTACGCGTCTGAGAGTTCCATTCCAAAACCATTTCGCAAAAGAATTTGTCGTGGCGAGTGTTTATGTCTGCCAAAATATCTGATACAATTAAACAAAAGCACGATAGAAAGAGTGGGCGGATTATGAAAATAATAAAGCGAATAATTTCAGTCATGTTTGTGGCGGCGATGTTGATTTTAATTGCGGAGGTAAACTCGTTGCCTGTTTCCGCGAATGAGTGGGCGAATTATAATTTTGCGGCGGCAAGCCGTAACAACGACGCATGGTTCGGCAGTGCCGAAGGGCGGCGTGTTGCCGACGCAATCGTGCAGTATCAAAGACCCGACGGCGGTTGGCGGATTGATATGGCGGGCAATGCGACAGGCAACTGGGGAAATTCTACGCTTGATAACGATACGTCAACTTCTCAAATAATAATTCTTGCCCGTGCTTATCGCGCAAACGGGACAGCGGCTTACAGAAACGCGATGAACAGAGGCATCGACTGGCTGATAAACGGACAACTGCCAAACGGCGGCTGGCCGCAGATTTTCGGAAACATCACAACATATCACCGTCATGTTGCGTTTAACGACGGTGCTGTACTTAACGCGGGACGCATTATGCTTGATGCCGGATACAATCAGGGTCATTTTCAAGGAATAGTTGATGACGCAAGACGTACCCGCGCAAGAACCGCCACAGCAAGATTCACCGAAACAATTATAAATTCTCAAATTCGCGGCGGAAACGGACAGATGACCGCATGGCCGCAACACGCACACCGCGACAATTTATCTCCCGAATGGGGCAGAGAATTTGAACCGCCCGCTATTTCCGCATCGGAAAGCGCGGGCGTTATTCAATTTCTGCGAGTGCTTCCGAACGAATTGCGTTGTCAGCGTGTTGCCGATGCACATAACTCGGCGGTTCGATGGTTCAGAGCGGTGGAAATTCGCGGAATAAGAGTGGAGCAGTCGGCGGACGACAGATGGATTGTCAGCGACCCCAACGCTCGCGAACTTTGGGCGCGTATGTACAGAATCAGCGACAATCGCCCGATTTTCGGCGACCGCGCCGCAAACCGCCCTGCGGGAGTGGATTACCGTCTGAACATGGCAGACATAAGCCAAGAACGCAGACGCGGCTACGCATGGTACGGCAACTGGGGCAGAAGTGTTATCAACTTGTCGGACTTGACCGCTTACGTCGGAACCGTGCCGCCGCTGTTACAGGGAACGCTTATCAGGGACTTGAGCCGTCTCGATATCGCGAACGCAAGCCACTGGTCAATTCAAAATAACGCACAAGTCGGCGACGAAATTTTCGGTTGCCGCAGAACTTTTGCGTTTACCGTATTACCAACATCGTTGCGCGGTTCGGAATGGCTTAAAATGTCCGGCGATTCCAAAGATTTCACAGAGAATCTTGCGACTTTCTACGCACGGGAAGCAATTACAGTGCATATCGGATTGGATTCACGCGTTGTACCCGCTCACGGATTGCCGTCGTGGTTGTCGGGCTGGACGCGGCAAACCGGAACCGAAGTACGAACCAATGACGGTTCGCAAAATATAATTTTTCAAATTTATTCGCGCGACTTTTCCGCCGGACAAAGAGTAACACTCGGTTCAAACGGACCGGGCGCGGGCGTAATGATGTACACCGCGTTCATCACGCCGCGAAATGTGGCGACATTCGGCATTTCGCTCAGTCAAACGGAGACGCTTACGTTTCCTTCCGCCGAATTCGGATACGGCGAGCAAAATTGGGTTTCAGTCACCGTCACAAACACTGGCAATCAACCGTCCGGCTCTTTGACGATAAATGAACCCGCAGGATTTTCCATTCAAGGACGAACAGGGCTTGCAAACGGAATCGCTCCCGGTGCGACACGCACCTTTGATGTTCGTCCGAGCAGAGGTCTTGCGGCGGGAACACATACCGCGACTGTTACGGTATCGGGCGAAAACGGAATTTCCCCGCAAAGTTTTAATGTCCGTTTCATCGTCACCGCTCCGATACCGACACCGACACCGACACCAACACCGACACCCGAACCAACAATCGCGCCCACGCCTACACCGACACCCGAACCAACAATCACACCAACGCCGACACCTACTCCCGAGCCGACAATCGAACCAACGCCTACTCCTACTCCCGAACCAACAATCACACCAACGCCGACACCAACGCCCGAACCAACAACCGCGCCAACTCCGACACCCACGCCCGAACCAACAACCGCGCCAACTCCGACACCTACTCCCGAACCAACAACCGCGCCAACTCCGACACCAACGCCCGAACCAACAATCGAACCGACACCAACGCCAACGCCCGAACCAACAATCGCGCCAACTCCGACACCCACGCCCGAACCAACAATCGCACCAACGCCGCCCCCCTTAAATGGGAGGCTTGTTCGTGATTTACAGCGTTTTGACATCGCAAATATAGAAAGGTGGACGATTCAAGATAATTTACAAATTGGCGATACCGTTTACGGCGACAGGACGAATGTCTTCACGTCGATACCCGACAGGCTGTTGGGTGCGGAACGACTACAGGTTTCGGCAAATGCGCGGGTTTTGCAATCCGATACGGTAGAATTCGCGGCGAATGAAAATATTTTTGTGTACATCGGGCTGGACGCACGACGAAATTCGGCTGAATTGTCTTGGCTTGACGAGTGGCAGTCTGTCAACATGACCGTGACCGCCACCGACCAAACCGCTCCGGACGGCCCGGGCGTCACATATAACTTGTACCGAATTCCGCTCGCCGAAGGTGACAGTATGCGCCTCGGCTCGAATGGTTCAACCGGTTCGGTGATTATGTACACGGTGTTCTTTTTGACGGATTACGGAGTGTTTCCGTGCGAACATTGCGACGAGTATCCATGCGTTTGTGTTCCGACAATAACCTTTAACCCCAACGGCGGCGCGTTCGTCAACCCGGGCGATGGAATTCGCGTTGATTTTGGCAGCAACATCGGCACACTGCCGAGAGCTACGTCTTCGATATTCTCACGCGAGGGCTACAGATTCACGGGTTGGTTTGAAGACACATCAGACGAAAGAACCCGTTGGAGAGATTACAATGAAGCAACAGGCGGCATCACCCTGTACGCAAGATGGGTTGAAACCCCGAATAATTTCATGCTGGGAAATGCCGACCATGACGAAAGAATAACCTCCGCCGATGCCACCGCAATCGAAAGACATCTTTCGGGTCAAAACACAAATATTTGCGTGCTTGCCGCCGATTTAAACGGCGACGGGGAAGTTACCATTGCAGACATCATTTTACTTGCAAGATGGCTCGTAGGTCACAATGTTAGCCACTTGCTAGCACGTTAAGAGCTACCATGGACTCGCAAATCTTAAAAGTCGCATAAGCATCGGTCTGTATAAATCCCAAATTGATGCAAGCAGAAACACGCACCGCTTCTTTGGGCGTAACAATAAATTGTGAAGTGTTGTCGCCGGGGCAATGAATCTTGCATATTTCAGCAATTCTTTGGCATTTAATTTTCGACTTGAGATGTAATAATGCCATTCGTTTGATGTTTTGCCGTTGATAACAAAACTCCTGTTTATTGCCCCAAAACATGATAAACTTTGCCACTTTGGAAGATGCTCTTCCATCCATGAAATGTCATCAGAAACAAAGGCAGTTCTTGTTTCAATACGCCCTCCGCTTTTCTCACAAGTTTGTTCTGTCTCCATTTCAACACGAAAAGTCTCATCTTGAGCGAAGTCTCGAATATCATTCGCAAGCGTTTCTTGATTGCCTTTTGCATTGAGAAGATAATCGCCTCCGTTTTCGATTATGGCAGCTGCTGTTTCTGTTTGACAGCGTAATGCGTCAGCCACTACCATACTCCCGCGAATATCCATTAACTTTATAAGTTTCTCGCATTGCGGGTATTTCGTTGCTTTTTTCAGTTTGTAAATTAGGTAAACCGCCTTTATTGCAAAGTTTTTATTATTTGCGTTTACGCCGCATTCACTAAGGAATATCTCGGTTTCAATTTGGGCGTACCAATGAATGACATAAATGTAGTAACCACATCGGGGGCATTATCTCCCGCAATAAAATAGATGTCGGAATCCCAAAAGCGAATGCCAGGCATGACGCGGTTAGCGTTATTAAATCCGACATACATCAAAATTTGAGATGGGTTGTCCACATAAAAACCGCCCACTACATCAATTTACAAGGTGGTAAAAATGAAAATTCACAACATACCGCTCGAATCTTTTTCAGCGCATGGGCGTATTAAAGTAAGTATAGATATTATTGAACTTCTTATGACGGCGACTGCTACAGTAAATAGTAATTTTATGTATACATCTACGCCTATAAAATCGTACATCGGCTTGTCCGAAAAATACAAGCTGCCTTTTAGTATTGATATGACCGTGAAAATTGATTCCCCGTCGTTTTACTTGATAATTGGCAAGGGGCATATAGGCTTTGGCACGGGTATGGATAATCGCAGGATTACCGATATTTTAGGCGAAAACATTAAACCCAATACGCACGAATTTGACAATCGTGTTCCGGTTAACGAGTACGTTCGCATATCGGTTATGTATGGAAGCAAAGCCATGTGGGTTAGAATAAATGATGAAATCCGTTGTTTTTCAAAGAAAGACCCCTATATAAAAGCTATGAAAAACAACGCAATCCCCGAAGAATTTTTAGATGGCTTTGGTATAGCGTTAGCTTGCGACAAGCGAACGCAGTTGACCTTAAAAAGTTTCACCGTTACCGAATTTCAAGACGATGAACCCGATTTACCACAAGATCCGATTAATATAAATGTTCCACCTGTGTTTATAGATACAAAAAGAAAAGGTACGCTTGAAGAATGTATTGACGGGCTTACTCCTGAATTGCGATGCGAAATTGTACGTACTGACGAATATTTGCTTGCTGACATGAAAAAGACATTGAAAATCAAGCGTAAAATTGAGGGTGGGTATCCTGTAAGTAAGATCACTTATGTTTCGCAGCATGGTTTTTCTTATAAGATATTCATTGACGATAGCTATGTTTGGCATGAAATAGGCTGGATAGACTATAACACCAAGCGAGAACAGGAAAAGCACGGTGGTTATAAGAAAGCAGATTACACAATAGAAACATTTAATAAACTCGCTGAAACAGATTCTAAATTTGCTAACGAAATGTTTATGCGCGTCAAAGAATGTTCAAATTGCGCCGGAAGCGCGGTAGGTGCCGGCTGTATGCACATTAATTTGTATGAATTTAATGGTATGAAAAACTATTCATGCGGTGGTAAATTGTGCTTCAATATGTTTCCAAAGGATTTTGAGGATTTAAGAGAAATTGTAGCTTGCATTAATGATTTATTATCACTTAAGCCCGTACCATAAAGCATTAAGCTTTGGGTTCTTGTCAAGAGGAACTTTTTAACTTTGAAAGAACAGGCTATGAAATGGTCGCTATTATTTAGTCATGTCTTGCTTTTCTTTATAAATTCGTAGCACTTCATTATATCGCTCGCCTGTTTTTCGGTAATATATCTCGTTTATGCCGGATATTACGGATATACCCAATGTGAGGATTCCTGTGCCTATAAGCCACAAATGTGCCCAATCTGTCGGCAATACAAAAGATGTCAAAAAGCATATGGCAATTAAGATAATCAGCGAAAAATTAAATACTAAGGCTCGCTTAAAAAATCGCCACTTTTTAATTATCACTTCGCCGAAGAATATTTCCCACAAAATAGCTATGACTACTGCCAGTACTGCTCCCTGTAAGATAAAGGCGAAAGGTATGCTATATTCAAACTCCACTCCTGTAAACTGTGCGTATAGTGTGCCAACAACCATATAAAAACCTATAAGCCCAAACAGTATCCCGCCGGCAATAAGTTTAATTGGCATAACAAAATTCATCAATTTCTTCATCTTATCCCCAACCTTTCTTTTAATGATTTTGCGTATTGTCTTGAAGCAATCAACCTTTCGCCACCTTGCATAGTGACCTCTATGCGCCCGCCAAAATCCGGGCATAAAGAAGCTATTTTGTGTGTGTTAAGAATCTGTGATTTTGCACTCCTTATAAATCCTGCTTCAGAAAGCATTTCCTCAATCTCATATAGTTTCAGCGACAGTTCGTATACTTCTGATTCTGCGTATAAGAAAGATTGCTTATCTACTGATTCAAAATACAGTACATCACTTGTGTCGATTAAATAAGTTATTCCGCTCTTGGTGCAAGAGATTTTTTTCGTATAGCTGTGAAGCAGAGATTCCAGCTTACGAATATCCTCTGTAGCTTTGGGGCATTTGATAGTGAGCTCAATACTATTAAATCCTTCAACAATTTCTATCTTCAAGTTACCACCCCCGGCGAATTATATTTTATAGTTTAATTATAGTGGCTATGCCGATAAGGTTCTATGCAACTTGGTAAGCAGTAACAGCAACTTAGTTTATTTGTAATAAAAAAGCACTCATTTATACAGCGGAGTGCATTCCGTCTAGATATCCTCAGCTAAAGTGTGTCCCGCAAAAGTGAGTTCGGTGTGGGTCTCTATTCGCATTATCATCGCCGCAAAACCGGGGTTGTTGGCGATTCTTATTTTAACGGTTGCTGTGTCGCCCGGGTCTGCGAATTCTGTTGAAACGATGAGAGCTGTGTTGTTATCACCGGGCTGCACTTCCGGCGGTAAAATATGAAGAATATAAAGCCTTTAACAAGAAAGTGACTGCCAAAGTCATTAAGACATAGCGCATCGTAAAACAAACCTTCCCAACCTATAATACAATCAGGGAAACGCATACGATTCCCGTACACAGGAATAAATTTAAGAAGTGGATTATTTGTAATGTCCGGCCCGGTTAATTGATTTCCCGCAACATAAAGCCCTTCAAGCGCAGAATTGTTTGACACGTCCAATTTGTTTAATTCATTCTTTTCAATACTTAGCAATTGTAGTGCAGGGTTATTAGATAAATCTACTTCGGTTATCTTATTCCATTCAGCCCAAAGTTGTTGAAGCGCGGTAAAATGTTGAATCCCTGAAAGGCTGGTTATGCCGCGAGATTCTAAATGTAGGAATTGTACCGAATTTACATGAGTAAAAAAATAGGTTCAGGCGCGGGAATGCCTGTTATTTGCCTAACCGCCGTAAGGAAGTTGGGGCAGGTGAAGTCGGAGGTTATGTCAATGTCGTAAGGTTCTGCCGTCGCAAGTAAAACCCCCACCACTAACACAAGCACCATTAAAACACATAAAACTTTTTTCAAACTATTGTACATAATTTTCCTCCCCTTGTTCTTGCTCTTTGAATAGAACTTTATAGTCGCTGACATTTTACGTCAATCGAACTAAACGTCGTATCCTCTTCGTGAAACGCCACGGAAATTTAAGAGGTTGTACTCACAATAACCTGAATATAGCATTATATATCACACAAAACCATCGCAAAGATTTTACACTGTAAACGGAGGTGAGACTGATGGAGGATAAAGACTCAATACTCCGGTCACTGGAAATTATCGAAAATCAAATTTCTGAAAAATTAACCGTGGGGCATATCGCAAACAGCGTTCACTTTTCCAAATTTCATTATCAACGCCTGTTCCGTGAAATGGTAGGGGATAGCGTAATGGAATATGTAACCAAGCGGAAGTTGACCTTAGCCGACAAGGAGCTTCTTGAAACAAGCACTGCCGTTGTGGATATAGCAGTTAAATTCGGATACGACTAACGCGAAGGTTTTTCGCGCAGCTTTAAAGCGTACATGGGAGTTACGCCCGGAGAATATTGCAAATACGGTCTCGCCGCAATCAATAAAAAAACAATAAAGGAGCGGGAAGAAATGATGTATTCAAAAACCACTGACGAAATTATTCGTGAGCTTAACGATTTTATCGTAAAGGCAAAGGAAACCGCCGTTTTGGCGCAGAATGACCGGACGAAATTACAAATAGCTTTGCCATTTTACGGGTAATCACGGATATTGCGTTTGAATCTAACCTTCTGGCATTAAACGTGGGTTTGATGATTTTACGAACGTAATCTGATGTTGCACAAAACCCAATGTGTCAAAAATATCTTGAACTTTCCGGCACAGCACAGATAAAAGCAAGTAAAATCACAGATTTTTTCAACGAGTTATCTGCGTTAATTTTTGAAGATATTCAAAAATCTTTCGCCAAAAAAATGCAGCAGGTTATACATCATGCAAAAACCGCCACAGATGATAAAGCGACGTTTGAGGGTTTGACTGTTTTCAAGGAGGCTCTTTCCGATGCGATTACGTTTACCGAAACTTTGCCGACGGGAGTTTCCGCGGACATAGAGCAAACACCATAAAAGAATATGTTAAATTTAGCGTTCCAAGGAAATATTCTACTTTTCTACACTCGCGGCGAGGTAGAGAAGATGAACAATATCCGTAATATGGCCGCTAAATACGAAAAAATAAACAACGCGATACAACTTGCTAAGTGTTTAGCCATTGAAATGAAAAACTTGGCAGACCGCGCAATGAAACTCGCAATAAGATAAATTTCACAGGAACATTCTTGTCTATATCATAATATTATGGGATTGACCCTAAATATAAGGAGATATCTTATGTCGCATGATTCTTTAAGCCTGCCTTTGGCGTATCCCTTTGTGCCGCCGCAGAGGTTCATCAACCGCTATTCGGATGAAGATGCCATTACGCGAGGAACTTTGTTCCCGGAACTGGATTTACCGTTCCATGATTATCAAATCAAAAACCCTCTGCCAAAAACACAAATGACCGAACTAATGATGCTCGATTTCGTGTACTTTGAATTGCGGCTGTACTTGGATACCCATCCCGAAGATATAACCGCAATGGAGCTCTACAACGAGTACAAATTAAAAGCTACCGAAGCAAGGCAAAAGCTTCAGAGTTCTCTGGACAGTCATTACTACAACAGTTGGGTGTATTCGCCTTGGCCTTGGGAAGGGGATGTGTAAACTATGTTTGTTTATGAAAAAAAATTGCAGTATCCCGTCAAAATAAAAAATCCGAATCCTAAACTTGCTAAATTTATAATCACGCAATATGGCGGGGCATAGTCCATTAACTATAAAAAAGTCGAGCAAACATAGAGAATAAGCCAACAGCAAAATAATATCTCAATATGATTGTTTGACTATAATGTTTTTACAATCGCTGATATTCTGATATAATGTCTATGCACGGTTTAGCATGGAAAGGATTGATTTTATGACGGCTATGGCTATTAGAAATGAACTTACGGGGTATATCAACGAACTACCCGAAGAAAAATTGTCAAGCGTGTTGGACTATGTACTGTTTCTGCGTGAAAAAAAATACTCTTGGGAAGCGACAAGTATAGAGGACGTTTACAGGAATATCGAAGAAGGACTGGACGATATTAAACACGGCAGGGTTTTTCCCTTGGAAGATGTCATGCGTGAAGCACACGCATTGATAGACCGCTATGACGTATAATGTAGTGTCTTCAGGGAGGGCAAGAAAAAACATATTGGAAATTACCGAGTATATAACAGTTAATCTTGATTCACACGAAGCGGCACGAAAACTCTTGATATCCTTAAATAAGCAGATGAACAGTCTTGATACCATGCCGAAAAGGTTTGCCCTTGTTTCTAATGAAAAATTAGCAAAGAAAGGTATTCGTTCAATCCCTGTAAAAAACTACCTCATATTTTACGTAGTCGATGAGCAATCAAAAACTGTAAATATCGTAAGTGTAATGTACAGTAAGCGAGATTGGCTAAACTTACTGTAATCTTGCAATATACCGCAATAAGCGTGAACTATTCGGAATTATCGGGCGAAACCCACGCCACAGATAAATATTCGGATAGTTCTTTTATTTTGGCTTGTGCTTCCTCATGCGTTGGCGGATTGACGGAAACAACCTCAATTTTGATATGCTTCCCCTTTGTTACGTTTATTACTTCTTCCATTTATGTAAACCCCTTGCAAAATAGTTTGTAGATGTATATTTGCAAAGGCTTGTATTAATTCCTTACAACGTTTTGATACGTTTGAAATTTTTTACCAATAACCGAGGGCGAAAAAATTAAACGCAAATTTGCTCTATATTTTTCCTCGTATAAATACTCTTTTTGCGTTTCTTGCAGTAAGTTGTGTTGATACTATATCCATACCGCCACCAATTACCCCGCCAATGACAGGAACTACTCTCCATAAATTTACAACACCTTTTTGACCAAATTTCGTTATAAACCTAAAACCGAATTTTTTATTTATCTCTATTAGTACAGCACCCGGGATTTTTTTAATAAAGTTGGTTGTAATTTTTTCGCCAACTTTTATTCCCGACCTTTTAAGTATGTCAGCACAGGCAACACCTGACAAGCAAGCATACGCCAGTGTTTTAACTTCGTCATCGGTAGGTTTATGCCCACCGATATATGCAATACACGCAATCATTCTGAGTTGCACATATAGTACGCTTGTTAAATTAGCTGGTATTGCGATTGGAAGGGTAATCATTCCTCCTAAACCAGTGATAAAACCAGATGTTCCACATTTTATAATTTGGTTCTCGATTAACTTATTAACCGCTTTTTTGTGATTTGGATATTTTTCCATGTAATTTTTTGCAAGGTCATCAACCGACTCACTAACAAAAGGAACACCCGAAAGAGCTTTGTCATATAAAATATCAAGAACATTCATAGCGTCAATTTTACTCATATATAGTACCCACCCCTTGTTAATTTTACTTTTTATTGCAAAAGAAAACGCTTCCCGCTAACCTTGATATTAATTTTTGCAAGCGGAAACTAAACGAGAACGCAGTACAAAAAATACTGTCATTAAGCGGTTACGACACTCTTTTGAAGTATTACAACATTCAAAAAGATATAGCGGGGAAGGAGTTTTTTATATTTCACGAAGAATTAAAACGCTATACAAAAAAATTTCCATTACATTATGAATGGTTAGGAATGTATCTCAATGATTTAGGCATCTTAATTAAAAATATTGCATAACATAAAATTCTCATGCGGTTTTTTTCTTCCACTCTCAAAAAATGTAATTACGAATTTAGTCTATTGATTTTTGGCGTGAAAAAAATCATTCGTGAGAAGCTGACGTTCAATTGAATAATACTGTAATATAGGACAATTTCTACCTCATAAAATATTAATAAATAAAAATTGGTAAAAGTTAAGACTTATAAATACTTAAAAAGTCTTAGTAAGCCTTAACAATACCGACAAAAAGGCGTATGAATATGTCAAAAAGTAAAGCGGCACGGGGTAAAGTTGAATATGAAACAGTATCATTAAACTACGAAGCGTTGAAAAATCTTCAAAATTCAACGGTTAGGAGTGTATTTGAGCTTGTTAATAAAGTTATTTTAATTGACGGCAAACCATTCGGAGAAGCGACCTACAAAGACGCAAACGATGAAGATAAACCTATAAAATTAACCACAGGAAGAAGAAGCGATTTTTTACGAAAAATAGAAAGCCACGCTATAATAGAATATATCGGTAATGTAAAAACATTTTCTTTCCAGTTAGTGAGGAAAAGGAAGTGTTAATATGTATCAGAACGGAGCGTGTTACATTAGAGTAAGCACGGACGACCAAACGGAATATTCCCCCGACGCACAATTGCGATTGCTAAAAAACTACGCAAAGGCAAACAACATAATTCTAACCAAAGACCATGTTTTTATTGACGAGGGAATATCAGGCAAGAGGGCAGACAAGCGTCCTGCATTTATGCAGATGATAGCAACCGCCAAAACAAAGCCGAAACCGTTTGACGTAATCCTAGTGCATAAGTTTGACAGATTCGCAAGGTCAAGAGAGGACAGCGTTGTTTACAAGTCTTTACTCAAACGCGAAGCAGGCGTAAAAGTTATTTCCATAACCGAAAGCATTGAAGATGATAAATTTTCGGTAATTTTGGAAGCTATGCTTGAAGCAATGGCAGAATATTATTCTCTTAACTTAGCAGAAGAAGTCAAAAAAGGCATGACGGAAAAAGCAAGCAGGGGAGAACTTCAAAGCACACCCTCTTTCGGTTATAAAGCGGAAAGCGGAAAACTTGTTATCATTCCCGAAGAAGCAAGGCTTGTAAAATTCATATTTGAGCAATTCGCAAGCGGTGAAATGGGTATGCGTAGGCTTGCGTCATATATGAATGACATCGGCGTGAAGTCACACAGGGGTAATGTATTTGAGAATAGAAGTATTGAGTATATTCTCAATAATCCCGTTTATATCGGTAAATTACGTTGGACACCCACAGAGAGGGCAAGACGTAACTACAACCACCTCGACACCATTATCAGTGACAGCACTCATGAACCCATAATAGATATTGAATTATGGGAGCGGACGCAAAAAGCATTGAAGCAAACCAAAGAATTATACAAACCACGAACCAAAACAGAAGCACCGATAAGAAGTTGGCTAAAAGGGCTTATACGTTGCGGTAATTGCGGAATGTTACTCACAGCAACCAAAAACGGATATTTTCAATGTAATGGATATTCAAGGGGAGCGTGTAACCCTAGTTCAAGCATCAGCATTGGAAAGTTAGAGAACGCGGTGCTTGACGAATTAAAGGCAACCTTTGAAGAAAGTTTGGAAATTCACGTTGTTCCGAAAACAACGGAAACCGCTTCCACGAATGAATACGACCTCTTAAAAGAAAAGTTAAAGAAGCTAGACTTCCGCGAAGAACGTATAAAATTGGCTTTTCAAGACGGCATAGACACGGCGGAAGAATACAAGGCAAACAAAACCGCTATTGCAGATGAACGGCAAGCCACTCTTTCCAAATTGGAGCAGATGAAGAACTCCATTGTAAAGCGGAATACAGATGACAGCATTTACAAGCGAATGGAAAGTGTTTATCATCTACTCACAGATTCAACCGTTGAAATGGCTGTAAAGTTCAAAACCGCAAACTTTCTAATCCACAAAGCAACATTTACGAAGCAAAACAGCACGTTGGAAATCGAATACAAGTAACCAAAAATTAACTGAACTGGAATTACATAGATAATGGCGTATGGCGGCCCGGACGGCGAATTGGGGGCATCGTTGCGCTATTTAAGCCAGCGTTTTGCTATGCCGTATCCGGAACTACGGGCAATTCTTACAGACGTAGGCACTGAAGAGCTTGGGCATTTTGAGATGATTGGAACAATTGTATATCAACTTACACGCAACTTGTCAGTCGAAGATATAAAAGCAGCCGGCTTTGAAGACTACTTCGTTGACCACACAACGGGTATTTACCCGATTGCGGCATCGGGTACGCCTTGGAGCGCAACGACAATCGCATCTAAGGGCGATGTTATCGCCGACCTTGTGGAGGATATGGCAGCGGATGCTGCACTTATATAAAGACAAAATTTCCACATGGTAGGATCGGTTCTGCACAGAAAAAACGCCTCTCAGAATATTAAACCTGAGCGGCGTTTTTTACCACAGTACTTCTATGACGATGTTGGTTAAATGCCGATTGATGGCACGGGTCTTGCCGGTGGTTGGGGTGCTAGGGTCTTACCGGTGGACGAGGTGCCGGAGCAATAGGCGGCACAGGTCTTACCGGTGGCAGGGGTGCTATAGGTGGTACGGGTCTTACTGGTGGTTGGGGTGCTATAGGCGGCACGGGTCTAACTGGTGGCCGGGGTGCTATAGGCGGTACGGGCCTTACCGGCGGTCGGGGTGCTATAGGTGGCATGGGTCTTATTGGTGGCCGGGGTGCTATAGGTGGCACGGGTCTTATTGGTGGTAGGGGTGCTATAGGTGGTACGGGTCTTACTGGTAGTCTAGGCGAAAAATGAGCCTCAATTGCCATGTGACCCCTAATGTTGAATGCAATAAAGTCTCTCGCAACTCTAGTGACATTGCCCGTTGATAGATTGGTTAATGTCCAGTGAGTAAAAATGTTGCCCGGTGCCGGTGATGCGAATATTTCTACCCTGGTACCCGGAGCAAACCAATGTCCTCTCAGATCAGGCCGTTGTGACGGCGTTAGAATCCAAGCATGACCCCTGGTAGAATCGACTGTACCTATTGATACCGAAAATGCTCTTATTCCCGGTACATGGATTGGCGGAACCGGTCTTATTGGTTGTACCCTCTGAGCCATTAGGTCTGTGGGGGAATCAAGGGGGACATTGCTAGGCACGGGTGCATCGGATGGCTGGATATCCTGCGGGTATGCTACCGGTTCTAAGGGGGGGGGGTTAAATACATGAGTGACATCACCATGAGGCTCTATAGCCTCAATCTGTCTGTAGTCCACCTCTCCGGTTTCTTCTTCTATTAGTAGCGGTAAATGCTGAGGCAGGGGCGGGTTATAGTTATAATCGGACGTATTGATGTTCAGGTCTTGATGAATGCCACGCCCGGGGGGAATAACAATTACGATTTCGTTGGTTACGCCGTCAGCAGCCGGTTCCATTTCTGCGTTCGTGTGGGTAAGATTGTCAAGAAACTGTACACCGTATATGGGGGTGTCCAAAGAAATCACCTGCGTAGCACCGTTTTCATCTGTATTCAGCGCAGCGAGCGTTTCGCTGTTCTCCTTGATTAATACCATCATTGGTTCGCCGTGTAATTCGTGATCACCTTCGTATAGACGGATTTTAAGAAATCCTTTTCTCATAACATCCACTCCATAGCTATATACTGCTTATATTATATTGACATGCCCGGAAAATGTGACAAGTTTGGCATATGCAATAAGACAAACTGACTTCGCATACTCATCTAACAGGGGTGAGTATGTGAAAGACAAGCAGGTTAAAACACATTGCATAAGCGTTTTCAAAGATAGTGCAAGCATGAGTACAACACTTAACGGGCTTTGGGCAGAGGTCATCAACCATTTAGAGCAGACAAATTATTCATCTGCCACTGAGCCATCTATAATAAACGAATATAATGGACAAGTGCAGAATCGTTCTTACCGTTCCAAATATGGAGAGGCGGTCTGTAAATGAAGGCAGCACTTTATGTACGACTGTCAGAGGAGGATAGAGATAAAAAATCGCCCGAAAACGATAGCATATCTATCCAAAATCAAAAATCCATGTTATTGAGCTATGCGTTAGAACAAGGATGGTACATTTATGACTTTTATAGTGACGATGACTTCAAAGGCGCAGACCGTAACCGTCCGGAATGGCAAAGACTTCTGGCGGATGCAGAACAAAAAAAATTCGATGCGATTGTGTGTAAAACGCAATCCCGTTTTACTCGCGAGCTGGAAATGGTTGAGAAATACATACATGGACTTTTCCCCGTATGGGGTATCCGTTTTATCGGTGTCGTAGACAATGCAGACACCGATAATAAGGGAAACAAAAAATCCCGGCAAATTAACGGCTTAGTGAATGAGTGGTATTTAGAAGATATGTCGGAATCCATTAAATCGGCATTGACAACCCGGCGGGAGCAGGGATTTCATATCGGCTCAGTTCCGCTGTATGGATATATAAAAGACCCCGATAATAAAGGTAAGCTGTTAATAGACGAGGAAGCAGCCGAAATCGTTAGGGAAGTATTTAATCTTTATGCATCCGGCTACGGAAAAACCTACATCGCAAGATTGTTAAATGATAGGGGAGTTCCTAATCCTACAGAATACAAGCGGCTTAAAGGTATCAATTACAAAGTGCCGTCACACAAACTGGGAACACACTGGAAGTACTTCGCGATTGCAAACATGCTGATAAATGAAATCTACATTGGCACAATGGTACAGGGCAAATATGGAAGCGTATCATACAAAACAGGTGTGAATAAACCTCGGCCAAAATCAAAATGGATGCGTGCTGAAAATACCCACGAGCCAATTATAAACCGTGAATTGTGGGATAGGGTGCAGGAATTGGTAAAGTTAAATGCAAAACCCTTTGGGAATGGCAAAACCGGTATATTCGCCAAAAAAGCGAAGTGCACCTACTGCGATTATACAATGCGTACAGCTAAGAGTCATGGTTATTACTATTTAAAGTGTGATACGAGGCACACTTCAACAAATGCTTGTCCGGGTGGCTTTATCAGCGTCAAAGAACTGGAGCAAACTGTTTTAAACGAGTTACAACGCCTGCTTGATGAAAACCTAAATCACGATGAGGTTGCGCTTGGTGTGCGACTTGTGGATAACATCGCTGTTCGGTTAACCAAATTGGAATTAAATAAATCAACTTATGTTAAGAAGATAGCGGAATATTCAAAGGCAGTTAAAGACTCCTACATGGATAAAGTTAAGGGGATCATATCTGAATCCGAGTTTGTAAAGTTTTCACGCGATTTTACAGCCGATAAGGAAAGGATTGAGACGCTGGTTAAAGAGATAGATGAAGAAATCGTTGCACTAGAGCATAAGAGTAACGCCACAAACGACAGACGGAAAATAGTGGAACAATACGCCACCATCAATCAACTTGAGCGCGTGATGGTAGAAAAACTCATTTGCCACATAAAAATCGGGAAGCGTGACAGGGAATCAAAAAAAGTGCCCGTAGAAATTCATTGGAATTTTTAAAATTTTGTCTTTACATGATAGCCGCAGAGCAAAAGGCACGGGTAACTTATGACAACATCCTTCGCATGGTAGATGACCCGGATGTTCGCGACCCGATTATCTTCCTGCGTCAACGCGAAATTATACACTTCCAGCGTTTCGGCGAAGGTTTGGAAATTACAAAAGAACGTATGAATCGGAAAAATCTATATGCAATAAATCCTGCTTTTGATAAACAATAATAACTTGCACTAAGAAAGAGAGGCTGTTCGAATTCTCTCTCGCACCGCGAAGAGAATTTTGAACAGCCTCTAATCTTATAATCTAAATTATATTTTACTCTCTGCCATTTACGATATCGCTAAATCTGCGCGTTGAGGTATTGGGAAAAATAACAAACCTCGGCAGAAGCATATTGTTTGAATCTGATGTTATATAACCGCTTTGCGTGGTAAACGCCATTGTTATTCCAAGATATTCTAATATTTCTATTGTTTCTTCGGAATATTGCCCTTGCGGATAAGCAAAAGCCCTGTGGTCGTTCACAAAATCAAAACAGCGAAGTAAGTCTTGAATTATTGTGTCCCTACCGTAATAAACGAAAGCCGTATATGGCGTCCCCTCTACCAGATGATGCTTTGCAAACGTGTGATTAGCTGTTTCAAATACATATTCTGTTCCCTCAATTGTCTTAGCTGCTGTAAAAGTAAAAGCCTCATAATTCATGGGAGGTTGCGTATCGCCCCTGTCATAAACAGCCTTGCCTATCAAAAACAACTGTGCAATAAAGCCATACCTTTCTAAAATGGGCATGGCATGTACAAAATTAGAATAATATCCATCGTCAAAATGTATCATCACACTTTTTTCCGGTAAAGGAACAGAGTTAAATAAATAATTTTCCAGTTGCGTCAGGGTTATCGCTGTAAAATCATTTTGATACAGATAACTCATTTGTGCTTCAAAATCTTCCAAGCTTATTACCGCACCGTTATTTCTGTGTTCTGTATTTAACGCATCGGGTATTATATGATGATACAAAAGTACAGGTACTTTTATATCTGCCAAAGCTACTGTACTTAATGCAAACAATAAAAGCACCGAACAGATGCTTGCAGTTACTGTTTTCACTTGTTTCAACAATGTTGAAATCAGAATGTTAATTCCTCCGTGCCCTTGTTCATTTTAAGGAGAGGCCCAGACCCACACAAAAAGACACGACCTCTTCTTTATTATACCGAATCGGAAGAATTTGTATGCGATAAACCCTTATTTTGATTAGAGTATATTTGAAAAGCCCCCTTTCGGTGTATTTTGCAATGCGCAAAAAGGGGGTTTTCTTAAGTTGTTAGTGCGATACAAACCGGTTTACATTGTCACCAGCAACAAGCCACCTTGCAAGCAAAATGACATCTGCAATGGAAACAAATCCGTCGCCGTTAATGTCGGCGGCAAGGAGTGACGCAGGTGAATCTTCGCAAAGTAAAATTTCGTCTTGTGCAAGCAACATTCGCGCTATATATACGGCATCTTCGGAAGTGACGCGATTGTTGCCGGTTACATCACCTATCATAAAGTCGTCGGGTGTTTGTATCCATCGTGCGGTTAAAGTTATATCGCGGTCTTCTGTGAAAGCGTCCCGCCGGATAATACCGTATTCATCTTCCCACCCTACAAACCTGTATCCGGGTTTTGACATCATGGGCATTCGCGGCAATTCGCCAACGCTTGCGCCGGGCAAAATATTACGCACGGCATCGCCGGGATTGAGGAAGCCCCCTTCGTCTGCGTCAAAGGTAATGATAATTGGTTCGCCCGGCAAACCGACTCTGACTATTGATGAAGTAGAAAGTAAAGTATTTTCCATTGTAAATTCTATAACCGCCGTGCCGGAAAGTTCTCCTTTTACGGCAAATACGGCTGTTCCGTTTGCGTCCGTAACCGCTTCCGCCGATACGTCAACGATTAAGGGAGAATTTGATACCGCAAGAATTCTTTGATTAGCCCCGGCGGCATCGGGTGAAACCGTAACGGAAATGGTGTTGCGTGTGCCGTACCTTATACGAATTTCGTCGAGACTTTTAATTTCTTTCGGGAGCGGCGCGATTAAAATTTGTTCGTTGAAAGGGTTTATGCCAACGCCTGCATAACAAACTGCGGGTGCGCCAATTTCTACGCTGACCGTACTTCCCACTGTGAAAAATTCGCCCGCTTGCGGTACGATTCTTACTACGGTTGCGTAAATATTCTCCGGCTCTGTGAATGAAGGCTCTGCGTTTACGAATTCGAGGGTGTAATCGTAGCCGTTTACGGCGATACTGATTTCGTTTAGGGTGGAAATATCCATGTATTTGTCAAAAATTATTTCGATAAATTCATCGTATCCCATGACGCTTAACGCATTTGGTGTGGTTAATGAGATAAGACCGACATGAACTTCAGTTTGGATTGGCGGCACGGGGAGCCAACCGTAGAAATCCACACTGTCGGCGGTTTCGTAGCCCTCTTTCTCAAAAATTACCTGCCACCAGCCGAAATTGGTATCCCATGCGTAGTGTCCGCTCGCGTCCGTTATAAGAGGATTCATCTGTGCGAATTCTGTGGCATCCCACTTTACACGGTTTGTACCAAACTCGTCATCTGCATGAAACGCGGTTGCTGTTACGCCGGGCAGCCTGTTGGAGAAAACTGCTTCAAATACGTAGCCTGCGGGGTCAATGGTTGGTTGCATGGGCTGACCGGGGTCATCAGGTTTGCATTTGTATAAAAACCAGTCGGCTTTTAATTTTTGGTAATTGGCTACATAAATTGTTTCCATCAGTTCCGTTGTTGGACGGTGCAATCTATTTATTCCGAAACCAAAAATAATTGTAATTATGGTCGCCGGTATATTGATAGCACCGGTAGCGAAAAGCCCGACAACACCGTACAAATCATAGGCATTGCTAATAGAATCCAAGAATATTTTTGCTATCAATAATTTTTGAAATTCAGATTCATCATCACTTTGCTGATGCATCCTATAAATCATACTACCGCAAATGTCAGGTGTGGTGCAGTTGCGGTGAGCTTCTATTTCACGTACATAAAAAGCCCGTCTGGCACGTGAGTCCTCCAACATTCTCAAATCTTCACTTATTATGCTATCGTTTGTATCATCAAAAAAGAACGGCAAGTTGGGAGGAAATGGTGGTGGTGGCGGTGGCGGTAGCGGCGGAAAGTTTGTAAAGTAGTCCTTAACCCTTACATTAAAATTATTGAACGGAACGTTGAAGTTCGGAGTGCCGAATGCGGCGTTGCTGTTTGTTAGTATCACTGTTTGTATGATATTTCCTGTTAGGTTCGCAATGCTCTGTGTCGCACCGTCTGTTTTGGCAAACATAATTTGGCCGAAGCTATTCGGCACGGGCATGAATCCGTTCGCGCGCAGTAATTCTTCATTTAAATCATCGCAATCGCTTATAATTGTCTTAATTTCGCCACCGCCGGGAATTGTAATCATCGTTGTGTTCCCTTCAACATTGATAATGCCGCCTGCGTAAAGAATAGCTTGCCTGTGCGCGTCAATAAATGAGTTTAGCCGACAATCGGTTAATTTGTTCAATTCGTTTTCAAACTCTGTAAGCCTGTTAATGAACTCCTGCTCTAAGTCAGGATAAATATATCTCTGTGGAGTATGCTCAACAGCGTATGTCGCGTTTACGCTTACAGGTAACGTAAAGTCGCAGAACACCGCTGTTCCCACCCAAATGTTTCTAACAGGGTCGTGGATTGTATCAATGCGTGTTGCATTTCCGTTGCGGTCTGTTGCCCATACATACACTGTGGTTATTTCCGCGTTCGTGTTTGTAAACTCCACGGTAAAAACAAATTCCGGCTCCCACGGAACAAAAACGTAAAACGGTGGCCTTTCCGGCGGGTTGATAAAATCAAACACCGTTGCCGCTCCATTGTTTATCATTGTTATTTTTGAAATATCGGGATGCTCTGCATTGTGGATTAAATGTCTTGTTTCGGTTAAAACAACCAAGCCGTTCATGGATATTTCTGCGTGAATATCATGAAATGAACGCGGCGCGGTGTTTACTAGAGTAATTCTGCCGTTCCAGTTTCCGACGGCATTTGCTTTCGCCGTTCCGACTTGCACACGATTGTCAAATATTGCAACGTCCGCGTTAGGGGGCGCAGTGCCTCTTACATCAATGCTTGTTCTGCCGATTGTGTGCGGTACGACAATTCTATAAGATTCCGCGTGTATAACAGCCGTTCCGATAGGTTGCAAAAGACTGTTTTCGTTATGCGTAAAACGTAAAAACGCGCTTACCGGGTGATTGCCCGGTCTTGTTGGAATAACAATAAAGCGAATTATGCCGCTTGTTGTATTAGTTACAATTTCGATTCCCGACGCGGTTACGGAATAAGGAACAACTTTGTTATCAAATGTTACGCTTCCCGCAACTAATTCGGCACCGCTTGGAATTGCCGCCACAAAAGTAACGGCAGTTATATCCGGTGCGTAATTAGGCGCGAAATTGTATTCGGCACGCACGATAACCGGGTTGCCCGTTATAACGGTGTTTCTGTTTGTAACTACCGATGCTGTTTCTGTGAAAAATAATTTCTCTTCATCAAGAGCGGGTACGGTAATTACACCAAGCTCTGTGATAGTTCCCGGGCTAATGTTAAACGCGCGAAGAACAAAATCAGTTCCCTCTGTCAATCCGATTTCCAAGAAATTTGAAATGTTCAAATGCTGAATCAACCGGCTATTTTTAATGAACACAACACGGTACAAATCGGCGGGCAATACGCCGCCTGCAATGCTGCCTTTGCCTGTAAAAGATGCAATGTAGTTTCCATTTTCGTCATATAAAAGTGCCATGCTCTCCGCGTTATCCGAAATAATATCCGCACGCCAAAAACCGTTTTGCACAAATGGCAGCACTACGCTGTTGCTTTCCGGTAAGATTGTAAATTCCGCCACGGTGTCTGCCATGTTGCCTGTTATATCTGTTGCGGTAATTATCATTTCGTCGCCCGGTGAAACGCTGTCTAATCCGATTATTAAAGTTGTACCCGAAATGTTGAAATCGTCTATGTCTGTTTCACTTGTGGCATTATAAAGAGTGAACCGAATATTTCTCGCGGAGTTTAATGTAATCGGTTGAGGCGAATCACCGGCAACCCCCGCCGCCGTATATTCGATAATTAAATCAACAAGCAAGCCGTCCGCTTTTGAAATTACTATTTCAACATCTTGAAGACCGTTGCTTGGTACGTGGAATGTTTCAAAAAAATCCAAGTACCCGAACCCACTGATGTAAACGCCGATAAAACCCGCAAAAACATCCGCTTGAAAGTAGCCGCTCTCATCTGTTTCAATGCTTAAAATATCGGGAAACGCGGAGCCGGTTCGTGATGAAATTTCCAATATAATCTCGGCAGGTTCGCCGCCGCTTATTACGTGACCGGAGAATCGCACACGTTTTGTAGGTTCAAGCATTATATTGATTGTATTAAATGTATCGGAAACGATGTGCGTTCCCTCGGCATTTTCGTAAACACCGCGCCACGGGGAAGCCAAAATTATTTCGTATCTTAATTCTGTACCAATCTCAATACCGTCAATTCTTGTACCCGTTGCAAAAATTCCGGTTTCGTCTTGCTTATACCAATTCACAGTAAAGTCCGATGCCGTTAACACGGGAGAATTAAGAGGAGTACGTACGTTTACCGAAACAGCTCTGCGGTTAACAATGTTGCCGCCACCATCGTAAGAAGCGCGATGGATTTCCAAAAACGGATAGCCGCTGTTTATTATTGGAAATATATCCCATGTTATGCCACCCATGTCAAAGCCCGTGAACGTATCAATATTTTTCATTTCCTCAGTGGTTTTAGGAACGCCGAAGCCATTGTCTGCATTGATTGCAAGTTCCGCGTCGAAAAAAACGTCGGTGATGTTTATGATGGCGTTTGTATCCACATTGCCTAAAATTCCGCCGCCGTAGCCGCCGTCACTTTTGTTTGCCGCATAGCTTGTGCTTATTACAATATTGTGATTGCAGTGCCCAATAAAGCCGCCAACGGTTGAATTTTCACCGCTTTGAATTTCCACTGTTGTGTGGCTGTCTCTTATTGCTAAAATAGCGGGAAGCCATTGTTCAATTGTAATAATCGACTGACCGACAAGACCGCCAATGTGACTGTGCTCGGTGGCAAGGCCTGTAACATTTCCCGACGCGTAGCTTTCTCTGATTATCGTGTCGCTATGGTGTGCGTCAAAATGGTGACTGCCGATAAGACCTCCGATGGTTCCGTGCAGCGCATTACTCCCTATGGTTTTGTTTCCCGAGGAAAAACAATTGTAAATGCGAAGTGTATTATATTGCGATGCCCAACCGATTAGCCCGCCGATAACACCACCATGCTCACTGCAATCCGTTATGAACATATCGCCGGAAGAATATGAATTGATAATACGCATATTCTCGGACGCACCTGTATTAATTGCCGAACCGATAAGACCGCCCACAGTGGAAGAACTAGAAATACTTCCGCTTGAATGCGAATTCGCTATTTCCGCTTCGGTGATAAACCAGTGACCTCCGATTAAACCGCCCGCACTGCCGCCTGCGAAAATATCTCCCGTTGAATAACTGTTTAAAATTGTTGTTTCATTAAAGTTGGTTTCGGAACCAACTCTCCATGCTATTAAGCCGCCCGCGTTTTCTGCGGCAGTAATATTTCCCGTTGAGAAAGAATTTTCAATATACGAGCTTACAGCATTACTATTATTTCCGATAATGCCGCCCGCACTACTGCCGTATATATTGCCCGTTGAATGGCTACCGGTTACACTAAACGAACGCAGAGTATGCCCGATTAAACCGCCCGCGTCACCGTTATCGCCGTTTTTATTTCCTATACCAATGGTTGTGTAACTGTTTTCTATTCTTGTAAAAATGTTTCCGTCGTCTGTTCTGCCCAGCAATCCGCCCTTTGCTTCAATAAGGAAGTGCAGTTGGTCAGGTAAATGGTTGTCTAAATCATTTTTGCTTGTGTTTATACTTCCCGTGCCGCTTACATAGGAATTGTAAATTTCAACGCTCATTGCCGTTGCATAACCTATAAGTCCCCCTGCAAAAACGCCGTATCCGTGTGCGTTTATTCCTTCGCCCGCAAGTTCCACCGCAAGGTTTTTTATCGTAATATTGTTAAATGCAAAGTGCTCGCCGTTACCTCTTATAAATCCGAACAAACCCGCCGCGTACATTGGGTATTGTTCACTGTATGGGTAATAATCGACATCGATACGCTTGCTACTTTCTTCCGTAATGTGTAAATTACGAATGGTATGACCCCGCCCGTCAAGAATACCGTAAAAATGGTTTATTGGTGTCCATGCTTCCGTTAAGTAAATATCATTTGCCAAAACATAATATCTTTGTCTTGAGCGTTGGAGCCAAGTTACGCTGCACCAAAACACTTCCAAACCCGCGAATTCTTTTCGGTTGTCGCTTCCTATCGCCGCAAGTTCTTCCGCTGTGTAAATGAAAATTGCGTATTCGGGTATTTCATTGCTGATTGCCGCTAAGAAATTGCCCGTGTTGTTTGCTTGCGAATAAATAAATGCGGGGGGAGTTGAGAATGCTTGCGGTATGTCCGGCATATCGGTTAACCGAACAGGCAACTCTTCCGGTGCATCAAAAAGAACAATTATAGCGTTAACAGGTACAACTTGAAAAATCAAAACAAGCGTAAGCAGTATCGCAATAAATTTCTTTTTCATACGCAATCACTCCCGAATTTTTTTGTAAGATTAGCAGAGTGTGCAATATATGTCTAGCGAACAATGTATGCAAAAAATTGAGATAATTTTTTCAAAAAATGTGAAAATTTGCTTGACATAAATACTCCTATCGTGTAATATGTATTCAAGTCACGAGGCTCAACCTTGCAACTTCACACTAATCCGGCTCTAACGGCAAACGGTAGCTACCGTCCCTGTGTAAATCCCGTGCTTTGGCGTTTAAGATTGTTTCGGTTTTTCACACCTCACCGACTTGTCCCTTGTAATTTAGGAAAGAAATGTTTTGCTATTGTTATTGTTGGGCTTGTGCCGCAAGAAGTATCGCGCGCGGCGGCATAAAAGTCCTCTTGTTTCTCTCAATGCATTAACCGCTTTCTTTCCGAACGGGGAAACTGCTTTACCGTAAGTATTCACATAACATGAGGTTCCTAACTTGTACAAGCGTGTTTTGTGAATGAAGAAGTAAAAAACGGTAACGCGGCAGACCCGGGATGTACCTTAATCAAAGCAAAAACCTGTGAATCGTTTTGTTAGCGGCGCTTCACGGGTGATAATTATACCCGTTACCCCGTCATTTTGGCGGGTTTAACGGGGTTACATACTATGAGGTGAAAGACATGGCATTCAGAAATACCCGCGGGCTTCGCGGAAGCACGTTTGAAGAATTGATTGACTTAACAAATCGCCTTTATTCACAGCAAAATTTGGCGATTATTCAAAAAGTGCCAACGCCAATCACCCCGATTGCTGTTGATAACGCGGCGCACACAATAACTTCCGCGTATTTTGAAAAAAAAAGCACGGTGGATTTTATTGGCGTTGCGCAAGGCCTTGCAATTTGCTTCGACGCAAAAGAAACCCGCCAAATGAGTTTGCCTTTACGAAATATCCACACACACCAAATTGAATTTATGGAAAACTTTCGCAAGCAAAAAGGCGTTAGTTTTCTTATTGTTAATTTTCTGGCGAAAAATGAAATGTTCCTTCTGCCTAGCGAAGTTTTGGCGCAATATAAAAAAGCCGCCAACGAAGGCGGCAGAAAATCAATTCCTTTTTCCGATTTTAACCCCGCGCTTAAAGTGCGGAACGAAAACGGTTTTCCCGTGCATTATCTTGTTGCGGTCAATGCTTACTTGAACACCAGCGCACTGCATTCTTAATTATTTTCATAAACTCGGGATTAAACCACACTTCGCTAACATGGCCGGGAGTTAGTACGCACACTCTGCCTTTGCCTTGAGTTCTTACATAAGCCGCGGGCGCGATGTACGCGGGCGCGTTAAAATACGGCTCGGATTCATATTGGCTCTCATCGCCCTGCGCGTCGGCAAAGGATGCGGCAAGAATATCAACATCGTCCGCGAGAATTTCTATGTGATAGTGTTCGTCCGTTTCGCGGAAAATTCCTACGCCTTTTGTGATTGGGTGAGGCTTTAACGCGCCAACCGTAACGGGGCAATTATTCGGGTGCGAAGCGAACCGGCAACCGATTAATTTATCCAAAACTTCCGTTGAGCCGTTTTCGCCCGCAACAATTCCGCTGTGCGTTACAAGAAGCCCTCCGCCGTTTTCTACATATTTTACAAATTCCGATTGCACTTCCACCGTTTTCCACGGGTTGTTATTTACTTGTGAAATATGGTCACATTTGCTCATAACAATCACGTCGTAGTTCGCAAGCGTTTCCAATTTAAAATCGGAAGCGTCAAAAACTTCGTCGATTTCAAAAATGTTTTTTAATCCTTCTGCGGGAATATTTCCCGGGTGATAAAAGTCATCGCAAAATAATAAAATTTTCATCGGCGTTCTCTCCATTTCTTGACATTATATTCTTCATATTATACTCTATTTTAAGCTGCAACAAGATTTTAGAAAGGGTGCATAAAAATGGCTATCCCTACTCCTCATATCGGTGCAAAGGCGAACGCCTTCGCAGAAACGGTTTTAATGCCGGGCGACCCGCTTCGCGCAAAATTTATCGCCGAAAATTTTCTTGAAACACCAAAAAAAGTGAACGACATCCGCGGAATGCTTGGTTACACGGGCACGTACAACGGCAATCCCGTTTCCGTGATGGGAAGCGGAATGGGTTGCCCTTCGATGGGAATTTATTCCTACGAGCTGTTTAATTTTTATCACGTAGAAAATATAATTCGCGTAGGTTCCGCCGGTTCAATCAGTATGACGCTTGAGCTTGGAGACGTTGTAATGGGCGTGGGTGCGTGTACCGAATCGAATTATGCTAACGCGTTTGCTCGCTGCCCGGGCAACTTTGCGCCAACCGCTTCGTTCAAGTTAATGTTAAAAGCACAAAAAGCGGCCGAAATGCTGGACATAAACCTTCACGCGGGCAATCTTCTCACAAGCGATGTTTTCTACAACGACGACAACGTAGGCCTTAACGCGTGGCTTCGCATGGGTATTCTTGCGGTGGAAATGGAAGCCGCCGCCCTATACACAAACGCCGCCCGCGCCGGAAAAAACGCGCTGTGCATCTGCACAATTTCAGACAAAGTTTTCGACCGCAACGAAAAAATGACCGCGAAAGAACGCGAGACAACTTTCACAAATATGATTAGCATGGCACTTTCTATGTTATAAAAACCATGACGAAAATTAATTACCTGCGCAAATGTGCATCAGAAAAATACGACGAACAAGACCTTGAGGCTGCGGCAGAAATCGGCGAGGCTTTGTTGCGCGAGCATTGGCATAACAATAATATGTTCACACGCGGTTATGCCAATGATTTGTTTAATTTGGCTTGTGTTCACGATGAACTTGGGAATCTTGAACGTGCGGCTGTGTTGTATTCAGATTCTGCGGCACAGATTGCCTTAGCCGAAGGCGAAAAACTTCCCTTTGCGCAACGAATAAATAATTTAGCGACCGTATTAATCCGGCTTGGTTTTACCGAGCCGGCATTTTTCATGCTTGGAAGCGCAACGGCAATTCACCGCCGCGAACTTGGAGCGCATAGCCCGCTTTACGCCGACAGTCTTTACAATTTAGCGAACGCCGCAGCCGCAGCCGGACGAAAAAGCGATTCTATACGCTATCACTTGGAAGCGTTGAAAATCCGCAAAAATGAAGGTCACATAGCGGACATAATAAATAGCCTGCACAGCCTTGCGTTTTTACACGAGTCCGCGTCCGAATATGATAAAGCCGCTACCTACGCGGAAACGGCAATGAAATTTTCCAAAGATGATAATGAAACTTTTGCCGGCGCGTGTTTTTATCTTGCCGAGCTTTACGATAACTGCAAAAGATACGAAGACGCCCTGCCCCTTTACGACCAAGTTTTAGAGATAACCGGCAATGAAGCCGGGCGCGAACACAGTGCGTATTTGAACGTGGCACTAAGGCGCGCAACTTTGCTTGCAAATTTAGACCGCCCTCGCGATTCCTTAACCGCACACGAAGAAATCTGCGATATTTTCGCCCGCGTAACAGGGACAAAACACGCATTTTACGCAAGTTGCTTGCGCGGGATGTCGATGCTTTACAAAACTTTGGGCGAACCCGATCGCGCCGAGGCTTCAATTCTTGAAGCAATAAAAATTCGCCGCTCTTTATTTGAAGATATCACGCTTGACATTGCTTTTCTTATCAGCCTTCATCTTAGTGAAGACAATCAAGAAAAAGCATTGGAAGCCTTAATTTACGCCATGATGTATTCCGGCGCGGATTCTCCGAGTTTCCCCGAACTTTTACACGTTCTTGTGTCTGCCTACACCGACCAAGCAGACTGTAAAGCCGAATTTATTAATGCAATGGAACTTCTGAACGACCGCGAAAAACTACATCCAATTATACGTAAGTGGGAGGAGTGGGAGAACGAATAACTTTATGCTATAATCTGTTCCGAGGTGGTTTTTATGTATCGTTCGGAGCGGGCAGACAGAAGGCATTTTTTTTATCAACTTAAAATTTGGATTGCTTGTTCGGTGTTTTTAATTTTAGTTGGCGTTGGTGTGCTGGTTTATTTTTTAGTCGCGATGGAAGCAGACGAAACCGTGTATGCTTTGGCAGAAATTCCAAATACATATTTTGAAACTTTAACGATGGCGGCAATTAAAGTTAACAATACATATATCTCATACGGAATTCAAGAAATTATCGAAGAACCTGAGATTCCCGTTTACAGAATCCCTACAAATACGCCTGGAGTATATCGCACGAAAATTATTGCGCTTACTTTTGACGACGGCCCAAGCTGGCTTACCGAAGAACTTTTGGATATTTTAGACGCGTACGGTGCGCGTGTTACGTTTTGCGTAATCGGAGATCGTGTGGAAGACCACTCGGAAACGATTGTTCGTGCTTTTGAGGCAGGACACGAAATAGTCGGGCATTCCTGGGACCACAGAATTCTTACACGTCTTTCCGTGCAGAATATCTCCGCACAAATAACTCAAACAAGTGAGATTATCGAACAAGTAACGGGCGAACCGTCGCCGCCTTTTTTTCGTGCACCTTACGGACATTTTAATAATCGTATCAAAAACGCCGCAACCGACCTCGGTTACAGCGTTTTGAATTGGTCAATTGACACATTGGATTGGCGTTACCGCTGTGAAGAACATATATACGAACATATCATGGAATACGCCTGCGACGGCGCAATTGTCCTGCTTCACGACATTCACCCCACAACAATTCTTGCGATGGAAACAGTAATACCCGCGTTAATCAACCTCGGATACGAACTGGTTACGGTATCCGAATTAGTTTACTACATCTATGGCGAACTTGAACCGGGTGTTATGTTCACGGGGTTACGTCAGTAGACTTCACATCCCGCATGGAAAGTGAGATTCTTTTCTTCTTTATATCAACGCTAAGAACTTTCACATTTACAACATCGCCAATTTGCACGGCTTCCAGTGGATGTTTAATAAAACGACCTTGTCCGCTAATTTGCGAAATATGAACAAGCCCGTCTTGGTGAACGCCGATATCTACAAACGCGCCAAAATCTATGACATTGCGAACGGTGCCTGTGAGAACCATGCCCTCGGTTAAATCTTCCATAGCAAGAACATCACTGCGAAGAAGAACGGGGGGAAGTTCGTCGCGCGGGTCGCGCCCGGGTTTTTCCAGTTCTTGAACTATATCGCGTAATGTGGGAACGCCAACCCCCAAACGCTCGGCTATAGTTTCGTAATCGGTTTTATCATCGGATATTTTAAGATAGCTTTCCGCCACTTTGTACGATTCGGGGTGAACCGCCGTATTATCCAACGGATTCTCCGCACCCGGAATACGTAAAAACCCCGCACATTGTTCAAAGGCTTTCGGCCCGAGTTTTCCAACTTTAAGTAACTGTGCACGTGATTTAAACTTGCCGTTTTCCTCACGGAACGCAAGAATGTTTTTCGCAATCGCCGGGCTTACACCCGCTACATATGAAAGCAGACTTGGTGAAGCCGTGTTTAAATCTACGCCGACATTGTTTACGCAAGTTTCCACCACACCTGATAACGCCGTGCTTAAACGTTTTTGATTCATGTCATGCTGATACTGTCCAATGCCTATACTTTTCGGGTCAATTTTTACGAGTTCAGCAAGCGGGTCTTGCAATCGCCTGCCGATGGAAACCGCGCTACGTAGCGCAACATCGAAATCGGGGAATTCCTCCGCGCCCAACTTAGATGCTGAATACACCGACGCGCCCGCTTCATTCACGATTATATATTGAGCCTTCGAGTCTGTTTCTTTTAAGAGTTCAACAACAACAAGCTCTGTCTCGCGAGAGGCTGTGCCGTTTCCGATAGCTAAAATACTAACCTTATGACGGTCAATCATTTGTTTCAGCGTTCTCTTGGAAGGGGTGGTATCCTTTGATATTGTACAGAAAATAACGCCTGTTTCCAGCACCTTTCCCGTTTCATCAACAACGGCAAGTTTGCAACCCGTTCTAAAGCCCGGGTCGATGGCAAGTACAACATGGTCTTTAACTGGCGGTTGCATCAAAAGCTGGCGCAGATTTTTCGCAAATACTATAATCGCGCCTTCTTCTGCCTTCTCCGTCAGCATTGAACGAATTTCCCGTTCCACGGCGGGCGCGGTTAATCGCTTGTAACTGTCTTCCAACGCGGATTGCATAAAATTCAATGTAGCGGGGTTAGATTTGATAAACAATCTTTTCAACCCCGCAATAATCTTGTCTTCGGGGGCTTCGATGTTTACCTTTAAGTACCCTTCGTTCTCGCCGCGATTGATTGCTAAAATACGATGCCCCGCAATGTGCTTAACCGGCTCGGAGTAATCGAAGTACATTTCATATACTGCCGCATTATCGGGGTTTTCGGTGGCGGCTTTTTTTGATACTCGTGATGTAATTTTTCCGGTGTTTTGAGTCATTTCACGCGCCATTGTACGACAGGCGGGGTCGTCGGAGATTTTCTCCGCTATTATATCGCTTGCACCGGCTAAGGCGTCGGCTTTGGAATTAACGCCTTTTTCCGCATCAATATACTTTACCGCCTCCGCTTTAAGATTGGTGAGTTCCTGCGCGAAAATTAAATCCGCAAGCGGCCCCAGTCCTTTTTCCATTGCCATTGTTGCGCGTGTGCGGCGTTTAGGTTTGAACGGACGGTAAATATCCTCGACTTCGGTAAGTGTTACCGCCGCCGTAAGTGCTGCCGATAATTCATCGGTTAGATTTCCTTGTTCCGTAAGTGTATTTCTTACCTGTTGTTTACGGTCTTCCAAATTGCGCAAATATTCTAACCGGTCGTTTAAATCGCGCAGTTTCTGGTCGTCTATTTCCCCTGTTTGTTCTTTGCGGTAACGGGCAATAAACGGAATCGTATTGTCCGCGTCGATTAATTCTACAGTGTTTTCTACCTGCCAAAGTTTTAGGTCAAATTCGCCCGCCAGTTTTTTGATTATATCCTTGTTCGCGCTCATGATTCGTAATCCATACAAACTCTGTTATTTAAAACCGTTTCGATAAATGCGGCTACCCTTTGATGCTCCGGGTGAAATTTATAAGTAGCCAAAGCTTCTTCATTTTCAAACAGGCTATCAAGAAGAACATCCATATTGCTGGTTGAAAGTTCGTTTATATGGACGCGTAACTCAACTATTTCTTTTATGCATCCGGTCAATGATTCCAGTTCATGTTTTACTTTCTTGGCGTTTGTTTTGTTTTCATCTTCGGTAAAACCATTTTTGTAATTCCACATAACAATATGCCTTATCATATTATCCCTCGTTTCTTTGTATAACGTAGCACAAATTTGATGTATTTTCAATTTATATAAAAAAAACACTTGCATTGAATGTATCACTTTCCCGCAGGGCAGAACGAAACGAACAACCCATGCGAATGTTGTCCTGATTGAGTAATTATAACAATGCACCGTGGTATCTCCTGCTATGAAGAACCCTGTAAATGGTTACATTTTTGCCGATTACACGATAAAAGACCAAATAGGGAGTCACAACAATCATTCGATATTCACCACGAAGCTCCAGCCGCTCATTGACAGAACTTCCTATAAACGGAAAGGCTGTCAGATTCTCAACGGCATCTAAAATGCTACTCACCATTTTATCGGCGGCACATATGTCGTCTTGGGATATATAAAAATTCAATTCGTCCAAATCGTCCAAGGCTTTCTGAAGATAAATCAAGTTATACATTTTCTTCGACCATGTGTGCGGCAAATCTTTGTCTCACTTCGGCTTGGGTATAAGTCGGCAGACCGTTTAATCGTTGTTCTTCGGCTTCTAAAATCTTTGCTTTCAACTCCAAAAGTTTTTTTTGTTTTTCAAAAGCAGAAATTGCCATAACAACCAAATCACCTTCGCCATTTTTGGTAAGGTAAATAGGTTCACCACTTTCTTTGGCAATGCGCGATATTTCGGTGTATTCGTTTCTTAGGGCTGTTGTTGGTTTGATTATCATTGCACCAACTCCTATCATTAAAATGTGCGTAATTATATCACAGAGGTGAGATATGAGCCAAATTTTTATCACAGTTCTAAACATGAGTATAACCGCAAACGTTGTTGAACTTGTTTTGTCAAGGGTATTTTGGATAAAATGGTCACGCATTAGAAATTCAAACATTTCTGATTTTTCAAGACACAATTTGTTGTCTTTTATTGTAGAGAGTTTTATAGCCGAAATAAAGCGAACAGAATATTGATAGGCAAGTGACGGCGCAAATGGCAATAATAATGGCGATTTGATACATAATTGCCGTCATTGGCAAAGTGCCGGATAGTATTTGTCCTGTCATCATGCCGGGCAATGAAATTATACCCATGCCAATCATTGAATTAAGCGTAGGCAATAAAGCGGTTTCCAATGCTTGATTTACAAAGGGTATAAGAATTTTTTGCGGTGTCGCTCCGATATTCAAAAGGCTCTCAATTCGAGCGCGTTGAGATTTTATGTTTTCGTTAAATGTTCGCAACCCAAGACCAACGCCTGTCATAGCGTTTCCAATTATCATTCCGCTAATCGGGACAGTGTATTGCGGATTAAATAAACTCACGCCAACTACTACCAAAATAAAGAAGCTGACAATGGAAAGCCCGGTAAGGGACAACGAAACTCCCACAACAATTTTGAATCGCTTGTTTATATCCTTGTTACGCGACAATACGGTATACACAGCAAAGCCTGTCATTAAAAAAAGATACGCTATCGTGAATAGCGGGTGCGGATTTTGAATGATATAGGTTAGCGCCAACCCCGCAAGAACAAGCTGTACCGTCATTCGTAAACTTGCTACAAAAAGCAGCTTGGTTTGGTTTATTCGGCATTTTTTCATAACGATAAGCACAATTATAAGTAACAGATAAATTAGTGCGAATTGCCAAATGTTCATTACAACAACATCATTCATGCCGACTACCACCCTCCAACGTGATTGTGTTATCTGCAAATGCTTCCACTATGGCTTTGCTGTGCGAAACCACAATCAGGGTAATATTCTGATGCCGGCAAAATGATTTTATATTCGTAAGCACGGAGTTCGCGGTTGAATCATCTAATGCGCTTGTCGGCTCGTCCATCAATAAAACTTTTGGTTGAAGCGAAAGGCAAATTGCAGTAAAAATTCGTTGCCTTTCGCCGCCGGACATTGTATTGCACTCCGCTGTATGTAGAAAATCCGCAGAGCATATGTTTAAGAATTTTCTCATTTCGGTTGTGGTCGGGGCTTGCAAATCACGGTAGCTGTAATACTGTGCGAAATTATCTGTTATGCTTCCATCAAACAAATACGCCGATTGACCGCATAGCAACACCTCTCGGCGTAACATAACAGGGTCATATTTTAGGATTGACGAAGTATTATAAGTAATTTCACCCGCACTTGGCGAAGCCACCCCACTAAGCAATTTTAGCAAGGTGCTTTTCCCGCAGCCACTTTCTCCGCAAATAAAAGTGGCAAGATTTTCGGGTATCTCAATATCGGGGTAGTAAATGATGTCCTTAAAACATACCCCTCTGAGTGAAAATAGCGACATAAGTACATACTCCCTAAGATGGATTATTTTCAAAACGTTCTTTCAATTTTCGATAATAATTTACCACGCTTTTATCGCCGTCATTGTCAAGAAACAAGCAAAACGGCAAGCTGTCCGTTTCCCTGTGCTTAACAACACAAGTACAGCATTTTTTGTGGTTGGGGCAAGTTGTTTTTGGACAAGCACATTCTTTTACACAAGACATAATTTTTTCCTCCGCTTATAATAATTCGGCTCTGATGTGAGTTTAATTTGAAGTACCGCCGTCAACAACTTTGCACAAAAATTTCAAACAATGTTCTTCCATCTGTGCAAGCCCTTTTTCTTCAATCGGAAAATGACCTGTGCCATCTAACAAATGCAATTCTTTATCACAACCAAGCCTATCATAAAATATACGACTTAATGAAACATCTGTCCATCTATCATCGGCGGGGTGAACCAAAAGAAATGGACAATTTCTAAATTGCTCCGGCTCGACTGCGATTTTCGGATTCAACATCGTATGAAGGAAAGAAATTGGCGCAGATATACCCGAAGCTCTTTTATCACTAATAAGGAGTTTTACCAAGTCTGCATTATTCGCCAACGCTTTCATCTTCACGATTTTCAAGGGCTAAGAAGATATACCGAACCATAACCCCGACTACAACATTGCCGCAGTAAGCCGTGGCGGCGCATGGGTTAATTCTTCCACACATGAAGTGTCGGCAACCGTTATTCATACAAACGCCGCGTACTTTGATATACACACTATGGATTTTATCGAAGGAAGTCACACACAGGCCGCAATAAATTCCATGATAATAAATGAAACCCTAGCGTGGCGTTTGTTCGGAACGACAGAAAATATTACAGGGCTTACGGTGTGGATTGGCGGCACGCAATATATTATTTCGGGGGTTGTGCGTCTAGGTGAAAATAATACGGCGTGGGTTCCCCGCGACGAAATGAACACACTTGTTTCATCTTTGTATATTCGCCCAATTTACTCTAAAATTATTTTTTATTCTTGTAGGTGCGACGTTGTGTGTTTATGTGCTTTGGGGCGTCAATGATATTTTACTTTGGTTGCCAAATTTATCCACGCCGGGCAATTATTTATTTGCAACAATAACCACAATCGGCACATTGCCGCCCGATGTTTATTTATCCGACGGACTTTTACGGGTCTGTCAATTAAGCCGTCACAGCAACTACGCCTTAATCGCGGGTGCGGTTGCGTTTGTTAATTATACTGTGTTTTCAAAATCAAGCTGATAGCATGAAATAAGTATTAGCATCGGAAACTAATTCTTCCCAATATTTCGCGCATATGGTACAATAACTTGCAGAAATACCATGAGAGGGTCGTTTGTTATGTACGAAAAAGGGGATAAAATTGTTTACCCATTGTACGGCGCGGGCGTTATTGAGGACATTGAGCAAAAAGAAATAGATGGCGAATTGCAAATTTATTATGTGCTAATGATTCCTGTTGGTAATTTGAAAATTATGATTTCCGCGGCGAAGGCGGAGAGCCTGCGTGTACGGCGTATTCATGCGGGCCGCGAGATTCGCGCGATGATTTCGGGCGCGGTAGAGATTGAAATGCCCGATAATTGGAATCAGCGTTACAAAGAAAATATGGAACGCATAAAAACGGGAGAAATTTCACAGGTTGCGATTGTTTTTTATAATTTGCTTCTGCGCGAGCGCGAGCGCGGGCTTTCAACAGCCGAAAAGAAAATGATGACAACGGCAAAGCAAATTATTTTATCCGAATTGATTTTGTCGATGGATATCGACAAAGCCGAGGCGGAAGTAATTTTGGACGAAACTTTTAGCTAAATATGTATTACGATTCGCATGTGCATAGTGCCGCTTCGCCCGATTCCGTAATGGAGCCGGGCGAAGCCATATCCGCGCTGAAAAAAGCAGGGCTTGGTATCGCGTTCACCGAGCATGTAGATTTTGCAGAAAGTTTTCAAAAAGACCCCCTTGCTACGGACGCGCCGCGCGGCCTTGAGGGCATGGGGGATTTTGTTTGCGATTTTAAAATTTACCCGAAGATGTATGAAAAATTTCGCGGCGAGGGCGTAACACTCGGGCTGGAACTTGGGCTGACGCAGGCATATTTGTCTGAAAACAAAAAACTTGCCGCGGACGATTACGATTTTATTATCGGCTCTATTCACACCGTTGACGGCATTGAGCTTTATCAGGCTTGCCACGGCAAGCTACCGAAAGAGCCGTTTGCGCAGCAACTTAAAACCGCGCCGACTGCGTGTATAAGCCGTTATTTAAGCTATGCAAAAGAGATGATAGAATTATACGGCTTTTTTGATTCGTTCGGACACATAGACTATATTGCGCGGTATCTGCCGCAACTTTCGCAGAATTTTTCTTACGCAAATTTCACGGCAGAATTTGATGCACTTTTAAAAGCCCTTGCCGAACGCGAAATCGCGCTTGAAATCAACACCTGCCTTTTGGGTAAAATAGACGCGGGAAAAACCATGTTGGAAATTTGCTGCCGTTTTGCCGAATTGGGCGGGCGGCTTTGCACCATCGGTTCCGACGCGCATAAGGTTTCCTCGTTGGGGCGAAACTTCAAAGACGCAAAAGAAATCGCCGAAACAACCGGATTGATGGTCGTGTACTACAAAGAAAGGAAGCCCGTTCGCTGTGGATAATGATGAAAAAAATTCGTTAGCTGAATCCGGCTTCGAAACGGACACTGAAGTTGCCACAAGAGGTGAGCGGTCAAGCAGCTTTGTAAAACAGGCGGCTGTTCTTGGCGGCGCGTCTTTATTTGTACGTTTGATGGGTTTTGTTTATCGTGTGCCGTTTACGCGTTTAATCGGCGACGAATTCAACGCTTTTTACGGGCTATCGTATCAGGTTTACGTCGTTGTATTAAATCTTACGTCCGTTTTTATGATTACCGCAATTTCCCGTTTAACCAGCGAAAGAATCGCACTGGGACGGTTTCGCGACGCGCACACGCTTTTTAAAACCGCAATGATTTTTTCTGTGTGTCTGGGCACAGTGGGTTCGCTTGTGATGTTTTTCGGCGCGGATATTCTCGCACATTTTTTGCAATCTCTCGAGGATACCGAAAACGCGTCAAGCGCGGCATATGCGATTCGCGCAATTTCGCCCGCCGTTTTTATTGTTTCAATGCTGACAGTCTTGCGCGGATATTTCCAAGGAATGAAAACTGCCTTTCCTACAGCGATTTCGCAGGTTGTTGAACAAATTTTTAAAATATCATTCAGCCTATGGCTCGCGTTTTTGTTTTTCGACGCGGCAAATGTAAGCTCCTCAGTGCATTTATCCGCAGCGGGAGCAACAGCGGGAACCGCAATTGCCGCGCTTGCAGCGCTTGTAGTGGTTGTGATTATTTACGCAATGAACGCGAAAGCATTAAAAACCCGCGTCGCCGACGACCCCACCGAATCCCGCGAGAAACGCAGCACACAGCTTGCCGCAATAATTCGCACCGGTCTACCCATAATGGTCGGGCTTTTTGTTTTTTCATTCATCGGGCTTTTGGATATACGAATGGCAAACAACAGGCTCGCGGTATCGGGCGCATTCTCCGCGAGTGAAATTAATGTCCTTGTGGGGCAGTTCACGGGCAAGTTTGTTCTATTAACAACTTTGCCAATCGCACTTTCGATGGCTCTTTCCGCCGCCGTTATTCCCGAAATAACCGCCGCGCACGTCACCAACGACAAAAAAGCCGTGCGCCAAAAAACAAATTTGTCATTGCGGCTTTCCATGATGCTGAGTTTTCCCGCCACCATCGGGCTTGCCGTTCTAGCAGACCCAATTATCGAAATGCTTTTCCCGCTTCACCCGGAGGGCGGCCGGCTTTTGCAATACGGCGCAATTAGCATTGTTTTTTTGGCGATTGTCCACGTTGTAACAGGCGTTTTACAAGGGGTAGGACGCGTAAAAATTCCCATAATAGGTGTAATAATCGGAGTTGTTGTAAAAATTCCGCTGAACCACTTTTTATTGGCTATTCCTGAAATTAATATTCTTGGCGCAGTAATCAGCACAATCGCGTGTTTCGCCGTTGCCGCCGCCATAAATTTATTCTTCCTTCGACGCTTCACAGGCATTTTTCCGGATTATAAAAGTACTTTTTTAAAACCCTTGCTTGCTTCGGCGGGCATGGGTGTTGTTTGTTTCGTCGTTTACAATTTGATGCGTCTTTTCACTTCAAATCTTGTTTCAACCCTTACCACACTTATGTTTGCCATTTTTGCTTATGTCGGCTTGATGGTTCTTATAAAGGGCTTTGGCGAACGGGAGTTGGAAATGTTGCCTATTCCGGGCAAGGTTCGGCGGTGGTTGGGTTGATAAAAACACAGCGCGGCGAGATACATTCGCCGCGCTGTTATTTCCGTTTGTAAAGTATTTGCTTCCATTCTTCAATATGTTTTTGAATCGCAACAAAACTTTTTTCGCTTATTGAGTGTTCCATTCCGCAAGCGTCATGCACGGCTGTTTCTCTGTCAACGCCTAAAAAAATTAACCACTCGGAAATTAATGTATGACGGTCATAAATATTTTGCGCTATCTGCCGCCCGTTTTCGGTTAAGGTGATATAACCGTTGGAATCAACTGTTACATATTCGTTTGTACGTAAATTTTTCATCGCGATACTTACGCTGGGTTTCGAATATCCAAGTTCATTCGCAATATCAACAGAGCGTACCGGTTTTCCGCGTTGGCTTAACATTAAAATAGTTTCTAAATAATTTTCAACAGATTCGGGCGGCTTCATAACATCGCCTCCTTTTTATGGTTGGTAGTGTCAAATTTTTGTGCTGAAAATTGAGTTTATCGTTTAAAAGGCTAGGAAGAATCGGGATTCTGTTTCATACAGGGTTTTACCCCCCTATTTACAGGTATGCAACCGTTGGTTGC
>WRBD01000009.1 GCA_009779835.1 Defluviitaleaceae bacterium | reverse complement strand
TGAGTTCCCACAGCCGGACGCTCGGGTTGCTCTCCAGCAGTGCCCTATCCTTCCGACTGTATCAAAATCATTTCCAAATATTTGGACGATTATACCATTTACACTAATCGGTGAGCATTCCCTGTGTTGTTACCTATCATAGCTCCGATATGCATTCTAATAACCTCTCTATTCTTCTTGGGGAAAAAGGAACACTCTCCCCATTAGTAAATATTAACTTTCCTTCATGTTTTTTTATTTGTACTATTGCTCTTACATTAACAATGCAGTTCCTAGTTGAATAGATAAAAACACCGTTGCCATCTAATTCAGTTGATTTAATGTGACTCAGTGTATCTTTTATATATATAAAACCATCTTTGTAAGTTAATTTTGTATATTCAGACCTCTTTGTTGTTATCTCAAAATATATAATGTCTTCATATTTAATTAGCCTAATCTCATCTTTACCTTTTGCAAGAAATACTTTTTTAGCTACTAGAGGATGAGCGTTTAATAATGTCTCCTCTAATTCATAAAAAAAATTTTCATTCATCTTTGCTATAACGTTATATGAATTAGTTTTTGCAAACACACTCTTTGTATAAATATAATTTTCAGGAAAATCCGAAACATAAATAACAATGTTGCATGGTTCAATATCTTTTATATACTTTGCAAGTTCATATCCAACCGCTGTATCATCCTCATCCATTATATCCAATAAGAATACAGTTGAATGTTCTTTGTTTTCTGAAACATATTCCTTGACTTCGTTTGCTTCGCTAAAATATACGGGCGCACCCAATATATTTCCATGCTTCGTATTTATTTTATCCAGTGAATTCTTAATAAAATCAAGGAATTCCTTACTGTCATCGTATACAACAATTTTCATGGCTGTCACCGACTATGAAAAATGGCAATCTACAAAAAAGAGGAATAGCTGGTTCATCATGTCGGATTATAACATATAAACTCATGTAATGCAAATTATGTAAAGAACTAAACAGCTAAACGTCAAGAAAATGTTACACTTACATACATAAAATAAAAGAATATTTCTTTTCATTGTCGTTTTATGGGTACAACGAAAGCCCTCTCGGTGGATTTTTTATTTTCCATTGGGAGGGCTTTTTTTATTAGCGCAATAATGCGAGAGTTAAATGCTTTGCAAATTATGACATATGCTTTGGGGTATTCTCACAGGTCACTTAAAATATCAATCGCCTTCTGCTTCTGTTCCTTAATCAAATTAGGCAAACGAGTGGCTGTATATTTTACGTTTACCATTGCAACGTCATAAAAGGTGTAAAAATACCCGTTCACTTGAAAGTATGATGTAGATTTCCAATGGGACGGACAACGAGCAAACGAAATAAAAAAATAATACATCCTTAATTGCTAACATCGTTGAATGTCAGGGCTTATAAGAAATTGATTACGCATTTTGTGACCAGCAATATGATTGGCTTATGCGCTGGAGAGACTTGTGCGCCGGAAAACAAAGTAGTGCGATTATATAAATTCGGCCCAAACAACTATTTTTTGAGCCGCGCGAATTTTTCTTTAATACGTGAGACTCTTGCGGCGGTGTCGGCTTCGTTTACATACCATTTTGATTCAACCCGAATTAACGTACTGCCCGGTTTTGCGTCTTTCGGAAGCTGATTTACGGGCAGGCTCATAATTTCGTGTATGTCTGATTCAAGAACAGCCCATCCTTCTTCAATACGGTCTATAACCCATTTCGGAGCGGGGCGTGTGATTTCTTCAAGGGAAATAGATTGCTTGTCCATTTGTAATCATCCTTATCGTTCCAAGTTCGTCCGTGCGATAAATAGAAATGCCACGAGACTTTAATCGTTGCAAAATTTCTTCGTGAGGGTGCCCCCATTGATTATTACCTACTTGAAGTACGGCAATGCTTGGGATTACCGCATCGAGAAATTCTTCCGAAGTGGAAGTGCGGCTTCCGTGATGTCCGATTTTTAACACATTCGAGCGTAAGTTTCGTGTGTTTTGAACAATCCAATGTTCCGCGTCTGTTTCCGCGTCACCTGTGAACAAAAACGAAGTTTGCCCGTGTTCCAAACGCATTACAAGAGAATTATTATTTACGCCGCGAAGCCCGTCAGGCGGCGGCGAAACTGCCGTAAGCTCAATTATTCCTGCACGAAAAACTTCGCCCGGAACAGGAAAATGCGTATCAATATGATTATTTAGAATTACATCGAGAAAATTTTCAAATATTTGCGAATCATTTGTAACTTCGGGCATTAACACAAGCCCGATTTCAAAATCGCGAAGAACTGTAACAAGCCCGCCGATATGGTCGCTGTGAGGGTGGGTTGCGACAACGTAATCCAGCCGCGTTATGCCAACTTCCTTTAAATAATCCAAGACAACATTTCTGTTTCTGTGTTCGCCTGCGTCAATCAAAACCGCGTGTTCAGACGAACGAATTACAATGCTGTCACCCTGCCCAATATCCAAAAACGAAACTATAATCTCGCCCTCGGCAGATAAAATCGCTTTGTTTTGCAATTCGGGAAAAAGTAAATCCCCTGCAAAATAATATGCAGCCGCAAAAACCATAATGCAAAACATCGCAATAAAGAACGGAAGCCCGCGCTTGCTGTTTTGATTTTTTGCGCGTTTTCTAACAGACCTCGTCGCGTGTCTTTTTTGATTTTTCATTTCATATCCACCGAAAAAACGCTTGGTTCGCCGCGTTCCGCACGCGACGCGAAAATAATATCAAGTGCGGAAAAAAGCGAGTTGTAGTCTTCAAAAATACGCGGCTTTTTTTGCGTCTACTATCGGGAAGGTTGTCGGAATCGTCACCGAGAGCGTATATTGTTTTTCCTGTATTTTCTGAAATTGTAATCACGCGGCGAAAAACCTTGTCTCCGGATGTGTTTGGCGAGGTCATCCGTATTTGGTTCGTTCTTTTAATGTATTCATCCCTGTTTACCGTGTAATTAAACGAAAAGTTATGTAGCTTATAGTCTTTGAAGACTGCCGCCACAAGTGCAATTCCTATCGTGTACGGCAGGGCTTCCGCCAAAATTTCGGGGCGCAAATTAAATACCTGCATTAACAAAAACACAACCAACAACCCTAAAAAATTTGCAATTATAGCCGTTCCAATAAAGCATGTAAAAAGTTTTGGACCGCATGATTTGTAAATTCTTTTCATTTTGGCCTCCTAAGGGATTATTAAACAATTTGACAATTCCTAATAATACCCACGCACGTGCTGTCTTCTTGCGTCGAAGGAGTAGTATGTGTCGCCGGCGGCGATTATGTGGTCGATGGTGTCTATGTTTATCGATTCTAAACTTTTTACAATTAGGCTTGTTGCTTCAAGGTCGCTTTTCGATGGCTTGGCCGAACCGCCGGGGTGATTGTGTGTGAGAATTATTGATGTGGCGTTGTTTTTCAAAGCCGCGCCCATTATTTCGCGCGGATAAACGGCAGATTCATCAAGGGTGCCTTCGGAAATAAGAACGTTGTTGATTAACCGATATTTTTTGTCCAAGCAAAGTACATAAAATTTTTCAACGGTTTCTCCGACGAAAAGGTCTATTACGTATTCACCTGCGATTTTTTCGTCATCGAGAATTACACTCTTGCCCCACTTGCTTCGGAAATATCTATTTGCAATTGCGGGTATAAAATTTAAAAGCACCGCGATATTTTCTGTGCAATTTAAAGTATTCATTAATGTTTCAACATCGGTTTCAAATAAATTGTGAAGAGTTTTAAATTCTTTTAACATTCTATGTGCGATTTCGTTTGTATCGCGTTGCGGATAGCAATAAAACAGTAAAAATTCAAGAACTTCATGGTCGGCAAAATTGTCAAGTCCTTTATTACTCCGATACCGTTTACGCATCCGCTCGCGATGTTTCCTGTGCGGGTTATCTGCCATGCAACTGCCTCCTTTTCGCGAGTATAGCATATTATTCCTTTAATACATATAAAATCCATCTGTCTCCGTGTGCTTTTATATTATAAAAACTTGCAGCTTCATCGTTACTTGAATCTTGGTTGCTTAACAAATGCAAAAATACTAATTAATAAGTTTAGTGAATGATTTCTAAGAACCCTTTTTAATAAACATAGTCCTCGTCCTAGAAAATATGTTATGCTGAATCAAAAAGATTTTATCAAATAAATGATTGGATGTAAAAAAAATGATTGCTTTTAGTCGACCTTCCATTAGCGAAGTGGATAAATATACATGGCGGCATCTTGGTTCTTTGTATTTACCTTCGGATGTTTTAGCGGCATTGCTCTGCGCTCAATTAACGCGATTTGATGAAATAATGCTTGGCGGAAAGAATTGTTCGTCTGCCTATGTATTGCGGGATAACCGACGATGATTGCAATAAAGTAATCGAAAGTGTAATGCGTGAAGTATGATGGATAGCTATTACACACATGAAGATTAATAAATCTGGGAATTAAAAAGCTGGGAAAGAATCCGCGCTTTTTTGAAAACTCGATTATTTACAGATTATGGAGCAGCCCCCATGTTACGCAAGACGAATTTATTATTATTAATACATTAAAATCCGTAACAGATATTTCGCCTCAATTATTTTTAAACGTATCAGGCGGGATTTTTACCTCTGCGTTTATTTTACTGTTGGTAATTAATTTCCCCGGTTTTAATTTCAAAGAAGAACTAAGCCCACCCGAACGCTGGCTTATTTTGGGGCGCACTTTAATTCCGGTACCTTTTATGATGCTGTTTTATTATTTGGCGATTTCATAATAGCTTGTAACATAAGCGAGCGTTTTACATAGTATGTAATCAGGAACAAGCAGTTCCTTTGCCATAGATTAGGCGTTGGGAGAACGGGTATTCAAACGGAATACCTTCCCAACGTCAATTGCGGCAAAATATTTACAAGGAGGATTATTCATGAGTGGATGTTTAATCGAAAGCATGGCACGCTATATAGGCCAAACAGTAACAATTTTCACAAAGTCAGGCGGGCTTTCCGGTAACGGCTTCACAGGCGTTCTTGCGGGAATTTGCGACGGCTGCGTTAAGTTAATCACAGACATTGGCGCACCTCCGGCGTGTCCGTTGGGCAGCTCTTGCTGCGGTGGCTTCCCCGAGTGGGGCGGCGGAGTCGGAATCGGCCGCGAAGGTTGCAGATGTGGCGGCGGTGCTTGCGGCGGACGCTGCAGTTGCGGCGACGGCATAGGCCGTGGACGCTGGGGCGGCTGGAATTGGCTTGGCTCCGTAACGGTTATTCCTTGCGAAAGCATTGCAAGCTTTACACACAACGCCATATAAAAATTTAAAATACAAATGAAAAAGAAATGCCCTGCGAAAAAAATTTCGCGGGGCATTTATTGCATTTTGCGTCAAAAGATTTATAATCATAGGGAACCTGTCCGGGAGGTGAGTCTGTTGGAAGACAAAATTAAACAACTATACGAAGAACTAATCGGCGAGATAAGGAAATACCGCCCGGAAAAATCTCTTGATATGATTGAGAACGCATTTAATTTTGCATATAACGCTCATAAAGAACAATTTCGCAAAACAGGCGAACCTTATATAACGCATCCGCTTTCGGTGGCGATAATTTTGGCAAACATCCGAACGGACATGGAATCCATAGCCGCCGCGCTTTTGCACGATGTAATTGAAGATACGGACGTAACATATGAAGATGTAGTAGCGACTTTCGGAGAGGAAGTCGCGCTTTTGGTTGTAGGCGTAACGAAAATAGAAAAAGTTGCGTATGTTTCAAAAACGGAAAGACAAGCGGAAAACTATCGCAGAATGTTTTTTCATATATCGCAGGATGTAAGGGTTCTTCTTGTGAAAATCGCGGACAGACTGCACAACATGCAAACTCTTGAGGGGCATTCGGAGGAAAAACAACGTGCCATCGCGCAGGAAACTTTAGATATTTACGCGCCGCTTGCGCACCGTCTTGGTATTTCCAAATTGCGTTACGAACTTGAAGATTTAGGATTCAAATATTCGGATAAAAAAGTATATGAAGAACTGTCCCAAAAAGTTGAGATAAAGCAATCTGAACGGCAAGAAATAATCGATCAAATAATGAAGGAAATCCGCGCAAAACTTGAAGCTGACGGCATAAAAGCACTCGTGGAAGGCCGCCCAAAGCGGTTTTATTCCATTCACAAAAAAATGGTCAGCAAAGAGAAAACCCTTGATCAAATTTTTGATCTTTATGCCGTGCGCGTTTTGGTTGAGGAAGTAAGCGAATGTTACGAGGTTCTCGGGCGGCTTCATGAAATGTATACACCTATTCCGGGTCGTTTTAAAGATTTTATCGGCATGAAAAAATCTAATGGATATCAGTCGCTTCATACGACTTTAATAGGCCCGGGAGAGCCTTTTGAAGTGCAGGTTCGCACTTTTCAAATGCATTCCGTTGCGGAATTCGGAATTGCCGCGCATTGGAAATATAAAGAAGGCGGCAAGCTTGCGAAAGATAAATGGCTTCAGGGAATAATGGATTTGCAACGCGATATGTCCGGCAGCGAAGAATTTCTTGACGCGTTGAAAATGGACCTTGACGCATTCAGCGAGCGTATTTACTGTTTCACGCCGAAGGGTGAACTGATTGCACTTGTGAGCGGTTCTTGCGCAATCGACTATGCCTACGCGATTCACTCTGCCGTAGGAAACCGCATGATTGGCGCACGTGTAAACGGAAAAATGGTTTCTGTAAATCACGAACTTCAAACCGGCGACCAAGTGGAAATTATCACAAGCCAAAACACAAAAGGCCCCAGCAAAGATTGGCTTAAACTTGTTAAAACAAATACTGCGCGCACAAAAATTACGCAGTGGTTTAACAAGGAAAGCCGCGATGAAAATATCCGCAAGGGTCGTGAAGCTCTTGAAGCGGTAACAAAAGAAATAGATATAGAAGAAAAAATTTCGCTGGATGAGCTTCTTGCGGACGGGCGCGACGCGGAATTGCTGGAGCGTTATAATTGCAAAAACATGGAACAGCTTTATGTAATGATTGGCGTTGGCGGATTAAGAGAAAAATTAGTTGTAAACCATTTATACCGCGAGTACGAAAAAACTCTTCCCCCGCCAAGCAACGAAGAGCTTATTCAAAGTCTTCTTGATATCGGTGAAAGACAAACAAAAAGCAAGCATCAAAGTGGCGTAATCGTAAGGGGAGTAGGGGATACCGCCGTACGTTTTGCGCGTTGCTGCGGGCCTTTGCCCGGCGATGAAATTCTTGGCTATGTAACTCGCGGGCGAGGGCTGACGGTTCACCGCACGGATTGCATAAATGTTATACACATGGACGAACTTGACCGCCGCCGTCTAATTGATGCGCATTGGCAAAAAGATATGAAACGCGACGCAAGTTTCCATACTGAAATGCGCATTGACTGCAACAACCGCGACGGTTTGCTGGCGGACATTTCTCGTGTACTTTTCGAGGAGAAGGCAAGCGTAAAATCTGTGAATGTGCGTACTGTGCAGTCTGAAGCGATAATGTATTTCGGGCTGGAGGTTTCGGACGGAGGACAACTGGATTTTTTAACGAAAAAGCTTAAAAATGTGCAGGGTGTTTGCGAAATTACGCGGGTAAGTTCGTGATTACATGCATTTTGCGCAATCATGATTTTATTAATGAAGTACAGGTTACAGCGCAGGTTTTTTTTCCGGGGGAGAAGTTTGCGTTTACTAACGCGATTTCAGAAACGGGTTATACCGTTGTTTCAGATTTTGAGCCTGGTGGGGCGCACGGCTTTGTTTTTGAAAATGATGTGCGATTATCGCATTATTTTTTTAAATATGACAACAATGTGAGTTATCTGAATGAGCGCAGGGTTGTAATGCTTGCACTGTTTCACGCGTTGCGAAGGGTTATTCCGATGCATACCCCGTGGGGCGCGCTTACAGGGATTCGTCCGTCTAAGCTGGTGCGTGAATGGATGGACGACGGTTGCGGCGATAATGAAATTATTGAGCGTCTGACGGAAACGTTTTACGTAAGCGATGAAAAATCGCAGCTTGCGCTAACGGTTGCACATGCGGAAAAAAGTGTTGAGAGCCGCATTACCAATACGATTGGTTTGTATGTAAGCATACCGTTTTGCCCGTCGCGTTGTATTTACTGTTCGTTTAACACGTCGGACAAGCCCACAAGTGCAGATTTTTTAGAGCGGTATGTTTCCGCGTTAATCCGCGAGTGTCGCGAAAAAGCGCGTGAAAATACCGCTGATGTTTCTTCAATTTACATCGGCGGCGGAACGCCTACGGTTTTATCGGAGAATCAGCTTGAAAAACTCCTTTACGCGATTTGCGATAATTTTTCATTGCCACCCGAATTTACGGTTGAAGCGGGCCGCCCGGACACATTAACGACGGAAAAATTGAAAATTCTGCGAAAATACGGCGTAAACCGTTTAGCAGTTAACCCGCAAACATTAAATGACCACACGTTGAAATCTATCGGGCGGAACCACACCGCCGCCGATTTTTTTACCGCTTTCAATCATGCCCGCGAAGCCGGCTTTAACTGTATAAACACTGATTTAATCGCCGGACTACCAGGCGAAACCCCCGACGATATGCGCCGCAACATGGAAGTCTTAGCGGAACTTTCTCCCGAAAATGTTACAATCCACACACTTGCGATAAAACGCGCAAGTAGGCTTAATGAAATACGCATCGAAAACAAGAGCGATGCTACACGGCAACCTCGAGGGGAGGGAGTTCCCCTCGGGACGGGCATAGCAGGGGCAGATACTACGGGGGTAATCGCAGATATGCTTGCAATAGTCGAAAAATCCTGCGCTAAGATGAATCTACATCCGTATTATTTGTACCGTCAAAAAAATATGGCGGCTCTTTATGAAAATATCGGATACAGCCTGCCAAACCACGAATGCCTTTACAATGTGGGCATGATGGCGGAGGTTCAAACGATTCTTGGCATTGGCGCGGGCGCGGTAAGTAAATTTGTGGTAGGAAACAAAATAACACGCGAGTTTAATGTGAAAAATCCGGAAATTTACTTGGCGAGGGAGCAAACACTAAGTATTGAATAGTTTGAAAGGAGAACAATAAATGTTGCAAGCACCCAGAGGAACGCAAGATATCTACGGCGGTGACATGAAAATTTGGCGGCACATTGAAGACCGCATTCGCGCAATAACGGATGCGTATAATTTCACGGAAATTCGCGTACCTGTTTTTGAACACACAGAGCTTTTTCTTCGCGGCGTCGGGGATACGACGGACATTGTGCAAAAGGAAATGTACACATTTGAGGACAAAGGCGGGCGAAGCCTTTCGCTTCGTCCGGAGCAAACCGCGGGCACAGCCCGCGCCTTTGTAGAGCGCGGAATGTTTAACTTGCCTCAGCCTACAAAACTTTTCTATGTCGGGCCGAACTTCCGCTACGAACGCCCGCAAGAAGGGCGGTATCGTCAGCATTATCAGTTTGGCGTGGAGCTTTTCGGCGCAAGCAGTTTTGCTGCGGAAGCCGAAGTCATTTCCACCGGCTACGAATTGCTTACCAGCTTGGGTGTAAAAGATTTCGCCGTCCACATAAACAGTATCGGTTGCCCCGATTGCCGCAAAATTTATCACGAGAATTTAAAAACATTTTTGGGCGAAAGAATAGAATCTTTATGCGGGCTATGCAAGCAACGCTTTGAAAAAAACCCTCTGCGCACTCTTGATTGCAAAACCCCAGGTTGCAAGGAATTACTAAAATCCGCGCCATCCGTACTTGATTCACTGGACGACGAATGTCGCGCTCACTTTGAAGGCTTAAAAAGTTTATTAACGCGCATGGAAATTCCTTTCGTGGTAGACGCAAAAATAGTACGAGGTCTTGATTATTACACCCGAACAGTTTTTGAATTTATTAAAGACGGCTTGACCGTAATAGGCGGCGGTCGCTATGACGGCTTAATCGCGCAAGTAGGCGGCCCGCAGACTCCCGGCGTTGGTTACGGGATGGGCATTGAGCGGCTTGTTCTTCTATTGCAAAAGCAAAACGCCACGCCCGAAGTTTCTGCCGGCCCCGATATTTTCATAGGAAGCATGGGCGAAGATGCGTTCACAAAAGCGCAAGAACTTGTGTACATTTTACGAAAAAGCGGCATTCGTGCCGAAAGCGACTTGCTAAACCGCTCTGTAAAAGCGCAAATGAAATACGCCGATAAAATAAAGGCCCGCTTCACAATGATTCTTGGTGAAAACGAACTAAAAGAAAATGCCGCAAACTTAAAAAACATGGAAACGGGCGAAACAGAAAAAACTGCGTTTAACGAGTTGGCTACAAAGTTTTAGCCGAAGGAAAAAGCTTTAGATAAGTTATAAAGCAGGGTATCCGTGTATATTAAGGACTACCCTGCTTCTTTACATATATGGTTTATTTACGATGTAACTACGTATAATGAATATATCGAAAACGTATTGCGCCATAATGAAGGAGTGTTTATAATCAGACCAATTAATATTGGGGGTTGCAGTCTTATGTTAAAAAAATTTAAATTTGAAAATAGCTATTCCTATTTAAACAAAGTTGAATTTAATATGTCGGCTGAACTATCTTTGGACGCATTTGACAAAAACAAAAACCCTATGCCAAAAGATGCGGAACTTCATGATGTGGTACGCAAACGCGCTCCTGGTTGCAAATGGGGTATACTTCCTGTTGCCGCCATTTATGGTAAAAATGCCGGGGGGAAAACAAATCTACTCAAAACATTAGGTGATGCAGCGAAAGATGCTTTAGGCGTTTCCTTCACAGATGCAACAAGCAAGTCTCCGTTTGAACAACTAATAGAAAATCGAAGGTTTATAATATTAGATAAAGATAAGAGAAAATCTGTATCTTGGTATCATATCTGTGTTGTTCTTGGGGAAAGTGAATATGCTTTGGAATATTCAATTGGTAGCGACGGAGTAACGGGTGAAAAAGTAACCCGTCGAGGAATTAAAAAAGACGCGAAACAAGAGATATTATATGACCGTAATAATCCGATTGGAGGAACTGACCCTGTTATAGACAAGTATCTTGATTTAATGGCTGAACGGGGAGAACAGCAATTATGGTTTCCATTAATTGCACCTGCTCATAATGAGTTGAAACATTTTTTTGAATGGTTTCGCTGTGTACGTGATGGACTAACTTTTAATGATACAGAAGCAAATAATCAAAAAGATGCGTTTGAAAAAATAGCTCAACGAATTGTAGACAAAAAGGATGAAATTTTCCGCAAAAAGTTATTGTTTTTTTTGCAATGCTTAGATGTGTCAGTATCGGATATTGAAGGGAGAAAGGATCAAAACGATAGTCATTTTCTTTGGGTATTTCATAATAATGCCCATAAAAGCAGACCCGAAGGTGTGAGTACATGGGCACCCTTTATTGAAAAGGAATCTGCTGGTACGCGTAAGCTAATTGAACAATTCCCGCAAATATATAAATCGCTTGAAGAGGGGAGGCCTTTTGTTTGCGATGAATTGGATAGAATGCTTCATCCTGTTGTTTTTAAGCAATTAGTAAAAATGTTTAATTGTTCGAATGAAAATAAAAAAAATGCTCAGCTAATATTTACAGCCCACGACACCATTGCGCTGGATAGTGATTTCTTGCGTCGTGATGAAGTTCACATAATTGACAAGGGTAAACGTTCTGTCTCCGTCATAAAACGGCTTTCTGAAATGCCGGAAGTATATGCGTATCCAAATATGGAACTGGATTTCAGAACAGGAATTTATGGCTCTTTCCCTACTAACTTTAATAGCTCATACAAACGTGAAGGGTGAATAATAAAATGCCTGCCCATCAATGGTTAATTGCCGCTCTTTGTGACGAAAAAACCAACATTAATGAAATTGAACTTACTTTGCGCGATGATATTACCAGAATAATGAACGAATACGCTACTCTAGAAGATAAGCCCTTCCCATATACGATTGACTTAGTTTTCGAGTGGATACCTATATCCGAAATAGAACCCGGAATAAACAGCGGTTTTGATGAATTCTTTGAACTAAGCATAGCTTCTCACATAATAAAGCGGATTGGTAATTTAACCCTTAGGGCATTAGCCATGCTTTTAGACCGTAACCTTTTAAAAGAAAATAATTTAGAGCATTTGTTTACTCGCATTGTAAAGCACAGGTTCTTTAATCCTACTCGTCAACCCACTCATTTTATGTGCTGTTTTGGAGACACTCCCAGTAATGATATGCGATATAGAGAGCCATCTCCTAGCGTATGCCATACATATGGATGGTGTGCTAAGTGTAGCGATAATACCCTTGTGAATTGCCGACATACCTGTTATTGGCATCTGCTTGGATTAATGTTGGGTGCGTATCCCGTTCCCAGACCAAACCAAAATCCAAGCAAAACGATTGTAGATATTCTCCCATCTAAGTTTGTATATTAACGAGTTGGTCTGCACAGTAAAAAAGGGGCTGTTGCAAAAAGAAAAAAAATCCGCGTAAATCCGCTAAATCAAATCCGCGTTAAGTTTTCAAAGTCTTAACGCGGATTTTCGCGGATAAATCTTTGAAATTCCGTTCAAAAAAGTGGGCATTGCAATTTTGCATCAGCCCCTTTTTTTGTGGCTACTTTGTCCCCCTTATAAACAATAAAAGGCTTCCTTGCCGTTTATTCCTAACCGGCAAGGTAAGCCTTCTACGGTACCTTGTTTACTTTTTTTGCATTATTAAAAATATGTCGTACAGTCGAGATGACCATCTCTTTATGGAATGAAACGCCCCTTGCGCCACCCGCGCGGTGGATATGCGGAGCAAGTAAAAACGGTACGCTCCATTCCATACGTGTAATATAATCGAAATATATTTCGATGTCAAGCAAAATGTTGAAAAAAATAAAACTTATGTTATTTTATATAAGAAAGAGGCCGACGGCAGAATTCCACCCAGCCAAGGCAAAAAAAACAAAAAAAAGACCACGGAACCGTGAAGTGCTGGAAACACTCCACGGTCGCTCGCAGGAGATATCTACCATCGCCTGGAGCACAGGATATTTCACCTGCCACCGCGGCAACTGCATTATACAACATTTTCTGTATTTTTTCAATTCAGCGTAATTAAGCTGGATTTGAATTGATATTTGTGTAACCAAAGCGGTACGGCAATTGGATTTTTTGTACTCCCCTTAAATTTGATATATTCAAGTTTACAGCGCGCAGGCGATGACGGCATACAGCCGTCTTCCCTGCGTGCTTCTGTTTTCCGTCGGGCCTCTAAAACCCAAGGGAATGGAGCTTGAATATGAATTGTGAAAATGAATTATGCGTTTACAACAAAAATTACAAATGCGTTTTAGAAAAAGTGACAATTAACAATTTTAGTATTTGCAAAGAAAGCGCTTATATTTCTTTGCAAAAAAATTATTTAGACAGAGTAAAAGAATCTCAACTGAATATTATTAAAAGAAAGCGTATCAATACTAAAAGACCGACAGACATTGAATTAAAAATCTCAAAGATTTTATCCGAAATGGGCATACCCCACCAAAATCTAGGTTACTATTTTCTTCGCGAAGCAATAATGTTGATAATAAATAATAAATATGTTCTTCTCAATGTAAATAGACATATCTATGGCGCACTTGCAAAAAATCACAACACAAGCCGGACATCCGTGGAACGCGCAATGCGTCACGCGATAGAAACAGCCTGGGGAAATGGCGATATTAAATCTCTCGATTCCTTTCTTGGCTTCGAAATTTCCAAACGCAAAGGAAAGCCAACAAACAAAGAATTTATCGCAATGATTGCAGACAGGTTCATGTTTGAATAGATGGCTGTTGCAAAAAGGAAAAAATCCGCGTTAAGTTTTTAAAGTCTTAAGCGGATTTTCACGGATAAGTCTTTGAAAATTCGTTAAAAAAAGGGGTATTGCAATTTTGCAACATCCCCTTTTTTTTTACTATCGTTCTGTTGTTGTAACATGCGTGCGGTGGTGTTCCCTTCCGAAGAAGCTGATGCAGTAAAGCCCGGCAAGCGCGATTAGTGTATATATAATACGGCTTATGATGCCTTCCATGCCGCCGAAAATTACAGCGACAAGGTCAAATCTGAAAAGGCCGATAAGCCCCCAGTTTACAGCACCAAGTATTACCAAAGACAAACAAATGTAGTCCCATGTTCTTGAGCGCATTATTTCTCCTCCTTCCGTCATTTGGGCTTGCGGAAATCAGAATAAATGCAAGCCGCTTTTTCCTATTATCTCTCGCGGGAAAGAAAAATATGCGCCCAAGAAAATTTTTATTAAGCGATGGCTTTAGCCCTCATCTTTCATGAGTAGATACATATCTTCCGTCTTGTCTGAAATGAATGCCAGTGAATCGGCGACGGCTTTGTTATAGTAATAAACACCTATGTTATTAGTGATATATTCGAGAAAAAATTCCGATTGCATATTGCCAATTTCGATGTCGAAATTTTCTGCGATATAATCGCGAATTTTTACGGCGGCAGTTGTTTTTTGCTCTTTTGTGAGCAGAATGATTTCTTCTTTTTTTTGTCTCATGTCTTATTCCCCTACAACTTGCTAAGTAACTTGCCTTTTGCTTTCTCAAATTCTTGTTCGCTTAGTATGCCCTTGTCCATCAATTCTTTGTATTTTTTTATTTCATCGGCAACGCTGTTGGATGTGGTTTGAACTTCCTGTTTTCCTACTAATCTACCACAGAAATCGCATTTATTTTTGATGTCTGCATGAATAATAACGGTGGCACCGCAGCCCGGGCATTCACAAATTTGCGGCAATATGTTGGATTCAGACATGCCTTCGGTAAACGACGGACACGCCGCGCTTGCGGCTATGTGAATTACCATATCACGGAAAAGTTTTCTGTCTATCGCGCCCGCAAATGAAAGTTGTACGTGCAAAGTCGGTGTGCGAAACGAAATGCCGTCGAAATAATTGCCCTTGTGCGCTTCCACCGTATAAATATCGTTTAGCGGGAATTCAATTATATTCGCGGGGTCTTTGAAATGCAGAAATCGCATATTTGAGAAAAAAACGACACCATGGCTTTCTTTGTATTCTCTTTCAGCTTCATTTCTGCTTAATGTGACGCAGTGGGCATTCCATGTCATGGCGTAAATAAATTCATTTGGTTTAATAAGCGCGATTACTCTTACAACCGCATTTTGCCACAGCCCCATTTTACAATCGGTTTCCAGCTTTGCCGCCAAACGTCTTGCATCTGCTACGCCTTTCACTTTCTGCGGCAAGTCTTGCATATAGGCGGCAAGCCCGGGGCTCGACGGGATATCTTGCTTGATTGCCGGTTGTATTTTTGCTACTTGCGATTCCATTTTTGCAACCTTTGCTCTTACTTCTTTTGCCGCAATCTCGTCAAGTTCTGCCTCTCTTGCGCGCCGTTCCTTTTCCTTCGATGACTCCAAAAAAAAACTTATCAACATCCACACAAGATAGCCCACGCCGGCTATTGCGTAAAATATAAGTTCTTCCATGTGTTCACCCCGTTTCGGACAAATCAATATACAAATGCCCGAATTCTTCTATGAAATCTTTTCGTCCGCGCAAATTATCGCCCAACAGAATTTCAAACATTTCCTGTGTTTTTGCCGCGTCGGTGGGGACTACTTGAACCAATCGGCGTGTGGCGGGGTTCATTGTGGTTTGCCACATCATTTCGGGCTCGTTTTCACCCAAACCCTTCGAGCGTTGGATATGGCATTTCTTACCGTCTTTTTCGGCTTGGGCAAGAATTTCCGCTTTGTCGCGTTCGGTGTAGGCAAAGTAAGTATTTTTCCCGGCGGTTATTTCGTAAAGCGGGGACTCTGCAATGAAAACTTTTCCGCGCTCAATTAGTTTCGGAGTTAGTCTGTACAGCATTGTCAGAATTAATGTGCGGATATGATAGCCGTCGTAGTCCGCGTCCGTGCAGATTATTATTCGGTTCCAGTTTAGGCGGCTGATATCGAAATCGCTTTTGGTTTGCTTTGAATGTGGCTTGTGTTTAATTTCCACACCGCAACCAAGAACGCGCATTAAATCTGTGATAATCTCGTTTTGTAAAATTCGGTTATAGTCGGCTTTCAGACAATTAAAAATTTTGCCGCGCACGGGCATGATTGCTTGGAATTCCGCATCTCGCCCAAGTTTACACGACCCCAGCGCGGAATCACCCTCCACAATATATAATTCGCGCCGATTGGTGTCTTTTGTGCGGCAGTTTACGAATTTTTCAACGCGATTGTTAAGGTCGATTTGCCCCGTAAGTTTCTTTTTCAGCGCGACACGGGTTTTCTCCACGGATTCCCGGCTACGTTTGTTTGCAAGAATTTGCGCGCAAAGTTTGTCTGCGTCGGCTTTGTTTTCTATGAAATAAAATTCGAGTTGCTTTTTTAAAAAATCCGTCATGGCTTCTTGAATGAATTTATTTGTAATCGCTTTTTTTGTTTGGTTTTCGTAGGATGTCTGCGTTGAAAATGAATTTGTAATCAGAATTAAACTTTCCTCGATATCGGGGAAGTTTATTTTTTTCTCGTCTTTTTTGTAATGCCCGCCATTTTTCAAATAAGCATCAATCGCGGAAACAAAAGCTGCCCGAACAGCTTTGTCCGGCGCGCCGCCATACACCAAATGGCTGGAATTGTGATAATATTCCAGCACATTTGCGTCGTTTGAAAAGCAAAAAATTATATCAAATTTTAATTTGTATTCCTGTTGGTCTTCGCGGTCGCGGCCTTGCGTTTCGTGTGACAAAAGATGCGGCTCGGTAAGAGCCGTTTCGCCGGAAAATTCTTTTATATAATCGCGGATTCCGTTTTCGTATCGGAAAGTGTACTCTTCGCCGCTTTCTTCGTCACGCAACAAAAACGAAAGCCCGTCGTTCACAATGGCTTGGCGTTTCAACATATCTTGATACCACTCAAGCGGAACAGCTATGTCTGTGAAAACATCGCGGTCGGGTCGCCAGTTTACCGTTGTACCGGTCTTTTTCCCGCCGAAAGGTTCTTTTTGCAAAGTACCCGCTATTTCGCCCTTCTCAAAGCGCAATGTATACTTCCATCCCTCGCGAATAATTTCCGCGTTCATGTACTCCGATGAATACTGCGTTGCGCAAAGCCCCAGACCGTTCAGCCCAAGACTGAACGCATAATGCGCGTCATCGTCGTTGTTCGCGTATTTTCCGCCGGCGTAAAGCTCGCAAAAAACAAGTTCCCAGTTATAACGTTCCTCAATCGGGTTGTAGTCCACCGGAACGCCGCGCCCGTAGTCCTTCACCGTAACAGAAAAATCCGCATGACGCGTAATTTCAATTTTTTTCCCAAACCCTTCACGAGCTTCATCAATCGAGTTTGAAATAATTTCAAATATCGCGTGCTGACACCCTTCGATTCCGTCCGAACCAAAAATAACCGCAGGACGCTTGCGAACCCTGTCCGCGCCTTTTAATGCGGTTATACTTTCATTTCCATATTCTTTTTGCATATGTTCACCATTCTAAGATTTTTTCTTTAAGGATATCAGAATATCCGCAAAAATGCTAATTTACTTGACTAGCAAACAACGTGAATATATTATTAAAATTAACATTTCTTAGGAAAAATAAAAGGAGCGGTCGCGCATGAAAAATGTACCTGTAGTTAAGCTTGGAATAGTAGCTGTAAGCAGAGATTGTTTCCCAATAACACTTTCGGAAAAACGCAGGGGGGCAGTGGTTCGTGCGGCTGAAATGTCCGGCACGAAGCTTGTTGAAATTAAAACAACGGTTGAAAACGAAAAAGACGCGATGAAAGCACTTGCAGAGTTAAATTCTGCGGAATGCAACGCGCTTGTTGTTTATCTTGGAAATTTCGGGCCGGAAGGGCCGGAGTCGATGCTTGCACAAAAATTCTGCGGGCCGGTAATGTTTGTTGCGGCGGCAGAAGAAAGCGCGGCGGATTTAATTCAAGGCCGCGGCGACGCTTACTGCGGAATGCTTAACGCTTCTTATAATTTGGGGCTTCGCAAGGTTAACGCGTATATTCCCGAATACCCCGTTGGTTCGGCGGCAGAAGTTGCGGAAATGATTGCGGAATTTATTCCCATTGCGCGTATAATTTTGGGGCTTAAAAAATTGAAAATCTTTGGTTTCGGTCCGCGTCCTTTTGATTTTGTTGCCTGCAATGCACCAATTAAGCCGCTTTATGACCTCGGTGTTGAAGTACAGGAAAACTCTGAGCTTGACTTGTTCGCAAGCTTTAACGCACATGCTAATGACCCACGAGTAGAAAAAGTTGCGGCGGAAATGGCGGAAGAACTTGGCGGCGGCAATAAACAAGCCGGGATTCTTCCAAAGCTTGCGCAACTTGAAATCACATTACTCGACTGGGCAGAACAACACGCCGGCGCAAGCGAATACGTTGCGTTTGCGAATAAATGCTGGCCTGCGTTCCAAACACAGTTCGGAATGGTTCCGTGTTATGTAAACTCACGGCTTACCGGGCGTGGAATCCCCGTTGCCTGCGAAACAGATATCTACGGCGCGCTTTCCGAATACATTCTGACTTGCGCAACTCAACTTCCCCCAACCTTGCTGGACATTAACAATACCGTGCCACATGATTTGTATTTGGCTGAACAATCCAAATTCGGAGGTTATGGTATTAACGATATTTTCATGGGCTTCCACTGTGGAAACACGCCCAGCAGTCTCTTGAAAAACCCCGAAATGAAATACCAATTAATCATGAAACGTTTGCTTGAACCCGACGGAGAACCCGACATAACCCGCGGAACCCTTGAAGGTGCGTTGAAATCCGGCGACATTACCCTCTTCCGTTTGCAATCCACCGCCGACTGCACTTTGCGTTCATACATCGCCCAAGGCGAAACAATTGACGTAGACCCGCAAACTTTCGGCTCCGTCGGCGTAATAGCAATTCCCGAAATGGCGCGCTTCTATCGTCATGTTCTCATTGCCAAACGCTATCCCCACCACGCTGCAATGGGTTACGGTCATATCGGAAAGACCTTATTCGCCGCATTGAAAATGCTGGGAATCTGCGACGTGGCATATAATCAACCCGTCGGAAGGTTATATTGCGGAGAAAACCCGTTTGTTTAGAGGTGCATATGCTGGAAATAAACGATTACTCGAGCCGCAGGGGTGTTCTTGTTCCTATGCTGCCGAAAATTCATGAGATGCTGAAAATTAACGCGGAACGTGATAAGCTTTCCGGATTGGAACCACCGGAGCATATAATTATGTGGCAGCAGAAAATGCGCAAATCTATTACGGACATTAACCGGCGGTTATTTGTCGCGCTTGACGGCGGAATTTTGGCGGGCATTTTTTTCTACAGATACGACGGCGAGAATATTTTTATTGAAGATGTGCATACTGCGTGGGCGTACAGGAATAATCCGGGCGTAATTGACGGTTTTTTGAAAAGACTGGAATATGACGCAGGAACAAAAAACGCAACTTTTTTTGTAGGTGAGCGGGTCAAAATCGACGCGGATAAAGAAATGCTTGCCGCAAAGGGTTTCAAAGAAACGCACACGGACGGCTGGGAAAAACTCGGTACGCGTGAACAGGCATCTGCAGCGATAAAATTGCGTTATAATAGAGGGTGAGAGAGATAAACAGTCTCTTTAGCTTTTTTGAAAATATTTACGAGATTTTAGGCAGCCACGCTCACAATAATCATGTGATTATCGTGGCTGTCTATTTGTGTTTTGCGGCGGGCTTGATTTTATTGCGAATTATTTCACATTTACATTTTCGAGGTGTGTTGCTCGCGTTTCAGCACACGGCAGAGAAGGAAATAAAAAGCAAGGCTGACGTGGCGAGTATCAAACATCATATCTTAAAGAAAGCAATGGCAGAATATATTCGCGTGGCAGAGCGCTCCGTTTCCGCCGTACCAACGACACATATCGTAGAACGTGCGGTTTCGGGCATGGGTTTTCTTGGCTGGAAATATACCGGGCTTTTGCCGTTCATTGAAACAATGGAGTTCGGGCTTTTGGGTTCCGGGTTTATTTTAGCTGTTGTTTTTGGCGAAGTAGCAACGGTTTACGGGCTTCTTGCGATTATCGTTTTTGTTTCTTGCCGCGCGGCGGCGGCTTTTTTTAATGTACGCGAAATTCGTTCACAACTTTCAGACGAAATGGTTCTTTTCATCGAGCGTGAAATAGGGCGGTTTTTTTCGGCAGACACAGGAGGTGCATTGCTTCGATTGAAAAAAGATTTAACGGAAGCCATAGACCGGCAAGCCGCCGCGTATAAAACAACAATGGAAACAATTTCTGCAAAAATGTCCGATACTTTCAAGGAAGTTTCACACAGCATGGTTGGCGCGGCAAATTCCATCGGCCCGATTGTCGCGAAAGCTATGGACAAAAAACTAATTAACATGAACGAATCACTTACAAAAATTTTGCAAGATTGGGAAACCGCGCTGAAAAAATCCGCCGAAATTCAAGCCGCAATAAATGGCGGCGCGGAACGTCTTTCCCAAGCAAGCGATAAAATTTATACCGCATCAGACTTGCTTGCGTCGCAAATGAAAGGCCATAGCAACGCCCTCTCAGAGCAGTTAATCACGCTAGTCTCCGCAATAGACGAAATGAAAACCGAATTGAAATTACTTCAATCAAGCCAAAAATCTATGGCTAAACAATCCGAATTCATAGAACGCAACCAAAAAGCACTGGAAGTTTCCTTAAACGCATATGAATCCTCATTGCAAAATCTCACACAATCCATAGGAGACGGGCTTGGCGCGTTTATTAATCTTCACGCGCAAACCGGCGCACAAACCATAAACGACGCTATGAGAACCAATATAGAAACGATTATGAACTTGACGAAAAGGTGAGTACTAATGCTGATTAATAATAGCGAATACTTTAATGCACTCGAAAATATTAAATCACGAATAAAAATAACCCAATACAGGGCGGCATTGGGTGCAAATAAGGAACTCATGGAATTGTATTGGAATATTGAAATATTGCGTAGATTTGCCGAAACTTATCCCGATTTTACAAAAAGTCAACGGGGTGTTGACCTTTTGCCATGGCGTAATAACATAACATTATTTTCTAAAATAAAAGACGAAATAGAGAGAAATTGGTATATTGAGCAAAGTTTAAATGAATAAAGGGGAGCGGTAAAATGAGCGACAAACACGAACACCCCAAACCAATCCTATCCGCCGACACGGACTCCCTTTTCATTGAAACGAAGGACACGCAAAAGGGAAAAATCAAAATAAAAAACACGGGCGGCGGTGAGCTTAAAGGCTGTGTACTTTCGCGGTGCCGCGGGCTTTCTTTTGAACCTGTTGAATTTGAAGGCAACAGCGTAGAAATAAATTACACGTTCAACGCACAGGCGGCGGGCTTGGGAATAGGCGAAGCGGTAAACGCGAAATTTTTCATCACGTCCAACGGCGGTGAAAAAGAAATTCCGATTTCGGCAAAGCTTACAAAAATGTCAATTTCCACACCCGACGGTCACACAATTGCAAACATCCACGACTTTTACGAATATTCCCTAACGCACGCGGCACAGGCGCGGCGGCTTTTTACCGACAGTGAATTTTATATGCTGCTTATGGCAAGCGGCTATGAATATATGGAAGTGTATGAATCGTTACACAAAGACGCAAACCGCGAGCGATCAATGGATAATTTTTTTATTTTGTCCGGACTGAAAGAAAAAACAAAGATTTCGATTATCGGCGATTACGGAGAGAGCGGAAATCGTTTAGAGTTTTCCCAAGCACCGGGTAATTCCGAAATAATTTCCGGCGAATTTCATATAAAAAAATCCGACACGGGTTACGTGGAAGCCCCGCTTGTTTGTGAAGCGGATTGGCTTTCGCTTTCATCAGGCAAGCTAACCACAACCGACTTCGACGAAACAAACACGGCAACCGTAAAATTCACAATAGACCCCACAAAAATAAAAAATACTTTCACGCAGGAGCAAATTCAAATCGGCACATTGGTAATGGAAATAGTTTACCGCCGTTTGCCGCAACTTATATTAAAACTCAACCGCGATTCATACCGCTATGCCGACCGCGGTACAATCGAAGTAATTAACAATTCCGGCACAAATATGCAAATTTATGTCTTCTGCCCGGAAAATTATATTCGCTTTATCGCCCAGTCCTTTCCCGTCGGTGCGCGCGCCGAAATCCCGTTTGAAATAAAACTTTCCGCTTTTATGAACGCGCAAATGCTTTTCAGAAAACTTCCCTTCATGGAAACAGTCATAGAAATAAAAGCCAAAAGCCCCGGTAAAGAAATTAAAAAAATTTTACCGGTGACAGTTGGAGAATGGTAGCATGTTTGATTTACAAAAAACGATAAAAGACCTCGAAACGCGCAATCGAAATGACGCGGCTCATACGATTGCGCTTGTTTTACGTTCGTGGCAGGCGTATTGTTTTTTGGAACCGGAATATGAAATGCGTATTCTTTTACAGCGGGCGAATCACGCTGTTATTGCCGCGCACAGGAAAAACATTGCGCATATGCGACTTTATGTATTAACGATTTTTATTGCAATCGAAGCACGCCATTACGATAGCGCGAACGAAATGCTTGATAAAGCGATGAGTTATAAAAATTTTCTGAAAAACAACGCGCCATTTTATTACGGAGTTCTGTGTTTTTTGTACGCATATCTGGAACTTAGCCAGCGCAGAGCGCGTTCCGCAAAAAAGTATCGCCGCGCACTTGCCGACCACATAAAAACCGAGCGGCCTTCGCCGTATTACGCAGTTATGCAGGGCTTACTGCATCTTGCGGCAAGCGAGCTCAACGAAGCATATACATTTTTAACGGAAGCACTTCATGCAGGCTGTAACAGCATTTTTCTTTACGAAGGGCTGTTTCGTTATTACAAAACAGCCGAAGGCGGTTTTCAAGGCTCGAGCATTTTGCCTGTGTTAATTTACGCGGCTAACCGTGGCGCGGAAATAGGAACGGTTGCGACAAAATATCAGGAAACATTATCCGCGGCAATTTCAGCAGACCCGCAAGCGGGCGAAAAACTTTATGCCGCAAGTAATTATCCTCCAATTTTAAAAGATATTTGCGCGCACCGCATAAGTAAAGGCGATATGTCGGCGGAAGCATTCGCTTTTTATCGTGACGCGGAAAAAAAACAAATTTACACTCCCGAACTTTTTAACGCGCTGGTTCGTGCCGCATATGAAAATAAATCTCCTCAAATTAATCGGTATCCGCTAAAAAATTTTTTGGCAAGCGTTGACCTCGCCGACATCCCCGAGCCGGCTTTTGCCGTCTACGTATATCATTTTATTCTTACAGACCCTGCATTCGGCGACCTTCTTCCCGAAGCACAAAACAAAATTATTCAGCTTGGGACGCTTTGCCTTGATGAAGGAATCACGGGGCGAGAGGTAAACAGCATTTATTATTATTTATGGAACCGTTTTCGCGCGTTGGGAATTTCCGGAGTAAACTTTGATAAAGCTGAAGAAATTTTACGCGAAAATCTAACACTCTTTGAATTGCACACAGAAGAAAATTCTGCGGTACATTTTATTTATATCACAGAGCCGGAAAAACGCCGCATGGAAGTTTACGAAACGGAAGGAAACTCTCCGATTACAATAGAGGCCGTAAGCGAAAACGCCGGTTGCACCTGTCTCGGCAAAGCGCAACGCGAAATTCTTAACGAAGAAATCACAATTAAACGAATGATTGGCCAAGCCGGCCCGGAACTATATTTATACTTCTTCCAAAAAGGTGACAGACGCTTTCATCTATTGGCATATCTTGCGAATTATTATTTATCACAGGAAACCCCGCCCGACGACGCCGCGCCTGTTTTTGAAGCTCTATTATCGGAAAAAGGCATAACGAAATCATATAAAATGAAAATTTTAGTCGCGCTCGGGCGTTTGCATTACAACGCATTCAGCTTTGAACAGGCACTCGAATGCTTCGGCGAGATAGACGAAAGCTCCATAGACGACGATTTTATCGAACAACTTTTAAGTATTTATATGCAAACCCGCGAATTAACACGCGCCGCGAAACTAATTAACGCGAAGCACAAAAAAATTCCGCATGAAATTCTATTTGAAGCCGTAAATAAGTTGCTTTCAAAAAGCGACGAGCAAACCACCGAAATAATTGCGGCAATAGGTTACAATTTACTTGTAAACAATTTTTACAACGAAGATTTACAAAAATTCGTTTTAGAAAATTATCGCCCAAGTTACAGCGAATTGGCAATTCTTTCACAGGTAACAGACGAGGACAACCGCACCGCGCCCGAACTGGACGCACGAGTTTTGGAATCTGCGCTCGTAATGACAAGCTTCGACCAACACGCGCAAAAAGCATTCACGCGATTATACACAGCGGGCGAAAAAAATAATTTACTCACCGAATTTACCGAACTCGCAACATATGAAATGCTTGCAAACTCTACCCGCCCGAATTACGATGTGCTTGGCATACTGGAAAAAATATATCTGAACGCTGCTGAACCTCCTGTTTTACTTGCGTGGGGGCTTGCTGGAATTTATCTTCGATATAACATTACAACATTCAAATCCGAAGAAATTATCAAGTACGCCATTTCCACCCTCGAAAACGAAGGAATTCTTTTCCCCGTTTTCAAAGAAAACAAAACGGTACCCACTCCGTTTATAGAAAAATTTCAACCTTTTATGTACAAAAGCTTGCCCGACAAGGACTGTTGGTTGTATTATCGTATAGATGGCGCAACTTCGTTTTCCGCCGTGCCTATGCAATACGTGCGCTACGGAATATATCTTGCCGCCGTTCCAATGTTCTACAACGAAACTTTAACATATTATTTTTCCGAAGAAATGGCTTCCGGCAGTATAACAACGAAAGAATTTTCCGTTAAAAATACAAAAGCCTTCATTCACGAAAACCACGACGACCCATATTTTACAATAAACAACGCAATCATTTTCGAGCAAATGTTCAAGCACGACCAAGTTGAAAAATTAATTTCAAACTTGGTAAAAGACGTTCAACCTGTAAGAGCAAAGTTATTGTAAAAGGAGAAAACAATGCCCGGCTTAACAACAGAGCGTGAAAAAATGCTTGAAGCTATGCTTTTTGCAAGCGGCGAAAGTGTGCCTGTTGCGAAGCTTGCGGCGGCACTTGGCTGTGATATACCGCTGGTGCGGAATTTGCTTGCCAAAATGGCGGATACATATTCGGGCGAAAACTCGGGCATACAATTGCGTGAAGTTGACGATTGTTTTCGCCTGTGTACAAATCCGGAATATTATCCGGCAATTCAAAGACTTTTGAAAATTAAACCACGCAGGGCGTTATCACAAACTTTACTTGAAACATTGGCTATAATTGCATTTAAACAGCCCGTTACGAAGGCTGTTATTGAAAATATTCGCGGCGTAAATTGCGACCACGGGGTTAACAGACTTGTGGAGTTCGGGCTTGTTGAGGAAAAAGGGCGTCTGGACGCGCCGGGCAGACCCATTCTTTTTGGCACATCAGAAGAATTTTTGTTATTTTATGGTCTTCGCAGTGTCGATGAACTTTTGGAGTTGCAAGTGTAATAAATCGCACGGCAAAATGGTGTATTAATTGGAGGATTCTTTTGAATAAAAATACGTTCGAGTATCTATACGAGAAATACAAAAAGCTATTGTGGCGAAAAGCATATGACATTCTGAAAGATTACGCCCTTGCCGAAGATGCCGTTAGTGAGGCGTTTATTCGGATTTACAAACATTTTCACAGATTAGAAGACGCTGATTCTTCTAAAACAGCCGCATTTCTTGTAACCGTTGTAAAAAATGTTTCCATAAATTTATATCACAAGCGAAACCGGATTATTCCCACAGATTTTGAGGAATTTGAACAAGCGTCGGATTTCAATTTAGAAGAAATCATTGCTGAAAAAGACGAAACAGCACGGGCGGTGCGACTTGTTGACAGATTAAGCGAAGAATTGCGTGCGGTTTTCTTATTAAAATACGCGAATGATTTACCGCACAAGGAAATTGGGGATATTCTAGGAATAACAGAAAATAATGTAACGGTACGCTTGCACAGAGCAAAGAAAAAACTGGCAGACATGGCAAAGGAGGTGCGGCAGGCATGAAAGATGAATTAAAAAATTTGCGGGAAACGGAAGAATTTATAACCGAGTTTAAAACACATCAATCGGAACAGTTTTTTAAGTCGCTTGCCGCGGAATATGTAAGCGAAAAAGGCGAGGAGTATCTGCGTGAGTGCGAAGAGCTTGAAACATCAAGTGAGATTGACGACTTCGCCATTCTGCGAATGGACGCGAAATTCAAAGTCTCACTTATGCGCGAAAACAGGGAAACAAAACGCAGTAAAAGATTTGTCGCATGGGGTGCGGTTGCTGCTTCCTTTGTTGCCGTGTGTTTTGTAGCGGCGTATTGGTTTACCGAACACGGGTTTAATCTCGGTGACTCTTCCCGTGAATTAATGACGCAGAACGCGGCAAGACCGTCTGTTGCAGGGGCTGTTGATATTATAGAAGAAGCGGATGATATGTATTGGGGCATGAGTGATGCCGGTTTATGGGCGGAAGCTGATACGGATTCAAGGATAATGCCCGCGCCTGCGGCGGCTGCCGGTGCGCCTGTCGGCAACGAATTGGAAATAACCGCCGATGAAGAACCCGCACCCACCGAACCCCTTGCGCAAGCAGAAGAATTTTTATCTCGTTTTTCCGCGCTCGCATCGCTTACCGCACCCGAAGGCTGGCAAATACTCTCACTCTCATCCGACGTTAATTCCCATAACGCAATTCTTCATCTGGAAAGCGCATCGGGAAGCATTGTAAATGTACTCGCGGGCGAACCCGTTTACGACCCCGACCACGGCGAATTCCGCGAAATTCTCATAGACCAAACCCCCGCGTATATTCTTGTTGAAAACACGCACAGCATATTATTTTTTAATCTGCACGACTTTCAAATGGTGCTTTCCACCGAGCATGATTATAACGAGCTGATTGAACTTGCAAAGTTTTGGATGTAAAGCCGTTTTCTTTATACCACAAACCCCGGAACAAGTTCATGCAACTTGTCCTTTAATTCGCCGCGCTTGCCGTTGTCTGCGGCTTTTTTTAGTATTTCGAGAGTATCAAACAGTTTCGCGGGTTCGATATCTATCGGGCGGCCTACGAAAATTTTATTGTTAGATGTGGTTTTCAGTCCTTCTTCTGCCATTAGAAGTTCCTCGTAGAGCTTTTCGCCGGGGCGCAAACCCGTAATTTCTATGTCGATTTCTTGATACGGTTCGTGTCCGGAAAGGCGAATCAGCATTTCCGCTAAATCCAAAGTTTTAACGGGGTCGCCCATATCAAGCACGAAAATTTCGCCGCCCTTTGCCATTTCGCCCGCACTCATCACCAACGAAACCGCTTCTGAAACGGTCATGTAATAACGGATAATTTCCTTGTGCGTTACACGCACAGGCCCACCCGCCGCAATTTGCGCCTTGAAAAGCGGAATAACAGAACCGTTTGAGCCAAGTACATTACCAAAACGCACCGCAACAAATTCTGTTGCTCCCGCACCTTTGCTTTCGGCGTGGAGAGCTTGTACAACCATTTCGCAAACGCGCTTTGTCGCGCCGTAAACATTCGTCGGATTAACCGCTTTATCGCTCGAAATCAAAACAAACCGCTTTACGCCGTGACGCTGTGCGCAACGAGCCGTGTAAAGTGTGCCGAAAATATTATTTTTCACAGCTTCTTCGGGTGCGGTTTCCATCAGCGGGACGTGCTTGTGCGCGGCAGCATGATACACCAAATTTGGCTTGTACCGCTCGAAAAGCCTGTCCAGCCGGCCTTCTTCGCGTATATTCGCAACTTCGGCAATCGGCTCGAAATTTTCCCGCCCGAATTTATATAGCAATTCCTGCTCCATCGCGTACAATCCGTTTTCCCAAACATCGACCATCACAAGCCGCGCCGCGCCATGTGCCGCCGCCTGCCTACACAATTCCGAACCAATTGTTCCGCCAGCGCCTGTAATTAAAACCGTTTGCCCCTTCAAATATTTTTCCTTAAACCGTTTTATGTCAACAACGTCGCGCCCCAATAAATCCTCAACGGAAACGTCTTCAATACGCGAAATTACCCCTGCTTCGGAAGAATCCGCTTCATTATTTTTAAAATCAAAGATATCAGGAATTTTTTTTAATTCGCAATTTGTTTTCGCACAAATGCCCGAAATCCGGCGTTTTTCCTTCGCCGTAACATGAGGAATCGCCAAAAGAATCACTTGTATTCCGTGACGCTCCGTTAATCTAGGAATATCACGAGTTGTTCCCGCCACAGGTACACGCTGTATTTTTCGCCCAACCATCGCAGGGTTATCGTCAACGGCGCAAACAACCTCATAACGCTGATTAGGGTTCCGCTCAAGCCCTTGAATTACCGCCACTCCCGTCTCGCTTGTGCCAACAATCATCACCTTTTTTCGCTTTGTGCCTGCCCGCCGCCGCGTCCTGCTCGCACGAAAAGCCCGATACGCCGTCCGGAAAAAAAGCGTACTATTACCCGCCGCCGCCGCCGACACTAAATAAACCGTAATCGGCAAACGCCGCTCTATACGCGGCGGCTGAAACACAAACCACGTTACTGTCACAAATGTCGTAATCGCCAGCATTATCGCAATCATGCACTTCAAAAATTCATATGCCTCGGCATACCGCCACAAACTTTCATACATTCCGAACCCCCAAAAAACCACGAAAAATATTGCAATAAAAAAGACATAACCCAAAAACATCGTATTTGCGTATTCTTCAAAAATAATCCGACGCATCAAAATAAACCAAGAACTAAAATAACTGGCGGAAAACAATAAAAAATCCGCCACCATTAGCATTGGCTTACGAAATTTGGTGCCAATCGAAATCATTTATCCACCACCAAACATGGAAAATTCCAACCTTAACCGCGCATTTTCTTCCAGCAAAACCGAAAACGAGCAAATTTTCCCGTCACTCTCTGAAATCTCATGTAAAAACGATATTATATCCGCAAACGCGCCCAAATATTCCACATTTACACGCGTTTCAAAAAGACGATTTTCACCCAAATAACCAACCGAAACCTGCGATGCTCCAAATTCTAAATTTTCAAGTCCATACAACGTATCAAGACGCGAAATTTCCGCAAGCGCGGGTATTTTTTCATGATAACCCAAAACCAACTGCGCTAACAGAATTTCTTCAAGTTCTCGTTTATTTGCATCGTATTCCGCCAAAAATCTGCGCTCGGCGGCATACCTTCTTTCCAATAAACGCACACCCGCCATCCCACCTCGCAACGAACCGACAACAGGGCGAACCCAAAACGCGCTCGCAAAGGCGACAACCACAATATTTATTAACGCGAATATAGCAAAAATTTGCAATTTACTCATGTCAGTGTGTTTGCCGCCAACCTAGGCAGCACCAAATCTGTCACCCTGCTCACTATAAAAGAATCCTGAATTAATTCAAAAATCTCTTCGTTCGCGCTTGTCGCGAAAACCATGGAAAGCACAACAATGCATATCCACGAAATTCCCGCACCGATAACTACACCAACGATAAACCCTCCGAGATTGTTAAAAGTTTTAATTACAGGCAGCTTTCCAACAATGTCAATTGCGATTCCGATAACAGAAAGAATTATTATAACAAGGAAAAAAACAACAATAATGGCAATTCCATTAATGGCGATGTTTGCGAAAAAAAGGGAAATATACTCTTCGATGGTATCAATGCGTAAAATTCCGTGAACATCAGGCTCAAAATGCGAAAATAAAAAACTGCGAATCTGGGTAGACAACGGCAAGGATTCAAAAACTTCATTTTGCCACTCCGTTGAGTATTCAGAAACAAAACCACCGAGGTCAAGCCCCGATTTTACGCTGTCTTGAATTCCCGAAAAAACAAGCGTTCCCCGTAAAAACTGCGCAACATACGGATACAGCATGTTTGCAAGAAAGACTGCTATAAAAAAGGAGACTAACCTATACACTGTACGGATTAGCCCCTGCTGATACCCGGCAAAGGCGCATAATGCCACCAAAACCAGTACACAAATGTCTAAAATATTCACGAATGAACCACAACCTGATTACGCCCAAGTTCTTTTGCAAGATATAGTGCAGAATCAACATTTGCGATAAATTTTTCGATTGAGCAATCATCCGAAGCCGGGCTAACGGAATTCGCCCCCACACTGATTGTCACGCGGGTTTCTTCGCCGCCCGAAGTTTCAATAACAGCGTCGCCAATTGCCTTGCGAATATTTTCACCGACAGTATTGCACTCACCAATTGCAACGTTTAACAACAGCACAACGAACCCGCCATACGCCCACCGAGCCGCAAAATCGCCCGGATTCACATTCGCGTAAGACGAAATAATTTCCGACACCCTTATAATCATGGCATCACCATTGCGATACCCGTAAATCGTATTGTATGACCTTAGTGTATCAATTTCTATCATTAAAATTCCAAGCTGACGGTTTTCATTTTCAGCCCTTTGCCATTCCTCGCTCAAACGCTTGTCAAAATACTGTCTGTTCGGCAGCTTTGTCGTCACGTCCACCATGCTAAGTTCATTAATCGTGCGCATTTGCTCTGTAATTTGAAGCAAATTCCTAACCCTCAACCTAACAATGACCGGATTATATGGCTTTGTAATATAATCACTAGCTCCCAGTTTCAACCCTTTTTCCTCTTCGCCTTCTTGGTCCAGACCCGTAATAAAAATAACAGGAATATCCTTCGTCTCCCGCATCTCACGAAGCGCGGCAAGAACCTCATACCCATTCATTTGCGGCATTACAATGTCCAATAAAATAATATCGGGCTTCGCCGCCTTCGCGACCTGAATACACTCAACACCGCCCGAAGCTACAAGCATAATATAATCATTCTGCAAAATTTGCATAAGGTGATTCCTGCTGCTGGGACTGTCATCAACAACGAGAACCGTACTTTTTTTTCTTTTCATCGCGACCTCCCTCTCTTTTATTATATGTAAATTCTCGGGGGGAGAACCCTTTTTTAGAAAAAAGACTCTCCCCCCAAAGGTTTTATAATAATTCTAATAACACCATAGGTGCGGCATCGCCGCGTCTTGGACCGATTTTAATCATTCGCGTATAACCGCCGCTGCGACCGGAATATTTCGGAGCCCATTTTTCAAACATGATGTTTGCCAGGTCTACCTTTTTTGTTTCTGAGCGTTTGCGCCGACCATCTGCGGGTACTTGTGTTACAGGGTAAAGTACGCTCAGAATTTTACGGCGTGCGGCAAGACGTGTAGGGCTGTCTTTTTTAATGGTACGCTCAACTTCGTTGTACTCTGTAACTTTGCGGCCATTTTCCACAGTTTTAATTCGCTTTCCGTCTTTGTCCTTCTGCGGCACCTTCACCATGACTTCTTCCGTAGTGAAATTATCTTTTTCTTTAACCGCAAGGGTGATTAATTTTTCGGCCATTTTGCGCACTTCTTTTGCACGGGTTTCCGTTGTTGTAATTTTTCCGTGATAAATAAGCTGCGTTGCAAGGCTGCGAAGCATTGCTTTACGCTGGCTTGATGTGCGACCTAATTTCCTGTAACCGGACATGGTTATCGCTCCTTTTTGCTCTTCCGACTTTACTCTTCCGACGATTGAAGCGCGAGCCCCAAATCCGTCATTTTTTTCAGTACCTCTTCCAAGGATTTGCGTCCGAGGTTGCGTACTTTCATCATATCGTCTTCGGTTTTATTTGCAAGGTCTTCTACATTATTAATTCCCGCGCGTTTCAAGCAATTGTAACTGCGAACGGAAAGGTCAAGCTCTTCTATGCTCATTTCAAGCATTCTTTCTTTTATTCCGTCTTCGCGTTCAACCATTATCTCTGAAACTTTTGCGGAATCCGAAAGGTCAACAAACATATTGAAGTGTTCTGTTAAAATTTGCGCGCCAAGACAAACCGCATCTTTCGGGCTGATTGTACTGTTCGTCCAAACCTCAAGCGTTAATTTATCGTAGTCCGTGATGTTTCCTACACGGGTCGGTTCAACGTGAAAATTAACCTTGCGAACAGGCGTAAAAATCGAATCAATCGGAATCAGACCGATTGGTTGGTCTTCGCCTTTATTTTTGTCTGCGCCTACATAACCGCGTCCTTTACGAATCGTCATTTCAATAAAAAGTTTGGCGTCCTTATTCCCGAGGGTAGCTATCACCAAATCCGGATTCATAACTTCAATATCCGCGTCAAGCTTAATATCCCTCGCATAAATTACACCTTCGCCGCTTGCTTCAATCGTAGCGGTTTTAGATTCGTTGTTCTCGCTCAAATCGCGCAGAGCAAGGCTTTTTAAATTTAAAATAATTTCTGTTACATCTTCTTTAACCCCGGGCAAATGGCTGAATTCATGCAAAACGCCGTCTATACGGATATTGCTTACAGCCGCGCCCGGCAGGCTCGACAACAGCACTCTGCGAAGAGAGTTTCCCATAGTTGTACCAAAACCGCGTTCAAGCTGGTCAACAATAAATTTGCCGTATTCATTGCCCTTTGTTTCCACAATTTCTATACGAGGTTTTTCGATTTCCAGCATACTGCGTCAACCTCCCTTTAATTACTTACTATAAAGCTCAACGATAAGCGTTTCACGCAAGTCATACGTAATATGCTCGCGAAGCGGTTTTGAGGCAACTGTACCGCGGAAATTCTCCGAATCTGATGTAAGCCATTCGGGAATCGCACGCATACCCGTTACGTCAAGCACATCTTTGAAACGCTGTAAACTTTTGGATTTATCTCGCACCTGAATAACATCGCCGACTTTCACCTGATAAGAAGGTATATTAACCTTCTTGCCGTTTACGGTGATTAAATTATGACGGACAATTTGACGCGCTTCCGTGCGCGAACGCCCGTATCCAAGCCGATAGACAACATTGTCCAGCCTTTGCTCCAATAGACGCAACAAGTTTTCACCTGTAACGCCGGGAGTACTGCGCGCAATCTCGAAATATTTACGGAACTGTTTTTCTAAAATACCGTAAATGCGTTTGGTTTTTTGCTTCTCGCGCGTTTGCTGACCATACTCGGAAAGTTTTTTACGGCTTGTACCGTGTTGTCCGGGTGCGGTCGGACGCTTATTTACAGGACAAATACCCTTAGAGCATTTTTCCCCTTTTAGAAAAAGTTTTTCGCCTTCCCTGCGGCAAAGCCTGCAAACAGGGCCAGTATATCTCGCCATAAATTAAATCCTCCTAATAATCAGACACGTCTGCGCTTTGGTGGGCGGCAACCATTATGCGGTACGGGCGTTACGTCTTTTATCATAGTTACTTCAAGACCTGCGGCTTGCAAAGCTCGGATTGCGGCTTCACGACCGCTGCCCGGCCCGTTTACGAAAACTTCTACTGTTTTAAGTCCGTATTCTTTTGCCGCAACAGTTGCGGTATCGGCAGCCATTTGCGCCGCATACGGTGTAGACTTACGGCTTCCTCGGAAACCAAGTTGTCCTGCGGATGCCCAACTAAGAGCATTACCAACAGCGTCTGTTATTGTAACAATCGTATTGTTAAACGACGATTGAATATGAACCTGCCCTCTGTCAACAAACTTTCTATCGCGCCTGCGGCGTGTTGCCGCTCTTTTAACTTGTTTTTTTGGCATTACTGACCTCCGCTATTTCTTCTTATTGGCAACTGTTCTAGCTTTACCCTTGCGTGTGCGTGCGTTTGTGCGAGTACGCTGTCCACGAACAGGCAAACCTTTACGGTGACGCACACCACGATAACAGCCGATTTCCACCAGCCGTTTAATATTCAATGCCACATCACGGCGCAAGTCACCTTCCACCACTTGTGTCGATTCTATAACACTACGAATTTTTATAACTTCGTCATCGGTTAAATCGCGAACGCGAGTGTCAAGATTGATTCCCGCTTCCGCTAAAATTCTTTTAGAACTTGGGCGGCCTATTCCGTGAATATAGGTAAGCCCGATTTCAACCCGTTTTTCGCGCGGCAAGTCAACACCTGCAATACGTGCCATAAAAATTTCCTCCTAGCCTTGTCTCTGCTTATGCTTGGGATTTTCACAAATGACTCTTATAGCGCGTTTGCGCCTTATAACTTTGCATTTTTCACAAATCGGCTTAACCGATGGTCTTACTTTCATTGTTTTTCCTCCTACTTGTCTCTCCAGACAATTCTTCCCTTTGTTAAATCATACGGTGACATCTCAATCAGCACCTTGTCCCCGGGGATTATCCGAATGAAATTCATCCTTAATTTTCCGGATATGTGCGCAAGAATAATATGTCCGTTCTCCAGTTGAACTTGGAACGTAGCGTTAGGCAGTTTTTCTAAAACTTTGCCTTCTACTTCAATTACATCGTCTTTTGACAATGCGCTTTACCTCCCTCCGGTCGGTGCCGTTTTACTCAAAAAATTTTTTATCTGTTTCCGAATATCTGCATCTTGTAATGCACGCCCGCATTCGGGCTGCATTTGTATCTGAAAATTCGTTGGTTGAATATGCTTTAACTTTTTTTTCTTTGGCTTTTCAATGGTTCGGCGTTTTCCGTCTGCCAACTTTAAAATTTCCCCATCACCTTCAAGAACCACCATCGCTTTGCCTTTGTCGCGTCCGAATTTTGAAAAAACAATCGTTCCGCGTGTCATAAGGTTAAAATCTCCGGTTCCCCGTCGGTTACTAACACTGTGTTTTCATAATGTGCAGAATATTTTCCGTCTTTGGTAATTACCGTCCAAGTATCGTCTGTCATGTGTATGTCGTGCGTGCCAATATTAATCATAGGCTCAATCGCCAGTGTCATTCCGCGCCGTATGCGCGGGCCGCGTTTTTCTTGCCGTGTGTGGGGAATTTGCGGGTCTTCGTGAACCTGCCGTCCAACTCCGTGTCCGCACCATTCCGCCACTATGCCGAAACCAAATGGTTTTACATAATCGTCAATTGCATTGGAAATGTCGTGAAGTCTGTTTTCCTCTGTGCAGTTTTTCACTCCCGCGAAAAAAGCTTGCTTCGTAACATCAATTAATTTCTGATGAATCTCATCAATTTTTCCGACCGCGAAAGTTCGAGCCGCGTCGCCATGAAATCTTTTAAAGCATACTCCGATATCAATACTAATAATATCGCCGCTTAAAAGCTTCCTTAAACCGGGTACACCATGAATTACTTCATCGTTGACACTGGTGCAGATTGCCGCCGGAAAACCACGATACCCAAGAAAAGACGGTTTGCAGTCATTACTTCGGATAAAATCCTCAGCAATCGCACTAAGTTCCACTGTTGTGATGCCCGGTTTAATATACTTAGCAAGCATTTCGTGAGCTCTTGCGCAAATTTTGCTTGCAGTTCTCATATATGAAATTTGTTCGTCATTCTTGATGAAAACCGCCATTTTACTCGAGGAATCCTTTATAATGACGCATAAGAAGCTGGCTTTCGAGTTGTTTCACGAATTCAAGAGCAACACCCGTTACAATCAAGAGCGACGTTCCGCCGAACGCGATATGCGCCATTTGGGGAACAAGTTGCCCCATCAGTATTGGGGTCATTGCGATTAATGCATAAAAACATGCGCCAATCCAAGATAAACGATTTACGGTTGTCTGAATGAAATCGCTTGTCGGCTTACCCGGACGGATTCCGGGGATAAAGCCGCCGTTTTTCTTCAAACCCTCTGCCATCTCAATCGGATTAACGGCAAAAGATGTATAGAAATGTGTAAAGGCAAAAATCAAAACTACATAAATGATTGCGCCCGCCCAGTGTAAGTCACGGAAATCAACAAACCGCGCTACATTGTTAATAAAAGTTGCGTTAGGGAAAAACTGCGCAATTTGCACGGGGAAACCAAGCAACGACATTGCGAAGATGATTGAGAGAACGCCCGCGATGTTTACTTTCAAGGGAATATACTGCTGCGGCCCTTTAAAGCCGCTTCCCGCCGCTGCTTTACGCGAATATTGCACAGGAATACGCCTTTCACCCTCATGCACAAGCACAACAAACGCGATAATCAGTGCGAAGGTAGCCAATAAAAATACAACTAGAAGAATCGTTAAAATATCGGGTTCAGCGGTAAGCATATTCCAAAAAGTCATAAACCCGGCAGGAAGCCCTGCCAAGATATTAGCGAAAATCAAGAACGACGCGCCGTTTCCGATACCTTTTTCTGTTAAAAGCTCCGCGAGCCACATAATGAAAATCGTACCGGTCATCATCGAAACGGTTGCAACGATGTACACGAACATATTTTGATGTGCGAACAGATTAATCGTTTCAATGCCAAACTGCGCACCGTAACGCGTATAAGAAAACACCATTCCGGCGGCTTGAAGCGCAGCAAGCCCTACAGCAAGATAACGTGTAATCTGCTGAATTTTTTTGCGCCCTTCCTCGTCTTCTTTTTGCATTTGACTAAGCACGGGAATAGCATAAGTCAGAAGTTGCATTATAATCGAAGCTGTAATGTATGGCGCGATACCCATCGCAAAAACCGTACCAAGTTCGCCGCCCATAAGCAAAGAGAAAAATGTCATTACGGCATCGCCTGCACCACCGGCGGGGTTTCTCCAATACGCCAACGCTTCCAAATCTATGCCCGGAAGCGGAACAAGAATTGCGCCCACTCGATAGATAAACAGTAACAACAAAATGAATAATATTTTTTTGCGAATATCTTCAACGCGCCAAGCATTGGCGAATATTTTGAACAACTATACCACCTCGGTTGGGGTTTGGGGCTTCGCCCCATTCAGATGAAGTTAAACAGCAACAGCTTTGCCGCCTGCGGACTCAATTTTATCCGCAGCACCTTTGCTGAAATAATTTACTTTTACTGTAAGCTTTTTTGTGATATCGCCGTTGCCAAGAATTTTCACGCCGTCACGCGGGTTCGACACAAGACCCTTTTGTTTAAGAGCCGCGATATCAACGGTCGCGCCGTCTTCAAATACGTTAAGAAGCTGCACGTTTATCGCAACGATTTCTTTGGTGTTGCGGCAAGTATGACCTCTTTTCGGCAAACGACGATACAAAGGCATTTGACCGCCCTCGAATCCTACTTTACCGCCGCTTCCAGAACGGGATTTCTGTCCCTTGTGCCCGCGCCCTGCGGTTTTACCATTACCAGAGCCATGCCCGCGTCCGCGCCGCCATGCTTTTCTTGTCGCGCCTTCGGCGGGTCTAAGTTCTCCTAATTTCATAGCAGGAGCCTCCTAAGCTTCTTCAACTTTAATTAAATGTTTTACATGGTGAATCATGCCCCTGATTGCGGGGTTATCTTTTTGCTCTACGGTCATATGAAGTTTTCTCAGACCCAAAGCTTCAATGGTTGCCCTATGCTTAGGTTTCGCGCCGATGGGCGAACGCACCAACGTGATTTTCAACATCAGGAATTCCTCGCTTCATATATTTCTTCAACGGGCTTGCCACGAAGGCGCGCCACAACGGAAGGAGTTTTCATTGCTTTCAAGCCCGTAAGAGTGGCTTTAACTACATTATGTTTATTATTTGAACCAATCGACTTTGTAACAACGTTGCGAACACCCGCGAGTTCCAAAACAGCACGAACCGCACCGCCAGCAATAACACCGGTTCCTTCGGGAGCAGGACGCATTAAAACTTTCGCCGCGCCGAAGTGACCGATAATTTCATGATACAACGAATCATCTTCGTTTTTCTCAAGAAATATCATGTTTTTCTTCGCATCTTCCTTGCCTTTGCGAATGGCTTCAGGTATTTCGTTCGCTTTACCCAGCCCGACGCCAACATGCCCGGCTTCATCGCCTACTACAACAAGAGCCGCAAAACGGAACGTACGCCCGCCTTTTACAACTTTTGTTACGCGATTTATCGAAACCACCTTGTCTTTAATGTCAAGGGAATTTGCGTCAATCTTTTTCATCGCCATAGCCTACTCCTTAAAAGGTCAAAATTTCAAACCGGCTTCGCGGGCAGCATCTGCCAACGCCGCGATTTTTCCGTGATAGATATATCCGCCTCTGTCGAAAACAACTTCTTCAATGCCTAATGCTTTGGCTTTTTTCGCAACTTGTGCACCAACGGCTTTCGCGGCATCAATGTTCGACGTGCTTTTCAAACTGTCGGCTTTAACCAAAGCCGCATCCATTGTAGACGCGCTTGCAAGGGTATGCCCCTTCACGTCGTCAATTAATTGTGCATAGATATATTTATTCGACTTGAAAACGGCAAGCCGCGGTCTGGCTGCGGTGCCGGAAAGATTACGGCGCAACCTGTAATGCCGTTTTTTACGCGCATCTGCGCGACATGGTTTGTTTATCATATTCCGTCACCTGCCTATTTCTTACCGGCTTTACCGGCTTTGCGTCTGATATATTCGTTTTCATATTTGATACCCTTGCCTTTGTACGGCTCGGGCGGACGTTTTTCGCGTATGTTCGCGGCATATTGACCAACTTTTTCTTTGTCTATGCCGGAAATAGCTATTTTTGTTGTTCCGTCAACTGTACTTTCAATGCCCTCGGGGTCGGTCATTTCAATTGGATGGGAATATCCGAGGTTCAACGTAAGTTTATTCCCTGCCTTTGCAGCACGATAACCTGTTCCGTTGATTTCCAAACGCTTTATATAGCCTTCCGTTACGCCCACCACCATGTTGTTTATAAGTGTGCGCGTAAGACCGTGTAACGCTTTAAATCTTTTTAAATCATTCGGGCGAGTTACAGTCAGCTTGCCCTCTTCCTGTGCGATGGTCATGTCAGGCGATAACTTGCGGCTTAAAGTTCCCTTGGGACCTTTTACCGTAACTTCATTTCCCACGGCAATTGTTACTGTCACACCCGTAGGAATAATAACGGGAAGTTTTCCGATTCTTGACACGATTCTGCACCTCCTCTATTGAATGTTTTTACGAAATTTTTACCACACAAAAGCCAAGACTTCCCCGCCAACACCGTTTGCGCGAGCCTCTTTATCTGTCATAACGCCTTTGTTCGTTGAAACAATCGCAAGCCCAAGCCCGTTAAGAACCTTCGGCAAATCTTCGCAACCCGCATAAACCCTCAAACCAGGTTTAGAAATGCGCTTTAATCCCGCGATGACTTTTTCACTTTTGTTTTTGCCGTATTTAAGCGTTATTCGCATGGTTTTCTTTACACCATTAGGCACTATTTCATAACCTTTTACATAGCCTTCTTTCACCAAAATTGCGGCAATTGATTCTTTCATTTTTGATGAAGGCATATCAACGGTTGTGTGCCTTGCCATGTTTGCGTTGCGGATTCTCGTGAGCATATCCCCAATAGGGTCGGATAACATTGGCAATCCTCCTAGCTAAATCTTCATATGAAAAACTATTTTTTACCAACTGGCTTTTCTTACACCGGGAATTTGCCCGCGATAAGCCAATTCGCGGAAGCATATACGGCATACGCCATATTTACGCAATGTCGCGTGAGGTCTTCCACAGATATTACAGCGCCTGTATGCCCTTACGGCAAACTTCGGTTTTTTTGCAGCTTTTAATACAAGAGCTTTTTTTGCCATTAATTTGTTCCTCCTATTGGACGAATGAAAGGCATTCCGAACAGCGCAAGAAGCTCTCTTGCTTCTTCGTCCGTTTCGGCGGTTGTTACAAATACTACTTCCATTCCGCGAAGTTTATCTATTTTGTCGAAAGAAATCTCCGGGAAAATTAATTGCTCTTTAATGCCGAGCGTATAGTTTCCGCGTCCGTCGAAAGAATCCGCACTAACACCACGGAAGTCACGAACGCGCGGAATCGCTACGTTTATTAATCTGTCAACAAAGCTGTACATTTTCGTGCCGCGAAGGGTAACTTTGCAACCGACCGGCATTCCAGCACGAAGCTTAAACGCCGAAATTGATTTTTTCGCTTTGGTTACAACCGCTTTTTGACCCGTAATCGTTGCGATGTCGTTGGTTGCGTGTTCGATTACCTTAGCGTTTTCCTTCGCTTCACCCAAACCGATATTAACTACTACTTTTTCGATTTTAGGAACAGCCATTTTATTTTTATAACCGAATTTTTTCATCATTCCGGCTACAACGTCTTTCTCGTAAATATCTTTGAGTCTGCTCATTGCAATCCTCCGTTTAGTCAATCACTTCGCCCGTAGATTTCGCGTAACGCTTTTTCACAATCTTGCCATCCGACTCTTCTAATTTATAGCCGAGTCGGGTTGGTTTATCTTTGTGTAAATACATCACGTTGGAAATGTGCAATGGGGCTTCGCGGCGAGTTATGCCGCCTGCTTGGTTAGCGCGGTTGGGCTTTTGGTGCTTCACTTGCATATTAAGCCCCTCAACCAGCACTTTATTTTTTTCGCGGTCAATCAGAAGAACACGACCTGTTCTGCCGACTTCTTTCCCTGCGATTACTTGAACCGTATCACCGCGTTTTATTTTAACTTTATTCATAATATCGACTCCTACAATACTTCGGGTGCGAGAGAAACGATGCGCGTAAATTGCTTTTCGCGTAATTCTCTTGCAACCGGCCCGAAAATACGAGTACCTCTCGGCGTTTTGTCTTCTTTGATAATAACCGCCGCGTTTTCGTCAAAGCGAATGGACGAGCCGTCTTTACGCGAAAGACCTTTCACCGTGCGGACGATTACCGCTCTTACAACTTCGCCTTTTTTCACCACGCCGCCCGGTGCGGCATCTTTCACAGATGCCACGATAATGTCGCCCACGTTGGCGTAACGCCGTCCCGTGCCGCCAAGTACACGAATACACAAAAGTTCTTTTGCTCCCGAATTATCCGCGGAGGCTAATCTTGATTCCTGTTGTATCATTTTAAAACCTCCAATTACTTCGCTTTCTCAAGGATTGTTACCAAACGCCAGCGTTTTTCTTTCGATAGTGGACGCGTTTCCATTACGCGAACCCTGTCGCCGATTCCGCATTCGTTGGCTTCATCGTGAGCTTTCAATTTATAAGTGCGTTTTACAATTTTGCCGATTATCGGGTGTCTTACTCGGTTTTCCACGGCAACTACGATTGTTTTGTCCATTTTATCGCTCACAACTTTGCCTACGCGTGTTTTACGCAAATTACGTTGAGTCTCCATTTTTTACCTCCCTATGCCAAACCTTTGGCGCGCTGTGTCATTACCGTTTGAATTCTCGCGATATTCTTACGAACTTCGCCTATACGCGCCGTATTATCCAGTTGGTTGGTGGCGTTTTGGAAGCGCAGATTGAACAATTCTTTTTTGGTAGAAACAAGTTCAACCTTTAATTCTTCCACGGATTTATCTTTAAGGGACTCGAGATATTTCTTTGATTTCATAGCACTCCAGCCTCCTTGTTATTCTGCTTTAGCTTTGGGCGTTTCCGCTTCCGCTAAAATTGCTTCAAGTTCTTCTTTCGAGACAACTTTACAACGAATCGGCAGTTTGTAACTTGCCAATTTCAACGCACGGCGTGAAGTTTCATCGTCCGCACCGGCAATCTCGAACATTACACGACCGGGCTTTACAACCGCTACCCAGTATTCCGGCGAACCCTTACCGCTACCCATGCGGGTTTCGGCGGGTTTTTCCGTAACGGGCTTGTCGGGGAAAATTTTTATCCAGACTTTACCGCCGCGTTTCATAGTTCTGTTCAAAACGATACGTGCCGCTTCAATTTGGTTTGCGGTTATCCATGTTGGCTCCATTGCAATAAGCCCAAATGATCCGTAAGTGATTGTATTACCGCGCAGGGCTTTTCCGGTCATTCGACCGCGGAACTGCTTGCGTCTTTTTACCCTTTTTGGCATTAGCATAGTCGCCACCTGCTCCTTCCCGTCTTTCTGCCCGGAACGGGCGTTCTTCACGCCTTTCCTGCCCGGGAAGAACTTCGCCTTTATACAGCCACACTTTTACTCCAAGTTTTCCGTAGGTTGTGTCTGCTTCGGCAAAGCCGTAGTCTATATCCGCACGCAATGTTTGCAGTGGAATTGTTCCTTCGTGATAATGCTCTGTCCTTGCGATGTCCGCGCCACCGAGACGACCCGATACCGCCGTTTTTATGCCCTTCGCACCGTTTTTCATTGCGCGGGTCATTGCTTGCTTCATTGCGCGACGGAATGTTACACGGTTCTCTAGGTCTTTCGCTATTACTTCCGCAACAAGCTGCGCATTAAGCTCCGGTCTTTTTATTTCCTGTATTTCAACATCGGCTTTGTATTCGTTTGGGCTGCGGTCAATTAATTTCTGAACCGCATCCGTTAAAACTTTTATAGCTTCGCCGTTGCGCCCAATTATAATACCCGGGCTTGCGGTGTGCAGTGTAACTTTTACGCGATTCGTCGTTCTTTTTATTGTGATTCTCGCGATTTTCGGGTCTACCGGAACCGGTTTTTTATCTTTGAAATATTTTTTTATAAATTGACGAATTTTATGGTCTTCTAAAAGATATTTCGCAAAATCTTTTTCCGCGTACCATACGGAATCCCATTCTTTGTTTATGCCCAGCCTAAGACCGTGGGGATTAACTTTTTGTCCCATTAGTTCACCTCTCGTTCAGCACTATCGTGATGTGACTTGTGCGCTTGTTTATTCTGTATGCGCGGCCTTTTGCGCGGGGTTGAATACGCTTCATTGATGGGCCTTGGTTTGCGATTGCTTCTTCTACGAATAAATCTTGCGCATCCATCGAGTGGTTTTCTTCTGCGTTTGCCACGGCGGATTTTAAAACTTTTCCGACAAGATACGCGCCGTAACGCGGGTTATATTGCAATATTGCGGCGGCCTGTATTACATCCTTGCCCTTTATCTGATCCAAAACGATTCTTGCTTTGCGGTCTGAAATTCGGGCAAATTTGTGAATCGCATGAGGACGCTTTTCGCGGTTTTCCGCATTGCGCTGTTGCTTATATTGACTTCTGCTTTGTCCCATGATTGCCCTCCTTATTTTACTTTACTTCGTTTTTCCGCATCTTTGCCATGCCCGCGATATGTGCGGGTTGCGGCAAATTCACCAAGTTTATGCCCAACCATATCTTCCGTAATATAGACGGGAACGTGCTTGCGTCCATCGTGAACGGCAATGGTGAAGCCTATCATTTCAGGGAATATCGTAGAACGACGCGACCATGTTTTAATTACAGATTTGTTTGTGCTATTGGCTTGTGCGTCAACTTTTTTCATCAGGTGCGCGTCACAGAACGGCCCTTTTTTTAATGACCTACCCATATATGCCTCCTACTTGCTACCACGTTTACGTACAATATATTGGTTACTTTGCTTGTTTTTCTTGCGTGTTTTGTATCCGAGAGCCGGTTTGCCCCAAGGTGTACATGGTGCCGAGCGACCGATTGGTGCGCGTCCTTCGCCGCCGCCGTGAGGGTGGTCGTTCGGGTTCATTACCGAACCGCGGACAGTCGGACGAATTCCCATATGACGCTTTTTGCCTGCTTTACCGACATTGATTAATTCATTATCGGGGTTGCCGACCTGACCGACCGTAGCACGGCAATTCACGGGAACCAAGCGCATCTCGCCCGAAGGCAAACGAACAGTAGCAAATTTTTCGTCTTTCGCCATAAGCTGTGCGACGTTTCCTGCGCTTCGCACCATTTGCGCACCCCGGCCCAGCTTCATTTCTATATTATGAATTTCTGTACCAACGGGAATAACTTTCATCGGAAGCGCGTTGCCTGGACGAATTTCCGCTTCAATGCCGCTCATCAGGCTGTCACCGACATTTACACCGATTGGTGCTAAGATATAACGTTTTTCTCCGTCGGCGTAGTGCAACAGCGCGATGTTTGCGGTGCGGTTCGGGTCATATTCAATCGCGGCAACATTCGCGGGTACTCCGTCTTTGTTGCGCTTGAAGTCGATAATACGGTATTTTATTTTCGCCCCGCCGCCCCTGTGTCTTACGGTTATTTTTCCTTGACCGTTGCGTCCGGAATGCTTCTTCAAATGAACAGTTAAGCTTTTTTCGGGCGTTGCCTTTGTGATTTCCGCAAAGTCCGAAACCGTCATTTGACGCTGGGATGGGGTTATTGGTCTATAACGCTTTATGCCCATTGCAAATTCTCCTTCTTACTTGCTTAAATACCTTCAAAATATTCAATCGGACTACTGCCCGGGGTTAGCTTTACTATGGCTTTTTTACGCCTTACTGTTTCGCCTGCTTTTGCACCGCGGCGTTGACGTTTTTTTGGGTGAGTATGCATTGTGTTTACTTTTTCTACGGTTACATTGTTAAAAAGACGCTCGACCGCTTCTTTTATTTGTACTTTTGTTGCTTTGGGGTGCACATAAAACGAATAGGTTTGCTCTTCCAAGAGGCTCATACTTTTTTCTGTCATGAGGGGTTTGAATATGACATCGTAATATTTTAAATCTGCCATTATGCATACACCTCCTGCATTTTTTTGATTGCGTCTTTTGTTATTACAAGCCTGTCGTGGTGAAGGATATCGTAGACGTTGATTGTATTTACTCCAGATGTTTTTACTCCGGGGATATTTCTTGCGGAAAGCACTACGTTTTCACTCCCGGTATCCATTACAAACAGTGCTTTTCCGAGTTCAAGATTATCACAGATCGCTTTCATTGATTTCGTTTTAATTTCGGGAAGCACCAGCGAGTCAAGAACTATTAGCTCGTTGTTTTTCAGCTTGTCCGTCAAGACGGATTTTAACGCGAGACGCTTCATTTTCTTATTTAATTTGAAAGAAAAATCACGGGGTTTAGGTGCGAAAACTACGCCGCCGCCCGTCCATTGCGGTGAGCGTGTTGAACCTTGACGCGCACGGCCCGTGCCTTTTTGCCGCCACGGTTTTGCTCCGCCGCCGCGTACTTCCGAACGGGTTTTCGTGCTTTTCGTACCTTGACGCTGATTTGCAAGATATTGCACAACAGCCATGTGGACGGCATGTTCATTGACATCTATTCCGAAAATATTATCGTCAAGTTCCATTTTACCGGCGGACTCGCCGCGCATGTTTACAACTGCTACTGTAGCCACGACTCACAACTCCTTTAAACTTTAACCGTGCTTTTTATTGTCACAAGCGCACCTTTGATTCCCGGAACCGCGCCGCGTACTAAAATCAGATTTTTTTCCGCGTCTGTGCGAACAACTTCGATATTTTGAACCGTTCTCTTTTTCGCACCCATATGACCGGGAAGCTTTTTGCCTTTGGGTACTTTACCCGGGGTTGTTCCTGCACTCATCGCACCGTGTCCGCGGTGATATTTTGAACCGTGGGTCATTGGGCCGCGATGCATATTATGGCGCTTGATTGCACCTTGAAAGCCTTTTCCTTTGGATGTTCCGGTTACGTCTACATAGTCGCCGGCAGCGAACATATCGGCTTTGATTTCCGCACCGACTTCAAATTGGTCGCAATTGTCAAGGCGGAGTTCTTTCAAAACGCGTTTCGGTGCGGCATTAGCCCCAAGATGTGCGGAGAAATGTCCCTTTTCTGGCTTGTTCACCAATTTTTCGCGGATTTCTCCGAAACCCACTTGAAGTGCGGCATAGCCATCTTTTTCAACGGTTTTCTTTTGAACAACAACGCACGGCCCTGCTTCAAGCACCGTGACGGGAATCATTTGCCCGTTTTCTGCAAATATTTGCGTCATTCCCAGTTTTTTTGCTAAAATTGCTTTTTTCATCATGAACCTCCTACTGCATTACCTTAACGGTGATGTCTACACCGTCGGGCAAATCAATCCGTTGGAGCGCGTCCACGGTTTTTGGGGTTGGCATAAGAATATCAATGAGACGCTTGTGCGTGCGCATTTCAAACTGCTCGCGGCTGTCCTTGTATTTGTGCACGGCGCGAAGAATCGTCACCACTTCTTTTTTCGTCGGCAGGGGAATCGGCCCGCAGATTTCGGCACCCGTGCGCTTCGCCGTTTCTATGATTTGTACCACCGATTGGTCAATTAATTTGTGGTCGTATGCTTTCAAATTAATGCGTATTTTATTGTTCTGCATCAGTACCTCCGGCTTCACGCACCCGGGCGTGTCATAGTTCCAAATTTTAGGGCGAATTCTTAAACTCGCACACAAGAAGTGATTATACCTTGATTTATTTATATGTCAAGGGCTTTTTTAGAAAATTTTACGAATTGTTTCACCCATCATCCTGTGCCTTCAACCCTTCGACTATATCAAGCCTGTCAATGTGCCTTGATGTAACCATCGCCATAACCGCTGTTACGCCAATTACAGCCAGTGCAGATATAACGTGGCTAAACGGATAAATTCTTGCCGCAATCACGAAATTTCCGCTTGAAAATTCGCCCTTTATTGCTTCAAGAAGAAGAACGCCGACAAAAAATCCGGCCGGAATAGCTATAACAAGTTGCAAAATCGTTTCTTTTATGTGTGTTAGAAGTATGCTTTTGTGTGAATAACCCATTACACCCATGAACATATATTCATATTCTCTTGCCGAAAGATTAATGAACCCGACCGCATACAGCACAGTAAATCCGAGAATTATTGAACAGCCAATCATAAACCAAATCAGCACTTCCATGCTCTCCATAATGGAATCGAAGCTGGTTTTGTCATCGTCAATGGTTGTAAAATCAAAATTGTTTTCTGTAAGGAAGCCTGTGAGTTTGGTCATATTCGCACTTCTGCCGTAAATCGTATTATACAGCGGAGGAATATCATCGGTTAATTTGTTAATGTAATCAAAACTTGTGTGCAGTGTAAGTCCGAGGTGTTGCGGTGTAATTGCCGAAATAGTAGCTTTATAACCGTTTATTTCTAGAGAATCGCCAACTTGTACATTCCACATTTGAGAAAAATACTCGGGAATTATTACACCGTTTTGCAATTCTGCGGTTGGAATATGAACCATATCGAAATCGCTTTCGGTAATTGCGAGAATATAATTCTCTTCACGAATTTCAACATGCAGAACCAACGCTTTACTGCTTTCGTCGATTTGTTCTGATGCAGAGTGTTGTTGCGTAAGCGGAATCGGGTTGAAGCTGACAATTACATCGTAATTCGCAAAATCATTGAAAAACCTGTTTTGCGTTTCGGTAATTGAATTATGAAATCCGAGCGAGAATGCAAGTAAAGAACATGAACCCACCATGCCAAGCACAACGGCGAAAAAACGACTTTTATTACGCAGGGAATTCTTGAGTGCGTATCTGGAATTAAACGACAAACGTTTCCATATAAATCCGATTCGTTCAAGAAATATCCGCCTTCCGCCTTTCGGGGTACGCGGACGCAAGGCTTGTGCGGGCATTAATGGTAATATGCGAACCAACGCAATCAGCCCCGAAACCGTACATAGTAAAACACTTATAATTATCGCTGCTGTCCACAAAAACGGATATAATGCGAAATTTAATTCAGGCACTACAAACATTGATGACATAATAGAAATTATGCTGTTTGTAGTAATCATCGCCGTAAAACAACCGAGCAATGCGCCTAAAGCCGCAGTTATGCAAAACTGCGATAGATATATAAAAACAATTTTCTTGTCACTCGCACCCATCGCTTTCATCACGCCTATTTGCTTTCTATCCTTTTGAATATTCCTCGAAAGCATAACGTAAATCACAACAGCAATAAGCACAGCAAAAATAAGCGGAAATATCATAGCGAAACTGCCGAGTTCGCTTAAATCGTTGCGATATAAAATATGATTTATCTGGTCTTTTTGCCGGATGGTTCTGAATGCTCCTATTGCTTCGGAAAGTTCGTTTATATTTGCATTATCGTTTGTTAAAACGACTACTTCATTAAAACCGCTTGCCAAAAATTCTTCAACTACATATATCACGCCAAAACGGTTTTGTTGCGCCATCATATTGCGTTCATTCTGAACCATGTAAATATATTCGGGATTTGCGGCAAGCCCTGTAACAGTCAAATCCATGCCGCCAAGTGTGATTTGAGAACCAATGCCAAAACCCATTGCATCGGCATTACGCTTTAAAAGAATGCACTCGCTTTGATTTTCCGGTAGTCTGCCCTCGTAGATATGCGGAATATTTATACCGTCGGTCAACGAAACTGCACGGAAAATTCGCTCGTCTTTCCGAATATCACGAACCGTTCGCCCCCGTGCCAATAGAACGCCGTCTGTTTCCGTGAGAAGTCTGATACTTTCGCTGTCAAACACGCCGTAGAAAGTCACATCGGCATAGGCGTGATCGGAGATGTATTGTTCTGCGGTTTCTTCGAATCGCTGAACAATTGTAAACAGCGTTATATAAAAGCAAACTCCGACAACAAGCAGTAATACCAATCCTAATAATTGTGGAATGTTCAGGCGCATTTTTCGCATAGTCATTTTTATACAAGTTTTCACCATATCACCTCCGTCGGAGAGATCGGTGCGGAATTTTTGCTTATACTCTGCACTTCTCCGCTTCTAAGCGTGATTACAATGTCGGCGATTTTTGCGATTTCTTGATTGTGCGTAATAAACAGAATTGAGGATTTTTTTTCTTTGTGAATCTGTTTTAACGCTTCCAATACCATAATTCCCGTGTTGAAATCCAATGCGCCGGTAGGTTCGTCACAGAGTAAAACTTTCGGGTTCTTCGCAATAGCACGGGCGATTGAAACACGCTGTTGCTCACCGCCCGATAACTCCGCGGGATAATGGTTCACGCGCTCCGATAAACCGACAAGTGAAAGCGCGTTTTCGGCATCTTTACGGGATAATCCCGCAAGTTCCGTGGAAAATTCCACATTTTCAAGAGCCGTTAAATCCGGTAGAAGATTATAACTTTGAAAAACAAAACCAATATTTTCTCCGCGAAAATGCGTCATTTTATGTTTACTAAACGTAGTTATATCTGTTTTGTAAAAATTAATCGCACCGGAAGTAGGCGTATCCATGCAACCGAGCATATTTATCAAAGTTGATTTTCCCGACCCCGAAGCTCCGAGAATAACTACAAATTTACCTTCGGGAATTGATAAATTAATTTTGTTAAGTGCGGTTACTTTTGCACCACCCACGCCATATTCTTTTGTTAAATCTTTTATCGAAAATAAATTCATTTTTCTCCTCCTTGTCCAAAATAATAGTTGTTTAACTATTCAACCATCCAGCTAAAAAATTTTTAATGCTTCACGTGCTCAAAACCTTGCTCGAAAATACTTCTCACATGGTCGTCGGTAAGAGAGTAATACACAATTTTCCCTTGTTTATCGCAATTTACAAGCTTGGTAAGGCGTAAGGATTTAAGTTGATGTGAAATAGCCGATTTCGTCATGCCAAGTAACACCGCCAAATCGCACACACACATAGTTTCGCACGACAACGCCCACAAAATTTTAAGACGTGTGTTGTCTGCGAACATCTTGTAAAGATTCGATAAAGTTAAGAATTCTTCGCCGCACGGCATTGCGACCCGAACGCGGTTAACTACTTCTTCGTGGATTACACCGCAGTCGCATGGGTCTTTCATAATGCACCTCGCTTTATATGGTTGAATGATTGAATGGTTGCTCATATGTAGTATTACGCATTGATTTTATGTTGTCAATAGGTTTTGGAAAATATAATAATAGGAAATCGCGAAAATAAAACCCGGAAGCAAATTTGCAATTTTTATTTTTTCGCCGAAAATTAAATTTATGCCGATTCCCAAAATCATTACGCCGCCTGTGGCAGAAATTTGCATAATTAGTGTTTCTGTGAAAACATCTTGCAGATTCGCCGCGAAAAATTCGATGCTTCCCTGATAAAGTAAAACCGCAAACGCCGAAAAAAGTACCCCAGCCCCAAGCCTCGACGCAAGAATCGCCGCCGCGAAAGCGTCTAAAATTGATTTTGTAATCACAGTACTTTGATCGCCGCGCAAACCGCTGTCAATCGAGCCGACAATTGCCATTGCGCCAACGCAAAAAAGCAAGGTGGCGGAAACAAAACCTTGCCCGAATGTAGAATTTTCTTCGTCCTTGCTAAGCTTGCTTTGTAAAAATAATCCGAATTTATTTAAGAGGCTGTCGATATGTAAAAGCTCGCCTAAAAAAGCACCAAGCGCAAGCGAAATTGCCATAAGCATAAAATCGCCGCTCAATGCTCCGTGAATTCCGATAACACAAACGCAAAGCCCCAACGCCCGCATTACACCTTGCGATGCTTTTTCGCTTACGTGGTTTTTCAACAAAAGACCTATTCCACCGCCTGCCAAAATTGCAACTGCATTTATTATCGCGCCTGTTATCATTGGGTTTCCTCAGCAGGTGCCGGTTGTGCGCCCGCAGGAGGAATAAGCACTATGCGATTCTGCGCCCGGTATACGTCCCTTGAGATATGCGTCCGGCTTATTTGGTTGCCTTCTGCATCAGAAATAACCCGGTGAGTGTTTGCAATAAAACCGTTTCGTCCGGTAAAAAATACTTCTGTTTGACCATATGGTATATTTTCGTTTTCCCGATAGGTAGTTTCAAACGGGACTGCGGTGGAACTGGATTCAATTCTTATGACATAATTGTTAGTACGAGTACCAATAAGCCGTGATGTCATGTTGCGTCCATCAAATTCAATTTCTATTCTTATTGGGTAGTTTGTGTTATTTCTGAATCGTAAATCAAGCACACCATAATAAATGGAGGCATCGTGACCAAGCGGGAGATACGTGATTGGAAGCGTGTGCGCACGCCGTTGAGCTACTTCAAGGTATGAATGCAACACATTATCGTATAAGGTTGACGCCACTTGGCAAATCCCGCCGCCTACCATATCAACCAATTCCCCGTCCCGGAAACCCCCTGCCATAAGGAACCCGATTTCTGCCGTGCGCCGAGGTACGGTTTCGTTAAAGGAAAAAGTATCACCGGGGTTAAGCACAAGACCATCTATAAAGGAAGCTGCAAGTTTTACATTACTAAGCCTGGCGGCAGTGCCTGCCACATTGGTTGTTCTGGCGGCAAGTTCATCACGGAAGAGCATTTCTTGCAAATATTCGGTCGTAACCTCCGGATTGGAAAATATCAGGGGAATTACAATTTGCTCACCCATCCGTGCGTTTGCAAGCTGGTTCATAGCAATGTCCATATCAAAACTAACACCGGGTTTACATTCTGTCGCGGCAAATGTCTTGGAGTCCCAAGCGGCGGACACAGGTTCTGTATGCACTATATAGTAAAGCTCGTTCAAGTCAAAAATAATCGGGTCAGTCAATGCGGGCATATAATTCACAACCAAGTGTGTTCCTTCTTCCAAAGCGGTGTAGAAGGTTTGCGTCACCAGGTTAAAAACTGATGTTTCATCTGCGGGCGCATAAACCGAACCCGGAATAATAGTGATGCTGTCCTCGTTTAGACTGTACGACGCATTTTTGACAAGTGAAGTGTTAAATAGTTCCGTATGTACGGCGACTTCGCCGCGTACAAATTCTTCGTCAAGCACAGGAACACCGTTTATATCTGTCTGCACCCACAATGACGTAACATACATATTTATGCGCCCAAAGAATGAAGCATCTCTGCTGCGTTGAAATGCCGCCAACACGGCTTCTTCCGCACACAAAGATAAACCCGCATCATTACCGGATATGGAAAAACTGCTACCATCAGGGAAATTAACCGTAACCGAAACAGAATCTGCGTTATTTTCATAGCCCAAACTAACAAGCCTGTTGTTAGCTTCAATAATGGTCATTCCGGACAGGTTTATTCCTTCTACCGAGACATTTGGAAAAATCAAATCACTGCCGGAAATGAAAAATCCCAACACAACCGTAGCTGATGCAACGATGAAAACAAGTGTTGCAACAAATGATATAAAAAACAGGCAAACCCTTCTTATAACCCGTTTCATGTTATCCACACCCTACACCTTAGAAGTTAATACTATTGTATTAATTTATCAAATGCGGCGTGATAAATCTACATAATTATTTATAAAATCCCTTGATAATACAAAAGTTGTGACAAAGTGATTCAAAGCAAGCATAGAAAAATCCCCATGACACCCGGCAAACGGCGTAATCATAGGGCTTCCCGTATACTGTTTCATTCAGAGACGAAGCGACACCCGAAGCTTCCTCGACTGCCTCGACTGAATTGTTGTTTGTGGTTAATGTAAATCGACGTTTATAGGAAAGGAAAAGAAACACCACCACTTATGTAATCCAGTATAACTTCATGCCTTCGTTCAACATACACTTCCCCGTTCAATTTTAGTTTGTCAATTGTAAATTCAATTTTTGCCTGTATTCCATAAACAAGATGGGGTGCTAAACTTCTTAGTAAAAAGATGGTATTGTAGAAGCCGTATAAAACGTTAGGGGTAGGGGATGAATCGGCTTACACAATTTTTATTGCGATTTTTCAACTGCATGTTGTTACTTCTTACGTCGCACACCGACGAATTCAATTTCCACAACTAATTTTTAGGACAACGAAAAAAGCCGAAAATCAAAAAAAGCTTCCTCAAACTTTACGTCGAGGAAGCTCCCTTCGGAGACGAGGAGATTTGAACTCCTGCGCCGCTATTCACGACCTACGCACTTTCCAGGCGCGCCTCTTAAACCACTTGAGTACGTCTCCATACTGCACAAGAGAGTGTATTTTTTTTTCTTTGATTTGTCAAGGTTTTTCCTGTGTTGTATAATAAAATACAGGAAGGGCTTGATATAATGAGTCTTAGGGTAGGGCAAGGATATGACGTTCACCGGCTTGTGAAGGGGCGGAAGCTGATTCTTGGCGGCGTGGAGATTCCCTTTTCAAAAGGACTTGAAGGGCATTCAGACGCGGACGTTTTAGTACACGCCGTTATCGACGCGCTTTTGGGCGCGGGGGGAATGGGCGATATCGGGCAAATGTTTCCCGACAAAAATCCATATTATAAAGACATTTCTAGTTTACGTCTTTTGTGGGAAGTTGGGCAGTCTTTATCCAGAGCGGGATGGCGTGTTGAAAATGTGGATTCTACCGTGATTGCGCAGGCTCCGCGATTGCAGATTTTGCGCAAAGAAATGCAGGGCAATATCGCCACCGCGCTCGGAATTCCTGCGTCTATGGTGAATGTGAAATTCACTACGGAAGAAGGAATGGGCTTCACCGGCGAGGGCGAAGGAATCGCCGCGCACGCGGTTTGTCTTTTAAACGAAAGGGGCGCATTATGAAAATCTATAACACAATGACTCGCACGAAAGAAAATTTCTCCGCGATTACGCCGGGTAAAATAAAAATGTACACATGCGGTCAAACCGTTTACAACGATATACACATGGGAAACGCAAGATTTTACGTCGTATTTGACGCGATACGGCGTTATTTAATTTGGCGCGGATACGATGTTAATTTCGTGCAGAATTTTACGGACATCGACGACAAAATTATTGCGAAAGCCATAGAAGAAAACTGCACCACGGAAGAAATAGCCGAGCGTTACATTGCGCATACACTGGAAGACCTTTCTATGCTTAATTGTCTGCCGGCAACGACGAATCCGCGCGCAACGCAAGAAATTCCGGAAATCATCACGCTTATTTCGTCTCTTATAGAAAAAAATTATGCGTATGAAAATAATGGCACTGTTTACTACGATGTAAACAAATTTGAAAAATACGGAAAGCTTTCAAAGAAAAAGACCGAAGACCTTGAAGCCGGAGCGCGTATAGAAGTTGAAGCAGGCAAACGAAACCCGATGGACTTTGTTTTATGGAAGCCCGCCAAAAAAGGTGAACCCGCGTGGCAAAGCCCGTGGGGCGATGGTCGCCCGGGCTGGCATATTGAATGCTCTGCAATGGCGAAAAAATATCTTGGTGATGAAATTGACATTCACGGCGGCGCAGAAGATTTAATTTTTCCTCACCACGAAAACGAAATAGCACAAACCGAAGCCATAACTGGGCAGGAGTTCGCGCGCTTTTGGATGCACTGCGGAATCCTTACGACAGACCATAAAAAAATGTCTAAGTCACGCGGAAATTTTTTTACGTTCCGCGAAATGACAGAAAAATTTTCACCCGATGTAATTCGATTTTACTTGCTAAGCGGGCATTATAAAATGCCTATGGAGTTTAACAATGAGGTGCTTAAAGCAGCAGGGCAGGGATTGCAACGGATTAAAACTTGCTATGCGAATTTGCAGCACGCGTTAACAGATGCCGAAAACGGTGTGTCAGACTTAACCGACACATCTGTATATAAAGAATCACTCACAAATCCATTTACACGAGCAATGGACGATGACTTTAACACTGCTGATGCAATCACCGCAATTTTTGAACTTGTGAAATTTATAAACACACAGATTGCGGAAGCACGGACAACTACCCACAAACGCCGTCACATAGAATTTGAGGGCCAGCCGGAAATAATAATAAAAACGCTTTCGCGTGAATTACTAATTGATTTGCGTGAGATGCTTGAAAATCTTTGCGAAATTTTAGGAATAAAAATAAAAGAACCAGTCACCGAAAATACGGATGATTCCGAAATTGAAGCATTAATCGAAGCGCGGCAAGCGGCTCGCGCCGCAAAAAATTTCGCTGAGTCCGACCGCATTCGTGATGAATTATCAAGCATGGGAATTATTTTAGAAGATACTCCGGGTGGTGTGCGTTGGCGCAGGGGATAAACGGGCATTCCACCGCCGCCGAACTTGCATATCTTGGCGATGCGGTTTTCGAACTGATGGTGCGCGAAATGTTGCTTCGCGAAGGCGTACCTTTTCACGATATGTTCAGTCGCGCAAAAAGTTATGTTTCTGCAAAGGCGCAGTCGGAAATGTATCACAGAATTTTTCTGCAGCTTTCCCCCGAAGAGCAAGCTGTACTAAAACGCGGTCGAAATTTGCACAGCCTTTCTCGGGCAAAAAATGCCGATGTTTCGGAATACCGTCACTCAACCGGTCTTGAAGCCTTGTTCGGACACCTACACAAAAACGGCGAAATTTCAAGGCTTAGCGAAGTTTTTTTAATGTGCGTAAGGAACTGTTCAGGAATAACCTAAACAGTTCCTAATATTTAAAAACAAAGGTGATAACTCATGGATACGAAAATTAGAGTTACAGGCGCACGGATACATAATCTGAAAAATATTGATATAGAAATCCCAAAAAACAAGCTAACTGTTATTACCGGTGTGTCTAGAAGCAGCAAGTCCAGCTTTGCATTTGATACATTATATGAAGAAGGCAAACGACGTTATTTAATGTTTTCCAATACTCAATTTATGGTTGATATATACAACATTAATCTCACGCTGAAACCGACGTGGAAGAATCTTGCAATCATATCCGAACTAAGACGTGAAATTTTGCGTTAATTTTGAATTTTGCAAAGAAAATAATCTCAAAAATATGTCAGACAACATCAGATGTTGCACATTATCATGTTTGACATGCGACACGTTATGTTGTAAAATGCATTTATTGGGAAATTATCCGACATTTAAGAGAGATATTCAACGTAAAAAGAACAAAAATCAATAAGACAATTGCATTATTTTTAGCTTTTGTAGTTGCATTTTGTGTGCTGACCGTTCAATTTGTGTTTGCAAATGAACGGCATATTTTCAATGGCAACGGATTTTCAGTGGAGCTTTTTTTCGTAAGTATTTGGAACACCGGATACAATGCGGAAATGATTATTTCCAATACGGGAACTGAAAACATAGCCAACTGGGAGATTGAAACTGATGTTTCTTTAAGGATTGGCAACAGCGGAATATCAGGAGGAAAATTAGTTGAAACCGGAAATGCCGGCACGAGAATAAGCCATGTTGGCTGGAATAGCATAATCCCCGCCGGGGAATCGGTTTCGGTGTGGCTTAGTGGACGGCATGAACTAAGCGAAACAACGCCGACACCCACAAAATATATTTTAAACGGTGACGGGTTTAGCTCGGGTGATTTGGGCGGAGGCGACGACGATGACCCGGGAGACGATAATCCCGGAGATAATGTGCCGGAGCCGGGAGATATGCCGTATTTCAGCCTCTTGACACCTATCCCGGACGGGCGTATAACGATTGGTACTATGTCGATTGAATATATAGCTGTCCCAAGCAGGGGAGCGCATATTACAGGGGTTTCTTACACCGTAAATGATACCTTGTTCATAAAGCTCTACCCGAGAGATTTGTTTCCATTTGGAACCGGCCCGTTAAATTTCGCTAGCGGAGAAAGCCATATTGTGTTTACGGTAAAGGATTCCGCCGGACTGGAAACAACTTATACCGTGGAGAGTGTGCCTTATAAAGATGCTTCTGTTATGCACCTAGTAGCCCCTCCTCATGACCCGGAGCTTGTTGAGATTGGACTTAACGGAACGCCATATTCCACAAGTAGACTTGTTTTCCATCTAGCTGGTGCAGCGGGGCTCATGGGTGAAGATGCTGTGCCGCTTGTAGCGGAAGCTGTCGAAGTTGCGGGCGGGACAGTGGTTGGCTTCTGTCTTCTCGGTAGTGGACATTTTACTGTCGAATTTACGCCGACCACACTTAAAGAATTGGAAGCCATTGGACAGAGGTTAGTAAGTGAAAACAGCGAATTGTTTTTTAGTTTCGTCTTTTTTAATAGGGGACGTGTTGAGACGGGTATTCCCGACGATTGGGGCGAACCCGTCATTCCCGACTCGTGGTGGGGGAAAGCAATGCTTTTAACAATCAGCTTTACAATTTGGATTTGTCAAATAATCCGGATATACGCTGGGTTGATTTTCGCAATAACCGGCTTACCGGCATAGACTTGTCAAACAACATTAATTTGGAACATGTTTGCATTAGGGAGAATGATATACCCTCACTTGATTACGTTACGGGATGGGAAAAAGTCGGATTAGTTCTCTGTGACACTTTAAGATTTGACCCACAACGTCCAATATCAGGAGCAACAGCGGCAATGTCGTTCGGTTTAGAGCTTGACTTGGGCAGTCAATACCACGAGTTTGATTTCACCTTCCCCATTCCCGACTTCTCCGACATTCCCGGCAAACATTTCTGCACTACAAATATGCCGGAATTCCCGGAGTTGGGGTTCTAAGCTTATTTCAACAAACCCTTTAAGCATGTAAAAGCGAGGGAGGACTGTGTGATTTGCGCAACGATTTGCGAAGCAATCACACAGCCCTCGCTTTGCTATTTGTTGTTTGGGTCTTTTAATTCTTTAATTATTTGTACCTTTGATTCTGCTGTGTTATCAATACCTACCATCATCAACCATATACTTCCCCCAGCGCTTATTTCCGTTTCGCTTATCTATCACACATCCAAATTACGCACTTGGCTTGCAAATTCCTGAATAAACTCGCGGCGCGGCTCTACTTTGTCGCCCATCAACTGTGTGAAAATTAAGTCTGCGGCTATGGCATCGTCAAGAGAAACGCGCAACAGAATGCGTTCTTCCGGGTTCATTGTTGTTTTCCAAAGCTGGTCTGCGTCCATTTCGCCCAAGCCCTTGTAACGTTGGATTGGTTTTATTCCGTCGCGTCCTATTTCTTCAAGGATTTTTTTAAGCTCATCGTCGCTATAAGCGTAGTATTCGCTTTTGCCCTTCTCCACCTTGTAAAGCGGTGGCTGGGCAATGTAAACATAACCGTCGTCGATTAATTGGGGCATAAAACGGTACATAAATGTAAGCATCAATGTACGAATATGCGAGCCGTCTACGTCTGCGTCGGTCATGATTACTATTTTATGATAACGCAATTTTTCTATATCGAAGTCCTCGTGAATACCAGTGCCGAAAGCCGTTATCATTGCGCGGATTTCTTTATTTTCTAAAATTTTGTCAAGGCGCGCTTTTTCAACGTTCATTATTTTTCCGCGAAGAGGAAGAATCGCTTGGGTTCGCGGCAATCTAGCGTTTTTCGCGCTTCCCCCCGCAGAGTCACCCTCTACAAGAAAAATTTCGCAAAGAGCAGGGTCTTTTTCAGAGCAATCCGAAAGTTTGCCGGGCAAACGCCCACCCTCCAACACGGATTTACGCTGTACAAGTTCACGCGCTTTCCGTGCCGCTTCACGCGCACGCGCCGCCAAAAGCCCTTTCTCGATAATTGACTTGCCCACAATCGGGTGTTCTTCAAGAAAATACATCAAATTTTCGTTTAAAGTATGCTCTACGGCTGTGCGGGCCTCACTGTTATTTAATTTTGCTTTTGTTTGGCTTTCAAATTGCGGTTCTTCTACTTTTATGCTGATTACCGCCGCAATTCCCTCGCGTACATCTTCACTGGAAAGGTTTTTGTCATTATCTTTGAGAAGTTTAAATTTACGCGCGTAATCGTTAATTGTTTTTGTTAAACCGGCACGAAAACCGGTTACGTGGGTTCCGCCGTCCGTTGTGTTGATATTGTTAACAAACGAATACGTGTTTTCTAAAAACCCGTCATTGTGCTGTAACGAGATTTCTACAAGTACATTTTCGTGTTTTGCTTCACAATAAAAAATTTCTTCAACCAGCGGCGATTTATTTTTATTAATGTGTGCTACAAATTCTTTGATTCCGCCTTTGTAGCAATACGAACGCATACGGTTTGGTTCCCGTCTTTCGTCTATTAAATCAATTTTTAATCCTTTCGTAAGAAACGCTGTTTCTTGAAGCCTTTGCTTTAACGTATCAAAATTGTATTCAAGCTCCTCAAATATTTCAGGGTCGGGCTTAAAATGAACAAACGTACCTGTTTCGCTTGTTTCGCCAATCACTTTTAAATCAGATTCCTTTGGCCCGCGCATAAATTTTTGCTCGTGAATATTTTCACCGTCATAAACGCGAACAATCAGCCATTCCGAAAGTGCGTTTACTGCAGACGCTCCAACCCCGTGCAACCCGCCCGAAACCTTGTATCCGCCCGAACCAAACTTTCCGCCCGCGTGAAGTACCGTAAAAATAACCTCAACTGCCGGCAATCCTGTTTGCGCTTGAATCCCAACAGGAATTCCGCGCCCGTTATCGCGTACCGAAATAGAATTATCCGAGTGAATCCGCACAATAATTTCGTCACACGCATCCATTAAAGCTTCATCGACGGCATTGTCTACGATTTCATAAACAAGATGATGCAAACCCTTCGCCGCAGTAGAGCCAATATACATTCCCGGCCTCTTCCGAACAGCTTCAAGCCCTTCAAGTACCTGTATATTATCTGCTGAATATTCCTGTGGTTTGTCTGTCATGAAATTTTGCCTTCTTCCATATAAAATTTTTTATAATTTTCTATTTGAAATTCTTCCGTACCTGTGCAGGTTACGACTGTTTGTAAATTTTTTATTTGTTCAAGTAGATATTTTTGGCGGTGTTTATCCAGTTCGGAGAGAACGTCGTCTAAAAGTAGAATTGGAGTTTCGTTTGTACTTTGTTTTATAATTTCGATTTCGGCGAGTTTTGCGGAAAGCGCAGCCGTGCGTTGCTGACCTTGTGAACCAAAATGCCGTGCGGATATTCCGTTTATTGTAAATTCAATATCGTCTGTGTGGATTCCGTCGGAGGTTGTACCGCGAGCAATATCTTTTTCGTGTGATTTTTCCAGCATTTTCTCGTAGTTTTCAGAAGTAATCCCCGGCTTATATTCAAGGTTTAATTCTTCCGCGCTTTGTGTGATATTTTTATGAATTTTGTTCGCAATTTTGTTTATTTTTTTTACGAAAGAAGAACGGGTTTTTATAATTCGCAAGCCGTAATTTGTCAACTGCTCATCCCAAACACTTAAACTTTCACGCATTGATTTATCTTTTTGTAAAATTTTTAAAAGAGCATTTCGTTGCTTCAATGCCCGGAAATATTCACGTAAATCACTGTAATAAACGGGCGAAAGCTGACAAATTTCCATGTCCATAAAACGCCGCCGCTCCGACGGCCCTGATTTTATAAGCCGTAAATCTTCCGGCGAGAACATTACTACAAGCAATCTCCCGAATAAATCTTTCATATGCTTAACCGGAATAAAATCGGACGAAATGCTCTTCACTGCTTTTTTTCCAAGCAAATCCAACCGTGCATCCAAAACGGAAAACATTCCCGCGCGTTCTGTTTCCAACCGAATATGCGCGTTTTTTTCGTCCCAATTAACTAACTCACCGTCACAACGCGCACGCAACGAACGTCCAAAAGAACAAAAATAAATAGCCTCAATGAAATTTGTTTTGCCTTGCGCGTTATTTCCAAAAATAATATTTACCCCGGGCGATAATTTCACTTCTTTCACATCAAGATTACGAAACCCCGCAGCGGAAAATTTTATTATATGCATCAGGCAGGAGGACGAAGCGGTACAATTAAATATCTTAAACTTTTTTCGTTTTCACTGCCGCGAATTGTACACGGTGACAAAACCGTGTTGAATTTAATGACAACGCGTTCATCTTCCACCGCGCGAAGAACATCAATAAAATACTTAGGATTAAAATAAATTGTCAAATCTTTACCTTCTGTTTCGCACGGCACACCGTCGTCAACTTGACCGCGGTCTGATACGGCAGAAATTGTAATATCGTCATCTGCAATATCTAATTTAACCGGCAACATACGATTCTCTGAAGCAACAAGCACCGCTCGTTCAAATGCATTTAAAAGCAACACACGGTCTGCAACGACCATCGTTGAAAAATCTTCATTGTAAATTTGGTCGTAACGAATAAAATCTCCCGCAAGTAAACTCGAAACAAGCTGAAACCCGCTCGTTTCAAAAACAGCCTTGTTTTGCGTGAAAAAAAAACTTACTTCATCGTCACTGTCCGGCAATATACGCGACAACTCACTCAATGCTTTTCCCGGAACCACCGCGCTTGAATCGGTGGCATTCTCGCTCATTTCCACCGAACTGTAAGAAATCCGAAACATGTCTATTGCAACAAGTTCTAAAATATTATTTTTGATTTCCATTTTTTCGCCCGTTAGAATCGGTTTTGTCTGGTCAATCGCAACGGAAAAAATAGTTTGTTTTATCATATTTTTCAATAAAGCAGAACTAATTTTATACCGCGAAGTAACTTCTCCAAGCTCGTTCTCTGAAATAACAGGAAATTCTTCCGAAGACTGTCCCGCAATTTTTAACCGCGAACGTCCGCTCTTGCAAATCGCGTTAAAAGAATCATCCGTTTCAATAACGACGGAATTTCCCGATATGCGTCTTACTATTTCCGTAAAAAGTTTAGCATCAAGCGCAATACTTCCGCCAACTTCAACCTCCGCAGGAAATGCCGCCGTTTCAATATAAATTTCCTTGTCGTTCCCAATTAAAGTAACACCAACCCCCGGTTCTGCCGAAAGTAAAACACATTCTAATATCGGATTAGACGCACGGGAAGAAACTGCACGCCCAACCAAAGCCAAAGCATCTTGCAATTGAAATTTATCACAGGTAAAAACCATAAACACGCACCCCAATATATATTATAATTCTTTTGTAGTAGTGGTAGCAGTAGGCTATGTGCAAAAGTGGAAAACCCCTTGCAACACTAACTGTGACTGCATTTGTCTAATTGATAACCCCGTGTAAAACTCTATAATAATTGTAAGAATTATTAACACAATTCACACATGAAAATTTTATTAACATTCCACTTGTATTTATGCACATAAGAATCGTACTATTCCCCGTTAATTCTAATTTCCAATTCTTCAACTGTAAGTCTCATTTTTTCATCGAAATCAAGTTCGGCTGTGATTTTATTGCAGGCGTGGATAGCGGTTGTGTGGTCGCGGCCTCCGAAGAAATCACCGACAGCGGGAAGGGATACGTCGAGGATTTTCCGGCAAAGGTACATGGCTATTTGGCGCGGCAGAACGATTGATTGCGTTCGTTTGCGGCTGTTTAGGTCTTCTATTGTGATTTTGAAATGTTCGGCTACGATTTGGCGAATGTATTCCATAGTGACAACGGGCTTTTCTTTGGCGACAAGAAGATCTTTTAGGGCAATTTGCGCCATTTCTAAGGTCATTTTTTTATCGGTAAGACGCGAGTACGCTAAAATTTTATTAATTGCGCCTTCCATGTCACGGATGTTTGAAACTATATTTTTTAATATGAATTCCTTTACAGGTGCAGGGATTTCAAGGTTTTCGAGGTCGAGTTTTTTGTCTAGGATTGCACTCCTGGTTTCGTAATCGGGAATGCTTACGTCTGCTATTAAACCGGAAGCAAAACGCGACGTTAAACGGCTTTCAAGATTTTTTAACTCGTTCGGCGGAACGTCTGATGTGAAAACTATTTGCTTTCCCATGTCTGTCATATAATTGTATGTGTGAAACATTTCTTCCTGCGTTTCAATTTTGCCGTCAAGAAATTGTACGTCGTCAATAAGCAGAACATCCACACCTCGATACTTCTTCCGAAACGACGGTGTTGTTTTCTCGCGTATGGATGTAATAAATTCATTGGTGAAGGTTGCGCTGGGTACATATAAAACCCTGTAATCCGGGCGGCTGTCGTGAATTTGATTTCCTATCGAATGTATAAGATGCGTTTTCCCAAGACCAACGCCGCCATACAAAAAAAGGGGGTTGTATTCTTCTGCTTCCCCTGGAGTATCTGCGACGGCACGTGCACCCGCATAGGCAAGTTCGTTGCATTTTCCTGAAACAAACGTATCAAACGTATAACGCGGCCGCAAACCCGTTTTGCTGTAATTACTTACGCGGCGGGAATGCGTGGGGTCGTCGGAATCTTCAGGCGAAATTATATGAACTTCAACGTCGTCGTTTGTTAAGGAACGAACATAACGTGTCATTTCGCGTATATGACGGCTTGCAGATGTCTTGAAAAAATCGCTACGCGCACTGACGGTAAAAACCCCGTTCTCATAAGAAACGGGAACCAAGGGCTTAACCATCGTATCAAAAACAACTTCCGATATAGATTTTGAAAGCAGTTTACAAGTTTCTTCCCATATAGATTTAATATCCACAGCCTAAGCCCCCGTCAAATACATAAAAAAGAAAGTTATTCAAAAGTTATTAATGACTTTTCCACAGAGTTATCCACAGACTGTGAATAACTTTTCTCGATTATACCAAAATCAGGACTTGTTTTCAATAAAAATAACACGACGTTTAGCACACGCTGTAATTTTTTTCCCCGAAATTCTTTGTGAATTTGTATAATAATTTTCGTTTATCACAGTCCTTTGACGCGGTGCGGGAATAAATAATTCATTTTCAAGCGTTCGGTTAGCAATGTAAATCTTATTTTCAAGAAAATATCCGTGTTCCATAGCGCGAACCCATCTTCTCGTTTCTTGCGGAGTTCGTTCCAATGCCTGCAAAAAATAATCATTAGAAATGGCTTGTTTGTACGCATTTGTTAAAATATTTTCTATTGAAACGGAAAAATCGTCGGTGTGAAAATGCCCCAATGTGAATGCGTCACCGTAAACAATCAGCCCGAGTCGCGGAAAATTTTTCAGTTCGTTATATACGCGTTTGATTTCCGTAGCGGTATCGTGCAAACGGTAAACGTAATCGCCGCGTGTGAAATGGCTTATCCCTAACGGTAAAATCATAATTGGTTTGTGTTCGTGAAATGAACTGTAAAAAATTTCAAATGCCTGTAAGATATCTTTGTATCCCGTTTCCGGTTTCCACGTTGAAAGCAAATCCAACGCAACCCAATCGACCGCGCTATGACCGGGATAATACGGATTCTGCGTAGTTGCCGTGTGGTTCGGCGCGCTCCATACAAATGCCGTCATCGGCGCGTGCGAATGAAAAGCGTTTCGCGCTATTCTAAAAAGCAATGTATATTCCGCCGGCATCATTGAATTTGATTCCTCCGGAAAAAATACAATGAACATAGGCAAATTAAACGAGCCGAGTCTTTGTGCAAGATAAATAATTAAATCCACAACAGGAACATCTTCAAGTTCCGGATTATTCGGCGGATGAACAATAATCAGCGGCGTTGCAAGTGACGCGATGCAATGTAAAAGCCACGAAATAGGAATTTCGTCGCCAAGATTAATTTCGCTTACATAAATTGCGTGTCGTTTTTCCGTCATATGCTCAAACATTCGTATAGAAATATCCGGCATAAGCCACGCCCCAATGTATGTTCCGTCCGAAGGCTCATACGGAGAGAATTCTTCATTTTCGCGCTGAAATAAAACAGTAAATTCTTGCGGCTCGGTTTCTGTTTCGTCCGCAATTTTTTCCTCCGTAGAACCTGCGTGAAAACGCGGCGAACCTATAATTTGCGGCGGATTATCCGTCATGCACGATGTAAGTGTTAGCAAAAGAAGAAGTAATATTTTTTTCATACAGGCACCTTTTTTATTTAAATTTTCGCCTGTATAAAAAGTATTAATACATCAAATGGCCACGTTTTGCATAAAATGTTGTGCAAACCACGCCGAAAATTCCTACAATTCCAATGAAAACAAATGCAACCGTTAGCCCAAAAACGTAACTGATTTGCCCCATAGCAAATGGCCCTAAAAACATTCCGATACCATAAACAGCTTGAAAAAAACCCATTGCGGTGGCACGTCGCGACGCGGGAATATCATGAATGCAAAGCCCAAGCAGCAGTGCGCCTAAAATCGCATTACCTATATTCGCAATAATTTGTACAATAAAAAGAACAGTTAAACTTCCGCTAAACGCAACAAGCCCGCTACCAATACCCGCAAGCAAAAACCCAATCACCAAAGTAGCCGGTGCACCAAGCTTTCGCGGCATAACACTACCCGCAAGCGGAGCCATAAAAATTCCCGGTATAGTAGAAACAACACCAAGAAGCCCCAACTGTAATTGACTCGCGTTAAGCAAAGATGCTGCAAGCGGAACAAAACCAAACGTAGTGGCAAATGCAATAAACATAGAAACAATCCCCAAAACCGAACACGCAAGAAGCTGTTTGTTTTTTGCGACGGTTAAAAGTTCTTTAAAAGACGGAGAAGAACTCGAGGAAGTTACCTTTTCTTTAATAAAAAACGCGCCGAATAATCCAACAACACCGGCAATTCCACCCAACAAAAACGCGAACTCCAAACCAAACCGTTGTGCGATTAATCCGCCTGTGAGTAATGCCGCCATTCTTCCGAAGGAGTTGAACGCGCTAAGATGTCCCATGACTTTTGCGGATTTTTCTGCAGGATAGTATGAAACACCCAAAATTGTAAACGTAACCCATGCCGCAGCCGCAACGCCGCCCAAAGCCCGCGTGACTAAAAGTGTGTATGGATTAGGAAAGATAAATACAACGAAACCCGCCGCAGCCGCAAAAAACATTCCAAGAATAACAAAAATTTTTCGTTTGCCGATTTTATCCGAAAAAATTCCAAGTGGAAAACGAATTACCATTTGCGTAAAGCCGTAAGCCCCTGTTATAAGCCCGACAAGCCGTAAATTCGCACCCATATCGTCCGCAAAGGGCGAGACATATGGTACGTATGTATAAAGCGAAAACCAAAAAAATGCTGTCACAATGTAAAAACCAAAAACACGCATGAAAAAACCCCTTTCGCTACGGATTGATTATATGGTACACTCTGAAAAAATACAAAAAGAAAAGAGGAGTTTCTAAAATGAAAAGGATTTTATTTTTTGCGTTGGCGTTAACGTTCGTATTTACCGCGTGTACACCAAAGAATGGTGACGCGGAAGGAACAAGACAAGATGAATCAGCAACAACAGGTGAACGCTCCGGATATGTAACAATCGCCGGACAGGAATTCAGTATAGAGCTTACGGAACTTGCAATAGTCACCGAAAATTTAACAAGTGAAGACATTATTCCGCTCAGATATATGACGAATTTAACGGCGTTAAACTTATGGGGCAATCAAATCGTTGATATAACCCCGCTGTCTGAACTAACAAATTTAACCGAGTTAAGTTTGGGCAGAAATCAAATCAGCGATATAACTCCGCTGTCCGCACTTACAAATTTGACTTGGCTAGACTTGACCGGGAATCAAATCAGCAACATAGCCGCGCTATCCGGGCTTACGAATTTGGAGAGCGTATACTTGGATGAAAACCAAATCACCGATTGGTCGTCCGTAGATCATGTCGAAAACGTTTATGGCCTCCCGGAGTAGTTGCAACTTGCAAACTGTAACCAAAATGTTATAATTCGCGTGGAAAGGGGCGCGTTTAATGACTGAAATAAAAAAGGAAAGCGGCGGTATCGTTCGCATAGCAGATGAAGTTTTAATGAAAATTGCGGGAACCGCGGCATTGGAAGCAGAAGGGGTTACGCGATTAACGTGGCGTTCGGGGGGCAAAACGGTGCGGAAGTATCCGGCGAAATGCACAAGCGTTGTCGTGAAAAACAAAACGGTTACAATCGGGCTATTGGTCGCGGTAAGTTTCGGCGCGAAAATTCACGAAGTATCAATGGATGTTCAAAAGCGCGTAAAGACCGCCATTGAAACAATGACGGGGCTTTCTGTTGCCGAAGTTAATGTGACGGTCGGCGCGATTATTGAGCAAAAAGGAAAAGCGTGAGCCGGAAAACAGCGCGTCGTCACGCGTTTCATTTGATTTTCACGATGCCGTACAACGGCGCGCTTGACGCACAGAAATTGGCAAAAATAAAAGCGGCATACTTTGATTTTCTTGACGAAGGCGAAACCGAAGACTATGGCTTGGAAAACCTCACCCGCCCCAGAAGCCGCGACGCGGAATACATCGACCGCGTTTTTTGGGGTGTCTTTGAGCGTCTTTCGGAGCTTGACGGCGTTATAGAAAATTTTCTGCGCGAGTGGACAATTGACCGCATTAACAAAGTAGACCTTGCGTTAATGCGGCTTTCAATTTACGAAATACTTTGCGAAAAAGATGTACCAATAGCTGTAGCGGTAAACGAAGCAGTCGAGCTGGCAAAACTATACGGCGCGGACGAGTCTCCCGCGTTTATTAATGGTGTCTTGGGAAATGTTGCACGCGAGATACAAGCGAAAGGGCGCGAAATAAGTTGAACACGCGCACGGTTTTTTCGGTTGCACAAGTCAATCGTTATGTAAAAAAAGCATTGGAAGCGGATGCGTTACTTGCAGGTCTTTTTGTTGAAGGCGAGCTTTCTAATTTTAATGCGCATTCATCGGGGCATTTGTATTTTACATTGAAGGACGATAGTGCGGCGATAAGCGGCGTAATGTTCAAGGGAAGCGCAATGGATTTGAATTTTGTGCCTAAAAGCGGCATGAAAGTAATTGCGTTTGGGCGGTTGTCGTTATATGAGAAGACAGGGCAGTATCAATTGTATGTTGAATATTTGGAGCCGGCGGGAATAGGCGGTTTACAGCTTGCGTTTTCTCAATTGAAGGAAAAACTGGAAGCAGAGGGGCTTTTCGCAAAGGAGCGTAAGCGTGAAATTCCGCCGTTTGCCAAAGCCGTTGCGGTGATTACAAGCCCGACGGGCGCGGCTGTCCGCGACATAATAAAAATTATTCGCGAGCGTAACCGCACCGTGAAAATTATTATTTCCCCGGCAATAGTGCAGGGCGAAAATGCCGCACAGGATTTAGTTCGCGCAATCTGCGAGGTAAACGAGTTCGGCGGTGTTGATGTAATTATTTTGGGAAGAGGCGGAGGTTCGGTTGAAGATTTGTGGGCGTTCAACGAAGAAATTCTTGCCCGTGCGGTTGTTGCTTCAAAGATTCCGATTATTTCAGCGGTGGGACACGAAACGGATTTCACGATAACAGATTTTGTCGCAGACCTTCGCGCACCGACTCCGACAGCCGCCGCGCAAACAGCCGTCTACGACCAACAACAAATTTTAGAATATTTATATGAGATGAAAGAGGAACTTTCGCAGGCAATTGAAGAAAAAATTCGCGAACGCCGCAACGATTTAAAAACATTTTTCGCAAATATTTCACGAGCCGTAAACACGCGATTACTTCACGAACGCCAATCGCTGACACATCTCGAAGAATTGCTGGAAAAAATTTCGCCGTATGCCATTTTCAAACGCGGCTACGCATTAACGCAATACGAAAACGCCGTAATAACAAGCGTAAAAAAATTAAAGCAAGGGCAAAATATAAAAATAACATACGCTGACGGATACGCAGGTGCAGAAATAAAAGAGATTAAAGAGCCGGAAACCTCTTAAACAAGAAGGGGATTCCGGCTCTTAAACTATTTAAGCAAAAAGGTACATACAGAAAGTCGCGGGAAACACAAATGTCTAATACCTGATACCACCTTGTATATAGACTCATGTATATAGACTGCAATTGGGGGATATTATAAGCTGGCATGCATATGGTTTCTGCCAAAAGGGAATCGGTACATTTCCTTAAGGATGTACATCAAAAATATTTAAAGGGGTTTTTTCATGCTAAAAAGGTTATTTTTTCCGAAGACAACAGAGAAGAAAAAAAATAAAGGTTTTACACTCGTTGAACTTATCATCGTAATTGTATTGTTGGTAGTACTTGCGGGCATTGCTGCCTTTGCGATAACCCAGTGGATTGGCAGAGGTTCGGAAGCCGCCGCACATTCCGAAGCAGAAATAGCATTGCGCGCGGTAGTAGCGGAATCGGCATTCAGACATGCGCGTTCGGAGGCAGGTCTTTCCACCGTCGCTCCATTTGCTAATGTTCATGCAGATGTGCAAACATGGCTGGTCGGTGACGGCATGGATAACTGGAGTGGAACTGTCACCGCTGTAAGTGTTGTTAATGGAATTGTCCAAGCATTCACGGCAACAGTTAACGGATTTAACTTTACACTTAACACTAACGGAAGATTAGACTTGGTAACAGGACCGTAACCTAAACAACCACAAATGCCCGGTACCGCGGGCATTAAATACATAGAAGCCTTCACACGGCTTCACATATTAGAAAGGATAATTTTAATGGCAGTATTTTTGTATAAAGCCAGAACAGAGCTTGGCGCGGCGGTGCGCGGAAGTTTTTCCGCACCCACAAAAGATGAAGCAATAAATTTATTAAGCGCGCAAGGGCTTTTTATTACGGAATTATCCGAAAAAATAGTGCAAGTTAAAAATTCTTCTTTGAACTCTAAGCAGTTATCGGAATTTTCCAAAGAACTATCCATGATGCTGCAATCAGGTCTTCCTATAGTAAAGGCACTTAACATAATGGCAAACCAAGAAACGCTTTCTCAAAAGCAAAAGAAAATATTCAAAGAATTGCTTAGTGCTGTAAAGCGAGGTACGGCACTGTCCGAAGCAATGCGCTCACAAGGTAAAGCGTTCCCCGAATTATTTATAAATATGTTTTACAGCGGCGAAGTTGTGGGCAATCTAAGCGATGTATGCGAAAAAATGTCAGCCTATTACATGTCTGAATATAGAATGAAGCGGAAAATAAGTGCCGCAACAATGTATCCGAAAATTTTAGCGGCACTTACCGTGGGAGCGTTATTAATTGTTTTTACATTTGTGCTTCCTCCTATTTTGGATATGGTTGACGAAGAAAACATGCCTGCAATCTCACTGTTTATGAAAAATATTTCAGAATTTATGCGGCACAGGTGGTACTTAGTATTGGCGGGTGCGGGCGGCTTGGTTGGTTTGTTTTTTTACTTGCGGTCGATGGGCTTTATTATGTATCAATGGAGCAGATTTTTGCTGGGGATTCCAAAAATGGGTTCATTGCTTAGAACAATATATTCGGCACGTTTCGCAAGAACGCTAAGTTCTTTATACAGCAGCGGTATTCAGCTCCCACAGGCGGTTCTTATTGCGTCTACGGTTATAAATAACAAATATGTGGAATCTTTCTTTGAAGAAGTTCTGAAAAAAATCAACAACGGTCAGCCTGTATCAAAAGCAATTTCAGGCGTTGAAGGCTTTAACAAAAAACTGGAAAGCATTATTGAAATAGGAGAAGAATCGGGACGGCTGGATGAAATTTTAGAAAGCTCCGCCGCATCTTTTGAATATGATACCGAAATGTCCATAGAAAGAATGCTCGCACTGTTAGAGCCTGTATTTCTTGTAATAATGGCACTTGTAATAGGAACGGTTATGGTATCTGCCTTGTTGCCTATTTTTGCAATGTATGAATCCTTGGGTTCGGTATAATGGAGGTTTATGATGCCAAAGAAGTATGACACATATTTTTATTTATCCACCAAAACACTTTATGCGGTGCAAACTACAAACAAGGGCGTTGTTACAAAAAAACTTTGTCTTGATTTATCGCCCGGTTATGTGGTTAACGGTGTAATTGTAAACAAAAACGCGGTTACAGATGTTTTGATGGAAGCAATAGAACAACTTGCGCCTTTTAAAGAGGCTTGTCTTTCTATAGACACCAATTACATTTACTACAAAATAAAGCCGATGCCAAAACTTTTGCCAAAAGAAGTGCCTCACGTTCTGGAAACCGAGTTTTCAAGCACCGTTTCCAAGACACGAAAAAATATTTTCGATTTTGGGGTACTCCCTTCAAAAACCGTGGCAAAACAGCAAGTTCACGCATTAATGAGCTCGACGGAAGAAGATATTATTGAAAAATTTATAGAATTTTTTTCAACTTCGGGAATTAAATTGTCTCAAATTCGTTTTGCGTCTTATGACGTTCTGTATCTTTTAGGAACGTCACTGCCGGAATGGCAAAACAAGAGTTTTCTGTTTTGCGTGGTAGACGGACAGTTGCTTTCTGTTTACGGCATTACCGAAGAAGGCGAAATTTATATATCAAAAACGCGCTTGCTTGCAGAAGGCTTGGGCAAAGATTACGCGGGCGAAATAGTAAATACAATTTATACTGCCATACGCTCACGCCGCACAAGCAATCCCTCCGAAATACTTGACACATTATATGTAATAGACACAAATGTACCCGACATGAGTGTGTATGAAAATAATATCACATCGCTTAGGGCAACAAATATTATAACAAGCGCGGGTGTGCTTATAGATGGAATACCGCAAGGCGATTGTAACCGTTTTTTTATTGTAATGTCTGCCGTGAAGGCAAGAAAAAACCCTGCTATTAACTTTCTGCGTGACGTCAAAAAATCGGAATTCGGTAAATCCCTTGATTCGGGCGCGTTTTTTAAATTTATTACAACAGTTATTATTTCGCTGATAATTATTTTAGCTATCGGCCTTTTTCTTTTTAACATTCAAATGGAAATAGAAGATTTGCGAAAAAAAGTTAACAATGTTCGGCGTGACACGATTCATGTTGAAATACCCGCCGAGCTTGAAGTTCAATACGAGCTTTTAAATATTTTCAGAAACGAATTTTTGACTCACAATATTTTACTGGAATCCGGTGCTGTGCTTCCGGCCTCTGAAATAATTGCAGTGCAAAACGCACTGGGTGAAGGTTTGGTAATAACAAATATTGCGTTTAATGAAGAAGAAGGCTGGGCTCGGTTCTCGGCGTTAACGAATGAGCAACTTTCTATTGCGCAGCGCGTTGCGCGGGTTAGAGCGTTGCCATATTTTACGGGTGCCGAGTACTACGGCCACGCTACCGACAGCGCATCGTCGTTTTATGAGTATTATTCATATCACTTTGATGTTTATGTCTTTTTAACGCGAGGAGTGAGCAGCGATGAATAGAAAAAAATACAAATTATCTACAAGGGAAAAAGTGCTGCTTACCATTACAATGCTTATTGCGGGAATAGCAGGAATTGCAATTTTCGTGTATTTTCCCATGATGGACACATTAGAACAGCTTGAAGAGGATTTGCGCCGCGCGCGCGATGTTCAGCACGAAATGAGAATGCTGGATATACGGCTGGAATATCTTCGGAATTCTGTTTCCACTCTTGATGAATTTATTGAAGAAACCCTTGCAATGTTTGAAGCTCGCGGAAACAACGAAGATTTAGACCACGATTTTGCTTCATTTTTGACAAACAACCAAGTTAAAGTGCTGGAATTAACAATTCAAGACATGGAACCGTTATCGGAAGTAGAAAGAAGCACGGGATATTTATCAAGGCAAGTGGTGGATATACGAGTGCATGGTGATTTGCATGACCAAATTAAATTCTTGGATTATGTAAGTGGGTTTTGGTCTTTTCGCATAATCAATTATAACTTCGATAACGACCCCGAATTGCCCGAAGGAAATTACTCTGCCGAATTATTTTTTTCGTACAGGTAATAGGAGCGTGACAGTATGAAAAATAAACGTGGTTCTGCGCTGGTTGTTGCGATTGTCGGAGGTATTCTTATGCTTTCGCTTGTTACAATTATGCTGCTCACAAGCAATCAAACTTTTCGCTTGGGGTTAAACATGGAGCATTATTCACAAGCTTTTTTTACTGCGTCTTCAACTTTGGAATTTATATCCGGGCAAATGTTTGACGGAAATTCATTAAGCGATTTTGGAATGGAAATCACAAGCCGGTTGCTTAGCGAAGCACCTGCCGAAAGAACCGAATTATTTGAATTAAATTTTCCGGCCAATGTAAACATGGGGAGGGCGGTTGTTTTCGGCAGATTTCAAGAAGCTCCGCCCGAAAGCAATCATACCGTTGCGCCCGATTCTGTAAACGGGGATTTTATAGTCACGGTTGCAAGTGACTTTGCGGGTTATTCATATGTAGCAAGCATAATAATTGTTGCAAGCGACATTACAACGCCGGCTACGGACGGTAATTTTTTTCCTAACAATAGTTATATCGCGGGTAGCGGTCAAATTCGCGCAAACTGGACCGTTGGCGCATCTAACCAAAATACACACCGGTCTTATATCGTCAGGTCAAATATAAACGCAGGCGCGGGCATTACTTTCGGAAGTAATGTTCACCCGGAAGTGGTTTTAGTTATAGACAGCAACGTGACTGTTTCCTTTGGAAACAATGCCGATTTGGAGCGTGGTATGCGTCACGGGCCGGGAGACGGAACGAATAACTTGGCACGTAGCTTATATATTATTCTTAGGCCGGGCGCAACACTTAATTTAACAAACGCGGGCGGCGACGGCTGGAGGAATTCGTTCCGCGATAGATTTGATTTGTATATTTTACACGAAGACCCTGCTAACCCGGGCACTGTAATCACTGCACCCGGCAACCGCGTAGCCATTGTGCATCATACTCCTACAGGTATGGGAGGCGGGCCTTTTCCGCCTTACTCTGCCGCAAACCCCAATGTTCAAAGCGAGAGTACGTTTGATTTACACGATAATGTACGAGAAAGAATGCACGGTTCGTCTTATCATGTCGGGAATGAGAATGCCCTTTTTAACGATGACGGTTTCGTAAGGGTTCCGCCGCGTCATTCCCACTTAAACCCGAACTTCGACCCGTTTCAAGACATAGGTGCTGCCGAAACCAGAGACATAACCGTCACAATGAACCGCGTAAGGAGAGGGCGATGAAGTCAATAAAAGGATATACCCTTCTGGAACTTGTGCTTGCCATATCGCTTACTGTTATGCTACTGGCGGGTATCACGGGAGCAATCGTTGTAGCACTTAGAATTCACGGCAGGGGTGCGGAAACGGTTGCAAGTAATTCGGAATTAATACGCATTTTACATGACGGCACAGGAATAGTGCATTCAAGCGGCACCATTACGATTGATTTGATTGGAACAGGCGTATCCGAAATATTCGATATTGAATTTATAAGAGCTGATTTTACACCGGCAGGTTCTACCGATAATAGAATAAGGACGGTGTTCCGTGGAATTCCGTAAAGGTTACACCCTTATTGAAATGATTATCGTTATGACCCTTGCGGTTATTGTTCTTACAATGGTTTTTACCATTTCAATAGCTGTGATGAATACCCGTAATCGTTTTCAGGTTCGGAACGATGCTATTTACGTTGTACACACACTTGCGGATAAACTAAGGGATGAATTTACTTTTGCGACGGATATACATTTATCGCCTTCGGGAACTTTCTTACCGGGTTACAGCGAAAGCTTCTGGTTAAACGATAGATACATTGTAAATAACACAGGAGCGGGAATAATCCTTAATGCGTCGTATGGTTCTGTTGGTGTGCGCTACGATGTCCTACTTTCCGACCCTTCCGATAACAGAATGCAAATTGATATTTTTGCCGTGCATGGCGGTAACGATGTTTACAGAACAAGTATTTTTATCGAAAACATTAATCTGGCAATCAATGCGGGATCGATTTTGTATTCCAATTTTACGCCCGGCACCTCAACATTTGTAAACCCTTCAATAAATTTTAATTCACCCGTATAAACTATGACAGGCGGTGCTTCATTTGGTCGTTCAATCTTACCTTCAAAGAGCTGTGGGTCACGGCGCGTCGGATGTTCTTTTTCTAGCCGGCAAACAACCGATTATGAAAGTGCATGGACGAATGATAAATCTTTCCGACGAACCTCTTACGCCAAAAGCCGTGGAAGAACATATTAAAGAAATATACGTGCTTGCCAATCAACGTGACTTTTCGCGTTTACGCAAGGGCGACGATGATTTTGCTATAGGTGTAAGAGGCGTAGGACGGTTTCGTGTAAACGCCTATCAGCAACAGGTTTCGTTAGCCGCTGTTCTTAGGGTTATTCCTTCCGAAATTCCAAACCCCGTGCATTTTGGTATTCCCCCCGGAATTATGGAACTTGCCGACCATACCAGAGGGCTTATTCTTTTTACCGGCGTAACGGGTAGCGGAAAAACGACATCTCTTGCGTGTCTTATAGACAAAATAAACTCCACGCGTGACGGGCACATTGTTACGATAGAAGACCCGATTGAATTCAAGCATCCGCACAAAATGGGTGCGGTAAGTCATCGCGAGTTGGGGATAGATTCTGTTTCATATGCTTCGGCATTAAAATCCGCGCTTCGCCAAACGCCCGATGTTATTTTACTTGGCGAAATGCGCGACCTTGAAACAATGGCGACGGCAATAACCGCCGCCGAAACCGGCCATTTGGTTTTCAGCACATTACACACAAGAGGGGCCGCTGCAACGCTTGAGCGCATAATAGACGTTTTCCCCGTAAACCAGCAAGCGCAGGTACGTGTGCAATTATCGGTTAGTTTGCAGGCGATAGTTGCACAGCAATTGCTGCCTACACAAGACAGCAAGCGCATCGCCGCTTATGAAATCATGTTAATGAACCCCGCTATACGCAATTTGATAAGAGAAGGCAAGGTTTATCAAATTGATAATGTCATACAAACATCTGCGGCATCCGGAATGCGCACAATGGATGACGATATTTTAGATTTATATCGTCAGCATAAAATTTCCAGGGAAATAGCAATGAGATATTCATTTAACCCGGGAGAGATGCTAAACAAATTATAAATAGGAGCTGCTTTATGTTAAAAGGTTACAAACAAGTTATTGATACCAACGGAAATAAACTGCGGACGGTTTCCCCGTATGCCGCGAAAAGGCTTCTTGCGTTGGGCGTTGCCAATGCGATAGGCGGAACAAATCTTATTCAGATGTCTGTGTTTACAGATATAACGCCAAGCGACTTGGATAAAATGGATGATTTTTCACTTCCGGGCGAGCAACCGTTCGGAACGCCCTTTGTCGCCACTACGGATTCAGGCGATTATCGTTTGCCTTGGGATGCATCAAAAGACGACGCGAATGAACCGGGGATATCCGGCTCAGTGTTAGACATAAGCGAGAGCGAAGCGATTGCGTTTAACAATATAGACATACGCACAATCAGAATAGGCGACGCGCTTAAACGGCACGGGCTTATCAACGACATACAAATTGCGGATGCTGTGGAGTATCAGACGGTTAACCCCGGCAAAAGATTTGGCGAGTGTTTAATCGAACTTGGATATATCAAAGAGGAGATAATTTTAAATTTTTTATCGGAGCTGCTAAACATTCGTATAGTCAATCTCAAAACAGAGCCTATCGACGAAACCGTAGTGGGCTTGCTTCCCAAACAAATTGCGGAGCTTTACGGTATTTTGGTTATTGCGAAAGATGAATTTGATGTTACCCTTGCGGTTAACGACCCGCTTAATTTCCGCGCAATTGAAGAAGCCCGTTCTTTCGTGCATCTTAATGTGATTGTTGTTCTTGCAAAAAAAGAAGATATCAAAGAACGAATTATGTATCTGTACAGCGAACATGCCGCAAGAAGCGTTGCCGCCGAAATTGCCGACACTACGACAGTAGTTACGGGAAAAGAAGAGATACTAAATTTCGATGCCGCGGATTCGGAAGACGATGTGCCTGTTGTAAGGCTTGTAAATTCGATATTATCGAAGGGTTTTTCTGTTGAAGCAACGGATATTCACATAGAGCCATACGAGCGCGATGTAGTTATCCGCATGAGAGCCGACGGTACAATTTGGGAATACATGACCATTGACAATTCTATTCACAGTGCGCTTGTGGCACGCTTGAAAATTATTTCCAACTTGGATATTGCGGAAAAGAGATTGCCCCAAGACGGAAACTTCAAGGGGCAATTGGGCTCTAATTCAATAAATGTACGCGTTTCCGTTTTGCCCACGGTGTACGGCGAAAAAATTGTGCTTCGTTTTCTGGACATGAAAACCGGAATTACAAACGAAGGCTCGTTCGGAATGACGCAAGCAAATTACGAAAAAGCACTAAGAATTCTTGAAAACCCGCACGGCTGTGTTTATATAAGCGGTGCAACCGGCTCGGGCAAAACCACCACGCTTTACTCCTTTCTTGAACATTTGCGAAAGCTTCCCGTATGTATTGTGTCGGTTGAAGACCCTGTTGAACGAAAAATTAAAAAAATATCTCAGGTGCAAGTCAATCCCGTTGCGGGGCTTACATTTGCCGCCGCGCTTCGTTCCATTTTGCGTCAAGACCCCGATATTATAATGATTGGCGAAACACGCGACGAAGAAACCGCACAAATTGCCGTTCGTTCCGCAATAACAGGTCACTTGGTTCTTTCCACAATTCACACAAACAGCGCGATTTCAATAATTTCACGTCTTTCAGATATGGGAACAAAAACATATCTGCTTGCCGACGCGCTTGCCGGCCTTATCGCGCAAAGGCTTGTAAGAAAACTGTGCGAAAAATGCAAAGTTGAAGTCGAACTTCAAGCACAGGAAAAAGTTATGCTTCGCGACCCTGAAATCAATACCGCATACAATGCCGCAGGTTGTAAAGAATGCAACGAAACAGGATACAAGGGCAGAGTTGCCGTACATGAAATTATAGAAATTGACTCCAAGCTTCGCGAAATGATTACAAACAAAGCTCCTCTTGCCGAAATCAAAGAACACTGCATAAAGGTACAAAACACCCAATTCTTAGACGATGGCATTATCGAATTAATCAAAAACGGCATGACAACCATTGCAGAGCTTGTACGCGTCGCGTATTTGGAATCGTAAAGTTATACGTGATGTATGTGGCCCCGTTAAACCCGTCAATGACGGGCAACGGGTATAATTACCACCCGTGAAGCGTTGCTAACGAGACTAAAACGCTTCACGGTTTTTTTTTGACTAAGGTACATCTCGGGTCTGCTGCGTTACCGTTTTTTACTTCTTCATTCACAAAACACGCTTGTACAAGTTAGGAACCTCATGTTATGTGAATACTTACGGTAAAGCAGTTTCCTCGTTCGGAAAGAAAGCGGTTATGGTATTGAGAGAAACAAGCGGACTTTTGCGCCGCCGCGAGCGATACTTCTTGTGGCATTTTTTTTATGCGTTCAATGGTAATTTATTGGTTATTGAAGTCCACACCGACTTCCACGCGAAATACATGTTGCGTGCAGATGCTTCGACCGCCGCCGCACTGCTTCCGTACGTTGGCATTTCGCGCCCGAAGATATTTTGCATTTAAGAATTTCACGTTATGGGTTAATCATAACTAGGCATCCCAGCCCCTCGCCCTAATGATTGACCCAAAACCCCCCCTGTTCGTTCACATACTAAAATACTGCGAACGCCACCCCCATCATAAACCATATCCCTATTAACACGCTGGGCAAGCACATTAAAAAACCCATTTTCTACATCATGAAATACCATATAAGGTTGATAAAGCTCATGTTGTTCCCTGTCAAGCACCAGCATATGTGCGATTCTAACCGCTCTTTCGGCATCAATAGTTACCGGTCTTCTATTAACATTGGCTATCTCGGACAACATATTTTCCGAAATATTCAACATACCAGACCTGTCGTTGATATCGGCTGTAATAATCATATATTGAGGAGTAGAATCTACCGAGAGCAATATAAAATACAAGGCAACCGAATTAATTAACAAAGTTAAAATTCCAAATATTATCACAATTTTTTTCATAAACTCCTCCTCCACCGCGAAGCGGCAACACAAATCCATCCTTTATTATAGTAAAATTTATTGCAACGGGGGTAAGTTGTTTTCAATAAAATAGTAAAGGTAACTATTTATGTCGTTTAACAATATGTCAGGATTCCAAGGGGTAGCCGGAAACAAATTCCAATACCAATGTAAAGGATGGTCTGTTAAATTAAGAGGAATAGAGGCACCTGATTGATGTTGATATTTCCTTAGAGGGCATACATAAAATCCACCGAGTAATACATGTTCATCATTCCAATTACGAAGACTAGTAGCCTTGAACAAAGTACCGCAATTATCTACTACATAAATATATCTAAATGTTTCCCAAAAGCGATTGGCTCTGCTTTTAGCTGCATCAATGTCACTTACTGAAAAACCGGGCGATTTAAGCCTTGGCAATTGCGCGTCTCCCCTAAAACTAGTATAGTGATAATAGCTAAAAGGGCCATGTGTATGAATATCCGCAACCACATCAAACCTATGATTGCGAGGTGATGTTGGTAAATTCGAAGGATTTACTGTCAATGAATAATCATTTTCAAAGGTGGCTACATTCCCGGCATCAACTTTACCTATTCCCCATTCTGAGCCATAACTATAAAAAGTATCTACGATACTTCCGAATATTCCGCTAGATATTTGAACCCTAAATATAACAGCACCAAACTCTCGTCCCAAGTGGATAGATGGTCGATTGTAGCGCGATGCAAAAACAATGGCGGCTTCATCCGGGCTACTGAATCTATATCCATCATACATAGATAAATCAATATCATGGTCTGCATGTAAAGCCACCACAGCCCGGCTATTTCTTATTTCTATTATTTCTATAAGAAAGGGCATTCCGGGATGTGTTGAACATGTTTCATCATCATTTATTGGAAAAGGTTCGATAAAGAAATCATCAAATCCACCAAAAGCACTTGCCGCGCTGAATCCCATCGGTTCAATGCCGTTGGGGTTGTTAATTCCAAGCCGTTTAAAGTGATTGGCGTAGGCTTCATCTTCACACATACCCGGCGCGATAAACAAATACACTTCATCGTCAATAAATACGGTAATTGTGCTGTCTTCCGAATTCCATTGAAGAATTTCGTCTATATCTTCCATGTTCTCACTGTGTGCTAGGTTTTCTATCCACTTACGCAGATACATTTCGTCATCTTCAAGGTCTAAGTTTTCGGCGTACCGTCTGTGTGGACAAGTGATGTCGTTCGTACCCGCATTAAGAGCAAAAAAGTTTACCATTGGTTGGCTTAGGAAATCGGTATCCATGCTTATTCCCGATAGGTCAAACAATGGCGCGGGGTCTATTGGCTGTCCGTCATGATGAATTTCTATTTCTAAAATAGTTCGGTTATCGCCAAGCGCATTGGAATGCTTCCTCATTCGCGCGATGACTTCGGCCTTTTTAACGACGCTACCCACTTCAAACTGCTCGTATCTCTCAACATTTACATATATAGCTTGCATATATTCCCCGTCAAGAAGGAAGTCAACCGTCATTTCGCCATCGGTGATATCGGAT
>WRBD01000008.1 GCA_009779835.1 Defluviitaleaceae bacterium | reverse complement strand
CTCATTGCTGAATCTCCCCTGTCTTTTCGATTTATGTGCGTTCGGTAGCACACATGAATCTTAGCAGGGGTTTTTCAATTGCCCAACTCTTGCTATTTTTCATTCATTACAGGAATGCTAATCAGGCGGAATACCGTCAGAATATTTCTGATTATCGTTTTTGTGTTTAGCTTCGCGTTTTTGCTCTTGCACTTCCGGCGGCTCGCCTTTGGTTTCTTTATTCCGGCGTTGCTGTTTGATATTTCCTGACATGATTATCACCTCGGGCTTATTTATTTTTCTTTTTCCCTTTTATTTCAGGCACAGGCTGTACATCGTTTTTTGGGACTTTATTTTTTTTGTTACTTTCAGTTCCGTGTGGTTCTTCCGGACTTGGACGGCGCATTCCTTTTTTAGCCATAGACTATCACTCCTTACCGAGATTAGTATGTACGGGGTGGAGGATTTTATTCAGGCAAATGCAATATCTCAACACCGGGCGGGCGGGTAACGAGCAGTAGGTTACGTACGAAAGCCCTTCATGAAATAAGCCACCATACCAACCCCCGTAAGCCCTGCGAAAACTAGCCTAAATGTGGGTGAAACGGGAAGATTGTTAAAGCTGAAATAACCTTCTATTAAAGCCGCCAATGCCATCATGATAGCAATGGCAGGAATCAGCTTTGCGGCTTTTTTTGCGTGAAAAATAAGTGAATGTGCTCTTGTATACTCCCCCGGAATAAGAAGACCTTTGCCAATCATAAGACCGCCGCCGCCTGCCAAAATAATCGCGGAAAGTTCCAGTATGCCATGCGGCAGAATTTGTGAATATAAAACCAGCATATTCGCGCCTTCCGCATGCATAAAGCCAAAAAATCCGCCAATCGCAAGCCCGTTGTAAAATAAAACAAACAACGTCCCAACACCCGCAAGAATTCCCCAAACAAAGGCATTAAACGCAACGGATGTGTTATTTGTAATATATATCGCGGTCATGAACGCGCTGTCTCTGCTGCCTTCTAAATCCAATCCGGGAGTACCGTCCGGGCTTAACCAGCCCGACATAATTTCATCGGGTACAAAGTGAGACACACGAGTCGTGTCGCCAGCAACGTAAAACCCCGCGAACAATAATCCAAACACAAAAACAGCCGCGGCGGCAACCCAATATTTGTAGGTTTCACGTACTGTTTGCGGCAATGTGTATGAAAAAAATTCTTTAATCGAAAAAAAACTGCTTCGTTCGCGCACATAAAAAAAATTATGGCTTACACCAACAAGCCTGTTCAAATATGGCAATGTATTTCCGTTCGGGTAATGCGTTTTTGCGTATGCAAGATGAAAGCCGGCAAGCCGAAATAGCCGCGAAAATTCGCGAACTTCTTCGGTGCCGGCTTTCTTTATTCCGCCTTTTTTTCGTAAGCGGGTATTGAAAGCTTCAAGAGCCTTCCAGTGTTCTTCGTTTCGTGAGACAAAAGTGGTTTCCTTCATCTATACAGCCTGAATATCATCTTGGTTAACTGTCATATTAATCAATTCGCTGTACCAAATAAGTGCCTCTTTGTATGCAAAATGGATTTGCTCTATGGAAATATCGCGAACCAAAGCCACGCGCGAAATTTCTTTCCAGTGACCCATTTCGTACTGTTGCACAAAGAAAAGAACGCTGAAATAATCGCCTTCTTGTTTAACCAGCGCGTCGTGAATTTGCGGCGGAACAAACACCATTTTAAACGCTTCTTCGATGGGCATATCCAAAACGACATCCAAAATAGAGAACAGACCCATAAGGAAAAGATTTTCCTGCATAAAAGCCATTTCAAAATGACGTGCAAGGTTTTCGCAAAACTTGGCGCGAATCAAAGAAAGGCGCGTTATTTCAGACGGACTGTCAACACAAAGCGCGTTGGAAACAGCCGTTGAAACCCATTTTTTTATCTCTTTTTGACCAAGCATTGCAGCGGCTTGGTTGAAATTTTTAACCTCCGTGCGCGCTTTGCTTGCGGTGTTTACAAGGCGCATAAACTGAATTGCAAGTGCGGTATCTTGTCTGATGGTTTTTGTGAAGGTTTGGTAGTCGAAATCATCTTGGCTTACGACGTTCAAGAGTTGGATGTAATTCACTTTAAGCGGAGAAAGCGCGTTTTGCTTGGAGTTTGTAGGAATGCGCACTTTATAAAACGCACCGTCGAACAAGTCTACTTTGGTATCTCTGTGCATGACCATCTTGTCAAACGCGGCTTTTTCGCCGATATCGGTTGCAACAATTGTGGCGCGGGGGAATTCGCGCTTTACAAGAGCGGAAAGCTCTACAAGCTTTTCTTGCGCAATCTTCATAAATATATATCCCAAATATTGTTTCATCGGAGCCAAGTCTGTCATCTTTCCTTTGAAATACGCGGCAAATTTAAACCCAAGCCCGGAAAAATGCTTGCATCTTTCAATCACGGCTTCGTCAAATTTAACCCTGTCATCTAAAAGGAAAACAACCTTATCCGGTTCAACCTTAATATTGAGATTCATCTCTGTAAACAGTTGAATTTGCGTAACCGGAATAAAAATGGGCTTGCTTTGCGTAAGGGCATCCAGCCCGACCGCATTCATAAAATCTATGAAGGGCGAATCCATGGCTCTGTCAAGCGGGTTAGACTTTGTGGATTCCAAAATAGCATTTCCATACTGTGCCGCCAGATAATACGCTTCAACCACCATTTTACCTGTAAAAAGCGGCTTTGGAACAATTAGTAAATTCATGGATACCCTTCTCTCAAAGAAATTTTTCTAAGAACGGTTCTTATAATATCAAATTGTAGAATTGTGTTCAAGGTTTTTAGTAAAAATGTGCGCGTTTCGTTTCGGAATTTTCACGCCGCGCCATAACATTGCAGTGTGACCGTATTTTTTTTGAAAATCCTCATCGCTCATGGTAAGCCATTCTTGCGGGTCTATCGTTACAGATTGTACTTTTTCATTGAACGGACAAACATCCTGACAAATATCGCAGCCGTATAATTGCCCCGATAACATTTTTTCTTCCTCACACGAAAGCTCCCCTTTCTGCGTAAGATACGAAATGCATTGCGCCGCATTCAGATTCTTGCCGCTCAACGCATCTGTTGGGCAGGATTTAATACATAAATCACATTCCGGCGGGCAGTTCACGGGGGTAGGGTAGGGTAGGGGGATGGTTCTCTTGTCACCCGGTTTTAAATCTGTGAGCAGGCAACCGATATTGAATCGTGAGCCGAATTTTTTTGAAATAATTAGCCCGTTTCGCCCGAAGAAACCAAGCCCTGCGCGTTCCGCTAAGGCACGTTCGTCAAGCGCGGGGCTGTCAACCAGAATTTTATATTTGAAATCGCTGTGCGTTTTTAATTCTTCCGTCAATTCACAAAGTAAATTTTTCACTCGAGGGTGATAATCATTGTTAGTTCCGAGGGAAGAAAGGCGGGCAAAGCCGGGCGAATGTCCCACCCCGATAACAATAATACTTTCCACTCCGCGTAAACTGAGCGTTGGGTCGGTTCGTTTTTTCAAATCCGAGCTTACGAAAGGCACAAAAGGGCTTGCCGACAACCGAGCCGAATCAATCGGCACGGCATGGCAAGCCCCTGCAATAATATTATTTTTTTTTGCGAAAGATTCTATTATTTCATAAAGAAACACGTTACCACTCGAACGCGAATTCTGTGTAAAATTTTTGAGGCACACCTTTTTTCACAACGCATGACGGAAAACTCGGTTTGTTTATGCTGTCGGGGAAAAGTTGTGTTTCAAGACAGAAGCCGCTGTGTTTTTGATATGTCACTCCCTTGCCCGAAACCGTACCGTCTATGAAGTTGCCTGTGTAAAACTGCATTCCGGGGCTGTTTGTTGACACGGTAAAACGGATTCCCGTGCCGGGCGAATACACGCTTGCCGCCTTGCCCTCTCCGCGAAGTACATAGTTATGGTCGTAACCGCCCGTATTATTTACATTGCCCGCGGCTTCCAAGTCTGCGCTGATTGTTTTTACCGTGTTAAAATCAAAAGGTGTTCCCGTAATGTCAACAAAACCGCCTGTCGGAATAAGTTCTTCGTCCACCTCTGTTATTTTATCAGAAAAAATTTGCATCTCATGCCCGTAAACATCTTTTGCATCGTGTCCGCACAGGTTGAAATAACTGTGGTTCGTCAGATTGCATATTGTTTCGGTTTCCGTGACGGCTTCATAGTCGATGCGAAGAATATTTTCGGCGGTTAATGTGTATGTTACACGCACGGTTAGGTCGCCCGGATAACCGCTGTCGCCGTCAGGACTTTGTAATGCGAAAACAATTTTTTCATCGGATGAGGATTCTACATCCCATATTTTTTTATCGAAACCATTACTTCCGCCGTGCAGATGATTTACACCGCCGTCGTTTTTTTCAAGATTGTATGTTTTACCGCCAAGCTCGAATTCTCCGCCGCCTATTCTATTGGCAAAACGCCCCACAGCCACACCGAAAAACGGATGCTTGCCTCTATATTCCTCTGCCGTTTCAAAACCGAGAACTACGTCCTTCGCTCCGCCTTTTACGGGGATTTCCAATTTCATAATCGCACAGCCAAGATTTGTTACCGTTACCTTCATTCCGTTTTTGTTTGAAAGCTCATGGATTTTTAAGCCCATTTTTATTCCTCCTTTTATAATCAACTGGCATTCGCCGACATATGTCTAAGCGAGGCTATAACTTTGCGTACTTTTTTAGAGCCAATAACCTTTCTTAGAAGTTCAATAAATTGCTGTTCGTTGACGCATTGTGCGTTTTGATAAACCTTACCAGCAGAATCTTTTTGTGAGATTTCGGATGCAATTTCATCATCAAGCACAACAAGCAAAGGATAGTACCCAATACTATAACTCATAAACATTATGCGGTATTTATAATTTGGTATGAAGGAAGAAGTAACATAAAATTCAAAAGTGAAAACACTGCTTCCAATTTCACCTAAGTCCTCTTGAATGTCAAAAAACCTGTTATCTCGAAAACTTTCCTCAAAGTCATGAAGCACTTCACGCATTTCATATGGTGTAATCGACCCGCTATATGAATCTATTCTAGCTCTTATTTCGTAATTTGTAGCCTTCCCAAGTAAGTTACACTGCACTTCTACAATTTTTTCCGGTGGGGTTGGCAGAGCAGGTATTCCCTCATCATCTAAAACCCACATATTTTCTGTCATATATATTTCTCCTTTAAAACACAAAATAATGGCAAGTGGTCGCTATACTTTATTTTATCCGGCTTCCCATCTTTTATCAACATATGATTGCGTGTAGTGGTAATGATTGCTAATTTTTCCTCATCAAAGGCTTCAACCAACTGTGGACGCACTATTACTTGGTCAAATGCGTACCAGTAATAATTTATTGCCTTCCCACTACGGTCACAGTAGTAGGTAGTATATGGGGGCATTTTTTTGCCCATAAATTTCCATGTTGGATTGTAAAACATTGGGCAATAATCGTCATTGATTTTCCTTCGGACTTTTTGTGTAACTATTTCCCGAAAAGGGATAGCGTGTAGATTTCTTGCGCTTACGCAAGCTTTTTCAAATGGGTTTACATTAAAATCGCCAATGACGATGGTATTTTTGCAATTGTGGTCTTCTTCACACTGACACAAATCTTTGTGAAAAGTTTGCATTCTGAATTCTTGGTCTTCGTCATCGTAGTGTAGTTTGCTTGCATTATGAACCATGCCGATAACCATCTTGTATGAGACAGTGGTTATTTTTGCTATCAAATACCGGCTTTGGTCTATTAAGGTTTCGATTGAATAATTATGGTTTATCATCGCCTTGATATATTCACTATTGTTGAACAAAGGGTAAAACTGAGCGTTTGATTGTTGGCAAAGACTTTGTATTCCGCTGTTATATTCAGCCAGCACAAGCAAGTCTATATTGTTTTCTTCAATCATTTCCCTCAGACATTTATTGATATCACTTGCGTTTGCTACTCGTTTCCCATTAAGCCCGGTATTCCAAAATAGTATATTCATAAATATTTTTATTCCTCGAAGTTTTCTTCAATTATATTAGTTTTCCCAATTTCCGCCAAGCGTTTTTCTTCTGCGCGTTTTCTTTCAATTTCCTGCAATTCTAAAATGGGGTCTTTGTCCATTTCCGGACGGTATTTTTTGAAAACCCGCATGATTAGAACCGATGACAACATCCCGTAAATTCCGGGTATGGCAAAAATGAGCGGAAATAATTGCGGAACCATAAAAACAAAAACAATAAGCCCTGCGTGAATTCCCAAACACATAACCGAAGTAAGAAAATGCCTGTTAGCCATGAAAAAACAAGTTTTAACCGCTTCCTTAATGTTCATGTCAAACCGCGCAAGCACGGGAAAAATATAAATAGAAACAAATAAAATTTCCGTCAGCGTAACAATTTGCACAGGCAAAACAATACTGCCAAGCGGCAACTCATCTCCAAGCGAAATCCCCGAAATCATACTTAAAATAATTACCGCAACAAGAATACAAATAACAATCCAAACCTTTGTAGCACGCACAAAATTCGACTTGAACGACTGCCAAAAATCCGAGGTTATATAACCCTCTCTGTTTGCAATCCGCCGCGTTGCAACATAAAAAAGCGCGGTTGTACTCGCGCCAATGCCAATCGATAAAGTGATGATACTGAAAAATATCCAAAGCATACTTAAAATAAATGTGTCCGCAACAAACCCCATATATTTATTAAACGAACCCTCAAGACCAAAAAAATCGCGCATAATAAAACGCTCCTCTCAACTTCATTATAACACACAAAAAAAATGGGCATAATAAAAAAAATATTTTGAAAGGACAAACATACATGATAAGATGCAAAAAGCACAAACCAAAATTATCAAGCCTGCAAAACCATCATCGCACCCCAAAAGGCGAATGCGAAAACTGCGTTTACTTCTCCAAACAAAACTGCGGCTCACACTCGCAAGGCGAAGGGTTTACGGCTTAAAGATTTACAATAAGGACTTTGAGGGGGATTTTAGATGATTGAACTTTTGTCACCGGCGGGGGATTTGGAGCGATTGAAGGTTGCGTTTGAGTATGGTGCGGACGCGGTATATGTTGGCGGGAAGGTTATGAGTATGCGCGCTAAGGCGAGGAATTTTTCAGCAGATGAGATGGAAGCCGGGGTTGAGTATGCGCATTCAATTCGCAAAAAGATTTATGTTGCGGTGAATATTTGTGCGCATAATGGTGATTTTTTTGGGATGGAAGAGTATTTGATATGGCTGAATAAAATTGGTGCGGACGCGATATTGGTTTCAGACCCCGGAGTTTTTGTGTTGGCTAAAAAAGTTGCGCCGCAATTGGAGATACATATTTCAACGCAGGCGAATGTTACAAATTATGCGTCGGCGGCGTTTTGGCGTGATTTGGGAGCACGGCGTGTTGTTGCGGCGCGGGAGCTTTCGCTTGGCGAGATTCGTGAGATTCGTGAAAAGGTAAGCGGCGTGGAAATTGAAGCATTTGTTCACGGCGCGATGTGTATGGCGTATTCGGGGCGGTGTTTGATTAGCAATTTTTTGAATGAGCGTGACGCAAACCGCGGCGAATGCAGTCAGCCGTGCAGATTTAATTACGAACTTGTTGAAGAAAAAACGGGCGAAGCTTTTCCTGTTTTTGAAAACGAACGCGGCACTTATATTTTTAATTCAAAAGATTTGTGCATGGTAGAACATATTGATGATTTAATCGGCGCGGGTGTGAGTAGTTTAAAAATCGAGGGACGAATGAAAACGGAATACTATGTAGGGGCGGTTACAAAAATTTATCGCGAAGCAATCGACGATTTTTATGAAAACGCGGCTCTTTATAAAAATAAAATTCCCTATTACCGGAATGAATTAGAGAAAATTGGAAACAGAGGTTACACAAAGGGATTTTTCTTCGGAAAAATTCAAGGCTTCGACCACGACTACACCGGTGAAAATCAAATAACTACACAGAATTTTTTGGCGATGATAGAAAGTTACGACAAAAACACGGGATTTTGTTTAATTGAACAGCGCAATAAATTTCAAACAGGCGATAAAATAGAAATATTACGAGCGAAGGCTTCCAATTTTATTCAGACCGTTGAAAAAATGTACGATGAGAATGGTACGGAAATAATTTCTGCCCCACATCCCAAACAAAAAATTTTTTTGCAAATAAATGAACCTGTTTCCAAGTATGACATGATTAGAGTGTCATATTTCTAAGAATTATTCTTAGAATTATTCTTTGCAACTTGAAATCTCTGTGTTATACTCATCTTTGTGCAAAATATTAATAGATAATGAATACGGAGGGTGCAGAAATATGGCATCGGCTAAAAAAAGCAAAACAGCGGGCTTAATCGCAAGCGAGATGGAAAAACTTGAAGGAACAAAAATCAAACTAACCATGACGGTAAGCGCGGAGCGTTTGCGCGAGGGTTTGCACCATGTGTATTCACGCAACAAGCAGTATTTTAATATTCCCGGGTTTCGCAAAGGCAAAGCCCCGCGCAAAATGATTGAACAACTTTACGGGCGCGAAATTTTTCACGACGACGCGATGAATTATATTTTGCCCGATTTATATGAAGAAGCATTGGAAAAACACGAAATCGAGCCGGTGTACAAACCCGAAATCGAGCCGGGCGAGTTTAGTGAAACCGACGGCGCAGTTTTCACGGCGATTGTCCACGTCCGCCCGGAGGTTGAAATAGGAGAATACACAGGACTTGCGTATCCGAAAGGTGAAATTGAAGCCACTGAAGAAGACATCGAAAAAGCGTTGAAAGCCGAGCAGGAGAAAAACGCGCGTTTGATAAGTGTTAACCGCCCTGCGGAATTAAAAGACGTTGTTACAATCAATTTCAAAGGCTTTATAGATGGCGAGGCATTTGACGGTGGCGCGGGCGAAGACCACGATTTAACGCTTGGTTCGGGGCAGTTTATACCCGGTTTCGAGGAGCAAATTGTGGGGCATAGCGTGGGCGATGATATTAATGTCGAAGTAACATTCCCGGACGACTACCACTCTCCGGAGTTTTCGGGTAAATTGGCGACATTTGAAGTGGAAGTGCTGGACGTAAAAGCCAACGAGCTTCCTGAAATTGATGACGATTTTGCAGAAGATGTTTCGGAGTTTGACACACTGGAAGAATTCCGCGAAGACCTTGCGAAAAAAATCAAAGAGAAAAAAGAATCAAGTTTAGACATTAACAGGCGTAATCATGTTTTGAAAAAACTTATCGGGGCGGCAACGATGGATGTTCCCGATGAAATGTATCTCGGTCGACTTGATGATTTGTTCCAAGATTTCGCTCACTCGATTCAAATGCGCGGTATGGATATTGAAAGCTATATGCGTTTTACGAATACATCCGAGGAATTTTTAAAAGCGTCGTGGCGCAAACAAGCCGAAAAAGACATACAGGGAATGCTGGTGCTTGAAGCCGTGGCGGTGAAAGAAGCTTTAACCGTTCCCGAAGAAGATTTTGAAAAACGCGTAAGCGAAGCAACAAACAAAGAAGGCGACGAACTGGCAGAAATCATCGAAAAGATGCCGCCACTTCGCAAAAAAGAATTAATGCGCTCTATTTTGTGCGAGAAAGCATTGGATTTAATAATGGAAAAAGCAATTGCGTCTGACGACGAAGTTTTTGAAGAACCAACCACATTAGAAGATGAAGAAGAGGGGGATTTCTAAAATGGCAAATCTTGTACCGTACGTAATCGAGCAAACAAGCAGGGGAGAGCGCTCGTATGATATTTATTCTCGCTTGCTGAAAGACAGAATTATTTTTCTCGGTGACGAAGTTTCAGACGTTAGCGCGAGTTTAATTGTAGCGCAGCTTTTATTTCTTGAATCCGAAGACCCGGACAAAGATATTTCGCTGTACATTAACAGCCCGGGCGGGGTAATCACGGCGGGAATGGCAATTTATGACACAATGAACCATGTGAAATGCGATGTTTCCACAATTTGCGTGGGAATGGCGGCAAGCATGGGCGCGTTTTTACTGGCGGGCGGCGCGAAGGGCAAGCGTTTTGCTTTACCGAACGCGGAAGTAATGATTCATCAACCATCCGGCGGCGCAAGAGGACAAGCAACGGACATCCAAATTCACGCCGAACGGATTATTCAAACCAAAAAGAAACTTAATCAGATTTTGGCAGAAAACACGGGAAAAAGCGTTGAAGTAGTCACAAACGCTTCCGAGCGTGATAATTTCCTTACTGCCGAAGAGGCTCTTGAATTCGGTTTAATCGACAAAATAATAACCCGAAGGGAGTCCTAAAGATGCCTTCAAAATTTGATACGCGAAGCATCGCGAGATGTTCGTTTTGCGGCAAGCATCAAGACCAAGTAGATAAAATTATTGCTGGCGCGAATGTTTATATTTGCGACCAATGCGTTGATATGTGCTGTGGTATTTTAGACGAAAGCATGGACGACCAGCCCGATTTTGACGAGACGTTTCAACTGCCGAAGCCCAAAGAAATAAAAGCATTTCTTGATGAATATGTAATCGGGCAGGAGCGGGCTAAAGTCACGCTTTCAGTTGCGGTTTACAATCACTATAAGCGGATTGCAATGCAGCATCTTGGCGATGAAGCTGACATCGAGGTTCAAAAAAGCAATGTGCTTTTAATAGGGCCAACGGGTGTTGGAAAAACGCATCTTGCGCAAACTTTGGCGCGTTATTTACAGGTTCCAATTGCAATTGCCGATGCCACAAGCCTGACCGAAGCCGGATATGTCGGCGAAGACGTTGAAAATATTTTGTTAAAATTGATTCAAGCGGCAGATTTTGATATCGAACGTGCCGAACGCGGAATTATTTATATCGACGAGCTTGATAAAATTTCCCGCCGTTCCGATAATCCGTCGATTACACGGGATGTCAGCGGCGAAGGTGTTCAGCAGGCTTTATTAAAAATTCTTGAAGGCACGGTTGCTTCCGTTCCGCCGCAGGGCGGGCGCAAGCATCCGCATCAGGATTTTCTTCAAATTGACACAACAAATATTTTATTCATTTGTGGCGGTGCTTTCGCCGGGCTTGAAAAAATAATCGAGCAACGCATGAATAAAAAAGTAATTGGTTTCGGCGCGGAAGTTAAAACAAAAGCCGAAAAAATCGAAGACGATATATTGCAAAATGTTCAACCGCGTGACCTTCACCGTTACGGGCTTATTCCCGAGCTTATCGGGCGTGTTCCCGTTGTTGTTACGTTAAACAATCTTGACGAGGATACGCTTGTTTCCATTTTAAGCCGTCCGCGCAACGCACTCACAAAGCAATATCAATATCTTCTCGAACTTGACCACGTTCATTTGGAATTTGAGGAAGACGCTCTTCGCGCCATCGCAAGAAAAGCGTTGGAGCGAGAAACAGGCGCACGCGGTCTTCGCGCCATAGTGGAAAACCTGCTAACCGAAACTATGTACGATATCCCAAGCAATTCCACAATCGAGCGTTGCATAATCACACGCGACACCGTTGAATCCAACAAACCCCCGACAATCATAACAAACGAAAACCGCCAGCCAATCTATAGAAAACCACGCCGCCGCCGTCCAAGCGGAGGGAACAGAGCGTCGGTAGGGTAGGAGAGTTGTCATGAGTCTATGGAACGATGAATTTTTAACGGGAAACGAGCTTGTGGACAACGACCACAAGCAAATTTTCAGCTTGGTGGAAGATGTTCTTGAATCCTCAATAAAAGGAAGTAAGGAAAAAAACGAAACCGCAATTAATTTTTTGGCTGAATATGTAGTAAGTCATTTTGCGCGTGAAGAAAAACTTATGGAGGAATCCGATTATCCGAATGCCGTTTCTCACAAAAAAGAGCATATGGATTTCATGGCGGTTGCGGTGAAATTAAAAGAAGATTTCGACAACGGCGGCTATGCTTTCGGCGAACTCGAAATGCATCCCGATACAATACATCTAAGCAAAGTAATCAACGATACAGTTGTAAGTTGGCTCTTAAATCATGTAATGGACAGCGATAAAGACCTCGCGGCGCATTATCGTAAAGCAAAAGGGGCAACCTAAATTGATTCTCTCCATCGGGATGATTGTAAAAAACGAAGAAAAGTATCTGAGTAAATGCTTGGAAGGCTTAACGCCTATTTTGAATGCTGTGAATAGCGAGTTAATTATATTTGATACCGGTTCAACGGATGCCACGGTTGAAATTGCCAAGGAATTTACATCTAACGTATTTGAAGCAGAATGGCGCGGAGATTTTGCATGGGCAAGAAACCACACGTTGAACAAAGCCGTGGGCGAGTGGTATATGCAAGTTGACGCAGATGAAATTTTTACAGATGTTTCCGATTTAATATCGTTTTTTAACAGCAGAGAGTACAAAAAATACAAGAGTGCAAACTTTGTGTTAAGAAATATCCATTCCGATACCGTCTTTTCCCATTGCCGTCCGGTTCGTTTATTTAAGATGGAAAAAAACACAAGATATAAAGGTAAAATTCATGAGCACATACCTTATCATTTGCCGCAAAAGCATTTGGAAAGCACCGCAGACCATTACGGCTATTATAATCAAGGCATTGAGGGTCAAAAAAATATAGCAGAAAAACATAAAAGAAACATTAAACCCTTATTGGAAATGTATGCGGAAAACCCTAACGACCCGGCTATTGTTCTCCTCATTACAAATGACTATTCAATGGCAAAAGACTACGATAACCATAAAAAATTCCTTGATATAGGAATAAGAATTACGGTTAAAAACCCGGACGATCCTTTTTACCATATATTTCATACCGAAATGGTGCGTTATCACAATTTCACACAAGATTATGAAAGTTTAGTAAGTACGGCAAGAGCATACCTAAAAGATAATAAGCAAGTGAACCCTTGCGTTGTTGCAGTGTCCTATTGGTATGCGAACGCGCTTATTTTGTTAGGAAAATACAAAGAGGCACAAAAAGCGGGAAAGGAAGCCCTAAAATATTTTGAACGGAATAAAAACGGAAAACCGGACACGCTAATCAGCAATCGGGTAAATTTGCCGTGGGAAATTTTAAATAACCGCGAAGTACATGCTAAGACAGTAGTGTTGGCATACTCATTAGACAGTCAGTTTGTATTGGCCTTTACATGGATAGATTATACAGAAAATAGAAAAAAAATAGAACTTGAAATGTTTGAACTTTTTGTATCTGAATGCGCTAAAAAAAATCGTTGGCATGACATATCTCGCCTGTATGCTTACGGATTAAAGCAAGGCGCAGATACAGAACGTTATTATAACGCAATTGCCACCATAGAAAAACACATAACCACTCCCGAAATAAAGCAACTTGTAGCATACTCTTTGGTGGATGACCCAATATTAGTAAATTCAACCGATGACTATATGTATCTTCAAAAATTGCGCATAAGCGGGGCAAGTGTACTGTACGCGCCGTATTTAAACTATTTCATAAGGTCGAACAAGCAATTTACTCATTTTTATGGTGACGTTATATATTACGCCCTAAAATGGCATCAAGATTTTTCTGTTTTTATCGAAAACATGCTTGTAAGTGATATGTCAATGATTGCGTCTGCCTTATTTCAATCTAATGACAATGCTGCCGATGCTTTTCTTAATTTCATAAGAAACAAAACTTCCGTTTTGCAAAAACAGTCAATAAAAGTAACAAGACTTATGTATATAATAGCGAACACTGCATTTGATATCGAAAGAGCATCTTCTGATGACCGCAGAATTGAATTCTTTGAAGCATCCGCGTGCAACGGTCACAAGTATCTTAAAATGGTTTACAGACCCGATGTATACTCCGACAAATCAATAACATCCTTGCCTGCCGGCGACGGCTTTCTTTACTACGCCGGCACAGCTTACGAACACAGAGACGCGGGCGACACATTAGGATTTGTCCGCAATTTACACACAGCACTAAAAATAAACCCACACGCAGGAGATATAATAAGGCTTATTGTCGGGAAAGTATCGGAAGAGATGAAACGCGCATAATAAAAAAGACCTCGGGAATTCTGCTCCCGAGGTCTTTTTCTATACTATTCTATTCTCATAAGAAGTTCGCCGGCTTTAACGGGTTGATTTTCTTTTACGAGAATTTTTCCGACAACGCCGGCGCATTTGCTTACGATGGTTGTTTCCATTTTCATTGCTTCGATTACAGCTACTACGTCGTTTTCTTTGACAGCGGTGCCTTGGGATACCATAATTTTACTTACCATTCCGGGCAAGCTGGCGCCTATATCTTTGGGGTCAGAGGGGTTGGCAATATGGGCGTGTGTTAGTAATTTTTCAGTTGGTTTGCTGAGTGTTTTGTCCTCAACGATAATTTCGCGGCGGCTTCCGTTTAAATCAAAAACAACGCGTCGCATATTTTCTTCGTCCGGCTCGCCAATAAGAACAAGACGGATTAACAAAGTTTTGCCTTCTTCGATTTCAACTTCGGTGAATTCTCCGGGACGCAAACCGCTGAAGAAAACAGGTGTATCCAAAATGGAGAGGTCGGAATTTTCTTTGCGGTGCGCGTAAAAATCTTTAATCACCTTGGGATACAAGCAATACGCAACAACATCTTGCATAGTCGGTTCCGGGCAAAAATCTTCCATTTCTTTTTTGACATCTTCAAAGTTTACAGGTGTAAGATGTTCGCCGGGGCGGCAGGTAATCGCGGGTTTTCCTTTAAGAACGATTTCTTGTATATCTTTCGGGAAACCGCCCTCCGGCTGCCCCATCATTCCCGAAAAATAACTTACAATGGAATCCGGGAACGCAAGATTTTTCGCCTTTTCTACGATGTTTTCGGGAGTGAGATTGTTTTGCGTCATGAAAATTGCGAAGTCGCCAACCATTTTGGACGACGGCGTAACTTTTACGATATCGCCGAGCATATCGTTAACTTTTTTGTAATTTTCTTTTACGTCTTTCCAGTTCGCGCCAAGACCAACGCTTTCAACTTGTGCGCGTAAATTGGTGTACTGACCGCCCGGCATTTCGTAGCGATAAATATCCGTTGTGGGAGAGGTAAGACCTTCTTCATAAGGCGCGTAGAATTTCCGTGCCTGCTCCCAGTATTCTGCAATTGGCACAAGAAGTGTGTCGTCCATGCCCGTGTCGCGTTCGTGACTCTCAAACGCGGTCACGATTGCATTCATAGACGGCTGGCTTGTAAGCGAGGACATCGAGGAAATCGCAACGTCTACAATGTCAACGCCCGCTTCCGCCGCTTTTAGGAGTGTGGCAACGCCGTTTCCGCTGGTGTCGTGCGTGTGTAAATGAATAGGCAAGCCGACTTCGTTTTTCAGCGTAGACACAAGTTTTTCCGCCGCGTATGGCTTCAACAATCCCGACATATCTTTTATTCCAAGAATATGAACGCCGCGTTTTTCCAGTTCTTTCGCCATGTTTACATAGTAATTCAAATTATATTTATCACGCGACGGGTCGGAAATATCACCGGTGTAGCAAATATAACCCTCGCAGATTTTATTGTTTTTGAGAACTTCCTCGATGGAAAGTTCCATGTTCGGCATCCAGTTTAGCGAGTCGAAAACGCGGAAAACATCAATACCCGCGTCGGCGGCTTCTTTTATGAATTGACGAATCAAGTTATCGGGGTAACTTGTGTAGCCCACCGCGTTCGCGCCGCGAAGAAGCATTTGGAACAGAATGTTCGGCACTTTTCCGCGCAGAATACGAAGACGTTCCCACGGAGACTCATTAAGGAAACGATACGCCACGTCGAAAGTCGCGCCGCCCCACATTTCCAGTGCGAACGCATCGTGCATAACGTGCGACATATATTCCGCGATTGCAGCCATGTCTTTTGTGCGAACGCGTGTTGCAAGCAAACTTTGATGTCCGTCGCGCAAGGTTGTGTCGGAGAGCAATAACCTTTTACTCTCAAGGCAGAATTTTTTCACCGCATCCGGGCCTTTATCGTCAAGAAGTTGCTTTAAGCCGTCTTTTACCGTGAAGCCGTCCTCGTAGCGAATTTCAGGCACGGGTGCCTGTTCGAGTGTACGTGGGCCGGTTTGATTTCCGTTTACGGCAAGGTCGCTTATATATGAAAGAATTTTTGTGTCGCGGTCGCGCGATGCCGGCAATTCGTAAAGAGACGGCGTATCGTCAATGAATGTCGTGTTACATTCGCCGGCTTGGAATTTCGGATGGTCAAGGATATTGTTCAAAAATTGAATGTTTGTTTTTACTCCTTGAATACACATTTCGCCAAGAGTGCGGCGGGCGCGGCGTATTGCGGAATCAAAGGACCGCCCGAATGTACAAACTTTTACAAGCAAGCTGTCGTAGTACGGCAAAATTTCCGCGCCTGTAAAACAGTTGCCCGCGTCAAGGCGCACGCCATGCCCGCCGCTTGAACGGTACACGTTAATTTTTCCGATATCGGGTGAAAAATTATTGCCGGGGTCTTCGGTGGTGACGCGGCTTTGAATTGCGATACCATTTACACGTATTGATTCCTGCGAAGGAATATCAATTAGCGGGTCGGAAAGTTTTACGCCTTCTGCTATAAGAATCTGTGCCTGCACAATGTCAACGCCCGTGATAAATTCGGTAATTGTATGCTCTACCTGTATGCGCGGGTTCATTTCGATGAAATAATGCGCGCCGGTGTTATCTACAAGGAATTCAACTGTTCCCGCGCTTACATAATCTACGGCTTTGGAGATTTTCACCGCGTCGTCATAGATTTTTTGAAGAACTTCTTTTTTAACAGAAACCGACGGCGCGATTTCAATTACTTTCTGATATCTGCGTTGGAGTGAACAATCACGTTCGTACAAATGCACTATGTTTCCGTGTTTGTCCGCAAGAATCTGAATTTCTATATGCTTAGGCTCGACAAGGAATTTCTCCATGAAAATATCGCCGCTGCCGAAGGATTTCAATGCTTCGCTTTGCACAAGCGGGAAAACAGTTTTCAGTTCGTCGTCGTTTGTTACTTTACGCATTCCTTTGCCGCCGCCGCCCGCCGCCGCTTTCAAAATAACGGGATAACCGTATTCGTTTGCTTTTTGTATGGCTTCTTCGATTCCCTCGAGGGGTTTTTCTGTTCCGGGAATTGTAGGGACGTTCACTTTTTGCGCAAGTTCTTTCGCGTTAAGTTTGTCGCCCATTTGCAAAAGCACTTTCGATGACGGCCCGATAAAAATAATCCCGTTTTCTTCGCAGGCACGCGCAAAATTCGCGTTCTCGGAAAGAAATCCGTAACCCGGATGAATCGCGTCTACATTTTTTTTCTTCGCAAGACGGATAATCGCGTCAATGTCAAGATACGCGCCCAGCGGTGTGCGGTTCTCGCCAATCACATAGGACGCGTCCGCTTTCGTGCGGAATAAATTATACTGGTCTTCTTTTGCGTAAATAGCAACTGTGTTAAGCCCTAAATCCTTACATGCCCTAAAAACGCGAATGGCAATCTCGCCTCTGTTCGCACATAATACCTTCTTAATTTTTTTATTCATGAGCAATCCTTTCTTGGATACATTTTTTCAATTAAATTACATTTTAAAAAAAAATTCAAATTTATGCAAGTGTGCATTATTCAACCTTTAACTCTGACAATATATGTTGTGCCTCGTTAATTGCGTCTTGAAGAGCTTTGCGTGCGTGTGAGTCTGTCCAAAGTTCGGTTTTAGGCACGCCACTGCCGTCTGAGGATTGGTGGGTATTCCTAAGAAGCTCTTCCGCGTATTCAATAAGAGCCGCAAGCATGGTTGCGAGGCAGTCTGTCCACGTTGCCGTTATGGTTACGGGATTGTTGGGCATTATAAAAGATGCTTCGCTTTCTTGCATCGGGTTGAGGATAACTACACCCGGCGAGTCAGAAGCCCAGCGTACAAACCAATTGCCCTCCGGGGGTGTTCCGGCGTATAAAACGACGTTTTGACCTGAATATGCCGGGTTCGGAAAAGCTCTCGCGCCGTCTCCGCCATTTAATATGGTGATTGTGTTTGGAATGTTTTGTTTGCCGGTAGGTGAAAACTGATGTGAAAATTCCCCTCTGCCGACAGAATTGCCGACAGTTGGCGTAACACCGTTTACTGTGAAGAAATTTACGGGAATACCGTTTAAAGTGAAGCCTTCTCTTGGTGCTACATTGATAATTGCCGTGTATATGGTTTCCGGCTCGAAAACAGCGATAAATGTGGGACTCCACAAAACAAGCGTGTCCCATTGCCCGCCGGGGTCTGAAATAACAGTCACAGGGGTTTCGTTTATAACCGGCACGGGTAAAATTATATTGGCATTTGTGATAATGCGCGCTATTGCACCCACTTGATTTATCGGCAGTTCGCCGTTCACGGCGGCGGAGATTGTATTACTGATTATAAAATTCACAGGCCCTCTTGCTTCTGCGATGTTTTCGGCTACGGTCAAAGGCACGATTAAAGTTGCATCTGTTGCGGTTACGTCGGACAGCGTAATCGTCCCTGCGGAAACCCATGCGGGTAAACCGCTGTTTACGTTAAAGCTTGCGGCTGTTATGCCGGACAGATTTGTGCCTTCCACATTGAAAACGGCGTTACGATTAAATCCGGCAGACGTTATATTCATAAAATCGTTTACGGTGGCGGCAGTTGGCGTAATTGAAACAATGGCGGCAGGAGGGGCTTCTGTGATTTTTATTTGAGCGTTTGTCAGCGAAGGCGCAAAAGTTGTTCCCGCAAAATTCATTATGATATTCCGCCCGTCCGTAAAGCCCAGCGTGAAATTCAGTTCGCCGGGTTCGGCATCTTCACGAACTCTGAAACGGGTTGTCACCAATGTTCCCGTAGCGGTTACATCTGCAAATGTATGAGAGTCGAAGCCGAGGGGCAACGGATTCGGAAAGGGCGATACCGGAGGGGTTAGTGAAAAACCGGGGAGAACAACCTCAGGCATTTGAACAACTTCAAGCCGTGGGTCGAAACCCAGCGTAAATTGCGCAATTACCAACCCGGGATTGGCATTGAGATATACATCTACATCTACATATTCGCCCGGAGAAGCCGATTCTTTTGACACCCGCACTTCGAGAGAAACCTCATCGTCGCTCATGGTGATGACCGGCATTATTTCCGAATTCCCAAGTTTTACATTATGCCCCGCAAGATATCGCCGCAACAGAAAAACATCTGCTAAATTCACATTGTTCGGTACGCCGAAAGGAGCGGCGACATCCGCGGCTTGTAAGTTGGCGGTGAAAATATTATTTTCTGTGGGCGGAATTAAGGGGAGTCCTTCATTTACGGGAATGTTGTGCCCTGCCAAATATCGCCTCAGCAAAAACACATCGGCCATATTTACAACCCCGTTTCCGTCAACATCTCCAAATAAAATTGTTTCGGACGTAATATCCACACTGCCGTTGGAAACTTCGAGGTTTACACTTTCTCCAAGAAAATTGAAAGCTTCGATAACGCTTACCATTACGGGAACCGAACCCAAAGCCCCCGGCAAAATTTCAAACCGCAATGTTATAAGTGTCCCGTCACCGTAAAAATTAGCCAGTGTCGCACTTTCAAAATTGAGCCTTAGAGGAATAGTGTTAATATTTTCCGAATGGGAAAAAGCGGTTAGTATATTTCCTGCTTTAAAAGGCGTGGACGAACACAGCCGCAGATAATCGGGATTATATTCCACATTCAGCCTTGTTCCCGCAATGCCCGGGCTGTTGCGCAACCATATATCAACCTCGGCAATTTCACCGATTGCGGCTTCCGCATTGCTTACGGATATTACCGCTGAAGCGGTGTCGGGTATCCATCGGGCGAAAAGTACAGTAGGTGTAATTGTACGCGTCCATTGCGCGCTTGCGTTTGTGAAGTTTGTTACGTTCGTCTCAAACGTCGTCATGTTTGAGCTTATAACTCTGCTGCCGCCGGTTTCCGCCGTCCAGTATCCGTCAAAGGTGTACCCTGTGCGGTATGGTGCGATTAGTGCCGCCGGGTACAATCTTCCCGCAAGCGTGGCGTTTGTATCCGGCATTGTTATGGCTTCCGTGCCGCCTGTGCCGCCATTGAATTCCAAGTTTATATTAACGGAGTTTGGTATCCATCGGGCGAAAAGGGTAGTGGGTGTAGTCGTACGTGTCCATTGCCAATCATCGTCTGTGAAACCGGCAACGTTTTCCGCAAATAAAATCATGTTTGAGTTTATAACTCTGCTACCGTCGGTTTCCGCCGTCCAGTATCCGTCAAAGGTGTACCCTGCGCGGGTCGGCGCGACAAGAGCCTCCGTCGGGGATAATCTTTCCGCAAGTACGGCGTTTGAATCCGGCATCGTTATAATTTCCGTGCCGCCTGTGCCGCCGTTGCGGTTCAAGTTTATTATGCGATTCGCGGTTGTACCCCAAACGGCGGTAATAATTATTGGTCTGTTGGCAGGTCTTGTTGTATTTCCGTTTGTTCCTAAAAATCCGTTCCATGATTCTCCCGCCAAAAGCGTGATTGTATGCGAAAATCCATGACCGAGATTTTGAAACGCGATGCGTACATTCGATGAATTATACAAGACAGGGTCGTCAGTGCCGGTAAGCCCTTCGTGAGCCTGCATTGTAACTGCTCTTGTCGTATCAGTCGTATTCGTTACCGTTATGGGAACGTAGGAAAGTGTTTCCCCCGTTGTGATATTCGGGGTTAAGAATATTCTGTTGTCATCGGTGTTTTCTATCCACCCGGCGTAGAGAGTAAGTGACAAACCGGCTCGTATCCAGTTCCCGTTTACGTCTGTGTAACCAAAAACATCTCGCCCGAGAGTTCCGTCGGAATTTATAACCCTGTAACCCCCGTTTCCGCCGAAAAATGTCCAGTATCCGTTAAAGGTATAGCCGGTTCGTGTCGGCATGGTCAGCGTTATCGGGTTGGTTACGTTGGTATTACGCGTTATCGTAAAACTCGGCGTGCCGTGGGTTGTGGCATTCGGGCTGCTTAAATTGACGGTCGTTATTTCTGCTATCGGTTCCCATTGGGCGTAAAGCGTCACCTGCGAAGCCGGATTTATCCATTCACGCTCATCGTTTGTTAAGCCTGTAATGTTTCTTGTAAAAGAAAACCTGTCTGCCATAACCCTGCTGCCGCCGGTGGGTGTCGTCCAGTAGCCTGTAAAGTTATATCCCGCACGGGTCGGATTATCGAGAGTTGCCGTAGGAAGCAATCTATCCCTAAGTTCAGCGTTTGAACCGGGCATTAATATAAATTCGGTGCCGGCTGTGCCGCCGTTCGGGTTTAGGATTATTACGCGGTTCGTTCCCGTTGCTTCCCATGCAGAGGTGATTTGTATGGGTCTGTTGTCGGGCCTGACTACATTTCCGTATGTCCCTAAAAATCCGCGCCACACTTCGCCCGGTTGAAGGAAGATGCTATACGAAAAGCCTGTGGTACTTATGGTTGTGACTTGAATGTTTGATGAATTAAACAATTCGGGGCGGTCATTCAAGTTATTACCTACGGGAGCCTGCAATGTGACTATTCTTGCACCGGGAGCAGTATTCGTCACCGTAAGCGGTGCGTGTACGGTTGTAGAACCCGTTGTGTTGTTCGGGGTTAAGGCTACGGTGGTGTTGGATATCCATCGTGCGTGAAGCGTCACCGCCGGAGAAATATTTATCCATTGCCCTTGTGCGTTTGTGAAATTTGAAGCATTCGGTACAAAAGTTCCGTCCGCGTTTATGACTCTGACACCAAAGCCGGTTGCGCCCGTCCAATATCCGGAAAATGTGAAGCCGTTTCGCGCAGGCATGGTTAGTGTTACTTGCCCGGTGTAATTACGTATCGCCGTAAAACTGCCCGTGCCTTGGGTTGTGGCTTCCGGACTGCTTAAAGTTACGGTCGTTTCATCTGCTATCAGTATCCACCGTGCGTAAAGCATCACCGACGGGGAGGTATTTATCCATTCAAAGCTAAAGTTTGTAAAATTCGGAACGTTCAAACTAAATATAAGCATATTTTCGCCTATAACCCTGCTGCCGCCTGTTTCCGCCGTCCAGTATCCGTCAAAGAGGTAGCCTGCGCGGGTCGGCGGAATCAGTTCCGTAGTCGGGGATATTCTGTCACTGAGCCTGACGGTTGCACCCGGCATTATTATAAAATCTGTGCCGCCCGTGCCGCCGTTTTTATTAAGGTTTATTGTGCGGTTTGTTGTTATACCCCATCGTGCGTGAAGCGTCACCGCCGTAGCGGTATTTATCCATTGACCGTTTGCGTTTGTGAAATTTACAACATTCGGCACGAAAGTTCCGTCTTCATTTATAACTTTACTGCCGCCGGATTCCGATACAAAGTATCCTTCAAAAACGAAACCGATTCGCGTGGGCATGATTAACGTTGTTGGGTTGGTTGCCGAAGAACCGACTGTAGGCGTAAAGCTTGCCGTGCCGGGAGTTGTGGCGTCCGGTTGACTTAACGTGACGGTTGCCGGTATCGCTATCCACCGCGCGTGAAGCGTTACCGCCGAGTTTGTGTTTATCCATTGACTGTTTGCGTTTGTGAAGCCCGAAACACTCTGCGCTAAGTTTCCGTTTGTGTTTATAACCCTGCTTCCGCCGGATTCAGCCGTCCAGTATCCGTCAAAGTTGAAGCCGTTTCGTGATGGCATAATCAGCATTGCCGGGTTGGTTGAGGGGGAATTGAACGTTGCCGTAAAATTTGCCGTGCCGGAGGTTGTGGCATTCGGGCGGCTTAATGTGACATTCGTTGTTGTCGGGAGCCACCGCGCGTGAAGCGTTACCGGCGACACGGTATTTATCCATTGCGCGCTTACGTTTGTGAAGTTCGTTACGCTTGACTCAAACGCCGACATGCTTGCGTTTATAACCCTGTTGCCGCCGTTTTCCGCAGTCCAATATCCGTCAAAGGTATGCCCTGTGCGGGACGGCGCAACGAGGGTTGAAGGGGATATTCTTGACGCAAGCGCGGCGTTTGAATTCGGCATAATTATAACTTCTGTGCCGCCTGTGCCGACGTTGCGGTTCAGTGTTATTTCGCGATTTGTTTGTAACTGCGCGGTCATAGAAATACTTGCAAGACCGGTGCCGCCGTAGCTTGCCGTGTTTAAATCAATGGAAGTGGGCGTAAATGAAAGCCCCGGTGAAGTTACGCGAACAGTACCGATTCCGCCCAAAGTTTCATTAAAGCTAAACCCGCGCCCGGGATAATGCCACATTTGACCGCCCAAATGAGTAAAGATGCGGTTGCCGCCGATACCTTCAATCACAACTGTTGTTCCGGCGGGAACGGGGTTGTTCGGCAATCCGTTAATCATCAATATAGCCGAAACCGAGCTTCCAGTGGCAAAGGTATCCACGTTAAACGCCAAAGAATTATTATTTACCACAGCGGGTACCGACCACACAGGGGAGCGACCCGATGCGTGAACAAAAATACGATATGTGCCGTTTGCTACACCGGTGAACGAATAAGAACCTGCGGTTTGTGTGGTTGTGTTTCGTCTTTCGCCCGTATTTATGTTGAACAAAGACACATTTACATTGGCAATACCTGTTCCGCCCGATAAAGCCCGGATTGTGCCGCTTATTGTGCCGCCGGTAACCGGGGCGGCAGGTGCTGCCGTAAATATGGTATGCGCCAGCCCCTGCGTATAGCTTGCCGCGTTCACGGTAAACGGAACAACGGGTGTGATTGTATGATTAGGTATATTTATGCTAAGACTGCCTACACCGCCGTTTGCGTCGGGAAGCCCGTCTCCGTCGCGATGCCAAAATCTGCCGCCAAGATGGTTAAGCTGTATGCCGTCGAGTGCAATACTTGTTCCCGCGGGCAACTGCGCGGGCAATCCGTTAATCTGCACAATAAGGGCGCGCCGGGTAGGGTTTCCTGTGGCAGCCGCCGAAAAATTATTTTCATTGACTGTTTGCGCGTTATTATTTAATACAATATTGCCGGAGAGCCTTGAATTACGTCCGTTCATATGGAAAACAACACGATAAGTGCCGTTCGGTACACCGGTAAACTGATAAGAGCCGTTGGCTTGTGTTATCGCATTTCGTCTCTCCCCTGTGCTAATATTAAATAAAGTCACATTTGCGTTGGCAACCCCGGCTCCGCCCGCGGAAGCCCGCACCGTTCCGTTTATTGTTCCGGGGCTTGACCCGCCCTGACTGCGGGGAGCCAAATCCATGTTAAGAATTCCCGTACCGTATCTGCTGTTCCAACCCGCGGGAGTATTTACATAGCTTCTGAATCGTGCCAATACCTGTGCAGGGGAAATGCCCGGATTGTTCAGAATATACATTGCCGCCGCCGCCGCAACATGAGGTGCTGCCATCGAGGTGCCGTTAAAAGACCTGTATTGATTGGCACCTATGTTTCGCCATACATTGGGACTGGTTTGAATAGTAGAAGAAACACTGCTGTTTATTCCTACACCCGGCGCGCCTATATCAACAGGGGGATTTCCCCAATTAGTGAATGAAGCACCCCTGTTTGCGTTATCTGTTGCCGACACCGTTATAACACCCGGAACAGAGGCGGGAGAAAAATATCTTGCGTGTTCGTTGCTGTTTCCCGCGGCTACAACAACCGTTGTGCCGTGGGTATTCATGGCATACTGAACTGCCTCGCGCTGGGCTTGACTGTTGTGCCGTCCGCCCAAGCTTAAATTTAAAACATCAGACCTGCTTGCCGCCCATATGATGCCGTTATTAACACTTGAACCAACGCTGGAACCGTTATTGCCTAAAACTTTTACAGGCAAAATTTTAATATTGTTCAAACCCGGTGTTCCGTCCACAACGGTTCCCGCTACGTGTGTTCCGTGTCCTTCTATATCGTAAGGATTATTGGGATTTGAAGATACGAAGCACCGTCCGGTTGATAGAACGCGGCCTGCCAAAAAAGAATGGCTTGCGTCTACGCCTGTGTCTAAAACGGCGACAACAACAGATGCGGTTCTTCCACGTCCCGCCACGTACGCGGCATATCTGTTCAAGCCCATTCTGTCTACACCCCACGACAGGGGAGTGACCGTATTCATTGTTGTTATGCCGGAATCTTGGTTTTCGTAAATATCTTCCCTTATCAGTTGAAGCGCGGGAATAAAATAATCGGGCTCTACCCAAACAACATTTTCGTTTAACGCTAATGTATCATGTGCTTCCCGGGCTTCATTAACGGTTGCAAATTGCAAAATAACTATGTCGTCTAAGCCTTCGAGAATTTCTTTTGCATTTAAACCGGAAAAATCCACGGGCGCGGATATTCTTGCGATAAGCCGTCTTGTTTGGAATTCTCTTGTCAATGTTATTTCCATGGTAGTCGGGTTATACTCCACTTCAAACCCCATGTGTCCCGCAACAGTATCGACGCACACCATAGTTCTGTCATTCACAACGAATGGAGCTACTTCCAAATATTCCTGTTCTCCGTTTACATACATTTCGGTTGAACCTATTTCCAGTTCAATTGATAACTCATTGGTATCAACAGATATTCTTTTCCGAACGGCATCAAAATCCACATTGCCATCTACCTTGTCAACAAGAACAAGAAGCGGAAGCATGGCTTTGCCGTCAATAAATGCAGGCAACGCGCCGATATTGGGGTCAATTTCCACCTGTACGGAATCAACCGTCATGTAAGGGCTGTTTACCGTAAACACGGCAGCACAGAAAAAATTATCCTCCCAGTTTTCGATTACAAGCCTTGTTGTTGCGAGAAAAAAGGCATCTTCGTCAAATTCAACGTCCAAATCATATACGTTGCCGAAATCCTGCGCATACAATGTTATTATATTCAGCACCGATGTGCTTGCCGAAACCACCGAAAACATCATGATTAGCCCAAATAAAGCGGCTATTAACCGGCTTGTTGTCTTTTTCATGTTAAATTTTCTCCTTTATGTTAATCGGATTAGTTGTTGGAAGCTAAATTTCCCCGTTTCAATTTTACAATTTCAATTTGATTGCGTACCCTAATCTTTACAACCGTTGTGTTAAAAGGCTTACGAATGTAATCGACCGCGCCAATGCTTAGTCCTTCTCCTTCGTTTTCATTATCATTCATACCCGTAATAAAAATAACGGGAATATCTTTTGTCTTTTCAGACTTTTTCAACTCCCGAAGCACATCAAAACCGTTCATATCCGGCATTATCACATCCAGCAAAATCAAATCGGGCAAGGACTCTGTGGCTTTTTCCAACGCAGCTTTGCCGTCTTTAACAACATATACTTTATACTCCGCACGAAAAATATGGGTCAGTTCCATGAGATTCGCAGCGTCATCGTCAACAATAAGCAGGCTGTTCTTTTTTGTCATCATAAACTCTCCCGTCACAATTTACATCAAAAAAATTCTACCATATTTTCGCATGAATGCAAAACTACTTGTACCACTTTTCCTGTGCTTCAAATAATCGCGTATATTCACCGTTTTTGGAAATAAGTTCGGCATGAGAGCCGAATTCGACTAAGTTTCCATCTTTCATGACCGCAATTTTATCCACTAACCTACACAGCCCAACGCGGTGCGAAATAATAACCGCTGTTTTGTCTTTTGCAAGTTCGATGAATTTTTCCAATATTTCCGTTTCAATAAGCGGGTCAAGTGCGGAAGTCGGTTCATCTAAAACAATAAACTCGCTTGGTCGAAAAAGCCCCCGTGCGATTGCAAGCTTTTGCCATTGCCCACCGGATAAATCCGAACCGCCGTAAGCATTGCCAAGTTCCGCGCCCAATCCGATTTCGTCTAATAAATTGGAAAGTTCCGCATCGTTCAACGCCTTCTCGATTGCCGCGTCATCGTTCATGCGGTCAATATCACTTATGGCGATATTTTCACGCAATGATAATGTGTATCGCACAAAGTTCTGCGAAACCGCCGAAACAGTACGATAAAACGCCGTTTTATCCAAATCGTTTACATTCAGCCCGTCGTAAACAACTTCGCCGGAGGATACAGGTAACAACCCCAATAACAATTTTGTTAAAGTTGTTTTTCCGCTGCCGTTTTCCCCAAGCACCGCAATTTTTTCACCTTTACATATGGTTAGCGTCAAATCCGTCACGGCATTCTCGGAAGCATTTGGATATTTAAAACTTATATTTTTTATTTCAACGCGATTTTTTAATCCGCTGTAAGAAACACCGCACGAAGGTTCGTCCGGTAAATCCACAAATTCAAAATAATCCGCTGCAAAAGCCAAAGACGCGGGCAAGCTTCCGCCGCTGATTAAAAGATGCATTGTCTGACTTTGAAGCGCGGCAAACGCCGCTATACACGCACCGAAAACACCAACACTGACCGTTCCCGAAAGTGTAAGACTCAACGCAAGAGCAATACACGCACCATACCCGATAATACGAAACCCGTCACACAACACAAAAGAAATTGCGTCTTTTCGGGCTTGTTCCCAAATTTCGGATTGTGTTTCATCACGGGCGTTGCGCCATTGTTGTAAAATATAATCGTCCGCGCCGAAAACACGCAGTTCCTTGTTTGTTCGGCGGTCAGTAAATAAGCCCCACAAATATTGCATACGCCGCATTTTTTTAGCTTGCGCGGTAACGGTTTGATAAAATTTTTCCCCGCGTACCAAACGGGCAATTACATAAGGCAAGACACTTAATAAACACAATGGCAGAAACCACAAACTATACTGCGCAAGCACCAGCGAAACAGATACTATTCCCATAACCCCAACGATTGCCATTTGAAAACTGCTACGTGTAACACGGTGCAGCATCCCTTGATACAGGCATGTTTCCGCGCGTTGATGCTTGTCTTTTAGTTCCGAGTTTTCAAAATCTATGAGTGGCAGCTTTGCGAATCTTTTACATATTTCATAACGGTAGTTCACTTGATTTTTATCCGCGCCCGTTTCCATAACAATCCCGGCGAAGAAATTCCAAAAACTCACCGCTACATATACCGCCAGATAAATCATTCCGTAAAATAAAAGTGATTCCGCGCCGATTTCCGCCGCATCAAATAAACGCGCAAGAAGCAACGCTGTAACAGCCGGGAACAACCCTTGTATGGTGTAATGTACAAGCGTAACAATAGCTGTTCCGGGTACTACCCTAAAAAAAATCCCTAATACACGAAGGTATGTGTTCCATTTCTTTTTCACAGCGCACCCTCCGTATACCATGATGACTGCGCATGAAACATATCATGGTAAAGTCCGTCTTGTGACATTAAACTTTCATGCGTTCCGCTTTGTGCTACTGTTCCGTTTTCTAAAACAATAATTTTGTCCGCCAATCGCGCGCTTGCAAGCCTGTGTGAAATCATGATACAGCCTCTGTTTTGTAAAATACTTTGAAATGTTTCGTACATTTTGCTTTCAGCCAAAGGGTCAAGTGCGGCGGTTGGTTCGTCAAGCACTACAAAAGAACCCTTGCTTGCCAGCGAACGCGAAACCGCCACCCGTTGCCATTGCCCGCCGGAAAGGTCTATGCCGTCGTCTTCGAGTTTTCCCAAGTTGGTATCGAGCGGCATATCTTCCGTCCATAATCCGCGTTGCAATGCTTCTTCAAGAGCGGTGTCGTTTTTTAATTTTTCCATGTCCCCGAAAGCAATATTTTCACGCAGGGTAAGTTCGTAGCCTGCGTAATCCTGAAAAACTACGCTGAAAACTTCCCGCAATTGTGTGGCGGAGAATTCGCCGATTGGTATGCCGTTGACGGTTATATTTCCGCTGTCCGGCTTATACAAACCGCATAATAGTTTAATAATAGTCGATTTCCCCGCGCCGTTTTCACCCACAAGAGAAACACGCTCGCCCGGTTTTATTTCAAAACTTACGCCTTTTAGAATCTGCTTGTCGGTTTTCGGATAAGTAAAATGAATATTTTCAAAACGCAAGCTTGGTGATTGTAATTTTTTACACTCTGCGTTTTTTGTAATGCTTGTAACTTCGGGAAGATTCATAAAAATATCAAAATGCTGCATTTCAATGCAATCCACCGAAACCGACGAAAACAGTTGGCTCATATTACTTGAAAGCGAAAGCGTTGCCCCGATTGACGTAACGCAAGCTACGAACACACCAAGCGAAACCGCGCCTTCCGTTAATTGCCAAACAAGCGCGACAATTACAAAAACAGCCCAACCCGCCAATGCTGCTTCACGTAAAACACCGTACTTGGACGATGTTAATTTAGCCGTCATATATTCGCGTCTGAAATCGTCGGCGAATTTTTTCCATTTGCGAAGAATAAAATCCACAGCGCCGAATATTTTCATTTCAAAAACCGCGTGCTTGTCCGCCATCAGCGCGGAAAGATATGTTCGCCGCCGCCAGTTGGGCATTTCGGTATTCCACAGACGTTGTACCGCTTCGGTGAATTTATAATCAAACCAAAGCATGGGCGCAAGTAACACAAAATAAATTGCCGCAAACCACCACGTAACCTGTGTAAAAACAATAGCCGTTCCCACCAACGAAACCAAACAGCTAACCGCCTTTATGGTATTACGAAATAAACCGTATATACGTTCGTGGGGTTGCGAGCCCATTCTTTCAAGCGAATCAAGCGTGTCCTTGTCCTCAAAACAGCTATATTCAAGGCGTTTGAATTTTTCCAGAACAACATCGATAAAACCATGTTGTAATGCTTTTTGGCAATTTATCTCATTAAGCTGCTCAACCAGCCCTGCGCTTTGTGCAAATAGCAGTGTGAATATTAATAACGCCGCCCATAAAACTACTTCGGATAATTGCATCGGATATTCGCTGATTCCATTAATAAGCCGCCCCGTGAAGTAAACTCCAAGGGGCGGTTGTACGGCTTGTAAAAGTTGCATTAACAATGATATTAAAGTCGGGGTTTTTGCATACTTGAGCATAATTGCGACCGACCTTGTTGCTTGTTTTAACATTAAATCAGTCCTGACCAAATAACACTTTGAACGTTCATAAGTGCTTCGGGATACCAACCGTCATCTGTAAAAGGCGTGTACCACGACGCAACAAGTTCTTCCTTAGGGTCAATATACATACCGCAAAAACCAAAACCTTCGTGAAAGAATGTTCCTTCCGAATGTGTGAACATTAGCCCCTGCCGCATATCAAAGCCCGCCCCGTAAAGACGTTCTTTCTCATTGTTAAACCACGTATAGTTGGGCGTATTGCGAAGTAACGCTGTTGTCATTTTTTCCATTGTTTTGCGCCCCATTATGCGTGTTCCGTTGAAAGTTCCGCCATACAATGCCATGTTTCCGAAGATTGTCATGTCGTAAGCGGTGCTTATAAGCCCTCCGCCTGTTTTCGGAATCTTATCACCCCAAATAGAAAACTCTTCTTCTTTGCCCGCGAGCACATTGTTCACTTTTTCAAGTTGGTCTTCAAAGTTGCAAACATAACGCTTTGCCATTTCCGGCGTTATCTTAAAGCGGGTGTCATTCATGCCGAGGGGTTTGCAAATATTTTCTTCTATATAAGTATGAGCATGAATGCCGGTCAATTTTTCAATCACCGCACCAAGTATCATGTAACCGAAACTGCAATACGACCATTCCAAGCCGGAGTTCATGCGCATACCGCTTCCGATTGTACCAAGCGCGGCGGCAATCCAGTCAAATTCGCCGTCTTTTTTTGGGTCGTGATTTTTATAAGCGAGGTCAATCGTTTCATAATAACTCGTTTGATATTTGTTTTCATAACAACCAGGGTCGGCATGAAGCCCCGATGTATGCGAAAGTAAGTGGAATAAATTAATTTGATTTAACGGCGGCGTGTTGAATTGCGGCAGAATTTCACCGACAGGCACATCTAAGCGGGTTAGTCCGTCGTCCACCAGCTTCATTATTGCGACGGCGGTAAATGCTTTTGTTACGGATGCAATATAGCGGACGGAATCGGGTTGCGCGGGAGTGTTTTCATCGTTGAATGTTTTTCGCCCTACTGCACCATGCGCGAAAATTTTTCCTTTACGCGATAAACAATAAATTCCGCATTGAATTTTCTTTTCGTTAATTAGTCTTTGAAAATGCTTGTGCAACGCGTCCAGTCGCTCTTCGTTGTAGCCCGCTTCGGCGGGTGTAATTTCGGTTTTGCCTTTTGTAAGCATCATATTTTTTTCTCCTTGTACTTTTGCAAAAAATCCTACCATATATTCGCAAGAATGTAAAACTACGTATTGCGTACAAAAGACGGGAGCGACCCGTATTCAAAGTAATTGACATACAGCCCTCTGAACTAATGCATTTAATTATTTTGATTTCAAAGTACTACCCTATTTGTCGGGAATAATAATGTAAAACACTGATTTTTTTTCTTCCTCGGATAAAGCTAAATATTTTGATGCTTCTATTTCAACAGGTAAAGACTCAAGTGCATCCTGCATCATTTCGCTAAGTTCTTTATTTGTTATTAAGGGTCTTTTTTCTATTTCAGTTTTTTTAGTTTTAGGAGCAAGGTCAACAGCATCCGCAGAGTTCAACCCGCGATTAACCGGCATTACTTGGGCTTGTTGAATTGTTGAGTTTTCATCTTCATTGGCAATATTTTTTATCTTATTGGCAACAGTCAAACACTTAACGCCGATAATACCCACTATTATGCCAATAACACCTACGATGATTCCAATAATTGCAATGTAATCGGATATTGATAAGTTGCTAAATATCTCCATTTAAAGAACACTCCTCTGCTGATTACTGACGTTAGGGTTATTCTACCATGATGCGGCTTGAAATTCTCCCCCATACCGTATTTTTTTAGACTTTTATGTAAAAAGCGGCTCTTTTCTGCGTAAAGACGCAAAGAACAACCGCAAAATTTAGATATTTTTTGGGTTCGCATTAATATCCTCCTAAGCGAAATAACACTAATGGGCTATTTTGCAAGAAGTCTTTTCTTTTTCGGTTTATTTAGTTTTTTAAGTAAAGCCGAGGTCACGTGCCCTCGGCGGGTTGCCGCAACGCGCATTAAAGGTGCATGCGTGGGTAGCGACGCCGAGCCGGTACCGGAGCCCGGTGCGCTACCCCCTTATATGTGCGGTGCGGCGGGTAATGCAGTTGCAACATAATACAGGTTAGAGCGGAATCGGTGCGGTTCGTTTCAGGGCGCGAGACCCCTTCCGAAGTTGGCAAAACCCGTTCATGGCATAAAACGTCTGTTTGGATGTTGCAAATACATAATATTTCATTGCGTGTAACATGTCAATACTTATTTTTCATAAAAGTAAATAGAGCCGGCAAGGGCATCCTGTGCGGCTTGTATTGCGTCGTAGAATAATTCATGGTCATGGAGGGGTACCCGGTAACTGCCTTTTTTTTATTCGCATTACGAAAAAACCCTCTCAAGAGTTGCCAATGCTTTATCGAAATTAAAACTTTCGATTTGAGCAACAAGTGCTTCCGTATTCGGGAAACTGCGCAGTTCGTCCACAAGAGCCAAAGATTCAGAGTCTCTGTCTTCCAGTAGGGGTTTTAACTTTTCATATAGTGCGAGCATCGCTTTTGTGTCCGAATGTTTTACTTTTACATTTTCTACGGTCTCTAAGTGCGCCAGCTCCCCTAAAACTAATTTTAATTCGCCGCTAAGTTTGGAAATGTCTCCGTCTGTTAAAATATTTTTCGAGAGATTGCGCTCTACTGCTTCAGCCGCCGCCGCCAAACCTATTCTGCTAATCTGCCCCGCGTTACTTTTCAAAGTGTGTGCAAGCCTGTGTGCAAGCGTAAAATCATTGTCGTTGATGGCTTGAATAATCTCGCTGATTTTATTTTGATTATTTATAACAAAATATCGCTCGAGTTTTTGACGTAGTTGGCTATCTGCCGCGTGTTCGTTGTTTTCGGTGTGCCAAGCAACCGGCTCGAAATATTTTAAAAGACAATTCCATAACTCATTAGACAGGAAAGGCTTGCCTAGATAATCGTTTATTCCCTTGTCTTTGTAAAATTCGATGTCGTGCGGCATGATGTTTGCTGTCAGCGCGACTATGGGAATATTCAAGTTTAATGCGAAAATTTTCTGCGACGCTTCAATGCCGTCCATCACGGGCATGTGTATGTCCATGAAAATTAAATCGAATTGCTTTTTGCCGATTCGTTCTTCGACTGCTTCAACGCCGATTTTTCCGTTTTCGGCAACAATATATTTCAGCCCGATTCGCGAAAGATGTTCGCAAATAACTTGCTGATTCATCACGCTGTCCTCGCAGATTAAAATTTCGCCTTCAAACTGAGGTTTTCGTATTGATTCAAAAACCGATTCGGGTTCAAGTGATTCGTCTGTTTTAAACGTATTAAACGTTAGCTCGAATTTGAAACTGCTGCCGGCTCCGGGTGTGCTTTCAACTAAAAGCTCTCCGCCCATCGACTCAATCGTATTTTTCGTAATGGCAAGCCCCAGCCCCGTGCCGCCGAATTTTCGTGTCATTCCTGTTTCCACTTGCACGAACGGGTCAAAAATTATTTTCATTTGCTCCGGAGTCATGCCGATTCCGGTATCTTTTACCTCGAAATAAATTTTTACAGTTTCCTCGTCAACATTTTTCACAGCAGCATGAAGCGAAATTATTCCTTCTTCCGTAAATTTCACGGCGTTGGATAAAAGATTCATAATAACCTGTCGCAGCATTGTCGGGTCTCCAAGCAGCATACATTGTAATTTTTCCTCGTGTAATTCAGATACAAGCCCTTTTTCGTGGGTGTTAACAGAAATTTCTGCCATGCACGAGGATAACAAGATTTGTAAGTCAAATGGAATACTTTCAAGTTCTATTTCCCCCGAACCTAATTTGGAAATGTCCAATAGGTCGCTGATGATTTGCAAAAGCAACGCTGAATTATCTTGAATCAAATCCAAATATTCTTTTGTCTTGGGTGAAATTTCATCGTCCAGTGCGAGTTCGGAAAACCCGACTATGCTGTTCAGCGGCGTGCGAAGTTCGTGGCTCATGTTAGCCAGGAACATATTTTTCGTATGATTCGCCAAAATTGCTTGCTCCAAAGCGTTTTTGCTTTGTTCTTTCGCTTCCGTTAACTGCGTAATATCTTTGCTGTAAGTTACAACAATTGAATCTTCGCCGTCCTGTAAGCATACGCCTTCTACTTCAAGACGCACTGTTTCGCCTTTTCCGTTTACGTCATCAAATTCAAACTTTCCGTGACCATCTTCAAAAATCTTCTGTAATTCAGTATTCCACTGCTCAAGAGACGAACACGTTAAATATCTGCCGAAATGCGATATATATTCCTTCTTATCGGAAAATTCGTAGAATTCTAAAGTGGTTTGGTTGCAATCCAACGCCTTGAAATTTTCATCCCAATACTCAATCAAAACAGGTGCGGCATCGAACATAGTTCGGATACGCTCTAGCATTTCCTGTTCAAGAAGCTTCATTTTCAACTCATGTTCTTTCTCCAAAAATTGATGCTGATTTAAAACCAAAGATGCGTTAACGCGCTTAAATACCACGTATACAATCACAACCATCAGTACGGTAAAACCTATGGCTGTGTTAATTGTCCTGCGTTCGATATTGCGCACGGCGGTAAGGTTTTGCCCCGTGAAAATAACCCCGAGTACTTCGCCCGTTTCGTCCAAAAACGGTTTGTAATGCGCAAAAAATAATTCGCCCGGACGTGGTGCTATTTCCGTTTCCATTGTAAAAATTTCGCGCTGATACAAAACAACTTCCGCGATATGCGACGCAAGCGGAACTCTAATCATCCTTTCGCCTGTTGTTTGCGACACAATAGTAGTCATAATCGAAGTATCGTAAGCAAAAACCGTAACTTCCGCGTTGGTTAGAAAGCTGAGATAATCCACAAAACTAGTAGTCCCCATGTCAAAACCAACGGAGACAGTGCCCAGCAATATGTCATTTTCGATAATCGGAACGGTTGAAACAATACCCAACTCAGATTCACCGTCGGGTTCGATATCTGATGTATACAAACGCCGGATTGCACGGGAAATTCCGCGGCGGTGCGCAATACAATCGCCCGCTTGCGAATCATGCAAGCGGGTCAGAACGATTCCGTTTGAATCTGTGACGGTAATAAAATCAGGGTCTAAAAAAATAAGTACATCTTCGTAAAGGCGCGTTAATGCGTTAACCAAAAGCAAGCCGTCTTCCGCAGATAACGCGGCTATTATATCATGTTTTTGCGAAATCGTAACCGCCGCGCTTAAAGTGCTTTGCAGACGGTTTTCTACAAGTGCCTCAACGGTGTTCATGGACGATTGCATATCATCACGCGCCAACTCGTCGATAATTCTTGATATGCTAAAAAATGTAGGCACCAAAATAATAAGTGCCGCCAAAACAATGCTTGTCAACGATATCAAAAAAAGCTTGGTGCTTACTTTTTTCATAAGCTCACGTCCCGGTTTTGGAGTATTTGTAATGCCGTTAATGCTTCCTTATCGGTTCAAAATCGAATGAATCAAATTTTGTTGCATGTTGGGTAAGTTCCATGATTACCGCGTTTAATTCAATTTCAAGTGCTTCAAGCTGCGCCGGCGTTATAATCACATTTCCGGCTTTGAGGTCGCGCTCTAATTTTTCGGCGGCTTTCTGTAAAATCGTTTTGTTTAGCTGCGCGGCATTTCCCCGAAGTGTGTGCGCCAAACGGTGTGCAAGTTTTATGTCACTCGCTTTTATTGCTTCGGAAATTTCCGCGGCTTTATTTTTATTGTTTTTGATAAAGCTCTTGATTAATTTACCGCGAAGCTCGTTTTCTTCTTTCGCGCTTTGGTTTTCGTTTTGATTCTGCCATTTCACAGGTTCAAAATATTTCATCAGGCAATGCCACAACTCTTGCGACGTAAACGGCTTGCCAAGAAAATCCGTCATACCTGTCGCTTTATAAAGCTCTCTGTCATGTGCCATGATGTTCGCGGTAAGCGCGACAATAGGCGAGCCTGTTTTTAGTTTCAATATTTTATCAGCGGCTTCCAAGCCGTCCATAACCGGCATATGAATATCCATAAAAATTAAATCGAAGGGTTTCTCGCCTTTGTTTATGCGGTTTTCTACCATCGTCAAGCCGATTTTACCGTTTTCGGCAATAACGGGTTTAAGCCCGACTCTGCCAAGATGTTCACAGATTACCTGCTGATTCATTGCGTTGTCTTCACATAAAAGAATTTCACCCTCGAACGCAGGCTTCTCCAATTCGCTGAACACAGCTTTATTGCTGCGTACTTCCGCCTTGTTTGTGTCGATTGTATTAAATGTCAGCTCGAAACTGAACTTGCTTCCGATGCCGGGTATACTTTCGACCACAAGATTTCCACCCATAGATTCAATTATATTTTTCGTGATGGACAGCCCCAACCCCGTGCCGCCGTATTTGCGCGTTGTGCCGCTTTCCGCTTGTATAAACGGGTCAAAAATTCTCTTTATTTGCTCGCCGGTCATGCCGATTCCGCTGTCTTTTATTTCAAACTGCATTGTAACTGTTTTTTCTGTTTGTTTTCTTATAACGGCAATCAGCTTGATTATTCCCGAGTTTGTAAATTTCACGGCATTGGATAAAAGATTTACAAATACCTGACGCAATCGTGTCGGGTCGCCGACAGGCATTCTTCCCACAGACGGTTCGGCATAAAAATGCAGCGTAAGATTTTTGTCGATTACCTTAGGCATAATCATTGTGCGGCAACTATTTAAGAGTTGCTGTAAATCAAACGGAATTTCTTCAAGTTTCATTTTACCCGATTCAATTTTTGAAATATCCAATATGTCGTTGATGATTTGAAGCAGCCACTCGGAGTTTTCACAAATTTTGCTTAGATAATCTCGTGTGCGCGGTGAAATATCATCGTACATAGCAAGTTCGGAAAAACCTACGATGCTATTCATTGGCGTGCGGATTTCGTGGCTCATATTTGCAAGGAATTCAGACTTTGAACGGTTTGCGGCTTCCGCATCGTTTAACGCATTGCGCCGCTCGGAATTGGAAATTACAATCGCTGTCAAATCCGCCAGCGACGACGCATAATGACGCTCTTCCAGCGTCCACTCCCGGCCTTTTGGATATCTTTCGCATGCTTCCTGCTCAAAGCCGAGCAGTCCGTACAATTCACCCTCAATTCGTATCGGAGCTTCAAGAAGCGCGCATAATTCTGCGTGATATTCCTCGTTTACTTCGGAGTGACGTAAAATATCTTCTATGCTGTTCATTACAAGCAGTCTCGATGTTGTAAGTTTATGCAAAAAAATCGGGTGGTCATGCAAACTATAATCCTCTACCGTGGCATAGTCTTCTGTGTGAATGTTATATCGTGCAATGTTTTTAAGAGCCATTCTGTCGTCCGAAATTTGCCACAGCACAACATGATGAATTCCTAACGCAAGGCATCCTTCTTTTAGAATAACTTTTACAGCGGCTAAAAACTTATCTGCAAAAACAATCGGATGATTTGTTATTTTCGCCAGTGATGCACTTAATTTAGTTGCGTATTCATATTCCGCTTCTTTTGCAAGTTCCCAATCTTTTCGTGCCGTTGTGTCGATAACTATTCCCAAAATTCCGACCGCTTCTCCGTTTTGAATTAATGGTACACGCGAAACTTGATAATAATTATCTGTTCCCCTCATAGACGGCACAAGGCTTTCAACAATAGAAATTTGGCGTTCTCTGATTACGGTACGGTCTACCTCTTTGAACCGTTCGGTTAAATAAGAAGGTATTCCGAGTGCTTCATAATCATCTTTTTCCAGAATGTCACTTTCGGTAATCCCAAAGTATTCCAGCATATATTTATTGCACATCGTATAATTTGATTTCAAATCCTTTGTGAAAACACACGCGGGAATGTGGTCAATCAGCGTAGTAAGCAAAGATGTCTGCGCTTCCAGCTTGCTCGTGCGTTCTTCAACAAGCCGTTTTGCTCTTTTATTGGTAATGCGGCTTATGATAAGCATAACTAATAAAAGAACAAGCACACAAAAAAGCAACGCTGCCGCACCTAAAATCCACGGCCTTTGAGCTTCCGATATTCTGGTTCGATAATCGAAAACCCGCAGTAGCCAACGTTCGGATATGGGTTCTATGTCTATAAGAAAAAGTGCTTTCTCGAAAATAGAATGAAGCTCCGTTGCATTTTTGTTGAACCCAAACGTGGGTATTAGGTCGTAATTTAAAACAAGGTTCAGCTTGTAGCCTACTTGTTCATGATAATGTGTCATTAACAGGAGCTGGCTTTGGTTTGCCGCCGCTACATCAATCTCGCCCCGCGACAAGGCGTTGAATTTATCCAAATTATTTTCAAATGTTATAATCTTTTCATGTTTGGGAAACCATTTGCGAAACAGTATTTCATTTGCGGTATTTTCAACTATGCCTACTCTTAAATATTCTATATCGTGTACACTTATATTGGGAAATTCCATGCGTGAAATAAGTGTGTAGCGGTCTGCGGCAAACGGAACGCTTGACCATATAAAATATGCTTCATCGCCCGGCATATAAGTAAGTTCGGTAATAAGTGGAGCTTCGCCTCTCACAAGCCTGTCGTGTAAAACAGAAAACGCCGTATCCGGATGATGTGCCACTCTGAACGTCAAACCGGTCAGCGACTCTATTTCGTCCAAAATATCAAAAGCAATCCCTTGCCATTCTTTTTCATGATTATTGTAAAAGCTGAATGGATAATTATTCCGCCGCGCAAGAATCGGCACGAAAGGATTACTGCGAATAAATTCACGCTCTTCTTCGGTAAATTGATTATTTAGCATTGTTCTGAGATATTCCTGGTGTCCTTGATTGTACTGTTCGTTAAAATGGCGAAGCGCGCCGTTATCCAACGCCTTTTGTACAACGCTGATAATTGGTTCAAGCGAGGGGTTTTGCGTTGATAGCGAAACAGGGCTGTATATTAACGGAAAAAAATCCCTTGAGACAACAGTGCCATATGCGTCAAAAGACGCCGCCGCCGTAGCATTATTAAAAAACGCGTCTGCGCTGCCGCTTACAAGTGCGTCGTAAGCTTCTTCAAAATTTCGCACTGTTACAAGTACGAATGAATCCGGTGCAAGACTTTCACTAACTTGATTTATCGTATTTGTTCCTTCAATAAACGCATACCTCGGCAGGCGTGTCTTTTTTATATCATCCAGCGAAACCCTGTTCGGTAGCCTAAAATACTGGACAACACTCCTTGAAATAGCGTCTGTCATAAGGTACGTTTGACGGCGTTCCTCCGTGGCGGTCATTGCGCCGGTGAAGTCTGCCTCAAAACTTTCAAGCGTTGTCAAGAAATCTTCCCATGCAACAAAGGTAGGTACAAATGGAATATCAAACAGTTGGGTCATCCACTCGCAAAAAAGTGCCGACCAACCTCTTATCTCGCCATTGCTGTCATAAAACGCAACCGTAGACGGCAAAACACTGTAAACAAAATAATCATATTCTTCCCGTAAGGCCTCTATTGCTTGAATTTCTTCAGCCGTTACACCGGGAATATCCTGAAACCATGTAAATGCCGCCGCATCATGATGTTCGTGAAAATTTTGGAAATCTTGACAACCGGAAAAAATTAGGAATAAAAACACGATGCATATTATTTTTTTCAATGCATTCATTTTTCCCCTCCGCTGCCCAAATTGTTTATGTACAAGAGAATATTATATAGGTTTGCGCGAAGAAATCAAGAAATTAAATTTTCTGTGGCATTAGAAGTTCCGGCGGAGGTGGCAGTAGCCAAGGCGGAATTCAACAGTAAATTTATACAGCAACAGGTAAATAACGACGCAAGGCGGGGCTTCCCCGCCTTGTTTTATACATACTATTATATCCGTCTCGCATTAATTACGCCGATGTTGCCATCTTTCGTTACAATTGCCAAATTATTATAAACACCGTGAATTTGGTCATATCTGCCCATAGGGATTATTTCTTGCCCGTTAAGGCCAAGAAACCCTACACGATTGTCGTTTCTGATTAAAAAGCCGTTATCCCCAAAGAAAAAGGGAAAGAGTACGATTTCATCGTATCTGTCTAAAGGAATAATCATTTCGCCGCGATGGTCTATAACGCCCACGCTTAAATCCCACGAATCGCCCATTGCAATAATGAATCTGTTGTTGCCGGCGTATTCAACCGAATCATATCTTCCGACCGGTACAATTTCTTCGCAGCGATAATTAACAATGCCCGAGTCTCCATCGTGATGCACTTTAAAAAGCCCGCCGCCTTCGTACAATATTACATCAAACCTTTCGGGCGGAATAAGTTCGTTGCCGCTGCTATTCAAAACACTTCTGCGCCCTCTGCTGTCCGTTATAATAAATCCCGTGTTGCCCGCCTCAAGGATTTCGTGTCTGTCAAAACGAATGACCGTGTTATCACGGTGGTCGATTACGCCCCAAGTTTCGCCGTCTCTTGCGATAAAGAAATTACTGTTTTCAACAGGCACGATTTCATTATATGTGCCGAGGGAAATAATTTCGCGCCCGCGATTGTCTAAAACGGCAGCGCGCATATTGTCCCGGTCGCCAAGTGTTGCAACAAACCTGTTATTTGGGGCTTGTATGAAATCATCAAATATGCCGGGCGAAACAATCTCTCTGCCGCGGCTGTCCAATAGCCCTACGCGGTTGCCGTCATTTACTACATACCATGTTCCACTGTCCGGTGATTGTATGCGCGTATATCTTCCCGGCGCAATAATTTCATTGCCGCGTCGGTCTACAACGCCGTGACGACTGCCCTGCCTTACAATAAATCTTGTGGGCGAAACGAATTCCATCGAATCGAATTTATCAAACGTAGCAACTTCGCTACCGCTCTTGTCCAAAACGATGTATATCCCGTTGTCATGTGCGAGAATGTAGTCGTCGGTAAAGTCTTGGGCGTTTTCATATTTGCCGAACGGAACAATCTCATTCCCGCGGGAATCTTGAATGCTCCAGCGTCCTCTGCTATCCATAATCATAAAGTGACCGTCGTGCCAGTATGCAATCCATTCATATTCGCCCGGTTCAATGACTTCATATGGCGGGTTGTGCGGGATAAGTGCAATTAACGCAATCACGGCGATAATTATTGCAAGCAAACCGCCGCCTCCGATTACCGCATACATTTTTGATTTTTTATTTCCTTTCGGTTTAACGGGTTCCATTTCCGGTTCTTCGTCAAATTTATTTCCGCATTCCGGACAAAATGCCGCCGCTTCTATATCAAATTCGAGACCGCAATGTGTGCAAAACATAAAACTCCCCCAAACTAAAAAATTTTTTGAATTATAGCAATGCAGACATCGAATTGCAATTAAAGGTTCGTGGTGCTAGAATAATTATATGAAAACTTTAATAAAAAACGGGCGCGTAATTGACCCCGCAAACGGAATTGACGCGCTAATGGATGTTTTAATCGAGAATGGGAAAATTATTTCCGTAACTTCGTCATGCAACGATAACGCGAAAAAAATAATCGACGCGTCGGGGTTTTGGGTTACGCCCGGCTTGATTGATATACATGTTCATTTGCGCGATCCCGGGGAGTTGCACAAAGAGACAGTAAAAACAGGCACGCGCGCCGCTGCCGCGGGCGGATTTACAACGGTGTGTTGTATGCCGAATACTTCGCCCGTTACCGACAGCGCGGAAAGAGTTGAATATATCAATGAGACGGCGAAAAAAGACGGTACGGTTCGTGTAGTGCCAATCGGAAGCATTACAAAAGGGCTTTTGGGCGAAGAGCTATCTGAAATGAAAAAAATGAAACAAGCGGGAGTTTGCGCAGTAAGCGACGACGGAAAAACCGTTAAAGAACCCGCAATTTTTGTTGCCGCGATGAAGCTTGCAAAAGAGCTTGACTTGCCTGTTCTGGCACACTGCGAACCGGAAGAAGAAATAATTGCGCGCGATATCGCTCTTGCGAAAGAAACGGACACGAAGCTTCATATATGCCATGTAAGCACAGCGAGGGGCGTGGAATTAATCCGTGCCGCGCAAGAATCGGGGCAAGAAGTCACGGCTGAAGCGGCACCGCACCATTTCACGTTAACGGACGAAGACAACCCCACTTATGACCCGAATTTTAAAATGTCGCCGCCGCTACGAAAACATGCCGACCGCACTGCAATAATCGCCGCGCTTAAAGACGGCATAATTTCAACAATCGCAACCGACCACGCCCCTCATCATGAAGACGACAAAAATCGTAGCTATGAAAACACCGCCAACGGAATAATAGGTCTTGAAACCGCCATTCCGCTTGCCATTTCAGAGCTAATATGTACGGGTGTTCTTTCTCCGTTACAATTAATAGAAAAATTCACTGTGAATCCCGCTGAAATTCTTAATTTAAACTTGGGACATTTGAGCCCGGGCACAGTCGCGGATATCACAATAATTGACCCCTCTGCAAACCACATAATTGACAAAAATAAATTTGAAAGCCTAAGCAGAAACACACCATTCCATGGGCGCAAAGTAACCGGGTGCATTGTTTACACCATTTTTGCAGGGCAAATTATATACAAGGGAGAATCAATATGCTAACCGACAGTCTGATTAAAAAAATCCAAGAAACACGCGCACCGATAGTTGTAGGGTTGGACCCACGGCTTGGGCAAATTCCCGAATATATAAAGGAAACAATTTTCGCAGAGATGGGGCGGACGCCGCAAGCTGTTGCGGAAATTTTTTATGTTTTTAATAAGGGGATTATTGATAAAATTCATGACATCGTGCCTGCCGTTAAGCCCCAAATAGCCATGTATGAAATGTACGGCGCGGCTGGGCTGGACGCTTACACGCGCACAATTGAATACGCGCAAAGCAAACGGCTTTTTGTAATCGGCGACGTGAAGCGCAGCGATATTGCCAGTACAGCGGAAGCGTATTCGACGGCGCATATCGGGCAGCTGAATATCGCGGGCGAAATTCAAGACAGGGCAACCGCGAATTTTATTACGCTAAGCCCATATATGGGGTTTGATAATATCGAACCTTATTTGGCGGATTGCCGTGAGTTTGACAAGGGGTTGTTCGTTCTTGTGAAAACTTCAAACACAAGCAGCCGTGACATTCAAGATGTTCTGACAAATGACGGAAAGCCGATTTACGCGCACGTTGGCGAACTTGTGAGTAAATGGGGCGAACCTCTTATCGGCGAGATGGGTTATAGCGCGATTGGCGCGGTGGTTGGTGCCACTCACCCGGATGAAGCTGTTCAGCTTCGTAAAATTATGCCGCATACATTTTTTCTTGTGCCGGGTTATGGTGCGCAGGGCGGCAGTGGCAAAGATTTAAAAGGCTTGTGGAACGGCGAAAAATACGGCATGATTGTAAACAGTTCACGTGGAATAACAGGAGCGTATGCTTCGGGAAAATTTGCAACAAACGAAAAAGAATTTGCACTTGCCGCAAGAGAAGCCGTTCTTGATATGAAAGCTGATTTGGAGGCGTATATGTAATGAAGGAATTTTTTTTTGAACATGCAGAGATTATTGAGAATAAAAGCATTTCCCGGGAAATTTTTTCAATGAAAATACGCATGGGCGATTTAAAAAACGCACGCGCAGGGCAATTTGTAATGGTTTATTTGGAAAAAGGCGAGATGCTTTTGCCGCGCCCTATTAGCATTTGTGATATTGATTCAAACACGCTTGAAATTGTTTACCAAGTCGTAGGAAAAGGCACTAAGGTAATGTCTGAAATGCTTCCCGGACAGTGTTTGAAGATATTGGGGCCGCTTGGTAACGGTTTTAAAATTGAAACAGGACAACGCGTGGCGTTGGTTGGCGGCGGAATTGGTGTGCCGCCGCTTTTTTTGCTTGCGAAAACCCTTGTGGCAAACGGCATGAAAGTTAATGCTTATCTCGGTTTTCGTACCGCGCCTATTTTAGCGGAAAGATTTCAAACCGTTGCAGAAAATGTTTTTATCGCAACAGAAGACGGAAGCGTTGGGCATCGCGGGTTTATAACGGAGATTCTCCAATCAAGCAACGAAAAATACGATGAAATTTTCGCTTGCGGGCCATTGCCGCTTCTTCGTGCGCTGGCGGAGTTTTCACAAGCCACCGAAATTCCGTGTCAAGTATGCATGGAAGAACGCATGGCTTGCGGGCTTGGCACTTGCGTCGGTTGTGTTGTTAGGGTAGGGGAGAGCTACGTCCGTATTTGTACGGAAGGCCCGGTATTTTCCGCAAATGAGGTGAATTGGAATGAGTAGAAAATTATCCGTAAACATAGCGGGAGTCGAATTAAAAAACCCGATTGTTACTGCGTCGGGAACATTCGGAAGCGGCAAGGAATACGCGCAATTTATTGACCTGAACCGACTGGGCGCAATAACGGTAAAGGGTGTTTCTCACGAGCCGTGGCAGGGCAACCCTCCACCGCGAATTGCCGAAACCCACGGCGGAATGCTTAACGCGGTGGGTTTGCAAAACCCCGGCGCGAAAGATTTTATCGAAAAAGATTTACCCTTCCTGAAAAATTTCGATACAAAAATTATTGTAAACCTGTGCGGGCGCACAATAGAAGATTACATCGCGGTAACTCAGGATTTTTCAAATGCTGCAATAGATTTTTTTGAGCTGAACATTTCTTGCCCTAACATAAAAGCCGGTGGAATGTCTTTCGGAACCGAACGCAAATCGGCGGAAGAAGTCACCCGCGCCGTAAAAAAACACGCAGGCAAAACCCCCGTTATCGTAAAACTTAGCCCGAACGTAACTGACATTGTTTCAATCGCAAAAGGCGCGGAAGCGGGCGGCGCGGACGGTCTTTGCTTAATCAACACTTTGCTTGGTATGAAAATTGATATTCATAAAAAAAAGCCGATACTTGGGAATAAAGTCGGCGGGTTGTCGGGACCGGCAATAAAGCCTGTTGCGGTACGAATGGTTTATCAGGTTGCGAAAGCCGTGAGCCTTCCGATAATCGGGACAGGCGGTGCGGCAACTTGGGAAGATGCAATCGAGTTTATTATGGCGGGCGCAACGGCGGTTTCCGTGGGAACGGCAAATTTCTCAAATCCGCGCGCCACAATAGAAATGCTTGACGGTATCATTGCGTATATGGAAAATAACGACATAAAAAATATTAACGAGATAAGGGGAATCATCGAATGAACAGAGTTGAAAAAATTTTACAAAAAGCTGACGCGCTTCTTGACGGGCATTTTCTTTACACATCGGGCAGACACGGTGCGCAATATATGCAGTGCGCAAAAGTTCTGCAATATCCGGAACACACGGAAGAACTTGCAAAAAAAGTCGCGGAAGATTTCGCAGATGAACAAGTTGACATCGTGATTGCACCGGCAATTGGCGGAATAGTTTGGGGCTACGAAGTAGCCCGCGCACTTTCCGCAAATAGCATTTTCGCCGAGCGCGAAAACGGAAAAATGACCCTTCGGCGCGGTTTCGATATTCCGAAAAACGCTCGCGTAGTTGTCGCCGAAGACGTTTACACAACGGGCGGCACAATTCGGGAAATTATAGAACTGGTAAAAACCTACGACGCAACATTGGTTGGAGTGAGTGTAATCGTTGACCGCACGGGCGGTAAAATGGATCTGAACACAAAGGCAGTTGCCGCGTATTCTATGGAAATTATTTCATACGCCCCCGAAGAATGCCCGCTTTGTAAGCAAGGAATATCCATTACGAAACCGGGGAGCAGAACAACTTCCACGACCTGACATCTATACAAGCGGAGGGTATTAAAAAATCCCCCAAATTTTCCAAGCCGGAAAGTTGGGGGATTTTAACGTAAAATGGCAAAACAACTTAATAAATATAAACAGCCCTTGTGGCAGATTGCCAGCGGACTTCCGCACCAAAAATTTCTGATACATAACGAACGGGTACGAATGTTCTGCCGCTTACAATTTCGGCGGTTCCCATGCCGACGGGTAATTCAACGCCTATTGTAAGGTGGATAATTTCGCCGTCTCGCACGAAGGATATTGTTCTTGTGGTTTCATTCCAGTCAATTGTCGCGCCAAGACCTTCCGCAACCGCACGGAGCGGAACCATTGTGCGCCCGTTAATGTTGTCTATAAACGGCGCGGCTTCAAGGGTTTGGTTATTTCCGCGGGTTGTGAATGAATGAGAACCTACTTCAAATCTCATTGTTGGTGATGTATTTGGTGGTGCGGGAGTTGGTGTAGGAATGAGCGGGAGAGTTGGCGCGGGGGTTGGTGTGGGTTCAGGTGTGGGTTCAGAGGTTGGTTCGGGTGATGGTGTTGGTTCCGGAACAGTTCCCGTGCAATTGGAACATCCGTATGAGGTGCATACCGAATTGTTGCCGTAGCGGATGCAAAGCTTGTCCACTCTGCCGCTACCGGTGCTGAATTGCTCACCGCCAAAGCCTTCGACGAGAAACATAATTTCGTGCAGTGCTGCACTTGCAATAAAGCTTGCAGTGTGCGTTCTTTCGCCTATTGTTAAGGTTTGGGGCTCTATGCGTTTTTCCCATGCTTCAAAATGTGCGGAAACATCTATCGTTCCGCTTAACGGGGTGGTTGAAGTTCTGTTGCGTCTGCTGTTTTGGCGAATGCTGAAAATCTGCAAGAAGGTTGACATTCTTTCTCCCGCAATGGAGGGCTGATTTATTCTCCAGTTCGTTACAATATCGTAAACGTGACCGTTCGTTGTAACGGTGCCGTGATGCACGACATTGTCCGTACCCGCAATTTGCATCACATTGAAGTCAATCCAACTGTCCATGATGTACCATTCGATAAGAGGATCGCGCGTCCAGCCGTAAAGGCCAAGATAAGTGGCGCCTCCCGACGTTCTGAATTCCGGCGCGCTGTACGAAACAGAAACCTCGCCGAGACTGTCAATGCGCGTGTTTCGTGGGAATCTTCTGCCTACGCGGAAAAGTGTATTGTATGTTCGTGTCCACTCGCCGAAAAATGAGCCGTCATTATAAATGGTCATGCTTATTCCGTCCGCGCCGCGATGGTCTGTCCATGCCTCGTAGTCAAACCCGTTTACTCTTTGATCTATTCTATTGTTGCCGTTCCCTGTTAGTACGCGTTCAATTCCTGTTGCGGAAATCGAAATCGGAAAAACCATTGCAAGAATTATCGCAAAAATCACAACACGTTTTACAAAATAATTTCTCATAAGTTCCTCCCTGATGTTTGTTCTTATTTAAGATAACAGAAAATTTACAATACGTACATATTTTATTCAATTAAGCTATGTATAATAGAATAAATTCGCACAGGGAGGTTTTTACATGGGAAAAAAAATAATTTTATTTATTTTTGCATTTTGCTTAGGGGGAGCGGCGTTGGGACTTGGGATTGGCGCGGGAAGCTCTATTGCAATGCATTTTCTGCCACAGATGGAAATTTCTTCAGACACATCGGAACCTGCCGAAACCTCAATTACAACGGTGCGGGTTAATCCGCTTGTTGTTCCCGTTGACACGCAAGAGCCAAGCTTCGTTGAAATAATTCCCGAAGCAAAAGCCGCGGTCGTAAGTATACACGTGACCGGACCTATGGGGCATTCACGACGCGACGTACCCGGTTCAGGCAGCGGATTTATTTTCGCGGAAGACGAAGATTTTATATATATTGCAACAAACAATCATGTAATAGAAAATACGAATTCGATTTTAATTTCTATTGACGATACCGCACAAGTTGCAGCGAGTGTAGTCGGTCACGACAGAAGCTCCGACGTGGCAGTGATTGCGGCATCGCGTGCAGAAATGGAAGAAATAGATGTACCTTTCGCGATAGCCCGGCTTGGGGACTCCGACGTGCTGCGAATGGGCGATTCTGTAATCGCAATAGGAAACGCGATGGGTGAAGGGAAAACGGTAACACGCGGAATAATAAGTGCGTTGTCGCTAAACATAGAAATTCCCGACAGGCGCGACCGTCTTATATTGGACGTTCTGCAAACCGACGCGGCGGTAAACCGCGGAAACAGCGGCGGCCCTCTGGTGAATCAAAACGGCGAGGTAATCGGCATTGTAACCGCAAAGTTAATCGGCTCGGACATCGAGGGGATGGGCTACGCGCTTCCGATTAATAACGTGCTCCCGCTTCTTATGGATATCATGGAAACCGGTTCTGTTCGCAGGACGTGGCTTGGCATCGATCCCGAGGATATTTCGGAATTTATCCGGAGTCTGTTTAATCTGCCGTCAACGGGCGTTCTTGTACGCAGGGTCATAGACGACTCGCCTGCCGAAGAAGCCGGCATAATTCGCGGCGACCTAATCATTCAATTCAATGGCCGCCGCATATCAAGTACGGAAGACCTTCAAGCCGCGCTGGAAATATCGCGCCCTGGCGACACAGCCGTTCTAAGAATTTATCGCGACGGCGAACAAATGGAAATTTCGGTTGTGCTTGGTGCGCGAATGCATTAATATGAAAGAAAAATCTTGGGAGGAATTGTGAAATGAGCATTATACGTGACCCATCTTTGGCGGAAGCGGGAATAAAAAAAATCGAGTGGGTAAAAGAATATATGCCCGTTCTAAGGCAAATTGAAGAACAATTTAAAAAAGACAAGCCCTTTGCGGGAATGAGAATTTCCGTGTGCGTTCATCTTGAAGCAAAAACGGCGTATTTATCGCAGGTTCTTGCGGCGGGCGGCGCGGATGTTGCCACCACCGGCTCAAACACACTTTCAACAAAGGACGATGTTTGCGCGGGTCTTGCGTCGCAAGGACACAAGGTTTATGCGTGGTACAACGCAACCGAAGAGGAATATTGGGAACATCTGAAAAAAACGCTCGAATTTAAGCCGCACATTATCATTGACGACGGCGGCGATTTCATAAGCCTTCTTCACGGTGAATGCGCCGCGTACGGCGAAAATCTTATCGGTGGCTGCGAAGAAACAACCACAGGTATAAATCGCTTAAAGGCCCGCGAACGCGAAGGCACTTTAAAATTCCCGATGATGGCGGTAAACGACGCGGACTCGAAGCATCTCTTTGATAATGTTCACGGCACAGGGCAATCCGTTTGGGATTCTATTATGTATACAACAAACGTAATGCTGACCGGGCGCGATGTAGTAGTCGCGGGATACGGTTTTTGCGGAAAAGGCGTTGCAATGCGGGCAAAAGGTCTTGGCGCGCGTGTAATCGTCACAGAAATCAACCCGTGGCGCGCAATGGAAGCGGTAATGGACGGTTTCCGCGTAATGAAAATGGACGATGCCGCAAGAATAGGCGAATTTTTTGTAACCGTAACAGGAAACAAAGACGTAATAACCGCCCGTCACTACGAAGTAATGCGCCACAACGCATTTCTTGCGAACGCCGGTCATTTCGACGTAGAATTTTCCAAGCCCGACCTTCTTGCCATGTCCACAAAGGTAGAAGAACGCCGCCCCTTTATAGACGGCTACCATCTTAAAGACGGCCGCATTCTAAACGTACTTGCAGATGGTAAACTGGTAAATATTGTAGCGGGCAACGGTCACCCCGCCGATATTATGGATATGTCCTTCGCCTTGCAAGCAATGGGCGCGCTACACATAGCACAAAAGGGTAAAAATCTAAAACCTGCCCTTTATAAAATCCCCGTTGACGTAGACCGCCAAATCGCACTGATGAAATCAAAGGCAATGAACCTCGGTCTTGATGTTCTTACCCCTGAGCAAGAAGCCTACTGGAATGGTACGGGGGAATAAATAAAAATTTTACAGACTAACCGCACTAACAGCAAGTAAAACCTATAAAAAAACTGCCTGCTATATAATTTCGAGCAGGCAGTTTCGAGGAGATGTTTTCCAACTTCATATTATTCAATTGCATTGATTGCCACAATTCTATTCATCAACCACGGCAAACACGAAATCTTGCGTAAAGTTTGCTGTTGCCGTTGCGCCGCCGCCTACTATGGTTGCTCTTACGGTAACTGCACCTGTTCCGGTGGTGTTAATAATATTCCCGTTTACACCGGTGATTGTCGCGCCGGTTGTTCCCGCGTTTTGAATACTCCATGTTATGGCGGTATTTGTGGCGTTTTCAGGAGCTACCACTCCTGACAAGGTATACTGTACGCTTCTAAGAATTTGCGTGCCACCCGAGGCCGGAGGAATGTGCGGGAACGGCAGACCATAATCGGTTGGAGGTGTAATTGTCAGCGTGACACCTATTGCTGGAACGTGTGCCGGGGGCTGAACCGTAAGTGTAAAGCCTTGCTGTGTGTTACCCACGGCATTTGTGGCTGTTATTGTAAAGGAGTGACTACCCGGTGGAACTGATGCCGCGATGCTCAAATTACCGTTATTATCAATTGCAACACCTGCGGGTGCGCCGGACAGCGCGAAAATAATTGGCATTGTACCGCCGGCTGTTACAGAGAATGCTCCGCCTGTGCCATAAGGAACACTTGTGCTGTTGGCGCTTGTAAATGCGGGTGCCGACCCCGTGACGGTAAGCGAGAAGGATTGTTGTACATTGCCTGCATCATTACTTGCCGTGATTGTAAAATTATGCGTCCCTGCCGCAACCGCTGTCGAGATGTTAATAGCACCCGAGTTGTTGATTGAAATGCCCGAGGGTTCGCCGGATAATGAGAATGTGATTGGCGTTGTACCTGTAGCGGTTACATTAAATGTGCCGCCTGCGCCGTGTTGCACAGACGTATTGTTTGCACTTGTGATTGTCGGCGGGTTCATAGTAATTATAAGAGTAAAATTTTGCGGCGTTGAATTACCCGCCGCATTGCTTGCGGTTATCAAAAAACTATGCGTACCGCCCGCCGTCGCCGCCGCAATGGTCATAACGCCGCTGTTGCCGTCAATAGTAACGCCCGAGGGTGCGTTGGACAGCGAGAAAGTAATTTGTTGCGGCACACCCGTCGCAATCACATTAAAAATTCCGCCAACGCCGTGTTGTATAGACGTACTGTTGCCGCTTGTTATTATCGGAGCAACAGAAGCAACTGTTATATCAATTGAGAAATCTTTCGTATAATTTTGCGGCGGTACAACAGAAATACCGTTTACAATTGTCGCTTGCACGGTAACGGTTCCGGCGGCTGTGGTATTTAAAGTATTTCCATTGATTGTCGCGCCTGTGGTTCCCTGGTTGAAAACACTCCAAACAATGGTTTGGTGAGTGGCATTTGAAGGAGAAACCACACCCGAAAGTACAATCGGCGTTCCCGCAACGGGATTTTGAGGCGAGTAATACATGTTGATATTTATTACAGGAACAGTGGCGGGAACCCACTGCGCAAATAAATTAATATCCGCGCGAATATTTAAGATAGGGTCACCGGGCGAATAAGAAGTCCCGTTGCCGTTTGCTTGCGTATTCCAGTTTGTGAATGTGTAATTGGCGCGGTTGAAAGGATTATGAATAACAATGTGACTTTGCCCCGGTTTAATCGGCGGAACTGTCGGTGCGTTGCCTGTTCCGTCATTCGAGTGATAAGTTACTATGAAATCACGTTCCCATTGCGCGTAAAGAGTTATAGGCGCTTCTATATTGTTTATTCTTTGACCCGCGTCATATCTTGTGCCTTGTCCGTTAGCTTGGGTATTCCAGCTTTCAAATACAAAATTTGCGCGGGTGAATTGATTTTGGCTTGCGAAATGGTGTAATCCGTTTCTTACATAAACCGGCTGCATTGTACCCGTGCCATCGTTTCGGTCATAGGTGATTCGGTGATTTGGAACCGGTCCAAGACTTAAAGTAACTCTTACGGTTCCGCCTCTTGTTAGAATCTGCCCCGCGTTTGGGGTTTGCAGCATTACGTTGCCCGCAGGGACAGGAGGTGTTGCGTTACTGAACTGCTCGTCAACAACTTCCATATGGAAGCGTTGCGCTTGAAGCGTATTTTGCGCGGCGGATTGTGTTTGCCCTACGACGTTCGGTACGGATACTTCTTCCGCACCCAGCGAAATAACAATACTTACGGGGTCGTTCCGGAAAAGCATACCGGACGCGGGGTTTTGGGATATAACAATTCCTGCCGCAATGGTATCGTGATGTTCCTCTGTTACAACGGAGCGTAAGTTAGCGGCAAAAATTCGGCGTTCTGCCTCAACTTTTTCCATTCCCGTTAATCCCGTGGGAACAGGAACCGGTTCACGCCCCGCGCTTATCATAAGGTTAATAATTGTGGTTTCCGGCTGCGTTCCGCTTGGCGAGAATGAAATTACATGCCCTACGGCAACTGTTTCATGGAAATTTTCAAAAGCGCTTGACCTTAAACCTGCGTTTCTTAACGCGTTTTCCGCGGCTTCACGTGTCATTCCTTCAACATTCGGAACATTAACGGGACGATTATTGGTGACAACAAGATATATCGTATCGCCTCTGACAACCTGAGAGCCGGAATCTGGCGACTGTCTGATAACATTGCCTTCCGGATTTCCGGGTTCATAGCTGATTGAAACCATCAAGCCCTCTGTATTAAGCGCACTTCTGGCGACGTCTTCCGATAATCCGGTAACATTTGGCGCGGCAAACGGTAATCCTCCCGCAGAAACCACTATTGAAACAGCAGTACCGTATAGTAATGTACCCGGTGCCGGGCTTTGAGAAATTATAAGCCCTCTTGCTACTGTTTCGCTGTGCGCCGTTGTAACATTAGTGTTAAAGCCCGCGTTATTAAGAACCCTTTGCGCGTCTTCCAATGTTCTTGCCTGCAAGTCGGGTAAAAGAGCCACTCTTTCACCCAAAGAAATAACAAGCCCCATTATGTTATCAGTCATTGTGCGGGTACCGGCATTCAAAGACTGGGAGATAACTTCGTATCTTGGTTCTGTTCCGTAGCGGCGGTGAATTACTTCCACAGCAAAACCCGCTTCATTTGAAATCCTTATAGCATCTTCAAGCGTCAAGCCCTCGATATTCGGAACGTCAGATAAATACGGTTCGTCAGATTCCGGGTCGGGGCCTCTTGAAATATAAAGCCTTACGGTTGCGCCAAGTACGGCAGAGTTGGCATCATCAAAGTTTGTCCTTATAACAGCACCTTCTACAATAAAGCGGCTATATTCGTATATTCGTCTTACGCTGAAGCCAACGGATTCCAATTCCTCCTGTGCTTCGTCCGCCGAAAAACCAACTACAAAAGGAAGAAGAACCATTTCAGCCCCATAACTGATTGTCAGCGAAACTCTTGTAAGAACAGGAACAAAGGTTCCCGCTGATACATCCTGCAATAAAACAAAGCCCGGGGGTATAATTTGCGAAAACTCCCTGCCGACAATAAAAGGCAAAAGATTTTCAGCTTCAAGTAACGCTTCCGCCGAAGCTCGCGATTCATTTACAACATTGGGGACAGCAACCATACCTTCCGGTATTTCAAATTCCGGTGGAGCGAAAACTCCGATTAAAATAAGTACGACAACAGTTATAATCGCCGCCGCGCCTGTTCCGACAATAGCTTTCGCCTTACCCGACCATTTTCCGATATCAAGAAATCCTACCTTTTGCCCGCGCCGTTTTGCGTTGTCGGATGTTAGCTCGTCTGCAAAGGTTGAAACATCCGGTGTGCGGTCTTTTATTTGAACATTCAGCGCGTTCATAATTGCGTTTTCTTGGCTTTTAGAAACTTTTGAATTGAAATTTCTAATAGATTTGAGCGGGTCTTTTCTACCGTTTTCAAGATTCATTCTGCGCGACATTGCATCGGGCGGAACTACCCCCGTAAGTAAACGATATAAAACCGCGCCTATTGCGTAAACATCTGTGTGCGCACCAAGGTCGCCGCTGCTGCGGTAAAGTTCTTCCGGCGAAAACCCCGGCTTTACAATAACGGATAAACTGCGGGTGTACGATGTTGTTACATGGCGGTACGCCGAAAAGTCGATAAGTTTAGTTTTGCCTTTGCTTGTCATAAAAATATTATTCGGCGCGATATCTAAGTGATATATACCGGCATCGTGTAAAGTTTTAAGCGATTTTATAATAGGCATTACAAAATCAATTGCTACAGTAGCATTGTATCTGTTGTGCTTATTATCGCCGCCTTGAATCTCGGAAAGTAAATTTCCGTCAAGGTACTCCATAATAATATAAGCCGTGTTGTTTGCCTCAAAGGAGTCGTATATATTAATAATGCCGTCTTCACCTTGAAGTTTTGAAATTTGTTTTGCTTCTTCAAGAAATTTTACAAGCCCGTCGTGAAATTGTTTTTGTTTTTTTGAATCGTTGAAAATAGAAATTTCCGAACGCCCCGGAACACGCGTTGAAAATTCCGCGGGAAAATATTCTCTTATCGCAACTTGTCTGTCACCCGCTTTGTCCCAACCTATGTAAGTCGCGCCGAAACCGCCGTATCCGATAAGTTTTTCTATTACATAATTATCACGCAAAGCAGAACTGCTTGCCAAATGCGGCGAATCCGCCACCGGTGATAGGGAATCAGTCAATTCCATATGTCATGCCTCCATATCGACGAATTAGTTAAACGCAAAGCTTTCCATATTTTCAAGCAACTCTGAAAATTCTCCGAAAATACGGCGGAAGGTACGAGGTTCTGCTTCATCTGTGCCAAGTGCGTTAATATTAAGCGGCATAAAACCGCTGCGATGCTGAACGTGAATCACGCGCTGCGCATGGTTTCCAAGCATAAATTCAAGCAAGCGGATTTTTGCGGCTTGTTCATCGCGACTACTTTCCGCTACGCTGAATATTCCTCCGAACGAAGCGGGCACGGTATTTGTACCGAGCCTAATCATTCTGTATCTTCCGGCAAATTCCGTCTGCATAATGTGATGTATTGAAGTATCGGCAAAAAGCGCACCGGCATCATTAAGGAAAAATTCCAAAGAATCAACATATGTTACGCTGCCGAAAACGGTAATAAAGTCTGCTTCACTTCCGTGTCGCACGGCAACGCGGCTTGTATCAACGGGCATTGAAGCAAGAAGCGTGGTTAAATCATCGGCGTAAGGCCTGTCATAAGTTGAAATTGTTGTGTTAATAAAAATGCAAGAAACTTTAAAGCCGGTTGGCATTTGATTTCGCGCCGGGAAAAAACGTGTGTAGTGTTCCAAAAAGTGAACATTGTTTCGCACTCTGTTTACGGAGGCGTTTAAATCCGCCGTTTGCGATAACAATTCCATACTAAGCCCGCCCGATTCAAAAAGTATGGGCATGTTTTCCAGCAACGCGCTTTCAATTTCCGACTCATAACTGTCAATCGGGATTCCGCGAAGCTCTATTTCTATGTTTGAATGTAGATAATTAAAATCTTCAACTACCTGTGTAAGCGCGGCGGTTCTTTGCGAATCAATGAACTCATCACCTGTTAAAATAAACCATACTTCGATAGAAGCGTCATTTAACGCACCGACAATACTGTCTATATAATAATATGAAGTAAATCCGGCAATACACAATATTAAAAATGAAGCTGCAATCGAAAAAAAGCGTTTTGTTTTGCGGCGTTTAAGTTCAACTTCCGGACGCGAAACTTTTATTTCGCCGGTAAGTGCTTTCATAAATTCTGTTGCGTCTTTAAAGCGCAATCTGTGGTCTATTGCCATTGATTTTAAAATTGCGTCGCTGATGTTTTGGGGAATTTGTGGATTTAGGCTTCGGGGGGACGCGAGCGAGTCGCCTGTTTTTCTGTTGGTGGATTCGGTGGGTTCATAACTGGTAAGCATAAAGTAAAAAGTTGCTCCAACAGCATAGATATCTGTAAAATTGCCCGAGCGTTCGACTTGTTCGTATTGCTCCGGCGGAGAATAGCCCGGCTTCATAACGCGCTCTGTATTTTGTGCGTTGTCGCGTTTTCCGAATTTCGCCGCACCAAAGTCGATTAGTTTTACCGTGCCGTCTTTGCAAATAATAATATTGTCGGGGCTGATATCACGATGAATAATATTCACATTATGTATATCGCGCACCGCGCCAAGAATTGCGGAAGCAATCTTTAAAGCATCATCCAATGGGATAACACCGTTTTTTTTAACGTATTGAGTGAGTGTTTCACCTTCCAATAATTCCATTACAAGGTAAGTTGTGCCGTTATAATTAAAACACGAAACATTATGGATTAATGCAGGGTTGTTTTTATATTGCCTGTCTATTTGCATTGTTCCGGCACATTCCGCCGCAAAGCGTTGTGAGCCGGCTTCAAATTCATAAGAACGGTTTTTTGCTATAAGGTTTAGCTGCCCCATTCCGGGTGTGCGTGTTACAAGCCCGCTTGGATAATATTCTTTTATCGCTACAGGGATATCTTCCTTTTTATCCCACGCCTTATAAACAATGCCAAACCCTCCTGCGCCAAGTGTCCGCCCGATTATGTAACGGTTATTTAATTCTGTGCCGGGGTATAAATAAAAAAGTTCGTCCGCCTCCCGGTCTTTCACATAACCGCAATCGGGACAAGTATCCCCTTCGTCGTGATAAGAAAAACAATAATTACATCTCATTAAATATCAACTCCCTATTTTACGGTAATTGCAATGGCGGAATAATTATCTAAATCGCTTTCCTGTCCTGCGGTTTCGTGTTTCACTCATAATGACGGAAAGCCAAACATCAGGGGTTATTTCCATGTTATGCGGAGGTTTTATTTTTGCATATTCCCAAACACCGTCCGTACATAAAAAAAATGAGTTGCCGCGTTTGAGCGATGTTTCTTTTGAAATTTCGTATTTCGGTTCGTCCCATTCATCGCCGAATGCGTGAAGCAAAAGTGAACGGTCGGGGTGCGTGGAAATTTCGTCTTCGGAAATTTCATTGGAAAGGGCAAGAATTTGCGGCACACTATGGTCAAACGTGCGGGAGATTAAGATATCGCGATTAAAGCGATATAAGCGGGAATCTCCAACATGTCCCCACGCGTATTTCCCATTAAAAATTGAAAGAGCAACCGCCGTTGTTTTAGCTTGATATTTTTTTATACCCCTCGCGGCTTGTAAAGCAAGAATTTCTTCCTGCGCACAATCGAATGCGTGCGAAAGAAATATCCGGTTACTTTTCATATTTGTGCATCTGTCAAATTCACGCGAAAAAACATACGTAAGTGTCTTTGACGCTAAATCGCCAAGCCCATGCCCGCCCAGTCCGTCGGCGACAACAAAACAATATCTGTCGTCTTTTACAAGCGAGATAACAGAATCTTCATTGCGCTCACGTTTTCCGATTCTCGACGCGGCGGCAAAAGTTACCGAAAATTTTTTAGCAGCAAAAAACATTGACCGGTTACCATCCCGAATCTGCCGAGGGCGCAGTAGGATTCCTATTTTGAGGTGCAATAGTATCGCCCCAACTGAATGTCGGCAGATATAATAGGCAAACTCCTAATGCTAATAATGCGCGCGCCGCCAAATTCGTAATTATGTCTGCATCTGCCATCATTATTGCAAATATAGTTGATATAACTATCGAAACAATAATCCGGTGTATCAAAAACGTGGTAAACAATTTGCTGTTATTTAAGAATACAACTACAGCAATGCCTGTGAATATTCCCCAAAGTGACATTAATAAGGCGTGTACGGCAATTTTCATAGCACCTCCCCTTTCCCCTGAGCCGTCAAACGCCAAAAGTAAATGAGGTCTTTCCCACCAAGTTTCAATTTCTTGTTCTACTATAAAACTTGCAAACGTAATTACCGGTACAACATGAGCAAAATCATTCCCCGTACGTTCAGATATTTCTTCAAAAAAGGCAAGCATAACCGGACTATCGCCCGCACCTATAAGGTGCAGCTCAATGTCCCCGTATTCCAACATATCAATTATTTGGTTCATGGTGTAGTATGTATAGGGTTCGGGGTCAAGCGGTTCCGCGTCTGTAAGCACAATGATGTGTTTATGCGCATCCGGTCGCCAATCAAGTCCCGCCGCCATGCTTAGCGCGGAATACATGGTTTCCGGTATATCCCCTCCGTTACCCAATGTGAGCGCGTTTATGGCATTGGCAATTTCATGCCGTTCCGATGTAAAATTAAGCTGAAGCTTGGCGGGATAGTCGCCCGCATACATGGTGCGTGAGGGAAAATCCCTGTAATCTATAAGTGCCACACGGAAATCGCGGGTTTGGTTTGCAAGTGCGTCATACACATGACTAATATCCCTTCTGACATCGTTAATATACGAACCCATAGAACCGGTGGTATCTACCACAATGACCAAATCCAGCGCGTCGCGGCGTCCTATTTCCATTTCGCCAATCATTTGTATCATTGCGCCGGAAACTTCTCCATCTACGACTGTATGGTCGCCACGGGTTTCCGTAAAAATAAAACCGTAAAGTAACTGCGTAAGAAGCCCGAGAGCGAACGCGCAAGGGATAAAAATTGCCGCCGCTTTTGCGCAAGTTCCGCCAAAAGTAACACGTCCGCGCGGAATGTAATAACCCGAATAAATTTTTTCCGAAATAAAAATTGCAGCAAAGCAAAGAGTTGTTACAAAGGTCAAATAAATCGCGCATTGAAAAATAAACGGCAAGCCCGAGATAAATCTAAGTAAAACCTCGCCCAAAAAGAAAACGGCAATTGCCGCAAAAAAACTAAAAAGTAGCATTAAAAAATTTAACGGTGATTTTATAACCATGTAGCCCTCCCCAAATTATTAATTTCTACTACGAACTATAAGAATCAATAGATTTAATATAAACATTAGAAAAATCAAGACAACCAGTACCCATGTGAATATTACATATAGAGTGCCGGGTTCGGGTACTTCGCTTGCATTTATTACAACCCAATCACTATTATAACTTTCGCGTCGTACGTCAACAGAAAGAACTACCGTACCCTCAAATGAAGTGGAATCCCTCAGTGCCCGTCGTATAACTTCATTGGGATGATTCCTTTCTATTGGAACACCAAATGACTCACGGTTTCCTTCGTTGTCATAGTTGTCTTCTTCGCCGGCAGTGTTTTCTTCATTGGAAGCAGTGGTTGGCTCAGAATGGGGAGGAGGAGTTATTCCCGGGGCAGGCATAGGATATGGCGGACGAGGAACGTCCGTGCGAGCCACTCCACTTCCAATGTGAAAACCATCTCGCCACCCTTTTACTTCATCGGGACTACTGATAAAATTATTGTGCACATTTAATTCTGTTAATTTTTCATTCTGTGATACGTCTATCCCTGTTCCGGTTTCTTCATCAAAAGGAATGAGATAATTGCTATCAACTTTCAAGTATTCCAAATTAGTTAAATGTTCAACACCCGCAAGACTTCTTATCCTAGTGCCGTGCAGACGTTCCATTTCGCCGCCGTATAAACTTAGCCGCGTAATTCTATTTAAATCTTCTTGGTATATAGGAGGATAGTTCCCATTTTCTTCTTTATGATTCAATTCATCACGGATAGCAGCACGGAAAACCGGACATAAAAAAGCATACGTGAGGTCATTTGGGTCGGCGGCGGGTGTATCTTCTTCAACACAATTTTCGCCATCGCAGTCATCATCATCGCAATTGAAATTTTCGCATTCGGTGTCCGCGTAAATTAAAATATGCGCGGGCAAAGTAGCTGCTGCCAAGAACAACAAAAAAAACGTAAGTACAAAAAAATGTCTTCTTCTCATAAGACTCTTCGCTCCTTTAATAATCGGGATAAAGTAATTGAAATATCGTAAGTACAAGAGATATAAACATACATACAGCCAAGACGGTTACAAACCAAAGCGGAAACATCGTCAACAGCATTCCCGTAAGACCCACCGGGCTTAAAATCAAAATGATACCGGAAACCGTAGCAAGGCAAACCCCAATAAATATAAAAAATGATAACACAGATGGTAACACGGAATAATCACTGGCGAATGACATTGGCGCCCCTTCGCCCGGATGAAATTTTTTAAGAATATCATAGGGCGGGTCTTCGGAAGAGTAGTTATTTTTTATTCGATTAGCAATTTCTCTTCCCGCTTGATACATTCGCGTATGGATTGAATGCGGACTCGCAAAATTTTTAAACTTTGTGGCGGTTGCAAACAAGGTATCGCAAAAATTTCTGTCTTCAAGTTCGTTGACAATTTGAAAAACTTTGCCTTTCAAAGATTTAAAAATATCATCTGAAATACTGTGTTCGTAACGGCCATCATCTACAAGATGCATTGCCTCGTATAAATCTATCAAATCTTCTTTTGGTTCGCGCTTATCACGCCTGTAGTTCAGGTACATTTCAGCAGTGGTAGAAGTGTAACTTAACGCCATGTTTCTACTTTCTGCTTCATAAACAGCGCGAGTCAGTGCCCACTCGGCGGGAATATCTGTTGAATTGTTAAACCAATATTCAATTCGTATTAAGAAATATTTATATTTCACATTCGAATTTCTAATTATTCTTGAAAAATCACCTTTTGAGCCGCCTGCTTCATCGAATTTTATAATTTCATAAAGCATATCCGCCTTATCGGTTGCGCCAAGTTTTTTAAATACTTCGGCAAGTGTTTTTATTGATTTCGGGCTTAATACTTCACATATTGTATCTATTCCGCCAAGCACCGTAAGCTTCTCCCCAAGGTGCATAAAAATCGGGTCGGAATCGGGGAAACCACAATCATTTCGGAGTTTGGCAAGCCATTCTAAAATTGCGTTGATTTTTTCGTCATCAGAGATAAATTCGCGGGTATCTAAGGCATGGTCAACTTCGCCTTTAAAAATTTCGCGAATATCATCTGTGCCTATATCGTTTTGTAAGTATAATTTTAATTTTTGGTTTTCATGCAAATATTTCACGTATTTTTGCATTTGAGCGGCATCTTTTAACGTGTCCGCATTCCAGTAAAGATAAAGCAAGGTTTGAATAGCGTCGCTTTTTTCACTGGGCTGTAGTTTTTGAATCCCATTTAGAACATTATCAAGCTGTTTGTTGCCCGGCGGATTTATATTTGCATTCTCACGATTAAATTTTTCCAAAAGAAAAAACATTCGTGAAGCGGCTTCATTCTTTGAAACATTTTCCCATGTTGAAATGTCCAAATTCATTTGTCTTTTTGCATCTTTAAGTAAAAGTGCAATTTTTTTATACTCATTCACATGATTTGTACCTTCAGCAAGCATTACAGCAACGCTTGCATTGGCATAATTTGAAAGAACCGCTGCGGCATCATCTGCAAGTTTTTTATTCACACTTAATAAAGCCAACCCGAAAAATGCGATTGCTTCATTAAAATTTTCTTCCGATGCGCTATCTTTCAACATTTTGGAGTAGTATTGTAGAATCGGCTCAAGTTTAATCCATTCGTTGTAATCAAAAAACCTGTCTGCCATTGGTTTAATAAAATGCCTTGCTTGAAGTTGGTCACCTGCTTTAAAATCGTTGTTTGCAAGTAAGCAAACCGAGCGCACTGTAGATTCACTAATCTGTGATGTAGCAGAACTTTCAAGCTGTTCTATGAAAATTCTAAAAATACTCGTTAGCATAAATTTGTTTGAGAAGTATTTTTCTAAATTTTTTCCAAAAGCGCTGACAATGCTGTTAATTGCACGCGAAGCCATGCTGAATGATAGAAACTTAGTATCATAATTATTTAAATGGAACGTATTCCATAAATAAAAACAATGAGCAAAAACAGGAAACGGCATTTTATCCATAAGTTGCCGGTATTTTTCAATCATGTAATCCGCCATGCTTTTCAAATTATCGGGTTTGCCGATGTTTTCCCAATACCATTTAGCAAGTTCTTGTTGTTCTGCGGTTATGTCTTCAATGTTTTTGTGGAGATGTGCGTTTGTTAAATCAATTATGGCTGAAATGGTGTCGTGAGGAGGCTTTTCTCCTGAATAAAAAACCAATTGAATGCCGTTAATTGATGCCGAGTTTCTGCCTTCAAGCGCACCGGACCAACGTGAAACTGCACCAAATTTGCCTACAAGCCACGGCGGAAGAATAGTTAAAACAGCTAAAATTATCTTTTCACCTGTATGTACTTCGGGAAGAATCACCGCAACTCTTTGGTCATCTTTTTGAGAAGTAATAGCTTTCCCCAGTGAGATGAAGAACTTTGTAAAAATGTCTTCATTAAAACCGATTCGCATCAAGTCTTCGCGTGAAAAGACTGTTGGCTGTTGATAATCATTCGGGTTGGGGTCATACATGGAGGAATACTCAATCGGCTCTTCTTCCGAAACGCGCTTAACAAATTCTTCATAAGGTTCAACGGCTGAAAGCTCAAACGCGTGTTTTGGAAAACGCAAAAATCTGTTATTTGCTTCATTGGAAAACACAAGCCCGAAACTGTATTGCACAATGCCGCGCTTTGTAATTTCATCGTTTACAAAATAACTTCGCGCAACAACAGTTGAATCCGGAGTCGGATGAAAAATGCGAAGTAAAGAATGCTCCAAGTCATACCCCGCAATTGAAGGCTGCGTTCCCGCCAAAACAGGATTTAATTTGTGATAAATAACATCACTTGTATTTGGCTCAAAAAGCCCGCTTGTAAGTTCAACCGTAAAAGTACCCGGATTCTTGGATCGTGAATCGTATTCATACCAAGAGCGTGTGTAAATATGATGTCCCGTCATTTTTTCCACCCTCCGAAGATTCCTTTTCTTGGCGGTTTTTGTGGTTGCCCCGATCCCGTCTGCCTCGTTTGTCCGCCTTTTGTCGGCAAAATTTCACCCGCAAGGTCGTCCCATGCATTACAGTATGTCCTGCCCCAATCATTAACTTCCGCGAGATATTTTGTGTTTCGTCCAAGCCTTAAATCGTGTGGTTCCATATCAATCGTGCGAATTTCAACTTTGTCAAACGGCGGCACAATATTAAGTCGCATAAGCATACGAATAAACGGGTCTGCGACACGCCACGGCTTTATAACATTGGGGTTAGAAACGTAATCGCCCCGCCCAAGAGAGCCTTCTTTATTATATTCGATGTCAATTGGAAGTTTGCTTAACGCAGAAACCAAAGCGTAAAATGTATTTCCGAAATTTTTTTCAAGCATATTTATTATATTGATTGAAAGGCTGTTTAAAATGCGCCCGACATCATTATCTATTTCGGAAAAATAAAGTTTATCAAAACTGGCTTTCTGCCAAGAGGTAAGCGTTGGGAACGAGCGCGCAACACCATTTTGCTCCAATCGTTGATAATTCTGCTGATTGAAAAAATGGTCGCCCTTTGTTATTACTACGGCTGTTGGTTTGTTTATTTTTTTTCCGCCCACATAGGGCACAACTTGACCTGTCAAAACTCCATTGAGGATGTCTATATATTTTAATTTTATTTTATCCATATTTTCATTATTACCTTCGCTTCTGAAAACATTGCGGCTTGTGAATGTAAACGGATCCAGCATCATTATGAATGCATCAAATAATGAAAACTGCTTTGCAATAGTTTCAAGTTCTTCTGCTTTGTCCGGTTTCGTTAACCATTCACCCGGCATATCGCGAAGAAATAAAAGCGCGTTATTACTTTTCCCATTTTTAAAATCTACAGAAACGTCCAGCACAAGCGGTTCATTTTCCAACGAAAATGTTGACAACGGCAATTTTCCGTCATCGAATAAATCATCCGACATTTTATTAAGTGACGTATCTCCTTCTCCTCCGCCAGACAAAACAGTGACAAGAAGTTTTGCAATACCCCCTCGAGAATTTTCGTCTTCAGGTGGCGGTAAAAGATACCCGCCGTCAACTTTCAATGCTTTGTGCAACGCAATTAAAAACATTGTTTTACCTGAACTACTTGGCCCAAGCATCAAAATTACATAGCTTGCTTTCATTCCGGCGGCGTTCATAAGTTCTTTTTCACACTCACAATAACGCTTCCTGTAAGTAGTGGTGGTTTCATATCCATCTTTACGAGTTGTAATTTCAACGCCGACAAGTAAATCTGCTCTATATTCCGGCTTGTTTGCAAGTGCAGGCGGTGCATGAACATCCCTGTCTAAAAGCGGCTTCACATTTTCTTCACCGAAATGTTTTTTTAATTCGGACAAAGTATAAAAACCTTCCGTCGGCGCGTTAATTTGTCGATTGGCAGAGCTTTTTTTACTATCAGAGCTATCCAGCCAACCCGCATCACTGTTGCTATCATCCTCCAGCCAACTGATATCCGGAAGGGGTGTGCCATCTACAGAAGCTGTCCGTTTGCTTGATTCCGGCAAACCATTGAAAGAACCCGAGTTTTGCATGGGAGAATCTTCTCTTATTTCGCGCCGCTTACCTTCGATTCCTGTTTTCATATTAAAACAGATATCTTCGTTTGAGAGTTCCTCCAAGCAATATGGGCATTTAATTGGGTAATATGACATTAAAAAGCCTCCTGTAAATTTTATCCGAACAGAAATGTGGATATTGGTTTTGCAATTGTTTGAACATCAGCGTTTGTCCCGTTTACAACTTCAACAAAAACATCTGAACCTACACGTGTGTAAAACGGAGGGTACTTTCGTTTCCCTCGTTCAATCGCTCCCGGAAAAGGTGCGGAAAACCTTCTCTCGCACGATGCAAACGAATATCCTAATATTCCCTGCTCCATACTGCATGATGATTTTAAAGTGATTATATGTTTCACAAAATCGTTTTCCACTTTTGTTGTTTTCACATCGTAAAAAACAATTGCATTTCCCACGGTAACAGTAACGGTAAGTGCCGGGTTATCCAAAAGCCTTTCCATATTAGGAATATCGTCGCCGCTATTCCCAAGAAAAACAAGAAATTCGCAACGCATTACACCATGCGGGCTTCGGAATTGATATTTAAACTTCGTTCCGCTTGTAACATCTCGCAACATATGCTCCGACATTTCTGTTGTATTTGCACGGCGGGTAGCTCCCGTTCCGCAAACAGGTAACACATAAACAGTGTCGGGCGATTGCGGCGGGTATTTCCATGAAAGGGAAACTTCTCCGTTTACATATTTACCCGAAAGATTTAACAACGCTATCGGTTGCATGTGGAAACACCTCCGTTTCTGAATAATATTACTCCCACGGGTTTTCTATGTCTTCAAGAGGTTGCGTTGGTTGAGAGTCAGGTATTGACCATTCATCAGGTTCAGGCGGCGGAGCTGATTTTTCTATCGGTTTCCGGGGCAATTCCGGTTCTTCCGCCGGTTTCGGAATTGATTCAGGCGGTATTTCATAAATTTGCGGCTCTTCCGGTTCCTGTTGTGTTTGCGCAGCACCTGTGATGCCGCGTATATCTTTCATTGTAAACGCAGGTGAAACTGAAAGAATTACAAATCGTTCTTTCGAGGGTATTGGTAAAAATTCATTATCTGTGTTTGAAATAGTTTGTTGCCGCTCCCATGCGCTATAGAAATTATTATCTTGGCTTCCCCACATAAAAGTGCATTTTTTGCGCCCGGTTTTATTATTAAAACGCATCGGAAATTTCAACTGCGAACTTATTTTTTGAATACAGTGTTTTACAACATTATCAGAAGGATTTTGGCATGTACGCGAAAGTAAGTTCATATAATCTCTTGCGCCGCTTCCGCCGGAAAGCCCCCTTACGGAGTTGTAAAGGGACTCCAATAAATCCCCCAAAGCTTCATTGACGCCATCTTCGTCGCTTCTTTCCATAGCAAGCGTGATGTCGGAGATAAATTGAGAAAAAATTGACTGCGAGCTAAGCTCTTTCGCCACGTTGAAGACAAGTTGTTCATCCGGCTCGCCCAGTAAGTCTAAGTAAATTTCAACACCGCTTCTGTTTCGTCTGTCAACTTCTTCGACAAGTTCGTTTGAAACGTCTCTAAGTAATTTTCGCGCATCGTTATAAAGCGCGGGAAGCGAAATAAATTCTTCGCTTCGCAGAAATTCCTCAACCAACTCGGAACCTAAGCTGTTAAGCTTCGAGCGCAATTTGCTTTCGATAATTGCATACAAATCTAAATTTTCAGAGGAAATTCCACTTTTTCGCGTAAACGCCGGCAAGGAACTCATTTGAACAGCAACTGTTGTTCTTGATAATTTTTTAATTTCATTATCATTACCTATTATCCCGTGCAAAAATTCCACATTCATGCCCGACTCAATAAACGAGCGCAAAAACCCCTTGCGGAAACGTAGAAAAATATCTGCTTTATTGATGTCAAATTGGGAAAGATAATGTGTTTTTGCAAATTCTTTAAGCCGCGACATAAACCCGTCCATGCTTCCGTTAGGTTCCGGCATAACACCTAATAGAGGGACAAATGTAACTTGCTCCCCTTCATTCGGCAGTCTTGCGTAAAGCGGTTCCAGTATTTCCCCCGTAAATGTTAAATCCAGTTCTTGCTCTGTGCCACCTTCTTCATCTATGCGGTCAAGAAGCATTCGGATGCAGTGCAACGTGCGCATTATGACCGGATTAGAAATAAAAACTGTTTGCGCAGTATAATAAAACTCTTCGGGATATTCTCTGCGATAAGCAATACACCGCCCAATTCCTTCACGCGTAGTGTCATTTGCGTGAAGAAGTGACACAAATAAAACCGTATTTAAAAGTCGCTCGTCAGTTACAGCAAAAAAATCTTCATCCTTTCGCGTCATTATGCAACAACGACAACAATTCGCCGCACCATTATCTGAAAGCTCTTTCATTTTAAGTGAAATTACATTCAACCACTCGATTGTAGAGTGTTCTTCCGTATTAAGAATGATAAACGGCTTCCAAATGGTAAGTAAATCATTATTTTGCTTATACGTTTCAAGTACATCAACAACCTCGCCATAAAGTGCAGGGGCAGCCATATCCGAAACAATAATCGGGCAAAAATGAAGTTCCGTAAGGTTTTGCAAATCAACGCCGCTTCGCGAAACTTCATCAATGGCCGATTTAACATCTTGCGCAACACCGGCTGCATTTTCCACTGTTAAAAATGAAATGGCTTTTTTGTCAACTATAATCTCTCTCGCACGTTGCTCCAATGTTACTTTCATTTCGTCCAAGCAACCAAACAAAAGAAAGATGGCGTAATGCGTTGTTTTCAAGTAACTGTCATCGGTAAACGAACGAATCTCCGATATTTTTTTAATAATATCATCGGCTTGCACTTTCATAACGCACAGAAACCCCTTTCGGATGTTGCTGTATTGTGATTGACTTTTTAAACCAAATAGTTATTTTTATATCTTTCCGCAACTTTTAAAACAGAATCGTAAAATGAATAAATATCCTTCAAGGGTTTGCGTCTATCTGCCGGTGCGCGTTCTATGCGACCTTTAATTTCTTGAAGACCATTTGTGTACGTTTTTACGATGGTTTCAACGCGTTCCGTAACTTCGGATTTTTCTGTGTCGTCTCTTGATATGCGTTTTAGCATTTCTTTTCGCATCATTTCAATTTCATCGCGCCGTTCATCGTCCAAGAGTTTACGGAAAGCGGTATATGCTTCGTGTTCACCAAAAGGTTTTTCGAGAGTTATGTCGTAAAGTGCTTCATAACTTGCCGAGCCTATGGAACGCTTTAATACGATATTTAAATCTTGTTTTGTAACAAGCCCGCAAATTAAAGCTGATGCGAATACATTCGGGTCGCCAAGTTCTTTCTTCATTTGCACAAAACTTGAAGCTATTTCGCGCTGGCGTTTAAGTTCATTGCAAATGCGCGGTAAGCGTAAAACGCTTAGACGTATGGTTTCCAAGAAGTCAGCAGTGCTGCTTGTTCCCATGCCTACAAGTTCAATCGAATTTCCGCTCCATAAACTGTTAAATTCTTCTTCTAACACACTAAGTTTTTCTTGAATCGACATTTCGCCAAAATCTAAATTTGACAAATCCGCTTTTTTCGGATCTGCTATGTATAAGTAATATCTCGATGGGCTGTTTTCGTTATCAGGGCGGATAATACTATTTTTTAAGCAGAAATTAAATGCTTCGCTAATGGAGTCATTATATGCTTTCGCATCCGGGTTTGTGTAAACCGTAGGTGTCCAAGCTTTTTCCGGCAACGGAGAAGGCATAACGTCGCGCTCCCACCATTTGCCGTAAAGATGTGTGCCATCGCGGGTGGTTGTAGTTCTTTTCGCAGTTTCGTATTCTTTTTCCATGTCCTCAATTTTAGAGTATGCATACAATGGAACACCGGAAACAACTTTAACAAAATAAAGACGCGTCTTTTCTTTACTTGTTTTAATAAACATTTTGTCAGATTTTACATATTTATTTGCGGCGGATTTAATTTCAAGGCAATCCTGCGGAACGGAAGTAAGCCCGAATTCAGCTATGCCGTTATTTCTGAATTGTTGCCTCATACTAAACATCGGCACCGCTTTATCTTTCATGCCTGGTAAGGTTAGATGAAGGTATCTGTCCAAATCATCCGCGCCTTCTTTGCTTCGCATAATATCTTCCATGTTAATTGTAAGAAGACCGCCGAACTGCTCGCTGATAAAATGAGAAATGAATCCCGGAACGTCCGTGCCAGATGAAGCTTCGTCTAAATTTTCAAGGTCGTTTCCCGTCCAACGTGAAAGATTAACAGTCATGTCGTCAAGGAAACGAATAACTCCCTCATCAAGCATTTTGTCAAAATCACGTAACTCCGTGGCTTTCTTTTTCACATATTTAAGCGGCCAAATAAGTCTTGTGTCGTTTTCAATCCGGCCTTCGCTTTCCGCTTCGCGTTCAGCAATTACCATGTAATCATAATTTTGACGGAAAATATCAGGCAATGCTTCAAGAACATCGGCAAGCTTTGAAAAAACTTTATCATAATAAACTTGAAGTCTGTCGCGAAGTGCGCGAATTTCTTTTGCGCGTTCTGGATAAACATATATTGCGTTTTCATTATTCATCCACTCAAATAACGCCGACAAATAATCACTGACGTATTTTCCTCTGTTTATAAGTTTTCCATGACCCGCGTTGTAAGCGGATTGAAGTTTATTTTCAATTTGCCCAACTTGCGACATACAAGTTGCGGCAATGCCGTCGCATTGCTCCGCCATGCTTGTTAGGGTTGGGATTATACTCCACTTGTTATCGGATTTTATCAATGCGGAAAGATACACTGGCCCACGGTCGGGCTTTTTCATGCTGTCCGAGATAAAATTTTGAAAAACCCCTATTTGGTCGTTAGACCAATTCTTGATACTTTCAGTTACCGCAATTTGAAATTCGCGTGCAATCCACTGATAAACATCCCCATAAGCGCGGTTGTTTCTTGGCCCGACGTTTTCGCCACCCCAAATTTGTCCGTGCTGATAATTTGGCTGCCCATCAAGGGGTGACGGGGGAACTTTTCTTGTAAGGCTGTTGTGTACAACGTCTTTGGGAACAAGCCGTAAAGCTGTCATATCCGTCTTAAAAGTTTCTTCTGTCGGACGCAAATCAAATGTAGGTTGAAGACGTTTAAATAATTCAATTGCAAGCAACGTAGAAATTTCTTCATAAGGAATTTCCAATTTTGTGCTTCCAACCGCAAGGTACCGATAACACGCGGGAATCGGTGCTTTAGCCGAAAGACTGTCTATATACTCGTTAATATTGTCATACATAGCACCCATTGTGCTGTTGCCGCTACTATCGGCAGTAGCTCCAACTTCCGCCGCAATATATGCAAAAATATTTTCCGCCATACTACTGATAACTTTGTTATAAGTAAGAGGCATTCCGTTCATGTCTTGCGCGGAAAGTAAGTGACAAAAATTAAATGGGCGGCTCGCGATAGAACGAACGCTCACACCTGCACCGTAACTCTGAACAAATTGATCATCATGTTCATATTTACCGGGACTCATCCAATAGTCGAGTTCTTTTAACGCGGCGAATCCGTTGCGTTTTAAAACATCTTGATTACCGCCGTTTAATAAGTTTACGTCCGGCAAGACTATATAACCGAAAATATTTCTTCCGGGAATCGCAAGCTCCTCAAGAACTTTTCGCGCGATATAGGCGATATCAATATACGTACCCGAGCCTGTTCCGCCGGCGATACCTGCAACAACTACAACTGTTACATTATTAATGCCGCCGGCGATTAAACATCTAATCTTTCTTTCCATGCAGTCGGTTACGTTTCTTATATTTTCAAAAAGTAAAAGCCGTCCTATTTGACGTTTGCCGCCTGCGCCGGGCAATGCGGCTTCCGCATCAATTTTATCGTACCAAGATGCTTCTTCGGCATTGGATTCCGCAAGCGATTTCCATTTTGTAACGATAGCTTGCTTATCATGGACCGCAATTGAACAAAACTCCGAACCAAATTGGTCGAAAGTCGCCGTACCCCATGCTTTTTTCATAGATGTTTTATCTGTGTCAATCGCGAGGAATCCTATATTTTGCGGCGTATCGGAAACGATTTTTCCGTTTGTGGAAGGTAAAACCATGCGTCGCTTAACCTCATTTTTTATGCGAATCAGCATATCCGCACCTGTTCCTCCAAGCCCAACGAACAGTGTCGCTTCTGTTTCGCTTGCTTCTACGCGGGCGTTATCGTAATAAATACCTCCGCCTTTACTTAGTAGAAGTTCCGATTCAAGATGTTCCCTCTGCATTTTCCCAAGTGCCATAAAAGAACCCTCCTAGTTCCAAAAATTATCATCATCAATTTTTACGGTTGACTGTGAATTGCGTATATTAAATCCATCGGAAAAATCCATCGAGGCGTTGTTGCCGCCTTTATTAGGACTTCCAAACTCAATTACAAATTCGTCGTATTCATCGTACCCGCTGCTTGTGGAACCTATGCGAATTTCCGCACCTCCATCACGTCCGAATACCACGGAATTTTTCCCTGTTTGTTTATCAACTTTAACGGTGCAGCCCGCATTTGACGGAATTTTTATTTCAAGAAGGCTTTTTGATTTCGCCGAAATAACCGCTCTGTCGGCAAACCAGCTTATCGGTGCAAACGCGGCACGGTACGGCTCAGAAATACTCATATTCATGTTAATAATTTCGCGTAATGATTTTTTGCCTTTTATTGCGGGAAGTGCAAGTGCATATTCGGGCGGCACTTCCGTATCCAAATTTGACGGTAACGACATTTTTATATAAAGCTTGCTCATTGGGTCGTTAATTTTAGGTTTTTTTGCTTGAATAGCAGCAATTATGATTATGATAATTAAAAGCAAAATCGCAGCCGCTATTATAATGGGAAGCCATCCGGATGAAATATTTATGTCGATTGTGAAATGTAAATTAGTTTCGGGGTCTAAATCATCGGTTACGGTAACTCTTATTTCAGTGCTTCCCGCGTTGATAGCGGATAAATCTATTCGCTCGCGGAACGAATCATAATTCCACTCAATATAATCAAACCAATCACCTCTGCCGGCGGTTATGGAAATAATTGAGTTATGAACCGGAACATGGATAAAATCGTGTAAATCTATCGTGGCTGAGGCGCTAAATATTGTCATCATCGAGACATTGTAAGTATCGTCCCGTCCCAGCTGTCCGGGAATAAAGCTTATAGGGGCAATTCCCGGTTCCGGCGGCGGTTCCGGTACGGTGAATGTATGCGTGTGAGATGTTCTTATAATTCCGCCACTATCTAGAGTCATATATGCAGAATAATCACCCGGAATAAGATGCATAACGCGAGATGTTTCACCGGGGTTTAGATTTATTGTTTGTTCTGTGTCCGTGTCGGCACTCCTTAAAAACAGCCTTGGTTCAAGCTTATTAATCAAATCTGTATCTGTAACGGTTGCGCCACTTTCGTCTTCAAGTCGCCACGAAAATTCTGCCTCACTATAATCCGCTCCCATCGGTCTCGGTGTTGTTCGCGGAAGATCAAACACAAACTCCATATCATAGATACTCAATAAGTCAATAAAAATAATATCTCCTGACGAACCGGTAAAGGTCAGAGTCCAATCACCCATGCTTGGGTTTGTAAGTGTGAGCAAAGTGTATACTCCGCTGGCATCTGTGTTTACATCGTAACCATCATATTCTGCGCCACGCGGGTCGGTAAAAGAAATGTCTCTTATGGGTCTGCCGGAAATTATCGTAACCATCGCACTATGTATGCTATTATTTTCAACTGATATGACTACAGACTGTGGATAACCTGTTCCGATAATCCGATGGGATGAACTTCTCGCTCCGGTTATATGGCTGTATATTTCGCCCATAATAGCAGGAAGATTGCTTGCAACATTAGTTTCGCGCATTATTCCGCCTGTTGTGGCAGCTATTCTATCCATCGTGGGCATATCAAGCTCACCATCGAAGTTAAAACCGATGGTGTAAATAGGAATACCCATGTTGGCAGCATCTGTTATTGCAACTTCAAGTGCCGCATTCGATTCGGCTGTGGTGCGTATCGGGCGCGGATTAATATGTGCGGGAACTTCAAGCTCTGTATTACCGTCGCTTAAAAGAATTATCATGGGCATACGCGACCTGTCGCTTTCATTGGCAAACATCTCAAGCGCGGTTTCAATCCCTAATGCTATATCTGTCCATCCTCTCGGATCCCAGCGTGTGGCGGAAATTTCATTTTTAATATCTCTTCTGAAACTGACCAACTCGGTTAGGTCACGTCGTCCTACAATTGCCTGCGTGTACATAACATATCCAATGCGTGAATCCGAACCCGCATTCATGTCAATGAATAAGTTGGCTGCTGTTAGTGCGAGCATATCCGGGTCAGCTTGACGCATTGAACCGCTATTATCAATTACAATTATTACGTCAAGGTCAAACCTTCCCGGAGTGCTTGCTCCCGCATAGGACACCATTAATACAATAAAGAGTAGTGATAAAATTAAGAAAACAACTTTTCTAATTGAGCGCAAAAATAATCCCTCCAAAATATATGCATCAAAATTAATTATTTTTTTTAACATGATCATGTGTTTTAAAAAATTGGTAACAACCCATAGAAACGGCGAATTACTTAAAAATAAAGCAAGTCTTGGAATTGTTGATGCGCAAAGCGTTACCAAAGTAGATACGGGAGAAAAAAGCGTCTACGATGCAGGCAAAAAAGCAAGTGGGATTAAACGCCACTAGCCAACTTTGGAAAAACTGAGAACGTTCTTTGCACAATGGGCTACAAATGACTATCCTTGCGCTCATAGCTGTACTCGTAAAAAGATTTTGAAATACAGCAATATGCTTCGAGCATTGAGGGCAAATCGGTAAATATTATGTCAAATAGACTCTATGTAAACGCAATGAAGTATAGCATGAAGAATTGGTAATTACAACCATTTTTAATTAAGTTGATGTAATAATTTGGCATAACTTGTACACGGAATCGGTATTTCATTATTTTAAAAAACATGTTTTTACCATGCACGACAAATATATCAACTTTTTATTATTGAAGTTTGTGCAGATAATTACAGGCTTCATTGTACGGGGCGCAAGCAAATTAAGTGTTCTATTCTAAAATCAGAAGTGCACGCGATGCATCTGGAAGCGTCTTGGTGGACGGCTGTCATGCAGAACTGACAGGTGCGCTCGGGTGCGGCGGGTTTTTCGTTTTTTCCGTATGCCAATATTTTGTTCATTGCGGGAATTAGCAAACGTGCAGTTCCAAGGAATCGAAATTTTGCCTGATAAACAGACCTATGATGGGCGACAGTATATCTTCTGTCAACGAAGTGACAACTCCTTGAAAAGCAGCACCTATAAGCACGCCCACAGCAATGCCCATCATGTTTCCTTTTAGTGCAAATGTTTTGAACTCGTAAAAGAATTTTTTCATTGAAATCACCTTTAGGTAAATTTTGTTAATTATATCATAAATAAAAAAATCAAAACACGACATGATATTGTCCTGTTATGTGATATAATAAACGAACTTTAGCGAGGAAGGAATTTTTATGAAGCTAAACCGTTTGCTTGGTATTCTCACAGTTTTACTGCAAAATAACCGTGTGGCTGCACCATATTTAGCTGATAAATTTGAAGTTAACCGTCGCACCATTGGGCGCGATATAGATGCTCTTTGCCAAGCCGGAATCCCCATTATTACTTATCAAGGAGCCGGAGGCGGTATTTCCATTGCCGAGGGGTTTAAGCTGGATAAAAGTGTACTGACCACGGATGAACTAACCGGAATCATCGCCGCAATAAAAGGATTGGGGAGCGTATCAGAGCAATCCCAAATTGAACGTACATTGGATAAATTGGGCGCAAATGCCGATGCGGTTATTTCTATGAACGAACCCGTGGTGATTGACCTTGCGTCCCATTACAAAGGAAATTTGACACACAAAATAGAGCAGATTAAACGTGCCGTTCTTGAAACAAGGCTAATCGAGTTTGATTATTACTACGACAAAGGCGAATCTCATCGGCGCATAGAGCCGTACTTCGTAATCTTCCAATGGAGTGCATGGTATGTATTTGGGTTTTGTTTAGAACGGCAAGATTGGCGGTTATTTAAGCTGATGCGCCTATGGAATTTGAAAATATGCGATGAGCTTTATGACCAACGGGATATACCCACGGAAAAGCGTGATTTTAATGCCCGATTTACAGATGATATAAAATTAATTGCGATGTTTGACCCATCCGAAAAATACAGATTAATTGAAACATATGGATTTGAATCATTTACCGAAACCCCTGCCGGACTTCGCTTAGAAATCGGATTCACAAACCGCGAATTTCTAATTACATGGATTCTCGGCTTTGGCGGTAAAGTTACGGTATTGGAACCGGCGGACATTGCAGAGGAAATTCAAACCGCCGCCGAAAAAATTTTATCGAATTACAAATAAGTATAGTTGTTTTCAATCAAAGCCCACAAGCACGGGCAATTCCACCAAGCGCGTACCGTTAATTTTCTTTTCGTTGTTGCGCCCTATTTTTTCCAATGTTGAACGTGAAGATGATTAGATTTCCGGAAGAAAGGAATATAGAATACCTGCCATCAAAGAAAAAAGCCCAGAACATTTACTGCTCTGGGCTTTTTTCGCTTGTATCAATCTCGACGTACAAGCGCACTTTTGGGTGTTATGATTGCATATTTTTCACTCTTTCAACAACAGCGTCAACCGTCAGTCCGAATAATTTGAACAATGACGGCGCGGGTGCGGATGCTCCGAAGGTATCTATTCCGATGACATCGCCGTCAAGACCGGTGTATTTATGCCAGCCGAAGGAGGACGCGGCTTCAACCGCTAAGCGTGCGCGGACAGATTTTGGCATGACTTCTTCTTTTTCCGCGTCGCTTAGGGTTTCAAAGACTTCAAGTGATGGCACGGAAATTACACGTGCGTGAATTCCCGCTTCTTGTAAAATTGGCTGTGCGTTGTAAATTAATTCAACTTCGGAACCGCTTGCCATCAGCAGAATATCGGGTTTGCCCGTGGCGGGGTTTACAGAATCTTTTAATACATACGCGCCCTTGTATGCACCTTTGCCCGTTTCCGGTAACAAAGGCAGATTTTGCCGTGTAAGAATAAGTGCGGTGGGGCCGTCGGTTTTATTTAACGCATAAGCCCATGCAACGGCCGTTTCTTTTGTGTCGCACGGACGGAACACCGTAAAGCCGGGTATGCTTCGTAAAGATGCAAGCTGTTCAATGGGCTGGTGTGTTGGACCGTCTTCGCCAACGCCGATGGAATCATGTGTCATAATATAAATAACGGGCAACTTCATTAGCGCGGAAAGACGCATTGCGGGCTTCATGTAGTCGCTGAATACAAAGAATCCAGCAACATACGGGCGCAACCCGCCATATGCCGCAAACGCGTTTGCAATCGCGGTCATGGCGTGTTCGCGAATTCCGAAATGCAAATTGGAACCGCACGGCGTTTCTTTTGTATAACTCTTTCTATCCTTCATGATGGTTAAAGTTGAAGGTGCAAGGTCTGCCGAGCCGCCGAAAAGATTAGGCACAACTTTGGAAAGCTTGTTTAACACAATTTCCGACGAAGCACGTGTAGCGATATTTCCTTCGTATTGCCAAAATTCGTCCCAATTATCAAGGTCAACAGGAAGCTTCGTGCTGTGCCAAATTTCCCATTCCTTCCATGCGTCCGGATAAGCGGATTTATATTTTTCAACAAGAGCGTTCCAGTCGTCCTCCCATGATTGCGCGGTTTTCAGCCACTCCGCCATCGCCGCTTTAACATCTTCCGGCACATAAAAAGTTTCTTCATGCGGCCAGTTTAATTTTTTCTTTGCGTCGGCAACTCCCTCCGCGCCAAGCGGCGAACCGTGAACCGCCGCCGTTCCCTGTTTGGGCGAACCATAACCGATTATGGTTTTTACTTCGATGAGTGATGGCTTGTCCGTTTTTTTTGCGTTTTCCAGCGCGTTTAAAATTGCCGCACGGTCGTTTCCGTCGGTTACTTTTTGAACGTCCCAGCCGTAAGCCTCAAAGCGTTTGCCAACATCTTCGGTGAAGGAAATTCCTGTTGAACCTTCAATTGTAATATCGTTTGAATCGTATAAAAGAATCAACTTGCCAAACCTAAGCGTCCCCGCAAGAGAAACCGCTTCGGCGGAAACACCCTCTTGCAAGCAACCGTCGCCGCACAGAACATAGGTGTAATGGTCAACAATTTTTGCGTCGGGCTTATTAAATTTCGCCGCAAGATGGCTTTCCGCCCACGCAAAACCAACCGCATTTGCAATTCCTTGTCCAAGCGGGCCTGTGGTTATTTCAACCCCGTCTGTGTGGCCGTACTCCGGATGCCCCGGTGTTTTTGAATCCATTTGGCGGAAATTTTTTAAATCTTCAATGCTCACGTTATAGCCAAAAACGTGCAGCAAACTGTATAGCAAGGATGAACCATGACCCGCCGATAAAATAAACCTGTCCCGGTTTTGCCATTTTGGATTTTTCGGATTATGCTTCATGACGTTGCCCCAAAGAACAGCCGACATCGGTGCCGCACCAAGCGGTAAGCCGGGGTGTCCGCTGTTTGCTTTCTGAACCGCATCCGCACTTAGAAAACGCAAGGTGTTTATTCTTTTTTCACAAACGAGTTTACTCATTTAGGAACGCCCTCCCAGTCTTTCAAAAAGCGTTCAATACCACTGTCGGTGAGGGGATGGTTTAGCATTTGCACAAAAGTAGGGTAGGGGATTGTTGCGATATGTGCGCCAATCCGCGCCGCTGAAACGACATGGATTGGATTGCGAATACTGGCGGCGATAATTTCCGTGTCGATACCATGCACATCAAAAATATCGCAGATTTCTTCAATCAGATTCATTCCGTCCATTCCAATATCATCGAGCCGCCCAAGGAACGGGCTTACATACGTTGCACCCGCACGCGCCGCAAGCAACGCTTGAACTGCGGAAAAAACCAGCGTTACATTTGTTTTAATTCCTTTTTCCGTAAGTTGTTTTGTGGCTTTAAGACCTTCTGATGTCATGGGAATTTTTATTACAATATTTTTGTGAATTTTCACAAGTTGCTCTGCTTCTTTAACCATGCCATCCGCTTTGGTGTCGATAACCTCCGCGCTGATTGGCCCGTCTACAATCGTTGTGATTTCCTTTACAACTTCCGCAAAATCGCGTCCTTCTTTCGCAATCAAAGATGGATTCGTTGTTACTCCGCAAATAACTCCCCACTCGTTAACCTCGCGGATGTGCGCAACATTTGCGGTATCAATAAATAATTTCATAAAAAACTCCCTTCACGTCTGATTTTTATTAATAATAACATGAAGGAAAACAAATTGAAAAGCCCCGCACGATAACAGGGCTTTTCAATACGTTTTAAATTCTTATCCCGCCTTCAGCTCAAGCCTAAGCCTGTCCGCAATTAACGCAATGAATTCGCTGTTGGTGGGTTTTCCTTTATTGTTAGAGATTGTGTATCCGAAAAGAGAATCAATTACTTCTACTTTTCCGCGATTCCATGCCACTTCTATTGCGTGACGAATGGCGCGCTCAACGCGTGAGGGGGTGGTGTTGCATTTTCTGGCAATTGTAGGATATAGCTCTTTTGTGATATAGTTGAGAATATCAAGGTCGTTTACAGCCATCATTATTGCTTCGCGCATATAATGGTAGCCGCGAATGTGGGCGGGTACGCCTATTTCGTGCAGAATGCCTGTTATTTTTGTTTCAAGGTTGACTTCTTTGTTCTGACGCGAACGTGCGCCAACGCCCTTTTGAATTGGGGATTTCAATTGCTCTTTCAGCTGGCGGATTCGTGAAACCAAGGCTTCTAAATCGAAGGGCTTGGCTATGTAGTACTCTGCGCCAAGCTCAATTGCTTTTTGAGTAATTTTGTCCTGTGTTATTGCTGACAGGATTATGCAAATCGGTGCGTAACCCTGTGCGTCAATCAGATTTAATTTTTCCAATACGCCAAGACCGTCAAGCTTCGGCATAACGCCGTCGATTATTGCGATGTCGGGTTTTAATGCTTGAATTTTTTGATACGCTTCCATTCCGTCGTAGGCTACGCCGGAAACTTCCATGTCCGGCTGTTTACCAAGATAATTGATTATGGCATCGCAAAACTCTTTGTTATCGTCTGCCATTAAGATACTCATTTTTTTGTCACTCATTGTAAATCCTCCCTGTCATTCATTTCCAATTTCTGCCATTATAACAGGAAGAAATTGGAAGTCAAGCTTTTTGTACAACTTTCCGCAAGCAAATTCCATAATATTCCATTATTTTTCGATATAAATCGCCACGGACATGATTTATACTATTCGTGAGAAGTCGTACATATACATAGAAACACTTAGGAGGGGTTGAACATGGACAAAAATAAATCTTTTTTAACGGGACTCGGAACGGGCTGTATAGCTACTGCCATGATTATGTTTGTACTTTTTATGGGGGCTTCTGTTTTTGCGCGGCAGATGCGTTGGCAAGGAATTGACCCAAACACAAAAATTTTGGAAATTTACGATTTTTTAAATATGTTTTCGATTGTACCTTTCGACAAGGAAGAAATGTTGGAAAATATGTACAGGGGATTTCTTGAAGGAGTCGGCGACCCGTACACGCAGTATCTTGACGCGGATGCGCTTGAGGCTTTTCATAAGCGGACGGAAGGTGCTTTCGTCGGCATAGGCGTAATGATTTCTGTCGAACCTGATGACCCGTATATAACAATTGCGTCTACGGTTCAAGGCTCGCCTGCGGAGAAAGCAGGGCTTCTTCCCGGTGATAAAATAACCGGTGTGAATGGGCTTGACGTTGCTGGACGTTTACGCGAAGATGTTGTAGGAATGATTTCCGGCCCGGAGGGTTCTTCTGTTACAGTTTCAATTTTCCGCCCGTATGAAAATGAACGCTTCAATGTGGAAATTATCCGTGAGCGCGTAGAAGTTCCCACCGTTTTCCATGAAATGCATTACACCGAAAACGGAATGGTGGGTTACATTCGTTTAGACGGCTTCGACCGCGTAACTGTGGGGCAATTCGAGAATGCGCTTTCCGCGCTTTACTCCGACGGAATGAACGGACTTATACTTGATGTACGAAACAATCCGGGCGGTCTTCTTTGCGCCGTAAACGAAATTGCAGACCGTTTGCTTCCTGAAGGAATAATAACCTACACCATAAATGCTGCCGGTCGGCGCGAAAATTTTTATTCCGATGCAGATTACTTGGGCTTGCCGCTTGTTCTTCTCGTGAACGGACGCAGCGCAAGCGCGAGTGAAGTTTTAAGCGGTGCGGTTCGCGATACGAAAGCAGGTACAATCGTAGGCACACAAACTTTCGGCAAAGGCGTTGTGCAAAATTTACTATATCTTTCCGATGGCACCGCAATTAAACTGACCGTTCAAACCTACCACACGCCAAACGGCGAATGCATTCACGGAGTTGGCATAACACCGCATGTAATTGTAGAAATGTCCGACGCGTTAAGCCGTAGAATCGGTAATCTTACACTGGAAGAAGATATTCAACTGCAAGCCGCATTGGAGGTTATGGCAGGGAAATTCTAAGGAAAAAGGTGATTTTTATAGTAGCTGAAATTTTAAACGTAGGAACGGAAATACTTTTAGGAAATATTACAAACTCGAACGCGGCATTTTTGTCGCAGCAGCTTGCCGGAATTGGTGTTTCGGTTTTCAGACATACGTCGGTGGGAGATAATCATAAGCGGTTGAAATGCGCGATTGAACACGCGTTTGAGAATGCCGATGTTGTAATCACCACAGGCGGGCTTGGCCCGACGCAGGACGATATCACAAAAAGCGTTGCGGCGGAATTTTTCGGTCTGAAGCTTGAAATGCACGAGGAATCGCGGCAACGGATTTTGGAGCGTTTCGCGGGGCGGGAACTGCCCGAGAGCGTTGAACGCAACGCGCTTGTTCCGCAGGGTGCAAAGGTTTTCCCGAACGAAAACGGCTCCGCGCCCGGAATATGTATAGAAAGTGGCGGGAAGATTTTAATTATGCTGCCCGGCCCGCCGCACGAATTACAGCCGCTCTTTTTGAATTACGCGGCTGCTTTTTTGCGCGAAAAAACCGAAGGCGTTTTTGTTTCACGAACTTTAAAAATAATCGGAATCGGCGAGACAGCCGTTGAATCGCAGTTACGCGATTTAATTGACGCGCAAACAAATCCGACAATCGCGCCATACGCAAAGGTTGGCGAGGTTCATATTCGCATAACCGCCTCCGCAGCGGACGAAACCGCTGCACACACTTTGCTTTCGCCCGTTGCCGACGAAATTTACCGTCGTCTAAACCCGCGAATTTATGGTGAAAATGAAGTTTCTCTTGCGGAAGTTGTTCTTGAACTTCTGAAAACTCAAAATCACACTCTTGCCGTTGCGGAATCCTGCACGGGCGGGCTTGTATCTTCCGATTTAATCTCTGTGCCGGGTAGTTCCGTTGTGTTTCGTGAAGGCTTCGTAACATATTCAAATGAAGCAAAAACCGCACGGCTTTTTGTACCGGAAAGTCTGCTCGCGGCTCATGGCGCGGTTAGCGCAGAAGTAGCCGCCGCAATGGCGGAAGGTGCGGCAAAAGCGGCGAACGCAACAGTGGCTATCTCGATAACAGGCATAGCCGGTCCAGACGGCGGCACACAAGAAAAGCCCGTCGGCTTGGTATACGTTGGGCTGTTTGTCGCGGGGCGCGGAATGCTTACAGAAAAATTTAATTTCACAGGAAATCGTAACGAAATTCGCAGGCGTTCCGCTATATCCGCGTTGGATTTATTGCGGAAGAAAATTGACATGGACATTGGTTAGCTTAATCGGGTTAATTATTATAGAATATTCCGTCTATAAGGGTCCGGCACTCTTAACCCTTGTACGATATTTTTAAAGACTTCAAAGTTGCCCAGGAAACCACGCAAGGCTTCGTCAATTGTATTATCACCCCAAAAATCAAGGGCATTAAATCTGTCGCCACCAAACGAGCTGTCTCTTGTAAGTACTTGGTCATTAATCATCATTACACGTATCATTGTGGAATTGCCTGTGTCTCGGTATACCTTTTCCCTTAATCTAATCATTTCATTGTGTATCATTTCT
>WRBD01000007.1 GCA_009779835.1 Defluviitaleaceae bacterium | reverse complement strand
GTTTGGCGCAGAATAGATACCGTTGTAAGAAGATACGAACAACCCAGTGTGCAGAATGGGATAGGGCATACAAACATCATGGCAGTTATTGGCGGGGAGTTTTATTTTAGTACAATGGGGGGGGCAGAGGATATATCCGCCCCCAGTAGATACCCGTTCCCGAAGAGAAAGGGAAGATAATCCCTTTGCCGCATTTCGTGACGTATACTTGGTAAGGCTTGCACACGAACTGCTAGATTTATCCCCCATTCCCACAGGTTGGGAACCACGAGACACAACGGAACAATAAGCGGAAAAATAGCCCGCAAATCTAAAATAAGTTTGGTAGTGAGAAAAAATGAAATTGACAGGAAAAGAACAGGAAATTATGACAGCCATTCGGCCTGGAACTTGACTTGGACAGCCGATACAGCGAATTCGATTTCACCTTACCCGACTTCTCAAATATCCCAGGTAAACATTTCTGCACTACAAATATGACGGAATTTCCGGGGTTCTAAGTATGTAAAAGCGAGGGAGGGGCTGTGTGCTTTGCGTATCGAAGCACACAGCCCTTCTTCCTTAGGTGTAAGCCAAATTTACACTCGCAGGTCTACCGTGGATGATGTTATGCTACGCACTTCGGGGCTATCGGTTGCCCATTGCTGCAGCGCGTCGGGGGGTAGCGAGGTTTCCAGTGTAGGTTCTTTGTCTAAAATAATTTGGAGGTTTTCTATTTTTACGCCCGCGCCAAAAAGCATTTGTGTCAGGGCTTCGGTGCGGTCTGTTAGGGCTTCCAATGCTCTTTCGGTTTGGGCGGTTACTATTACGTCAACGCCGTCGGCGTTCATTGTGAAGTATGCGGTTACAAGCCCTAAGTTTTTCGTATCAAGAGAAAGAAGAACTCTTGCGCCGTCTTGGGTTAGGGCGCGGTCGTTCAGTACATATAATTGAAGATTTGCTATGCGTCCGTTCACGTTGATTGGCAGTTGGAAACCGCTTTCGGCATCGCCATTTAACGCATGGGTTACGGCAAGCAGAGATTCAAGCGAAGCGGTGCTTTTGGTCGGCAACGCATTGTTTACCGCGTCCAGAATTCTTGCGAAAAGCAATCCGGGAGTTGAACCCTTGCGCAAACCGGAAAGAGATGTGTCTTGAAGCGCGTCCAGAATGCTGTCTGTGCCTAGCTCTTCTTCGGTGTTTCTTTCGGCTTCTTCCAGTTCGTCAGCTAAGGCGCGATTGGAGCGTGTCAATTTTTCCAATGACTTAATGTTTCCGACGGTTGTAGCAATATTACGGCTGGATAAGAAATGCACAAGCTGCGGGTTTGCCGCGATAAACGCTTGAATTTGCTCGGCTACCATACGCTCGAAAACGACTTTTGCGGCGTTTACCGTGTCGGCGGGTGTGTAGTCGGGTGATTCGGGGAGAATACCGCTTGCGGTCAAGTCTTCCAGCGGTTTATCAAGACCGTCGGGAGAGCTAAGCAATTGTTCAAGAATTGCGGGAGATGCAACGTCTACAAATCTGTCTAATACAACGTCCATGTGGCTGATTTTCTTTGCGAGCGAGTCTGCCGTTTGCTCTACCGCGCCTTTGATATTTCCTTCTGGGCGAACTATTCGTTGCAATTGCCCGAAACTTTCGTCAACCTGCATATCCACCGCGTCGCCGGAGCGAATATGCTTGAACTTTTTCGCAAGTTCCATCAGCGCGCCAAGCGTCGGAGAGGAACCCATTTCCGTCGCAAGCCCCAGCGCGGCGGCTTCGTCTTTCTGGATTATATGAAGCATTCGGTACAGCGCAATCATGGATTTTCTTACTTCCGGGTCGAGTTGCATACTTTCATCCATTTCCATGATGTATTGCGCGATTTTTCCCGTAACGTCCTTGCCTTTGCCAAGATTGAAATGCTTTACATACGAAAGCACTTGGTCAACGTGCATTTCAAGCGGGTTAAGCCCTTCTTGAACCATGCTTGCCGCAATAATCGGGTGAAGCTTAGTGGCAAGCGCGTTGATTTTCGCGTCAATTTCTTTAACCGCGTTAACATTTTCCTGCGTAACGTCCATGCTGTTTTTACTCAAAATAAAAGATGCTTTCAGGTTTTCCGCCGACGGCGTGATATCCAGTTTTTCAAGAAGCGGAGCGAATTCTCCTTTAACTTTCGCAAAGGAATCGCCGTAACGCGGGTCGGGAACGGTTGCGTGTTGTTCGTAGTGGGCGCGGGCGCGGGCGTAAAGCACGGACTCGTGAATGCCCAAAACCGTAAACGGCGATTTCCCGTTCATTATGTTCGAGTGTACGTTTACCGTAAGCGGCGGAATATTTGCCAAATAATTATAAAGCTTTGTCATGCGCGTTGTTGCGAATTGTGAGCCGTCTCCGCCTGCCATACGGTGATATCTGTACGAGTCCTGCTCGGACACGTTAACGTTTTTCATAACATCAAGCATATGCCCCGCGTCTATGCCAAAAGAACGCGCGCGGAACACGGCTTGTTCCGCAAATTTTACTTGTGCTTCGCTGGCGCGTGCTACATCGGGTAAATCCATTGCGCCGATGGGTTTGTCCGTTGCGAGCTGAAACGCAGCGCGGTCAAAGAATGCGTCTTTTGGAATATTTCCGGACATAGCGTTAAGGAAAATTACTTTGTCTATATTAACGCGGGTCAGCGGCAGGTCACGGTCTAAAAGGAAGCGCGCCGCAACCAAATTATCTTGAACATACGCGATTCCTTCGCGGTCGAAAAGTCGTTTTAACGCGCCTTGAAGCGATTCCCACGGTGCGCCGCTTACCGGAGGTGCCGCGGCTCCGCCAATGGAATGCGTACTTTTATATACATTATCAAGCGTGAGGTCTTTTTCATCCGCAACCAATTTTTCTATTGCTTGCGGCTCTACTTTTTCAGGCAGTTTTTCCCACGCGTGTTCCATTGCGTTTACGTTTTGGTCGGAAACCGCCATTCCGTGCTTATACAGGCTTTCCACAATGGTTTTCGCGTTTTCCGGCTTTGCGAAATCGCGTTTCATGCCGTCGGCAAGTTCTTCTTCGCTTATGGGATTTTCCGGCGTTTTATCAATGTTATGCATCACGCGGTTGAAATCCGTAAAGCTCACTTTTCCTATATCCAGCCCACTTTGAACCATTGCCGCAACAGCGGTTTTTTTGCCTGTTCCGTTTGCAAATGACTGCGCACGCCGTATGGATTTTATGGCTTGCGCTACTTTCGCGGCTTGCTCTTGGCGGTGGTCGTCGCGAAGTTCTTCGGTTTCCTTCAGTTGGCTCAATGTATTCGCAACGCCGCGAAGCCCGTCCAGCGCAGATGATACTCCGCGTCCAACCTGCATTCTAACATCAGGATTCGCGATATCCTGTGTAAGCTTAAAGCCTGTGCGTGTTCTTTGCACCCAAAAGCGCAGGGTTTCTCCAACCCTGCCCGTTATTGATGAAACATCCGCGGTAAATGTTACTCCGTCTTGTGTACGTAAAGTTGCGGTACTGCCGTTAAGCGATTCGTACAACGCTGAAATAGTCTGCCCTGTTGTCCAATTTGCTTCGCTTCTGCGGGGCCCGCTTTGCGACCCTGCCGCCCCTTGTACCGCACTTTGAGTTATTGACACATTAAATGAATTCATAAAACACTCCCGTAGGACATTATGATATTTTCTTTTTTCGTCTATATTACTTTCGACTTATTTCCGCGATTTGTTTAGTGATTTTTTATTCCTTTATCGTACTGCTTACGCAAATAGCTTTCTTAAAAATGGTATTCGTTGAATTGTTAAATCCATAATTAAGATGCAAATAGAAGTGACAATGACACTATAATAAAATAGCCACGTCTAGATGAAGACGTGGCTATTTTACAGTTACCTACATATCCAAAAACATCAGCCAATAACCTTTGTCGCCGCGTTTTGGCGGGCCGTTTGCGTTGGTTTTGAATTGAGAGAAACCAAGACGTTTGGCGTGGTGACGTTCTTCGGGGTTGTATTCGCACGGTACGCCTATGATGTATTCAATGCCGTCGGCGGCTAAACCAAGCAGTAAATGGTCGTGATTGGCGTAGGCGGCGCGGACAAACGGCTCTTCCAAAAGAAGCGGCCGGTTGTACGGTAGCGGAACGGCATCTGCAATTGTAAGCTTCACCCATGTTGTTTCGCGTGAAAAATTTTCAAAAGGTTTTATGTGCTTTTTTCTGCTGAATATTGTTTCCATTGCTAATATATTTTCAGTGCGGGCGGGGGTGGTTTTTGTTTCGTTGTTTAATTCCTGTGCCATTTCATTGCGTGATATTGGCTTCGCACCTTTCGGCTTGCGTGCGCGGGGAGCGGTTTGACGCGCACGCACGGGTGGTGTGGGTTCGGGTGGAATTTCCGGTTCGGAGATATTTTCCGGCCCGGGAGAAGTTTTCGGAACGGCTTCTGAAATAATTTCCGGCTCAATCTCCGTTGCAACTTCCGAAGCAATTTCAGGCGCAACATACAGCTTATATTCCGAAGCAATTTCAGGCACATCTTCTGGTTCACTTTCCGAAACAATTTCAGGCGCAACATACGGCTTATATTCCGAATCAATTTCAGAAGCAACTTCCGGTTCACATTCCGAATCAATTTCAAGCGCAACTTCCGGTTCACATTCGCAATCAATTTCAGAAGCAACTTCCGGTTCACATTCCGAATCAATTTCAGAAGCAACTTCCGGTTCACTTTCCGAATCAATCTTAGGTGCAACTTCCGGTTCACATTCCAAAACAATCTCAGGCGCTACATCCGGCTCATATTCCGAATCAATTTCAGAAGCAACTTCCGGTTCACTTTCCGAAAAAATCTCAGGCGCAACTTCCGGTTCACTTTCCGGTTCACTTTCTGCTTCACTTTCACAAATAATTTCAGGTGCAACCTCCGGCTCACATTCCGAAGCAATTTCAGATTTAACTTCAGTAACAGCTTCTGAAATAATTTCCGGTTCGCTCGGTGGAACCGGTATTGTCTTTTCTTCCGCAATTCTTTCTTCCTTCTTTTCCCCGCGCTTCACTTCGTAAAAACTTCCACGCCACGAAACAGCTCTGTCGCGGTATCCGCAAAGCGGAGAAACAACCGACGACTTTTCAAGCGACTCAGCGGTAATCACCGCAACTCCAACCAACTCGTCAAGCAAATATCTGCCAAGCGCAGCGGGTGCGAAATCTTTCCGCATTTCCGCTTTTCCTTTTTCATCGGCGTTAAGGCTTCCCATCGAAATTCCGACATATCGTCCGCTGTCGGCAAAAATCAAATAAACGCCGTAACGCGTTTGCGTTTTGATATCTTGCGCCCATACGGAAAGTTTTCCCATGCCGCCGCGACTTTCAACAATGCAGCGTCCCGCAGGGGCTCTTCCTTTAAAATCGAAGCCGGATGCTTCACTTTCAAGCGACAAAAAAAAGCGCGTGTATGCCATGCGGCACCTCCGAAAAATTTTCTTTTTAACATATATATGCATATGTTAATATATATATGAGAACAGGAGGAATATAATAATGGGAAAATTATTCGGAACAGACGGTATACGTGGCATTGCGAACACCGAACTAACACCAGAGATGGCATTTGATTTAGGGCGCGCCGGAGCGTTTGTATTAACGAAAGAAGCAAAAAACGCACCGAAAGTGCTTGTTGCGAAAGACAGCCGCCAAAGCGGAGATATGCTTGAAGCTGCATTAACGGCGGGGTTATGCTCGATAGGTGCAACGGTTTTCCGCGCGGATGTAATTCCGACACCTGCCGTTGCGTATTTGGTGCGAAAATACAAATTTGACGCGGGCGTAATGATTTCCGCCTCGCATAATAAAATGGCGGACAATGGAATAAAATTTTTCAACAATGAAGGTTTCAAGCTTCCCGACGATATTGAAAACGAAATTGAATCTCTGATTGAAGAAAAACGCATTCTGCCGCGTCCCACGGGTAAAGACGTAGGCACCGTCCAAAAAAGCCCAACAGCGGCGGAAGATTATGCTTCGTTTGTAATATCAACCGTCCCCGGATTAAATTTGGACAACTTAAAAATTGTCATAGACTGCGCAAACGGCGCAACATCGTATGTAGCACCTGTGGTATTTGAAAAACTGGGCGCGAATTTAGTGGCCCTTCACAACGCGCCAAACGGTGCTAATATAAACGAAAATTGCGGCTCTACCCATATGGAACGCCTGCAAGCCTGCGTAAAAGAACAAAAAGCGGACATAGGAATAGCCTTCGACGGCGATGGTGACAGAATGCTTGCCGTCTCCGAAAAGGGCGAACTCATAGACGGCGACGCAATTTTGGCAATCTGCGGTCTTGATATGAACGAGCGCGAAAAACTCGAAAAAAATACAATAGTTGCCACAGTAATGAGCAATCAAGGTTTTGAATGCTTCTGTCGCGATAACAAAATTAATATGTTCCGTGCAGACGTAGGCGACCGCTATGTACTCGAAAAAATGCTTGCGGATGGTTATTCGTTGGGCGGCGAACAATCCGGGCACGTAATTTTTCGCGAATACGGCACAACCGGCGACGGAATTTTAACCGCTTTGCAATTACTTTCCGTAATCACGCGCAAGAAGCAACCTGTTTCCGCGCTTGCGGGCGTGGTGGAAACTTTCCCGCAAGTTCTGGTTAACGCAACCGTGCCTAACAGCCGCAAGCCCGAACTGGAGACCTGCGAAGAAATTCAAAAAGCCCAAGCAAAAATTGAAGCCGCGTTAAAAGGCGAAGGAAGAATTCTTGTGCGACCATCCGGCACGGAAGCAGTAGTCCGCGTGATGCTTGAAGGCCGCGATAAAAATAAAATCGAAGAATATGCAAAAAGTCTTGCTGATATAATAGAAAAAAATTTGGCAAATTAAAGATTTTTTGGTACTATGCCGATACACTAATTGAAGAATACTTTTTTCCGGAGGATTATATTAGAGGGAGCGGATTTAAAATGGACATTAGCAGTGTATCTCAATTGATTACCGGAACAAATAACAGTCAAGGTAATCAAAACAATCAAGGCAATTCACCTATTCCGGGAATGCCGCCGTCAACCCCGCCGAACGCGGGTACCGGAACAAACTTCGGTGCGGCAGGTGTGTACAATCAAGGAGAGCAAGCCCCCGTTCCCGAAACCTTCGAGATGGATAGGGAGCGCGTCAGTGCGCTGTGGAGTGCGCATCAAGAGCGCGTAGAGTCTTTCCGTCAAATGATTGAAACTTTGCTTGGGAAACAAGCCGAACGTCAAGGTTTAGCAGACGGATGGAGCATACGCGACATAGAAGTAACCCCTGAAATGCGCGCCGAAGCCGAAGAAATGCTTGCGGAAGGCGGATATTTCTCGGTAGAAGAAACCGCTGCAAGAATGCTGGATTTCGCAGTGGCACTAACCGGCGGCGACCCCGCACAAATCGAAGTAATGCGCGACGCGGTACAACGCGGCTTCAATCAAGCAGAGCGTATGTTTGGCGGTGAACTGCCCGAAATAAGCCACGAAACATTGGCGGCAGTAATGAACGGCTTTGACGAATGGGCGGCAGCGGGTTCTGCATCCGCAATTACTTTGTTAAATAGATAATTTTTTTCGATACCACAAAAGGGGGTATTTACCATGACTGTAAATAATATAGCTCAGAATCAAATGAGCCCGGCAATGATGCGTCTTGCAAGCGGAAACCGCATAAATTCTGCGGCGGATGACGCGGCGGGTCTTGCGATTTCCGAAGATATGCTTGCGCAAATTCGCGGCTTAGACCAGGGCACCCGCAACACGGCGGACATGCAAGCCTTAATTAACACAGCCGAGGGCGGATTGGAAACCGTAGGAGACAGCGCACAACGCATTCGTGAATTAAGCGTACAAGCGCAGAACGGCATTTTAACAGACGATCAGCGCGCAATGATTCAAGATGAAATAGGTCAGCTTGCGCAAGGAATTCAAGCTGCGGTGAATGGTACGGAATTCAACACCATGTCCCTTCTCGACGGCTCGGTTACCGATGCGAACACAGCTTCAAGCCCCAGCGGAACGGGTGCTACTTTCAGCATAAACGATATGTCCGGCATAGCGCAAGCAATGACAGCCATAGCGGAAGACGGTTCCTTTGATCTTTCCGCAATTGACAGCGCACTTACCCAAGTTGCCGGCGAACGCGCTAATCTTGGAACGTTAAGCAACAGAATGGAGTACACAATGAGTGCGAACTCCGTATCCAGCCTTAACCTTGCTGACGCAAGAAGCAGAATAGCCGACGCAGACATGGCAAGGGAAATGATGGAGCTTGAGCAAGACCGCGTAATAAACGAAATGCAAGTAATGCTTCAACAGCAAGAACAAGAAAACGTAGAAACCAGCGCGCAACGCGTGATGGCTACAGGTGCTTGAATTATAAATTAAAACCTCTTGCATAAAGAATCGCGCATTCGCGCGATTTTTTTGTATGTCTTAAAACAAAGCTTGCCAGCTAATGAATTTTTGTTCTTTGATATTACATATCAAAATTCCATTATCTTTTTCCATTGTTATGTCGAATTGTTCTTGCGGGACACTTAGGCTTAGATAGCGATTTTTTTCGGGAATGAAAAAAGTTATTATGTATGTATAGGTTTCAACGCCGTCGGCTTTTTTTGTGTCCAGGCGTGTTTTCTTTACAGTGGCTTCCAGTTCTTCCGGCGGGTCGGTTCCTTTTAAATAGGCATGCAATGCCTTGCCTGCGATTCCGACAAGGCCAACCAAAATAAGGGTTGTTCCAAGCATAAGCGTAGTTGCCCCTTTTTTATTTAGTTTATGTTTTACCGCGCGGTTTATGACATTAAGCCGTATGTGAAAACCGCGACAATTGCAATACAAGCCAAAATCATTATCATGTTCAGCACAAAGTCAAATTTGCTCGTTTTCTTCTTTGCGGCGGTACGCGACGCGGGTGCAACCGAGTATGCTGTTTTCTTGAAGTCCGGATAGGTGTACTCGGCAGGCGCGGCAACCTTTTTTGAGGTAGCTGGGTATTTTTGCCTTGCCATATGATTGTAAATAATCTTCTCCGCTTCCGCCACGAAATCCACAGGCATCTTCGTTGCCGGTGTGTTTTGGTTCACTATGAAAATCGCTTGATTGTACCATTTTGTTGAGTCTCCTTTTATTAGAATTACGCGTTCTGTCGATCCCATCATAGTCGTCCTCCCTTTTGTTTATATAAGGATTTTTGCCCAAAAAAAAGAGGCGTATACATCAAATCGCTAATTATTTTCATTAAAAATTACGATACAAATATTAGGAGAAATATTTTTAAAAGGCAGGGATGCGTAATGAATATTAAAACACCAACCGGATTAACGAACAGGCGTGAAAAATTCGGCGGAATGCAAAGTTCTACCGCTTCCGTAGATTCTATATTTGCGGGCGGGAACAAACGTGATATAGCGAAGCGGATACAGGAAAATCAAAATACAATGCTGCATGAAGCGAACGAAAGAATTAAACAGCAACAGAGAGAACAACGGAAGAAGCGGCGGCCGCGGCGAGAGGGTGCCGTTCGTCTCAGTAATACGGATACTCTTGCGAGGGCACATCAAATACGTTCGCGGCTTATGGCGAAGCTAATGGAAATTCACGGAAGCGACATGGATACAAAGTCGAAGGGTGCTTCCGCAATGGATATTAAATTAAAAATTGACAGGGTAGACCGTCAAATTGCGGCGATTAAGCGGCGCGAGCGAGCAATGCTTGAAGAAAAAACCACCCGCAGGGGCGACGACTCTCCCGAAGCACGCAGACGGCGTGCACATGATATGAAGGAGCGGCGCATTTATGTTAGGCGTGATTACCTTTATCATGCGAACAACGGCGGCTTTGACCCGAATAATCCTTTGTTCAGCAAAACCGCGCTCCAAGACGCAATGTCTTCTGTTGCATTTGACATCGGCGGGAATACGGGTACAATGGAAATTGCCGCAAACGCTGAATTTGAAACAGATTTTAACATGGAAGTTGTGCTGTAATTGCGAGGAATTTTATATGTAGTAGCAACACCGATTGGCAATTTAGAAGATATTACGGCAAGGGCAGTTCGGGTGCTTGGCGAGGTTGACATGATTGCCGCCGAAGACACGCGTCACAGCCGTAATTTGCTTACGCATTTTGGGATAAAAGTCCCTATGTTTTCCTGTCATAAATTTAACGAAGGAAAACGCGGAGATTTTTTTGTTGCCGCTCTGTTGGAAGGAAAAAATATCGCATTAATTTCCGACGCGGGAACGCCGTGCATTTCCGACCCCGGTCACAGGCTCGTGAACTTAGCGGCAGAAGCGGAAATTCAAGTTGTGCCTGTTTGTGGGGCAAGTGCGGTCGTTGCCGCTCTTTCTGTTTCGGGGTTCGAGGCTTCGCGATTCGCTTTTGTCGGTTTTTTACCGCGAACAAAGGCAGCTATTGAAGTTCTCGCAAACGCGTTTCTTTCAAACGAAACCGTTGTTTTCTATGAATCACCCAAACGAATTTCCGCCACGATTTCTTTAATCGAAAAAAACATTCCCAACGCGCAAATCTGTTTATGTAACGACATTTCAAAAAAATTTGAATTGATTTATCGCGGAACGCCCGCGCAAATTTTGGAGGAACTTTCACAAAACCCATCAGCCGAAAAAGGCGAATATACCTGCGTTGTAAACCTTCCTGGCGGTTTTCAGGAAACTTTTTCCGAAGAAAAAGAAAACTTCCAACAAACATTGGAGTCACAATTGATTGATATTATGGTAAAATCGAATTGCTCCTTGCGGGACGCTTCGCGAAAATTACATGAACAGCAAAACAAGCTTTCCAAAAAGGATATCTATTCCGCCATGTTGCGGCTAAAAGAACTACTTTAACGGAGGGGAACTTTAAATGAGAAAGAGAATTTTTGCAATTTTGCTTTGCCTGCTATTTGTTTTTACATCCTGCGGGAAAAACACCGAATGTTTCATATGCCCCGAATGCCCCAGGTGCGGATATCCGGAAGAACATCAACCGCAAGGGCGGCCGGAATTGGCAGGCGGCTTAATGGATGTTTTTGTATTTGGAATAGGCAGGTCGGACGCAATTCTTATTACAACGGAAAACCACGCCATTCTTATTGACACAGGAGAAAATCAGCATGGCGACCCCATTGCGGGAACCTTACTTAGCCGCGGTATTACATCGTTGGATTACTTAATCATAACGCACTTTGACCGCGACCACGTTGGCGGGGCGCATCGGATTATCAATTTTTTAGATGTGCAAAATATTGTAGTACCCAATTACAGCAGGCTTACGCGCCACGTTCAGCGCTTTGAGTCTGCAATGGAAAACGCGGGGATTGAACCGATTGTATTAACGGAGCCAATGAGCTTTGTTTTAGACGGTGCTCATTTTGTGATAGACCCGTCGGATTTGCCCTATATGTCCATTGACGTTGAAGATATCGAGGACGAATATGATGATTTTGAAGAGGAAGATGACGACGACGATGACGCTGAATTTATTGCCACAGGCGATGATTTCTCGCTTATTGTAAAAATAGGACACGGAAGAAATGATTTTCTGTTTATGGGAGACGCAACTACCCACCGCAGACAGCAATTGCTTGATTGCGATGATTTTATGGCTATGGAATTCGATTTCATAAAAGTTGGGCGTCATGGGCGATGGGACAGGCGCACCAACAGATTTGTAAATCACATAGCCACAAATGCGAAATACGCCGTAGTAACCGGTTTCTGCCCGTCGGAAGCAGACATTTACTACCCCGAACGTCCGACAGATGACCGTATTATCGAAAGATTTCAAAACGGTGGGACTGAAATGTTTTACACAATGAACAGTCATTTTAGAATACGAAGCGATGGCAGGGAGCTTTTCCTACAAGATTAAGTAAGTCTATTCTCCGTTTGTATAAAAGGGGTGCTAATAAATGCATCCCTTTTGAATGTTGCACTCTAGTTTTTAAGGGTTATCCGTAACACCCATAAACAATGGTATGTTTGTGTGAGTATCATATATCATGAAAATATATGGTGTATTGAAGTTTATTTCAATGGGTTGTTGCAACGCACTTTCAAGCGCTGGTAAACCTACTGTAATGGCAGAAGCTTCTGTCCCTTCTGAATGTACTTTAAGGCGTATTTGTTGACGTACTTCCGACAAATATATGTGCTTAGAAGCATCATCCTCTATCATTTCTCCTAAGCCGGACAATCTATCATCAAATGCCAATATCAACCCCATCATCTCTAGGTAGTCATTCATACGAATACTATAATCCAAGTCCAGCATTGGCATAGAGACAAGAACTTCCGAACGTATGTCTATTTCATTGAAAATCTTCAATATGTCATAAGAAGTGGCAAAGTCTCTTACAGATTTGCCTGTAGTGGGTCGTACCATAAAGAACCCCAACCTCCCAGAATACGGAAGCAAAACTGCTTCATAATAGTCCGTTATGCTTACTGAAAGAGAAATATGGTTTGTGTAAAGAAAGGTTACTTCCGTTTGTTCACAGTTTTCCGGATAAAATACACTTTGTCTCTCTGCCATAGGGTTGAAATTACTTGCCCATTTTGCTGAAAGATACAGGGTGTTAATCAGAAGCATTATAACATCCGGCTCTATTTGCTCTAATGTTTTATCAATAAGTCCTTGCGTTTGGTCGTAAATCCAAGCATTAATTTCGTCAACTACAGACTGTTCACTGAAGTCGCGCGTAAGTGCAGGTGCGTGAAAATAAGTAATCATTGTACGATTAAAGTCCGGGTTTATAATATAGTCATCGGTAACCCAAACAGACCCCGCCATATTTATTCTCGTACTGCTTCCCGCTGATGTTAAATTATGCGACAAAGCAGATAATTCGCGTGCAATCTCGTGAGCGTTCCCTCCCAAAACTGATTCAAATTCATACAATGTGTCACCCTCGGCACCTAAAGAAACCATAGACAAAACATAATATGCCGATACGGGAGAAACAACCACGTTTTTATCATCGGATGCTAAAAGTTTGCGAAATAAATCTTGTGAAAAACGCGATATGGCTAAACCGGTATTTTCCGGAAAATATTCATACGCAGTAATGTTAACCTTCGATTCTTCTAATGCCGATTCTAATGAATGTGGGTTTTCATCTTCATTTGTGCAACCAATAAAGGACGCAATAAGAATAACTGCAAAAATAAAGACGCATACGTTTTTTTTCATAAACAAAACACTACCTTTCTGTCTTGAAAACAAATACTACAAGGCATGAATGATGTGACTCATGCCTTGTAGTCGGTGTAACATAATCGCTAATGCAAATTAAATCCGTTTGCGAGAAAACTTCTGTGTGTACTCACGGTCGTAAAGACAGCATTCCCTCCATCGCCCCAAGTACCGGCAGGCCATCCTAAGGCATGTATACCATTCACGCCGTTATTAGTTGCATTTGTCCATGAATATACAATCCCTCCACTATCACCGCCTTGACTTTGATAACTTGCTCTTAAGCCGGATACCCAGTTGCCGCTGGCAGTATTTCCACTCCAAGGGGCTTTTATGTCCCCCGGTCTGCCCGTTCCGTGCATGGCATCCAAAAATACACGATTGCCTGTACCATTTGAAGCTTCCCTTGCGCCTAATGTGCCGAAATGGACTCGTCGGTCACTTGTGGCATTTATCAGTTCGAAAAAAGCAACATCCGCAGTATGAAGGTTTACATACCTTATTGTTCCAATGTGATTTCCAGCGGAATTATAGATGCGGTCACCTATTCGAAGCGGCCGGCCTAATGGGCCATTACTAATATGTGCGGCGGTCACAAACCCGATTCTAATCTGCCATTGCCAATCAATTGATATTCTGTATCCGTTCGAACCTGCACGCAAAAGACGACCACTTGAATCCCTAACATGAAGAATATCCCCGGGACTTACATGAGATGTTAGCGCAGCTATCTGTACGTCAAAATTATGCAGTACTTCCGAAGAATAATACTGCTCAAAGTCAAAAGTAAGTTCCGGTAATCCGGGCGATTGGTGAAACGTAATAAAGGGAGCATCGAGAATCATGTCAACGAAGAGGTTGATTTTTTCTTCTGTGTAAACAGCCAATGAAACGAGTACTTCATTATTGACTATATCCAGTGTTATTCCATCAAAAAAAACGAGAGAGACGCGAGCCAACTCTCGTTTTTTTTTGAAAATAATTTATCCACTGCCCTTGGAATACCTTGAAATACTCAATAGAATCCCTGCCAATGCCATTGTAACCAGTAAAGAAGTTCCGCCGTAACTAATGAAGGGGAGGGTTACGCCTGTATTTGGAATGGTATTTGTAACAACGCCTACGTTTATTACAACTTGGAAGGCGATTGTGAAGACGATTCCTATTGCAACCATTGAACTGAATGTGTCGGGCGCGCGCATTGCTACAAGTATTCCGCGCCATATGAAAATTCCGAAAAGTATTAGAATTAACCCCGCGCCTAACAAGCCGAGTTCTTCAACAACTATGGCAAAGATCATATCGTGCTGCGGCTCGGGAATGAAAGAAACTTGGCGGCTCTCTCCAATTCCAACCCCAAACCAGCCGCCCGTTGCAACGGCGTATAAAGATTGAATTGTTTGGAATCCAACTGTATCCGAAAATGCCCACGGGTCGCGCCATGCTTGAATACGCGCACCGCGAAAGTTCAAGCCGAAATGCGCACTTATAAGAAGATAAGCACTTACCCCGCCCACAAATAGCCCGCCGGGAACAATGAACCGCCAAATATACGGGCTTGCAACAAAAATCATGCCAAATCCTATTGCGGCAATAATAAGCCCGGCACTAAACCCGCCCGGCATCCAAACCAAACCAACAGCCACGGCAACAATCGCGGAAAAAAGACCTAAATTGCCCCATGTTTTTAACGCGTCGGGGTATTTGTCAACCAGATGCGCGATAATGAAAATAATAGCGGCTTTTGCAAGCTCCGAGGGCTGGAACTGACCGATTATGGGAATTTGAATCCATCGTTGTGCGCCATAGGCGGTCAAACCAATAATTGTTACCGCAATCAACATACCAAGTGTTCCAAAATATAAAGGCCAAACGCCTTTCCGCCATATTTGACAGTTGAACTTGGAAATAAAATGCATCGCGGCAAAGCCCAAGGCTGCCATAATACCGTTTCTTCGCAGAAAATAGAACGCGTCATTATTAAAACGCGGTCTGTTGGCAGCCAATGCATAGCTTGCCGAAAACACCATTACAACGCCTATAAGCACCAAAATAATTACAACAAGATATATGGAAACATCCACGCTGCCTATGTTTACGTTCTGCTTTGGTTTCACCGTCGGTTTTGGTTTTTGTACCGAGGGCGGTTTTAGTTTTTTGCGTTTGGGTTTTGGACGGCGGGTATGTTTTTTTTGTAAGTAATAATCATCATAATCTTCTGCTGAACCGTAGTGGCCTCCCATTATCCCACGCCCCCTTTCACAAATTTTTTAAATAAATCCCCGCGCTCTTCAAAGTTTTTGAACATATCGAAGCTTGCGCACGAAGGCGAAAAAAGCACAATTTGTCCCGCTTTTGCAAGATCTTTCGCAAGCGAAACCGCTTCTTCCAAAGAATTTGCATATACATAAGTAGAATAATTTTCTGTGTCGCAGGTTGCGGCAACTTTTTTTGCCGCTTCGCCTATTAATATTAAATTTACGACCTTCCCCGCGAACATTTTCACCCACGGGGTGAAGTTCATATCTTTGTCTCGACCGCCTGCAATCAGGACGATTTCGCGATTGAAAGATTCGAGGGCTTTCATTGCCGCATCTGTGTTTGTTGCCTTAGAATCATTGTAATAACCGACTTCATTAATTGTTGTTACATACTCAAGGCGGTGGGTTACGCCGGAAAACTCAAGTAAGGTCGCCGCGATTTTTTCAGGAGAAACACCGGCACAAATTGAAATCGCTGTAGCGGCAAGCGCGTTTTCGGGCATAACTTTTGTTTCGGAAATGTTAAGAATTTCTTGTGCAGTGTCATTATTAATTTTTGAGATGATTTTTCCGTCACGCAGGAAAACACCGCTTTCAAGCTGTTCTTTCGCGCTGAAAAAAATTACGCGCCCGGGTGGATTTAATCCTTTCGTAACAGAATTGTCATAGTTTAACACAGAAATTTCATTTTGTCTCTGATTTTCGAAAATTCGACTTTTTACAGCAATATAATTTTCCATAGTGTGGTGACGGTCAAGGTGGTCTTCGGTCATGTTAAGAATCGCGCTTATTTTCGGGCGAAACGCAGAAATTGTTTCCAGCTGAAAGCTGGAAATTTCCGCAACAACCATTGCATCAGATGTTAAATCCGTCACAAGCGAAGTCAGCGGAATGCCGATATTTCCTGCGATTACGGTATTAGCGTTGTGTTTTTTTAAAATTTCGCCAACCAAAGTTGTTACCGTGGTTTTTCCGTTTGTTCCCGTAATTGCAATCATCGGACACGGGCACAAACGATACGCAAGTTCCGCTTCGCCCCAAACAGGAATGCCAAGCGATTCCGCTTTTTTCACAAAAGGAGCGTAAATGCTAATACCCGGGCTGATAATAATTAACTCGAACTCCGCAATAAAATTATCGGGGGCTTCGCCAAGCCGCAATGAAATATTATTTTCGTGAGGTACGTAATCCCATTCTATTTCTGTTTTTAAATCCGTAGCGCAAACCTCCGCGCCAAGCTGCGACAAAACCAACGCCGCCGCCTGTCCGCTGCGTGCCATTCCGCAAACAAGAATTTTCTTACCGTCAAACAAATTTTATACCCCCGGTTATTGCTGGATTCAAATGCTTTTAAATGCCCATCAGAGCTAAATACCCCACCAAACAAGCCATCGCTGTTACCACATAAAAAAACGCGACAACTTTTGTTTCCGGCCATCCCGAAAGTTCAAACGAATGATGAATCGGTGCCATTTTGAAAAAGCGTTGATGCGTTAATTTGAAATATACGACTTGAATAATTACCGAAAGAGATTCCACAACGTAGATTATCGCGACAATCAGCAAAAACAGCGGCATATTAAGCATTAGCGCGACCGCCGCGACAAACCCGCCAAGCGCAAGCGAACCCGTGTCGCCCATAAAAACGCGTGCCGGGTGAGAATTAAAAAGCAAAAACCCAAGAAGCGAACCCGCCGCCGCACCTGTCACGGGAAGAACAGGCGAATTAAGCATCCACGCCGCAAACATAAAAAACACGGCAATTAATGCGGTAACACCCGCCGCAAGCCCGTCAAGCCCGTCCGTTAAGTTCGCGCCGTTTGTGCTGCTTAAAAAAATAAGCACCGCAAACGCCGGAAAAATAAATCCCAAATCAATATATATTTCGGGGAAAAACGGAATCATTACCGCGGTAGAATAGCCCGGCAATGTGCGCCAATACAAAACAAATCCCACGGCAACCGTAATTTGCGCAATTATTTTCTGATACGCCCTAAGCCCCAAATTACGCTTTTTCACAATTTTTATAAAATCGTCCATAAAACCGATAATCCCAAACCCGAGCGTTACCCCCACAACCGCCAAAGCCTGCGGATTATCCCGCATAAAAACAATCGCGGCAAGCAGAAAGCTAATAATAATCATAATGCCGCCCATAGTCGGCGTGCCTGATTTTCTGTGATGTCCCGCCGGCCCGTCGCCGCGAATATACTGCCCGAATTTTAATTTAATAAGTGACGATATCATCATCGGGCACAGCGCGATATTTGCGATAAAGGCAATCAGCACCGCATATAGTGCAGCGTTTATTGAGATGTCCATTTAAAAATCTCCTTTTTCGGAAAGATAAGTCACGAAAAATTTTCTGTGATTTTTTCAAAACGCATACCACGGGAAGCTTTTACAAGGATTATATCGTTTGGATTTAGATTGTTAGACAGCGCAATTTGGAATTTCTCCAGCGTTTCATAATATTTTGCTCTGCCGGTTGAGTTTACAGAAAGAAAACCTTCATATATAAACCGCGAAAGTTCTCCGATTGTTATAAGCAAATCAATTCCGGCGTTTGCGGCGAATTCGCCTACTTCGCGATGCCTTTCAATTGCAACATGTCCGAGTTCGTTCATATCGCCGAGGATTGCCACACGGCGGCTTTGCGCATTTTCGGGTGTTTTGCGGCACAGAACTTTTATTGCTTCAAACATCGAGGACGGGTTTGCGTTGTACACGTCATCTATTATTGTCATGCCGTTTGCTTCAAAAATATTTAAACGGCCTTCAGGCGGAGTAAAATTTTCAAAAGCTTTTGTTATTTGCAAAGGGGAAACGCCCATTTCAAGCCCCACAACAGTTGCAAGAAGCGCGTTCATTACCATATGCGCACCCGGAATAGGAACGTTCAAAAAAATGCTTTCGCCGCGCCATGTGAAATGACAGCAGGTTTCATGGGAGTCTAACGGCTCGGCGGTGATGATATTTTTTGAGCTTGGACATAAGACATTGAACCGCTCCGTTTTTGCTGCGGCAATCGAACCAGTGAGAAGCGGGTCGTCACCGTTTAACACAACCGTGCCGTCTGCGCGAAGACCATCCACTATTTCAAGTTTCGCGTTAAGAATTCCTTCGCGGTTTTCAAAATTTTCGATATGAGCGTCCCCGATATGCGTGATTACCGCGATATCCGGTACACCCACAAGGCTTAACTCATGGATTTCATTTGCGTGATTCATTCCCATTTCAAGCACTAAAACTTCGTCGTCGGGTTCAAGTTGAAAAATAGAAAGCGGCATTCCGATATCATTATTAAAATTTTTAATTGTGCGTTTGGTTTTAAATTTTTGGGAAAGAATATCCGCAATCATATCTTTCGTTGTGGTCTTTCCCGCGCTACCCGTGATGGCAATAACTTTTACGCTATGTTTTCTGCGGTAATAATCCGCCAAATCCATCAAGGCGCGGCGCGTAGAGCCAACATATATTAACGGAACATCAATGTCGGTTGGTTGACTTTGACGCTCGGACAATACGCAAATCGCGCCGTTTTCCGACGCTTTTAAAATATAATCATGGCCGTCGAAATTTTCGCCGGCGATTGCCACAAACAACGCGCCCGCTTTAATTGTCCGCGTATCGGTTGAAATACTTGTAACATTCTTTGAAGTTTCCGCATCGTTTAAAATTCGCCCGCCACACGCGTTAATTATTTCAGTGATTTCTAAATTCATGACAATGCCTCCGTTGCTGTTTCAAAATCATCAAAGTGATGCTTTGTTGTGCCTATTATTTGATAATCTTCGTGGCCTTTACCGGCGATTATTAATGCGTCTGCGGGTTGCAGCATTTTTATTCCAGCGCAAATTGCTTCGCGCCGGTTTTCTATTATTTTGTATTGGTCTGTATTTTTCTTCACGCCTGTTTCTATTTGTGCGAGAATTTCAAAAGGATTCTCCGTTCGCGGGTTGTCACTGGTTAAAATGCAATAGTCCGATAACTGCGCGGCGATTTCGCCCATTATCGGACGCTTGGTTTTGTCGCGGTCGCCGCCGCAGCCGAAAATTGTTATTACACGCCCTGCTGTTGTTTCGCGCACCGTATTGATAATTTTCACAAGACCGTCGGGGGAATGTGCGTAGTCAACAAAAATATTTAACCCGCGATTGTTCGGCACGGATTGTATTCGCCCGGGAACGCCGCAAAGACGCGCCACAGCCGCTTGCATCGACGATATTTTAATTCCCAACGCGCAAGCCGTACCTATTGCCGCAAGCACATTATAAATATTAAATTTTCCGCCGACGGGAATATTAAACGGCATTATGTCTGCACTATCCGAAAGTTCCAAATCAAATGTAGAGCCAATCGGTCTGCAAACCGTATGTAAAGCGCGGAAATCTGCGCAATTATTTATTGCATAAGTGAAAAAAGGGGCTTTACCGTGATATTCAAGCATTGTCGGCGTTGCTTCGTCGTCGGAATTCACAACGGCAAAATTACTTTGCGTAAAAAGCTGAGCTTTTGCACTACGATAGTTTTCCATTGTTCCGTGAAAATCCAAGTGGTCTTGCGTTAAATTTGTGAAAACACCAACATCAAAAGTAAGCCCCGCCATTTTGTGAAGCGCGAGTGCGTGCGAAGAAACTTCCATTATTACATCAGTAACGCCCATTTCCAACATCTTCGCAAAAATAAAATGAAGCTCCGGCGGGTCGGGCGTTGTGTCGGTTGTAAAATGGATGTCCAGAGGCTCGCCCAATGCGCGAAGCCCCACCGTTCCTATTAAACCCGTTTTTCGTCCACAGCTTCGTAGAATGCTTTCAATAAAATAAGTAGTTGTTGTTTTTCCGTTTGTTCCCGTTACCCCCACCAATCGTAATTTTTTTGCGGGGTCGCCATAAAAATTGGCGGAAACAAGAGCCATTGCAGCACGTGTGTTTTCCACACGAACTATTCCAATATCAACAGAAATTTCGCCCGAAAATTTTGCATCTATAAGAACAGCAGACGCGCCTTTTGCTGCCGCTTCCGATATCAAGTTATGCCCGTCTGCTTTTTTCCCGCGCAAACAAATAAATAACGCACCCGCCGTAATCTTCCGCGTATCATGAACAACCGACGTTATTTCTCCCGAAAAATTCCGCAAAACAGTGTGCGCTATGCCATTAAGTAAAAAGCCAAGCTTCATACGCTCAACTCCAAAATATAATTTGTACCATTATTTCCTGTTTGTAGATTATATTAAACCCTGCACAAGTTTATCACAAAAAATTGACTTTTGTTATAAAACGCTTACCATTTTTTTATTTGTAAAAACCTTCCTTTTGTGACATAATGAACTCTTAGGAGTGATTTTATATGTTAAGGGGTATTCATACAAGAAGTGCAGTTCCAATTATTGTAATTTTATTTTTGTTTTTATCATTAAATATAATTTATGTGGCTAATTCGGTAAAAACTTTTTCGGACGAACGCTCACAAGAACGCCTTAAAGGAGCGGCTCAAGCAGCGCAGGCGTATCTTTCGCGTATAGAAAGATACAGCCAAATGACAGCCCGCGCAATATCCGGCGATGAAAATATAATCAGAATGATAGATGAATGGAACAATCAACAGAAAGATTCAGACGCACGGGAAACTTTATTCAGGTATTTGGGGGATGTAAAATCTGCGTATGGGATATCTGCGGTTGTAATAGCAGATAAAAATGGGGAGGTTGTTTTACGCACCCACCAACCCGACAGATACGGCGATGACGGAATGGTTTCGCCGGTTTTAAACGCGGCATTAAATTACGGAGAAGTTACCACGGTTTATTCAGCGACACGTGTCTTGCCTATGGGTCTTTCTTCCGCCGCGCCCATCGAATTTCGCGGCGAAATTATCGGCGCGATTTCCGCTATTGCGGATTTAAGCCGGCTTGATTTTGTGGACGAATTCGGCGAAATTTTTAACGCAGAAGTAACAATTTATGCGCGGGATATATCGCTTGCGTCCACTTTGTATTTAGACCGCGAAGCGGGAGTTCGCGCAATCGGCACACCGGCACACCCCGACGTGGTTGAAACGGTTTTAGTCGCCGGAATGACTTTCGACGATGAAATTGAACTTTTCGACGAGTTGTATTACGCATATTATTTTCCGCTGTTCGGCTGGGAAGATGAACCTGTTGGAATGTTTTTTATCGGCTTTTCGCTTGAAGACAGTATTTCCGACACAAACGCGCTTGTAATACATTTAATATTAGTGAACGCGGTTGCGTTTGTAGTTGCCGCGTTAATAATTTTTCAAACAAAAAAACACGTTGACCGAACCGAAAGGCACGCCATAGAAGCTGAAGCCGCAAACAAAGCAAAGAGCGAATTTTTAAGCACAATCAGTCACGATATCCGCACACCGCTGGGCGCGATTCTGGGAATTTCCGAAATACAAATACGAACGATGAAATCCGGCGAAGCAAAAAAAGCTTTTGAAAAAATTTACACATCGGGCGGAATGCTTTTAGGGCTTATCAATGATATTTTGGATATGTCTAAAATTGAAGCGGGCAAAATGGAACTTTTCACCGTTAATTACGAAGTGGCAAGTTTAATTAACGACACCTCGCAGTTAAATATTATGCGAATGAGCAGCAATTCCGTAAATTTTGAAATTTCCGTCAGCGATAGAATCCCTTCCATTTTGCACGGCGACGAGTTACGCATAAAACAAATCCTTAATAATATTCTTTCAAACGCGTTCAAATATACCGGCAGCGGCACGGTTAAAATGGAAGTAAGCCACAAGCCTATGGATTACGATAATATATTTCTTATATTTAAAATAAGCGACACCGGACAAGGAATGACAAAAGAACAGGTGAGGCGTCTTTTTGATAAATTTACGCGCTTTAATGCCGCCGAAAACCGAAACGCGGAAGGTACCGGTCTTGGCATGAGCATTGTGAGAAATTTGTTAAAACTGATGAACGGTGAAATTTTTGTTAAAAGCGAGCCGCGCAAAGGAAGTCTATTCACCGTGCGGATTCCGCAAAAAATTGCCAATGCCACACCGGTTGGAAAAGAAACATCGGAAAGTTTAAACAAATTCAAATTCAGTGGGCAGGTAAAATTGCGTCAGTCCGAATGGGAACCTATGCCATATGGAAAAATTCTTGTTGTTGATGATATCGACGCGAATATTTACGTCGCAAGGGGCTTTTTAGAGCCGTATATGCTGCAAGTGGATTCCGCCGAAAGCGGATTTGAAGCAATCGATAAAATAAAAAGCGGTATCGAATACGATTTAATTTTACTCGACCACATGATGCCCCGAATGGATGGCAAAGAAACTATCCGCCGTATTCGCGAGATGGGTTGTACACTGCCGATTATCGCATACACCGCAAACGCGCTTGTTGGTCAGCAAGAGGACTTATTAAAAAAAGGCTTCGACGGTTTTCTTTCAAAGCCGATTAAAGGCACCGCTCTTGACGCGATTTTAAAAAATCACGTACGCGACAAGCAACCGCCTGAAGTTTTGGAAGCGGCACGCACAATAGAAAATCATATCGGCACACACAGCATAAATCTACAGGTGTTATATAAAGATTTCGCAAGAAGTCAAAAAGATATTATTTCCGAATTGCAAAGCGCGCTTGATGAAAACGATTTTAAAACAGCCGAACTTTTAGCGCACACGCTAAAAGGTTTAGCCGCAATGATAGGTGAAGACGACCTCATGAGCCTTGCGGGTAAAGCCGAATCCGCATTCCGCAACCAAACCACCCCTGCCGCGCTGATTAACACACTGAACGCCGAAACAGAAAATGTTTTAAACGCTATAAACGAAAAAATCATATCCGCCCCAACAACTGCTATCATAAATGATAAATCCGAAATAAAAAAAATCCTGTTTAATTTAAAAACACAATTATCCGAAAGCAACGCCGAAGCAACAAACACAATCTCTACTCTTTCCGCAATCGAAGGTACGGAAAAAATTATAGAATGCATTGAAAAATATGATTATGATTCCGCATTGAAATACGTAGATAGGTTTTTGAATGATGTGTAAAAATTAGGTTCTACTGACGATGCAAGGATTAAATTGATGCGTCTTTACCCTTCAATCCTTTAACCGGATAGAACAATAGTGGTATAATAATAATATTTGAAAAAAGGGTTGATAAAAATATGATTATTTTCGGGACAACTTCAAATAGCAAAAAGAAGGGATATACCAACAAAAAATACAGATGTAAGAATTGTAGAAATGTTAGTAATTGGTCACTAACTATAACTGAAAGCCATTTTACGTTATTTTTTATACCATTAATCCCTTATCGTCGCCTAGAAATGTTTGTTTGTCCTATATGTGACAGAGGTGTGTACGCATCAGAAAATGCTGATATGTTTGAATCTCTTACATATTTTAGCTAACGTAGAACTCAACGAGCCAGTGGGGCCTCTAAAACCCAAGTGAATGGAGCTTGCAATGCGTTACTCGATAGAAAGAACTTGGGACTATGGAAATATTAAAGCTCTCGATTCCTTTCTCGGCTTTAAAATTTCCAACCGTAAAGTAAAGCCAACAAAGAATTTATCGTATTGATTGCAGAAAGGTTCATGCTTTAAGTAGGAAGTCAGAGCATTACATTGAAGCCGGTTCTAGTGTTACCTTACCAAAGTAATAAAAACCCCTGTGCCATTTTTTCAACCACGAAAATCACGAAAAATTACGAGAAAAATTCCGTGATTTTCGTGGTTTTTTCTTTTTGTAAAAGTTGTTGCAATCTTCCAAATTTTCGTGATATTATGTCATGGAATTGTAACAAATAATAATACTTAATAAGGAAGGTAGTGAGGGCAGGATGAAAAAAATCATCAAGAAAGTAACAGCCATTGTAATGTCTTTTGTCATGGTGTTCGCCGGTTTACCCGTTAGGGCGGCTTACGACTATGATATCGGCTATTACTCGGAACCCTTATCGGTTTACAGCGAAACTGGCGGGGAAGATTACGAAGGATACAGTGTCGAAGAGGCATTTATTACTTACAATGAGTGCCCGGATGTTGTAATACTTTCACAAACTCCTGTATGGGCTCCGACGCTTACAAACGTACCCGAAGGCGCAAACATGGCTGACCTGAACGAGCATGGTGGTTATGGTATTATCCGTAACAGCGGTGAAGCCAACTCGCATTTAACTGTTGTTAACAACAGTATACACTTCACTCCTACACGCGGTACCCCTCAAGCTGAATCATTAAACTTCGCCGTTGGCAGCCCGGCAGGTGCTTTTGCACCGATAGCGGGTGCAACATACAGAATTGAGTTTAATGCTTCCGTTGAAGGCACACCCGGAGCAATTCGGATTGGCTTTAATAATGCGTTCATATCAACAGACATTCCTCTAACCGCTACCCCGCAACCTATTGTTCGTGAATGGATACAAGGCGAAGCTGTAACCGGCGATAGCGGACGTTGGCGCATTGAAGCGCGTTCATGGGTTGCAAACGCGTCTACTCTTGTTATCAGCGACCTTCGCATTTATCTTGTATCCTTGCCGCAGGTTGATTGCGACTGTGGCGACTGCCAAGAATGCAACTTTGATTTTACATGGGCAATCGGAAGCAATGCTGCCAGTCCGGGCAGGAATGTACGCGTAGAACGTCGTAACGCCGACAATACTGCTAACAGAGATGACCGCGATCAGGTGCTTGTTCTTGAGATTCCCGGCAGTGAGGACTTTTCTGAAGCTGTCGGTGCCACACTGGATTTAAATATCAACCCCGGAAGCGACAGAAGAGTTTTAATATGGACAGATGTTACCGGAGAACACACGGTTTCCTTCTTGAACCAAGAAGGAAATGTTCCGGATAATATGTTGCGAAGCGCACGTTTCGCATCCGGTACGCACAACCCATCAATTACTATCCCCGCAAATATGCTTTATAATGGAAGTACAAGCGCGACAGAAATTTACTTGCTCTATGCTACCGATAACGAAGCTGTTCATGTTGTTGACAACAGACGAGGGCAAGACTGGACTAGGTTCAACGAGGCAAAGTTGACCATAAGCCTCCCCTTACCGGAATTCGGCTACCAATTTAAACTTCAAGACCATATCGCCACCCGCCCGGTTGGCCCATTGAGCCCTACGGCTAACTTGGGTGTAACTCATACGGGTACACCTGCTCCGGTGAATTTGTCTATCGGCGAAGACGCCGGAACACGTTTCGTGCTGGTAGACCGCACTGTAACCACTGATGGCGCAACTCGCGGTCTTTTATTGCAAGGCATTACACTCAAAGCAGGCGACATAATAACCGTTGAGGGCGTTCAGTTGACAGGCGGTTCCGGTCTTAATATGCGCTTACAAACGCAGGGCGCGGCAACTAATATGCCTAATATTAATGAGCTTTACCGCGCAGGCGGAGAAGGAACAGGGCCGTTCAGTATTAAGTATTTTGTAACCCAAGCCTTTGCAGAGGGTGCCACAGTGGGTGTACGTGTTTTAGCCCACGGTGCAAATATGCCGGCTCAATACCGTCTTACTAACTTAACCGTATATCGTCCCGACCCCGATGTTGCACCTGCCTCCCCGACAGGCTTAACAGCACTAACTTCAACAAATGCAACCATTGATATTGGCGAAAGCACAACACTTGCAGCAATTATGTCCCCTGCAAACTGGAGCACACCCGGTTATGCCGTTAACTGGTCAGGATTTAACACAGATGTTGCTACAATATCCGGCATAGGGCCTACCAGAATCTTAACCGGCGTAGCAGACGGCACACTCACAATCACCGCACAACTGGAAATACCGGGCGCGTCCGAGGACACTCCCGGTACCCCCGTAGGTGCCCCCATAACCTTCATCGTTACAGTTGGTGACGGCGGTTCCTCCAACCAAACAGCACTTACCGTTCCCAACGGACGTGAAGCGGTATTCCATCTTAGCGCAATGGACCTTGGCACAATTACAACTGTTGGCGCAATTGCAGGATTACAAGACGCGGGTAACACCGCTTCCGAATTCGAGATTCTTCCAAGCAACGCGATTCGTGTTAAAACCGCAGTTACAGGATATGACGCTGATTGGCAGGGTATTGATGTTGTACCCGGTGAATTCGGAGGGCTTCAAGTCGGATATGAAATTGAAATGATAGTTGAACTTGTGGAACTTTTAACTACCGGTGAAAACGCAGGCTTCCGCATAGAAGCGTCAACCGGAGCCAATGAAGCATGGGCGGGTACACGTGTAACCCCTGCCACGGGTACACCCGCAACAACAGGCTTGGTAGTTGACCAAGCATTTATAACCGCCAATGGCATCGAACTGAGATGGAATGAAGCAACACAGGAAAGAGACCCGCACCCCATCGACCCGCCGCGCTTTAGAGTTGCAGGAAACTGGGTAGATGATGCAGGTGCAGGCGGTGCGGAATACATCGTACACGACATCTTGGTTCACCGTCCGGCAGGGACAGCAGTAACCACCCCCTTAGTAGTTCCCACAGGACGTGAAGCGGTATTCCATCTTAGCGCATTAGACCTTTCAGAAATTGATGAGATAGGAGAAATTGACGGATTACAGGCCGCAGGTGACGGTGACGCAGGCGGAACATTTGAAATCCTTACAAGTAACGCGATTCGTGTTACAACCGCAACAACAGAACACGCCGCTAACTGGATGGGAATTGATGTTGTGCCCGACCAATTCCAGGGGCTTGAAGTTGGCGATGAAATTGAAGTAATAGTTGAACTTTCGCAGCTTATAGCACCCGGAGTAAACGGAGGTTTCCGCATAGAAGCGTCAACCGGGCTGGAGGAAGCATGGCCGGGTACACATGTTACCCCTGTTGCCGGCACACTCGCCATCATGCGCATAACAGTTGACCAAGCTTTTATTACCGCCAATAACTTTGAATATCGTTGGGAAGCAACAAGCCCGCCCAGAGTACAACACCCCACAGACCCGTCGCGCTTTAGAATTGCAGGATTCTTCGTAGGCACCGGCGGAGCAGGCGGCGCGGAATTCATCGTACACGACATCTTAATTCACCGTGAAGAAGGGGATGTAACAACCGCAGAGGTAACCTTCACTGCCGGAGAGAACGGAACAATTTCCGCAAACGTTATCAGCGGATCAATTTCCTTGCCCGTTATCGGCTTACCAATCAACAGCGGTGACGAATTATCTGTCGGTACACAAGTTAGGTTCTTTGCCGAACCCGCGGATGGCTTCCAAGTGGCAAGCTGGAGTGTAGGCGGAACAGTTGTTGCAGACTATACCGAACTTACACTAACACGCGAAGTACTCGCAACGGGCTTAACCGTTGCAGTAACTTTCACGCCAACAACCGGACCCACGTTCTCCGCAACACTTACACCGGGAACAGTAACCTTTGACCCGTTAGTAGAAGGTTATGCTACGGGAGATATTGCCCCGGCAACTCTCACCATCGAAAATACAGGAACCGGTCAAATTACCGGATTATCGGTAGCAATTACCGGCGATGACGATGACGCATTTGCAATAACCACTCCACTTGCGGCAACGAGCATTGCGGCGCAAGCAACAACAACTTTCTCTGTTGCACCCGTAACAGGTTTAGACGAAGGCACTTATACGGCAACAGTAGTTGTAAGCTCGCCCGACTTGGATGCAAACCTTACCGCGACATTGAGTGTTACGGTAGCGTCTACACCAGTTCCCGAACTTTCACTTAGCGTAACAGAACCACACACCTTCGCCCCCGTTCAATTGGCACAGGACGGCACCTACGCAGCACCGACAGCATTATCCGTTGTTGCCTCCAACACAGGCACCGCGGCAACAGGCGCGTTGACCGTTTCGTTAAGCGGAACACACGAAACAAGCTTTACACTCAGCGTAAATTCACTTGAAGCAATCGCCCCCGGTACATCGGCTCCCGCATTTACAGTTGTACCGCGCACAACAGGCCTTACCGCCGGAACACACAACGCAACAGTTATGGTTTCAGGGCCAACAGGCTCCGGCTTATCGGCTTCATTTAATGTATCCGTATTAGTAAGCTCCTTTGAAGCTGAGCCGGCTGCTACAATTGACCCGACTGCACATACATTCACATCTTTAACAGAGGGTTATGCCGAATCTGACCTTACAGCGCGAGAGTTTACTATTACAAACACAGGTAATGTTGCCTTAACCGGCTTAACAATAACCGCCGGTGCATACTATGTTGTAACCCCGCTGTCAGGACCAATTCCGGTTGGCGAAGATGGAACATTTTCCGTACGCCCCGCAGTTGGTTTAGCTGCCGGTAACCGCGGCGGAACATTAACAATAAGCTTGGGCGAAACTCAACTTGCATCAGCAACATTGAACTTTACGGTAGCTGCCCCCACCGCTCCCTCTATTACAACAACAGGAACAACTTTACCCGTAGGAACACAGGGTCAAGAGTATAACTTCCAATTGGAAGGAACCGGAACCACACCGTTAGTTTGGTCTGCAACAGGCTTGCCTACAGGCTTAGAAATTTCAAATGACGGTTTGATATCCGGAACTCCAACCGAATCCGGCAGCTTCAACGTGCCGGTTACACTAACCGGTGCCACGGGAACAACCCCAGCTACCCGAACCTTCACACTTGCTATTACCGCTATCCATACCGTAACGGTAGGCGAACGCATTGCCGCAACGGTAAACAGCGTGGCAATAGGTGCAACCGTTCCTCATGGCACAACAGTTCTGTTTACGGCAGACCCACCGGCCGGTCAACGTGTGGCTAGCTGGACTGTAGACGGCACAACGACACCAACAAATGATTTAACAATTACAAGAACCGTAAACGCCCCAATGGAAGTTACCGCGACGTTCGAGAATATACCTGAAGGATATTATCAGGTAACGTGGAACACGGCACAAATTTCCGCGGCAGTTGGAGCTGCATCGGTTCAACCCGGCACACAAGCCGGAGGCACAGTGGTTGTGTTCACGCCAATAGTGCCTCCCGGAAATCGTATAGTAAGCTGGAGCGTTGGCGACACTGTGGTAGCCGGTCCGACCCCCACTCTAACAAGAACCATCAGCACGGCAACAGCCGTAACGGTAGCTTTCGAGCCCATACCCACAGGGCAACTAACCATATCCAATACGGAAGCCAAGCCCAGTCACGAAGGTGTCATAATAACCGTCCGCGTTGACAACAACCCCGGTTTTGCCACATTGCCGCTAAAAATCGGCGTTCCAGAAGGGTTAACATTGATGTCGTATAGTGCGCCGACAGGACTGCCTTTAACTCTTACCGGTTCAGATATTCCGGTTGGCGGATTAGAGGGTGACGCATATGTATTCATGACATGGCACGGTACGGCCAACCATACTGCGGACGGCGTAATTCTTAATCTTATCTTCGATGTCTGCGATGATGCTATGCCGAATGATATATATATGATTACCGCTACCTTTGAGGACGCAGCCGGACCTAATCCCCCGCTTGACCTTTACGGCAGAGTGGTGGGCTTTACAGTCACAGACGGCTTTGTAGAAATTGAAGACGGAATCCCAAAACCGCCTTTAGGTAACGTACGCGGCAATGGTACACTCTCCGTAGACGACGCAACTTTAATAGCGCGCCATTTGGTAGGGCACGACCTTACAAGCGTGATTGCAGCCCACCCCGATTTCAATTGGGAGCGCGGACGTGTTACTCCCGGTTCGGTTGCTGCACAACGCGTACGTCTTATCGACGCAACAATGATTGCCCGGTTTGTTGCAGGGCATGAGGGAGTTGTTTTAGGCCAGTATCCCATTCCGCAAAATTAGGAGTGTAAAAAATGATACAAAAAAAATGCAAGATGCTCTTGGTTTTTATTATTGCGCTTGCAATATTAACACCCGCGATTTTCTACGCACAGCCGGAAGAAGCACGGTTAGTGGTTTCTTTTGACAATGTGCATACTCCCGTCATAGATACAAGCGCACTTGATAGCCTAATCGAATACGCGGAGAATGTGAAAGCCGGTGTGCGCATATCGGCAACGGACGATGGCGCAGATATTCCGATAACCGAACTTTGGGCGTTATTGTCGGTACACACTGCCTTTCAAAACGCAATAAACGCGGCGAAAGGGGTTCTTGCTGAATACTCGGATATGGATGTAATCGGTGTTTTTTCGCCGGGTGAATCCTTCGACATGAACTTGCGAATTGAAAACAACCCCGGTTTTACGAACATGGCGGTACGGCTTTTTGTTCCGGAAGGGCTTGAGTTGACGCATATAATGTTAGATGAAAATTTCTACGGTCCGGCAGTGCTATTCCCCGATTGGCACGATTTTGAAACCGGTGCAATCACAACACCAATAGTCGGCCCGCGAAACGCTCAAGTCGTTTTCTGGGGCACCGGGGGAGATTTCATCGCCTCCAATGCCGGCTTGTTAACTTACACTTTCAGGGTAAGGCAAAACGCCGCACCCGGGAAAACAAACCCCATAACTTTCGCCTTCGCGGATAATATTGGTTATGCGCAGCCATCCACCAAAGACGGCGTACTGCGGGATATAACCCCCCCCGGCGAAAATGGTGTTATTGGCAGTATCTATATCAATGTAGAGTAATTTAAGCGTCACTCGTAAAAATGAAAGCACCCGCCCCTCGTTAAACGAGGAGCAGGTGCTTTTATTTTATAATGCGTTTTTATTACCTGCCTGCCATTTGGCGTTCTTGCTCTTCAATCATTTTTTTAACCATGTATCCGCCAACATAACCTACTTGTGCAGATGTGAGGTCACCGTTGTAGCCTTGTTTCAAGGGTACGCCGATTTCGCTTGCAACTTCATATTTGAATTTGTTCATAGCTTCGCGAGCCTGAGGTACAGAATGACTAGAATTAGAATTGTTATTCATTTTTATATCTCCTTTAAATTATGATTTATGGCTCTCACCATTACGAGCCTATTATTTGCGGAGAGATTTTTTTTATGCCTATAATTCGTAAAAATCAAGAGGTAAGTTTTAGAAAATGATGACTTTCATAAAAAACATTGATATACTGAACTCTAAGAGCATTTCATTAGAAAGGGACGTTTCTGAATGTATGAAAAAGTTTCTACCGGTTTAAACTTTGCAGAGCGCGAAAAAGATGTTTTAAAACTTTGGCGCGACAATGAAATTTTTGAAAAAAGTATTAATTTGCGAGAGGGCGCGCCCGGTTTTACATTTTACGATGGGCCACCAACAGCGAACGGTCATCCGCATATCGGACATATTATTACGCGAACGGTTAAAGATTTAATTCCGCGATATAAAGCGATGAAGGGTTTTCAAGTGAAGCGCAAGGCGGGCTGGGACACGCATGGCCTGCCCGTAGAGCTTGAAGTTGAAAAAGAATTGGGAATTTCGGGAAAGCCTGAAATCGAAACTTATGGTGTTGAGCCTTTTATAAAAAAATGCAAGGAAAGTGTTTGGAAATACGAGGGCATATGGCGTGAAATGAGCGAGCGTGTGGGCTTTTGGGCAGACATGGACACGCCATACGTGACGTATCATAACGAATATATCGAGTCCGTTTGGTGGGCATTGTCTCAAATTTACGCGAAGGGTTTGATTTACAAAAGCTATCGCGTTGTGCCTTACTGTTCGCGCTGCGGAACGCCACTTTCCAGCCATGAACTCGCACAGGGCTATAAAGATGTAACGGAAGACTCCATTTACGTGTGCTTCCAGGTTGCGGGAACTGAAAACGAGTTTTTCCTCGCGTGGACAACCACACCGTGGACTTTACCGTCGAATGTAGGGCTTTGCGTTAATCCGAAAGAGGAGTACGCAAAAGTTTCGTTCGACGGACGTGTTTATATTTTGGCGAAAGCTTTAGTTTCCTCCGTTTTCGGCGAAGCCGAATACGGAATTCTTGAAACCGTCACGGGAAAAGAACTTGAAAAAACAAAATACGAGCCTCTTTTCGATTTTGCCGACGAGTCCGTTAAGAAAAACGAAAATTACTGTATAATTGTTTGCGATTCATACGTAACGCTTACGGACGGCACGGGTATTGTTCATATCGCGCCCGCATTCGGCGAGGATGATGCGCGAATATCAAAAAGCTACGGTTTGCCGCTATTACAAATGGTTGACGCGCAGGGTTGTTTTATTTCGGACGCGCATTTGTGGGCGGGAAAATTCGTAAAAGATGCCGACCCGTTAATTATAAAAGAGTTAAAAAACCGCGGTCAAATGTTCAAAAAGACCTCATACAAGCACAGCTATCCATTTTGCTGGCGTTGCGACACACCGTTGCTTTACTACGCCCGCGACGCATGGTTTATAAAAATGAGTAGCCTGCGCGATAAATTACTGGAAAGCAACAACACGGTAAACTGGTTCCCGTCTCATATGAAAGAAGGGCGTTTCGGCGATTTCCTTGAAAATGTAATCGACTGGAGCATAAGCCGTGAACGCTACTGGGGAACGCCGCTTCCCATTTGGGTTTGCGATGATGAAAGCTGCGGACATATGCATTGCGTAGGCAGTATCTCGGAGTTGAAAAAATTAAACCCCGCCACTCCCGACGATATCGAACTTCACAAACCGTATATCGACGCAATAAAAATCCCATGCGCAAAGTGCAATGGCACAATGACCCGTACTCCGGAAGTTATTGATTGCTGGTTTGATTCGGGCGCGATGCCTTTTGCGCAGTGGCATTATCCGTTTGAGAACGAAGATATTTTTGCAAAACAATTCCCGGCGGACTTCATTTCCGAAGCCGTAGACCAAACGCGCGGATGGTTTTATTCGCTTATCGCGATTTCGACAATGCTTTTTGAAAAATCGCCGTACAAAAACGTAATTGTTTTGGGCCACGGTTTGGATGAACACGGGCAAAAAATGAGTAAATCGAAAGGCAACGCGGTTAATCCAATGGAAGCTTTAACAAAACACGGCGCGGACGCTATTCGCTGGTTTTTGATTTCGTCATCCGCACCGTGGATTAATTTCCGCTACTCCGACGACGGAGTAACCGAGGGTGCGCGCCGTTTTATGGGAACACTTTGGAACACTTACGCATTTTTTGTGCTTTACGCAGAAATTGATGGGTTCAACCCGTATAAATACGACACGCCCGAACCGTCCGTTATGGATAAATGGCTACTTTCACGGCTTAACACGCTTGCTGGGAAAGTTAACGCAGCGTTGGAACGCTTCGAGATAACCGAACCCTCCCGCGAGTTGGATAAATTTGTTGACGAAATGAGCAACTGGTACTTGCGTCGTTCACGCGAGCGTTACTGGGTAAAGGACATGACCGAGGATAAAATCAGCGCATACAAAACGCTTCATCATGCGCTTGTTACCGTAGCGAAACTTGCCGCGCCTTTTGTACCATTTATCACAGAGCAGATTTATCAGAATTTGGTTATCGGACTTGGCGAAAACGCACCGATATCTATACACTTGACTGATTTTCCCGTTTGCGATGAAAAATTAATTGACGCGGAATTAGAATCACAAATGTCTGTTGTGATGGACATTGTTGTGCAAGGGCGTTCTGCGCGGAATGCCGCGAATACGAAAATTCGCCAGCCGGTGGCAGAGATGTTTGTTTGCTTATCTAAAACGACCGACATCAGCGAGGGACTTTTAGATGTAATAAAAGACGAGTTAAACGTCAAAGCGATTAATTTTATCGAAAACGCGGCAGAATATACTTCGTATCGTTTCAAGCCACAATTGCGGACGCTTGGCCCACGTTATGGAAAACTTGTTCCGAAAATAACGGAAGCCCTTAACTCCGCACCAAACGATACAATGGACGCGTTAAAGGCGGGCTTATTCAAAACCGAAATAGACGGCACTTCCGTTGAATTAACGATGGAAGACGTTCTTGTAGAAACCACGCAAAAAGAGGGTTTCTCTGCCGCAAGCGAAAAAGGCGTTACAGTTGTTCTCGATATTAAACTAACGCCCGAGTTAATCGAAGAAGGGAATATGCGCGAATTAATCAGCAAATTTCAAAATATGCGCCGCGAAGCCGGCTTTGAAGTAACCGACCATATCAAGGCGGGCTACGATAAAACTTCGCCCCTTTCCGCCGTTATGGAACAAAACTCGCAGGAAATTTCGCACGAAATTCTGGCAAAAGAACTCTTACCCGCCGCATCCCCCGAAGGCGCGTATGTAAAAGAATGGAATGTAAACGGTGAAAAGATTGAGCTTTGGGTTATAAGATAATGTACGAAAAGCTCGACTGGTTTGAATGGTTTTTAATCATAGGATTTTTAACGATTGGTTTGTCTCTGTTTTTATATAACAACCGCCACAATTTTCACAGGTTTATACGTAATCCGGTTAAATCAAAAAAGAACGCGGTTTTCAACGAACTAGCTATATTTATTTGGTTGTGTTTCGCCTCTTTGCTTCTTCGTACAATTTTGGTGTTTGCCATTAACCGTCCGGTGTGGGATTTCAACCTGTTTATGATATGGGGCGACAATATAAACGACCTTGGCATGAAAGCCTTTTATGCTGAAGGAGACTATAGCCCCGACTATCCCCCGGGATATTTGTATATACTGGCGTTACTCAGCAAGCTGCGACGGATGACAGGTTTATATGGCTGGCATCCCATCCCGCAGTTAATCGGCATGTTCCCTTTGTTTATCTCCGACATCCTTAGCGCATTGGGAATTTACAAACTTTCCAAGCATTATAAACCCGACTGCCAGTATCTCGGATTGATTTTAGCGGCGGTTTATCTGTTCTCACCCCCCGTTATAATGGACAGTGCTTTATGGGGGCAAACAGATACTGTCCTTTCGGCGATTTTAATATGGTCTTTTTATTTCCTGATTAAGAGAAGAGAGTTTTTATCAGCATTCCTGTTTACTGTCGCCCTGTTAACAAAACCACAGGCCGCACTGTTTACTCCGGTATATATATTTTATATATGCGACTGCGCTTTTTTGGCTACGGTTAAAAAGGAAGCGGTTTTAATTCTCAGGCCATTAGCCGCTTTAGCTACGTCTATTGTATTGTTTTTCGTAATATGTATACCATTCGCCTCTGACGGGAACCCATTTTATATAATCGACTTATATTTATCGACGATGACCAGATACAGGATGGCCTCACTTGGTGCCTTTAACTTGCACGGGCTTTTTGGGGGCGTCGGTGCCCCCATAGACAAGCCTTTGTATTATCTTACCCATGCTAAGTGGTCTGAAATATTTATAGTTCTGTCTGTTATCGCTTCTGGGCTGACATTCTTCCTTAATAAATACCGAAGAAAAAACTTTTCAGGCGGCGAACATATTGTGCTTTCCGCTCTGGTTTTATACACGTCGGTTTATACCCTTGCCACAGCTATGCACGAGAGATATCTTTTCCCGTCGGTAATTTTATCCTTGGCCTTTGTTGCTGCTATAGATAAAAAACAGTATTTTAAATTATTTTGCGTTATTTCTGCAGTTAACTACGCCTGTATCTCGCTATCCTTGGCAGGCTATTACCTTCCGGAGTTTAATCAGGACGCCCACAGCTTTATACCTGTCTTTTCGGCTATAATCATCTGCACATTAGGATGGCTGATTAAAGAAGCATTGTTTTTTAATGGAAAGAATTTATAAGCAAAATTGTTGTCACACCTTGAAATGCTGAATAAAAGCGGTTTTTATTGTGTTGATGTTATTGTTAAATATTTCAATTATGCCGTTTATATTGGAAAGAAATAATGTATTCCGAAAATATAAAGGGGATAATAAAAATTCAGAAGTTTAGCATAGCTTTTTATAAACCCCCTTGAGAATTGGAGGTAAATTATGAAATTTTTATTTTTGTTTTTAATTTTTTCCATTTTCGCGGTGCTTCCGGTTTACGCCTACGAGCACGGGTTAATCGGCTTCACAGGCGAGTACGCTCTCGCAAACGATGACAGTCCTGTTTCGGTAATTGTTCTTTTTAAGAACAGCCCCGCTGCTGTTCAAATCCGTGAAGCGGAAGCAGAGGGGATTTTTCTTCCGTCCGCCACCGCGGCTAGAAACGCAGAAGACGACCACTCTCTTTTTCGCGCGGAGCTTTCTGAACTTTTTGGTGTTGCAGGCATGGCACGAACCACTACACCGTATTCAATTGACTGGGACTATCGCAATGTATTAAACGGTGTAAGCGTTACTATGCCTTCAAATAAAGTAGCGGAGCTTATAAATTTCCAAAGCGTCCGTTTCGTTTTTCCCGACGAAGTAATTTATCCGCCGGAAGATACTACTGTAACACTCATGGACACCGACAGAAATCCGCAAGGAATGGCACTCGGGCGCGCAAGTATGCGGGCGGATGAAATGCACGCGCGGGGATATCGTGGCGAAGGAATTCTTATCTCCGTAATTGATACGGGCATTTACTACAATCACGAAGCATTCATAGGGGCGTTTCCCACGCTCAAAGAAATGCAAGCCCGAAACCCAGCTATCACCGAAGCCCACGCAATAGACGGAATTTTTTACGGACGGAATTTTCACACCGTGGACGGAACTGCTGCAAACGACCCGATGGAAACCGTAAACATCTCCATTCACGGCACTCATGTCTCGGGAACAATCGCAGGCCGTGACGCGGGCGGTTCCAGAGCGGTTTTAGGTGTTGCGCCGGAAGCAAAAATTATCGTGTACCGCGTTATGGGAGCCGGTTCCGGAAGCACCAGCGTTCTTGTCGCTGCCATCGACCGCGCTCCTCTCGACAAACCGGATATTGTAAATATTTCTTTGGGCATCGAAGGAAACAACGACCCTGTAAGCCTATTAGCTTTGGAAGTAAATAGAGGTACCCGTGCGTACCCGTATATAACTTTTGTTGTCGCGGCGGGAAACAGCGGTAGCCAAGGATATAATACAATCGGAACGCCCGGCGCGGCAACAACAGCAATAACAGTGGGTAACGCGTCAGTGACCAGTCAAGGCGGAGGCAATTTCGGAAAAACATTGGAATTCCGTTCTTCCCGAGGCCCTCTAAACAGAAGCTTTGAAATTAAACCCGACATTCTGGCGCACGGAACAAGCGTTTTTTCGACCTTACCGCCGTGGGCTTCATCCTCCTTCTACGGAAACCAAACAGGGACATCTATGGCCACACCCCATATTTCCGGTGCGGTGGCTCTAATGAAACAATTCAATCGCGAAAATTCAAACATTACGTGGACTTCCGAAGAAATAAAATCACGAATAATGAATACCGCAACCCCACTTACGTCCGGCAGCGTATACAGCACAGGAGCGGGCTATATTGATGTTTTCGCCGCGACTCACACAGACACGGTTGTTTCTGTAAATTATGACCGCGTTGCAACCCATGCGCAAGCATTCAATTCATCGGATTTTATGACGGCAAGAACCGGTTCCTTCAGTTTTGGCGGAAGCGAATACGTCGGCACAGATATCACGCGAACCCTCACAGCCGCAATCGCAAACAACTCCTACACGCCGCGGACATACACTATAACCCACCGCTTTGCAAACAACCCCGGCGGCGTGATTTTAACGCTTCCCGAAAGCGTTCACGTTCTCCCCGGCGGACAAACTGATTTTACCGCGACTTTTTTCTTAAATGCAGCGCACGCAGGGCCCGGCTTTTTTGAAGGCTTCATCTACGTTTCGCATGATAACGAAACCGTCGCACGTTTGCCTTTCGCATACACCGCCACAGACACACGCACCCCTCGCCACGGTAGCGTTAACGGCAACGGACGTGTAACCTCTAGCGATGCGACACAGCTTGCGCGATGGCTTGCCGGTCATAATATAACAATAAACCTACGCGCTGCAGACATTAACTGCGACGGAGATATAACCTCGGCAGACCTAACCCGCCTTGCACGTGCCCTTGTGGGTCAATACACAACCCTTTGCCCGTATGGCGGTTGCTGGCGATGCCAGGGGATGACAGGATAACCATTTTGAAATAGCCAACTTGAAAAACACACTCGCCAAAGGTGCTTGGCTATTGAAGAAAATATGAAGGATGGGCTTCCAATGCAAAAATTGAGGTGAAGTTTTGCGCCTGAAAAATTTTTTGCGTGAGTTTAAGCAAATGCGTGGTACAAATATATGGATATTTATTTTGTACGGGCTTTTGTTTGACATGGTTAATAATTTGTGGCGACCGTTTTCTGTACGGTTTTTAGAGCGTCTCGGCGGCGGTGAATTTGAAATCGCGCTTCTGAGTGCGTTACCCGGTGCGGTCGCGGCGATTGTATTATTGCCGGGTACAATTATTTTTCGGAAATTTACAAATAAAAAACGCGCGACCGCCGCTTTTATTTTGATAAGCCGTGCCGCGCTTCTTTTAATTGCGTTTGTGCCTATGTTACCGGCAGAAATAAGACCGCTGCTTTTTGTTGTTTTTGTTGCTATTATGAACTGTCCGGACGCGCTTTCACAAACGTCTATGCAAAGCTTGTTGGGCACTATTTTCGACGGAACAATGCGCGGTCAGGCAATAGCGCTAAGACAAAAATTCGGGCAAGCCGTAATTCCCGTTATAACAATTTCTGCCGGTCTTGCCATTACTTTTATTCCAAATACAGACGAGCATCGCATGATTTTGTATCAGATTTTTTTTATTGCGGCGTTTTTACTTGGTGTGGTTGAAGTTTTAATTTTCAATCGACTGAAAATGCCGGAAGTGACACAGGATTTATCGAACGAAAAATTGGCAACCAACCTGCGGAATTTAAAAGAAATTATTTCTGATAAAAGCTTTCGTACATTTTACGTTCCCGCAATTTTTTTTCTTTTCACATGGCAGGGGGGATGGCCGCTTGTAAATATTTTGATGGTAATAAACCGCGGCGCAACTGAACTTGACCTTGCTATTGTAGCGCTGGTTTCAGGTATTACAGCGTTTTTTTCGGGTAGTCTTTGGCAATGGCTTTTACGCAAACGCGGAAACACGGCAACCTTCGTTGCGGCGGGCTCTATGCTTTCGATAAATATGTTTATTTTCCCATTCGTCCCAAATATGCAAGTTATGTACGCCGTCAGCATAATCACAGGCTTTTCTGCCGTAGGAATAAACACCGCGCTTCTAAATGGCGCGCTGGAATCCACCCCCGACAAAAACAGAATGATGTACTTAGCTTTTTATAACACAGCTCAAAATATCAGTCTTTTTGCCGCGCCTTTTTTTGCGCATATGCTGTTTTCGCTTTCAGGAATTTACAACGCGATGTTTATAATCGGCGGGCTGAGAATTATTTCAACAAGTTTTGTTTGGTATAAGATGCGAAAGAAACTGCCTGTTTAAATCCATCTTGTTAAAATCATAATTATACAAAAAAATATCAGTATATTCATTGCAAAAATATCCGTGCGGATTATTTTCATTTGTTTCATTTTTGTACGATTGATATCACCGCGATAACAACGGGCTTCCATTGCGGTTGCTAATTCATCGGCACGCTTGAAGGCAGATACAAAAAGAGGAACCAAAATTGGAATCAGGCTTTTTGCGCGCTTGGTTAAACTGCCGGTGTCGAAGTCCGCGCCGCGAGCTTTTTGGGCTTTTATTATTTTTTCTGTTTCATCTGCGAGAGTTGGAATGAAGCGCAATGCTATTGTCATCATCATAGCAATGTCATGTGAGGGAACTTTCAGACGCTTTAGGGGCGAAAGAAGAGATTCTATTCCGTCGGTTAATTGAATCGGAGATGTTGTCAGCGTTAATATTGTGGAACCCAAAACTAATAATACAAGCCGTAAAATCATTTGAATGGCAAGGATTACACCCTCAATCGTGATTCTCAAAAAGCCAAATTGCACAAGAATATTTTCTCCCGGTGTTAAAAACAAGTTAATGCTTGCGGCAAAAACCAAAATAAAAAGTATCGCGCGAAGCCCCCGAAATAAAAGGCGTGGTGGCACTTTGGAAATTTTCACAAGTGCGGCGATAAACAATACCGCAATCCCGTATCCGGCAAAATGATTAGCAAAAAGCAACGCCGTAATATAAAAAATCGTACCAAGAAGCTTAACGCGAGGGTCTAAGCGGTGAATTACCGAATTTGTCGGATAAAACTGCCCTATCGTAATGCGCGTCATAGTTGCACCGCCGCCAATACATCTGCTGCAGCTTCAATTGTAAAAATCCGCGAAGGAATTTTGGGGTCTATTTTATTAAGCCGCGTCATAAGTTGCGAAATTTGCGGCGTATCCAGCCCAATTTTTTGCAAAAATTCGCCCTGCGCAAAAATTCCAGACGGTGTTCCATCGCAAACCATGCAACCCTTATTCATCACAACAACGCGATTCGCAAGCCGCGCCGCATCGTCCATTGAATGCGAAACAAGAATCACCGTAATCCCAAGTGCCTTGTGCATTTTTTTTATTTGTGCAAAAATTTCTTCCTTACCGCGCGGGTCAAGTCCTGCCGCCGGTTCGTCCAGCACAAGAACTTCCGGACGCATCGCAAGCACCCCCGCAATTGCTGCGCGGCGTTTCTGTCCGCCCGAAAGCTCGAACGGCGATTTATCGTAGAATTCTTGTGGAAACCCAACCGCTTCCAACGCGTCAATTGCTTGCTGTTCAATTTCTTTTTCAGAAAGCCCCATGCGCGTCGGCCCAAACGCAACATCTTTGTAAACCGTGGCCTCAAAAAGCTGGTGCTCGGGATATTGAAAAACAAGCCCCACACGCTGCCGAATATCCTTTAATAGCTTTTTGTTCGCGTGAATATTCGCACCATCAACGAAAACCTCTCCCGACGACGGCTTTAACAGTGCGTTAAAATGTTGAATCAACGTGCTTTTACCGGAACCCGTATGCCCGATTACCGCAACAATTTCGCCCTTCGTTATTTGCAAGCTAATATCAGAAAGCGCGATTTTTTCAAAAACGGAATTCGCATTGTAAATATGAGAAACATTTTTTAATTCGAGAATAATCTCTGCTTCTGTGGACTTTTCGCGTTCGCCAACGTCAATCGCCAAATGTGAAGTTAAACTTTCACACCCGGCTCGTTGTTCGCGAAAAATTACATCTGCGCCAACACCGGCAAACTCCGATACAAATTCATCAACCGTAATAATGTCCTGCCTTATAAGAACGCTGCGTTTCCGCAGCTCAAATGCAAGTTCGGTAACTTTAGGAACACCAAGCCCAAGTTCTTTCATTCTTTGAACATTCGCAAAGATTTTTGGAGGAACGTCGTCCATTACAATTTTCCCTGCATCCATCACAACAACCCTATTTGCACACGCGGCTTCTTCCATAAAATGCGTGATTAAAATAATTGTTATCCCTGATTCGCGATTAAGGCGCGTAATTGTTTCCATAACCTCGTGGCGACCCGAAGGGTCCAGCATGGCGGAAGGCTCGTCCAATACAATGCAGCCCGGGCGCATGGCAAGAACCCCTGCGATGGCAACACGTTGCTTCTGCCCGCCCGAGAGATGGTGCGGCGCGAAATCCGCGTATTCACTCATACCCACAAGCGAGAGCGTTTCGTCTACGCGCTCGCGAATCTCGCCCGAGCTAACGCCTAAATTTTCAGGCCCAAAAGCAACGTCTTCTTCAACAATTGTGGCAATAATTTGGTTATCGGGGTTTTGAAAAACCATCCCTGTCGATTGCCTAATTTCCCATGTGTTTGCAGGCTCTTTTGTGTCAAGCCCGCCCACCCAAAGCGTGCCCTCTGTCGGCGCAAGAAGGGCATTCAAATGCCGCGCCAATGTTGACTTGCCGGAGCCATTATGCCCCAAAATTGCAACAAATTCGCCCGATTCAATTTCAATATCAATACCACACAGCGCGGCGGCGGCATCAACATCCTCAAACGCTTCGTATTTAAATGTTAATTTCTCACTTTTAATCATGCGCTTATGATAGCACAAATATTGTAAAAAATAAATTCAACAGGTATAATCTAGGAATAACGAGTAATATTTCTCAATTTCCAAAATTAAGAAACCGCAACACGTCTTTGCAAAACACAATATTCAAAATTGAGGTGCGCATGGAGTGGATTAAGGCAGAGGTACAGACAACCGCAATCGGAGAAGAGATTGTTACGGGTGCTCTCTTGGAGAACAATATTGCAGGTGTGGAAATTGTTAATGCGCGTGAACGGGTGCGGCACCTTGCCGAAGTCGCGCACACCTGGGATTACGCGGAAGAAGGTCTGCTTGATGTTGAAAGCGATGCAGTATATGTAGTTTTCTATGTGACAAATGACAGCAGTGGCGAAAAACTTCTTTCGGATGTACGGGAATCCCTTTTTCATTTAAAAATTCAAGAGATTGAAGGCTTTCCTCTTGGTACACTTGAAATTAAATTAGAGTCCGCTAACGATAAATCTTGGTTGGATGAATGGAAAAAGCATTTTAAACCGTTCAGTATCGGAAGAATTGTTATTGTGCCTCAGTGGGAAGAATATCAATCAACCTTTGGTGCAGATGAAATAATTTTCAAGATTGACCCCGGCTCGGCATTTGGTACGGGGCAACATCAAACAACCAAGCTTTGCATTCATGCATTGCAAGAACTTCTGCTTGACGATAAAAATGTCTTGGACATCGGTTGCGGCAGCGGAATTCTTTCGATTATCTCACTATTGCTTGGCGCGAGAGATGTTTTCGCTTGCGACATAGACCCTGCAGGTGCGATTGCCGCAACAAAAAAGAACGCAGCACTAAACGGAATTAATTTGCAAAATTTAATAATTCGTTACGGCGACGTGCTTTCTGATGAGATGCTTCGCACAGAAATTTTTCGCAATAAATATGATGTAATCGTTGCCAACATCGTTGCCGATGTTATTATTGAGATTATTCCTTTTGTAAAAGAAGTTTTAGAACAGCGCGGCATATTTATTGCATCCGGTATAATTGATGAACGTGCAGATGAAGTCTTGGGTGTTTTTGCGAAATACGAAATCGAAATAGTAGATAAATTTGAACTTGAAGGCTGGTTTTGCATTGTGGGGACAGATGAAAAAACATAACATTTATTTCGATAATGCCGCAACAACTCCTCCCTTTTCTGCGCCGGAAACATCTTTTGTTTTTGGCAACGCGTCCTCTCCGCATAGTCTTGGCATTACAGCGGAGCGATTTTTGAACTCTGCCCGCAAGGAAATGGCGAAAATTTTTTCTTGCCGCGAAAACGAAATTATTTTTACATCCGGAGGAACGGAGTCTAACAATTTAGCGCTGCTTGGTTTCGCGCTTGCGAATAAAAGGCAAAATATAAGAATTTTTTCCGCTCCGTGGGAACATCCTTCGGTGCTAGAGCCTATTCGTTTTGCGAACGAACTTGGCTTTGCCGAAGCTATTATATTATCGGATTTTAATAAGATAATTTCACACGAGGTCTGTCTCGTTAGTCTATCACAAGTTTCGCACGAAACCGGTGATATTTTTAACGTATCGGAAATTGCGGCGACGTTAAAAAAGAAAAATCCGAAAATAATTATCCATGTAGATGGTGTGCAGGGTTTTTGCAAAGAAAGTTTAGACTTTGCAAACATTGATATGTATTCATTCAGTGGGCATAAAATCCACGGCGCTTCCGGGGTGGGCGGCCTTTTTGTGCGAAACGGTATAAGACTTTTGCCGATTCTTCACGGCGGCGGACAAGAAAACGGTATTCGTGCAGGCACGGAAAATATTTGCGGAATTTTGCAAACAGTTTCTGCTGCCGCACAGCTTCACGTTTTCCGGGATGAAAACTACTTACGTGTTTCCGCGATAAAATCCGAGATTGCAGAGTTAAAACATCTCCTGCCCGATGTTTTTGAAAATTCTTTAACAAAGGAAACTTCGCCGTATATTTTAAGCTTGAGTTTTATTGGAATTAAGGGTGAAACACTTGTTCATTTGCTTTCGGAAAAAGGTATTTACGTGTCTATGGGAGCAGCGTGCCGTAGTAGAAAAAAACAAAAATCATTGCTTGAAACAATGGGATTCAGCAAGGAACGTGCAGAATCTGCCGTGCGTTTTAGTTTTTCGCATTTGAATACAGTTGAAGAAGCTTCCATTGTAAAAGAAATTATTATCGACTGCGTTTCGCAAATGCGCAGGGTTTTAGGGAGACGTTAATGGAAACAAAAAATGTTTTGTTGGTCAAATACGGCGAAATTTCCTTGCGCAAAGGCAATCGCGCATTTTTTGAGCATAGGCTTTTAGACGCGATTCGCAAAAATTTAAAGGGGTACGGCAACATTCGTGTTTTACGCGAGCAGGGGCGGTTTTTAATTGAAGATACTACCGGCGATTTAAACACGGAAGCTGTTTTGCCGCATATTCGTAAAATTTTCGGAATTGCCGGGTTTTGCTATGCGGTGAAAACGAGTTCCCGTAACATTGAAGAACTCCGAACAATTGGAAGCAAATTTTTTGCCACGCAAGTTGTTGATAGTAATGCCAAAACTTTCAGGGTAGAAACCAAACGCAGTGACAAAAATTATCCGATGACTTCAACGGATATTTCGGCGGTAATCGGGGAAACAATTTTCAATTCCGAGCTTGAACTTGCGGTGGATTTGCATAACCCTGATATTACACTTTGGGTTGAAATTCGCAACGATGTTTATTTTTACGTGAACAGCGAAAACGGCGAAGGCGGCTTGCCATATGGTTCGTCGGGTAAGGGTGTCTTGCTTCTTTCCGGCGGATTTGACAGCCCGGTTGCGGGATATTTAACAGCGCGACGCGGGGTTGAAATTATTGCGGTGTATTGTCATTCGCCACCTTTTGTCTCAGAACGCGCAGAGGATAAAGTCGCCGATTTAACGCGGCAACTGGCAAAATATACGGGCGGCGTAAAATTATGCGTTGTTCCTTTTACGGATATTCAACTTTTCCTAAAAGAAAATGTTTCCGATGTGAAGCTAACAATTTTTTTAAAACGCGCTATGCTCCATGTCGCAAGTCGTTTGGCTGAAAAAGAAAAAGCGCTTTGCATTATCACCGGGGATTCGATTGGTCAGGTTGCAAGCCAAACAATTCATAGTTTGGCGGCTATGGAATCTGCAACGCAATTTCCTGTGTTACGCCCTCTTGCGGCAATGGACAAGCAAAGCATTATTGATATCGCCGTAAAAATCGGAACACACGATATTTCCATCCGCCCGTATGAAGATTGTTGTACTGTTTTTGTCGCGAAGCACCCGGAAAACAAGCCAAGCACCAAAGCAATTGAAGCAATTGAAGCGCGTTTCTTTAACGAACTTTCTTCTTTAATAGATTCTGCATTAAAAGCGGCTAAATATATTTCAAATTGATTACATTTCTTCCTTTTTGCGGTATAATATAAAAAACTAACGAAAGAGGTTTATTTATGAAAAAAATATTTTTAATGACTGCTTTACTTGCAATTTTTGCTGCGTGTACAGACAAGGTCGCAGAGCCAATTGAAGCGGAAACTGGGCCGATAGCCGAAAACCAAGAAACAAACCAAATACACGAAGGAGAGAGAATTAACATGGGAACACTAACAGGCGAGGGCAATGGAGAAGTTTTTAGCGCGGTAAGATTCAACGGCAACAGGAAAGAACTGCCGGACGGCACAATTTACGAGCGTCTTCTTAGTGCGCCGTCGGTGACATTACAACTAACGCCGCTAACACAGGGCGAGGAGTTGGCTGTTCTTCATACAAATCACGGTGATATTACTTTGCGGTTTTTTCCGGAGGAAGCCCCGCTTGCCGTTGAGAATTTTAAAACTCATGCAAGAAACGGTTTTTATGATGGCTTAATTTTTCACCGCGTTATTCCCGGATTCATGATACAGGGCGGATGCCCGCTTGGACTTGGGCGCGGCGGTGAAAGTATTTATGAAGAAGGTCTTGGGCTTGAGCGCAGTTTTAATTTGCATCATTTTAACGGCGCACTTGCAACTGCTCATGCAGGACCGGGTCGTACAATCGGAAGCCAATTTTATATTGTGCAAAGTGATACGCTTCACGCAAACTATATTGAAGATTTTGAATATCTCATAAATATTCAAAACGAAGTCGCGGGAGAATTTTCCGGCGGACGGAATATACATGTAAGAGACGTTCACCCTGCCGATGGTCTTAAGCATTATATAGAAAACGGCGGCACACCTTGGCTGGACTGGCACTGGAATACAGACCAATTTGGGAATCCCAGCGGTTACGGACACACGGTTTTTGGGCATGTCGTAACGGGCATGGACGTTGTGAGCGAAATCGCACATGTGCAAGCCACACCGAATAATCATCCGACAAGCCCGAACCGTCCAATTGAAAATGTGATTATAGAACGTATTTCTTTTATGAATTACGGTGAATAATATGTTATATCTTGACAACGCGGCAACAACCCCGCTTCGTACGCAAGTTCTTGAATCAATGTTGCCGTATTTGACTGAAAATTTTTACAATCCGTCCAGCGTTTATACACCTGCACGAAAGATTCGAGCCGCCATTGACGACTCGCGCCAAAATATCGCAAGCGTCATAAACGCTGCGCCCGACGAAATTTTTTTCACTTCCGGCGGTACAGAGTCGGACAATTGGGCTATTAAAGGTACACTTGAAGCATCGAAGCGCGGACGGCACATTATCACAACCGAAACAGAGCATCACGGAATTTTATATGTGTGCAAACACATGGAAAAACAGGGTTGCGAGGTGACGTATCTTCCGGTTGACGGCGAAGGTTTTGTAAAGCCGTCCGACCTTGAAGCTACGATTCGTCCCGAAACCTCGCTTGTTTCCATTATGCTTGCAAACAACGAAGTCGGCACGATTCAGCCTATTGCGGCTCTTTCGGAAATAACAAATCGTCACGGTATTCCGTTTCACACAGACGCTGTTCAAGCCGCTGGGCATATTCCAATTGATGTTGAAAAACTGGGCGTGCAAATGCTTTCTCTTTCCGCGCATAAATTCGGCGGGCCGAAGGGAATCGGCGCGTTGTATGTTAAAAAAGACACTCCTATTTTTTCGTTGTTTCAGGGCGGCGCGCAGGAACGAAACCGACGCGCCGGCACGGAAAATGCAGCGGGAATTGTAGGAATGGGAACGGCTCTCTCGCTTTCCGCGAAGGAATTGCCCTGTGAATTACCGCGTGTTTCCGCACTTCGCGACACACTTATCCGCGAAATTTCTGAAAAAATCCCGCATTCCATTTTAAACGGCACTACAGGCGAAAATCGCTTGCCGGGAAATGTAAATTTTTCGTTTCGTTTTATAGAGGGCGAATCCTTGCTTTTACATTTGGATATGCAGGGTTGCTGCGCTTCAACGGGTTCGGCGTGTTCATCCGGCGCGCTTGAGCCTTCCCATGTTCTTATGGCACTTGGGCTTGGTCACGAGCTTGCAAACGGCGCACTTCGTTTTTCATTTGGCACGGAAAACACCTCCGCCGATATAAAAAAGCTTATGGAAATTTTATGCCCCGCAGTTGATAAGCTACGCATTTTATCGCCGCTTTACGATGATTTTATCAAAGGAGTAAATTAATGGAATATAGCGAAAAAGTAATGGAACATTTCATGAATCCGCGCAACGTTGGCGAAATCGAAGACGCAAGTGGGATAGGCACAGTAGGAAACGTTCAGTGCGGCGATATAATGCGCGTTTACCTTAAAATCGAAAACGACATTGTAACAGACGCAAGCTTTAAGACCTTCGGTTGCGGCGCGGCGGTTGCGACTTCCAGCATGGCAACTGAGCTGGTAAAAGGAAAAACCATCGCCGAAGTTATGCAAATAACCAACAAAGCCGTAATGGACGCGCTGGACGGCCTGCCACCCATAAAAGCCCATTGCTCCGTACTAGCAGAAGAAGCGGTACAAGCCGCACTTTGGGATTACGCACAAAAAAACGGCTTAACCATCGAAGGTTTAAAGCCGCCTAAGGATCACAAACATGAGCATTAAGCATTCCGATAATTATCTTTGAAACTCTTTAAAATCTCGTTTAACACGGCTTGGTATTCGCGGGTGCGACCCAAGCCTTTTTTAATTCGGGCGTTTTCGAGGCGAACGATGTTGTTTTCGGGGTTTAGAGTTAGCGCTTTTTTTATGGCAGTTTCTGCGCGGGTTGTGTCATAGTCTTGGCGGTAATAGGCCGCAAGTTTTGTATATGCAGCGGCGGAGGGTTCGTTTGTGGCTGATAACGCAGATTGCATTGACTTGATTGCTCGGGGAATATCACCCCATGCGGCGTAGATTTCTGCTTCTTTTTCGTAATAAGTTGAGTCATGGGTTGTTGTTTTTTTCAAAGCAGTAAGGGCTTTTTCATATTGACGCATTTTTAAGTGAATATCAACGGCTTTGTGAGCGTAGTATGGCACGGTTTTATTTGAATTTATGGCTTTTTCAAAATAAGTTAAGGCTGTGGGATAATCTTTTTGTTCGTATGACATCAGACCGCGGAGAAAATCAATGTCCGGATGGTTTGGGTTGATTTCGCTTGCTTTTTGAATTACTTTTGATGCCTTATCAAACTTTCCGCACAGAATTGCAGCTTCGATGTAGTGTAGTAAAATTGAAATATTTTTTGGCTCAAGGGATAATGCACGTGTAAGGTATGAAAAACCTTCTTTTACGGCGTTTATTTTTAAATACTGAATGCCTAAATTATTTAAAATCGGCGCGTTTTCGTCGTATTGCAATGCACGCTTGTATAGAGGAATAGCTTTCTCCGGCTCATTCTTTTGCGCGAATAAGTCGGCGCGTTCCTTTAACTTTTCCCACTCGCGCCGTAATTCCCATTTTTCAAGCGTTACTTTCAGCCCGTTTATTTCTTCTTCGCCAAAATAATCTGACAAACGCAAAAATTCTAATATTCTTGCGGCAAAAGACTCTGTCCGTGTAAGCTCCTTCATTCGCGTAGCCAAATAAGAGTGACCAAGTTCTGCCACCCACGATATTAATTTTTCTGAAAGAAACTCGTCAACCGATTCGCGCCAATAGTGAAAAACATGATAAAGCATTTCCTCAAATGTATAAACACGAATTCCCGTTGTTTTGAAGGTATATGGCACGCTATTCGGCTGTTGCGATACGCAAAATTTCAGGTTGCTTGACATAAGTTCACCTATAATTCTAATAACTGCATATAGAATTCTTCTCCGTTTAAGCTTCCGATTTTTACGGGTACGCCAAGAGCGGCGGATAATTGCGTTAATGTTGTACCGTCCAGCATATCCTCCGTGTTTGCGCGAAACGCGTTTTCAGGAAGAAATAGTACATCTTCGGCGAAATTATTTTTTAACTGCGCTATTATATCCTCGCCTGTTAATAATCCGCTTACGGTTATACTTTCGCCGAAAAAACTATTTTTTATTGTGTGAATGGTTATTTTCACATTTGCATGTCTTTCCTTGAATTTGCAAGCAAGCTCACTCATAAATTCTGCGGCGGCTTGACCTGTTATAATTCCGATATGGAAAGAGCGCGGCGTTTCAATCTTCCGGCAGTTCTTCTGAGCTGATAAAAATTCATGCTCAAACAGACGTAACATTCCTACGCCATTATCCAACTGCGGAAAGTCCTTATAATATTCGTAAGGTGGCAAAGGCTCGCCAGCCATAATATACCATTCATCGGCGGCGAATACAAAGTTTTTGCGTGATTCAATCTTAATTTGCGCAAGTACAGCTCTCGCTTCTTCGGGTGTAAATTGCGAAAGAGTATGCAAGCCCTCTCGATGACGCGTTATTCCCGCCGGCACTATTGCTAAACTTTCCGCACCTTTTTGCGCCGATAAAACAGATATTGTGTGCGATAAATTTTCGCCGTCGTTTAAGCCCTTGCACAGAACAACTTGAAAATGCATTTTTATTCCTGCGTTTGCGAAAATCTTTAGGGCTGTAAATAAATTTGAAGCATTTTCACAGCTCATCATTTTTTTTCGCAAATCTAAATCTGCGGCATGAACGGATATTCTTAGCGGTGAAAGATGGTAGCCCGCAAGACGACGAACTTCTTTTTCAGATATATTTGTCAGTGTAACATAGTTACCATGTAAAAACGAAAGACGTGCATCATCATCTTTGAAATATAGTGAAGAACGCAATCCGGGCGGTTGCTGGTCTATAAAACAGAATACGCATTTGTTTCGGCAACGACGTTTTGCCGACATTAATGGGTGTTTGAATATCAACCCGAGGTCTTCTTCTGAGTCTTTTTCTATTTCAAGTTCCCATATTTCACCGCAGGGCTTTTGTATTTCTAATAATAAATCTTCCGATTGCACGGTGAATTGATAATCCAGCACATCTTGAATTTTTTTTCCGTTTAATTGCAATAAAATATCACCCGGTGTTATCTCCAGTTCGCAGGCTATGCTTTCGGGCAAAACTTCTATTATTTCATGTATCATCTGAAAACCCCTTTGAGGTTATTTTATATTAAAAAAGTCTCAAAAGCACGTTTAAAAAACATATCTTGCTTTATGGTAAGATATGGTGTAATGTTTCTATATAGGAACAAAAAATTCATTTAAAAGGAGAATGAGGGAATGGGAAAATTTACAAGACTAACAAATTATTTTCTGTTTTTTACAGTGGTTATTTCTTTGGTGTTAAGTAGCTCATCTGTTATTGCAAATAGTGATATAACATTTGAGAACGACGGACAAATGTTAAATTTTACAGATACGCTCCCTTTCATTGAGTACGAATGCACACTTGTCCCCGCTCTTTCCGAGCAAAGCGACAACGAACTTCTTGGCAGATGGGAGTTTGTTTCCGGTTCATTTATTTGGTACTTTGCCTCACACGATGATATTGAATTTTTCGCCGATGGATGGGTTACGGAGTACGCTTTTAATGAACCCGGCAGGTTTACAATTATTGATGGCAACCATTTGAGCGTGACAGGCGATTGGGACAATATCACTTATTACTTCACGTATGTAATTTCCGGCGATGTCCTTATCATCACCGATGAAGATGGCGACCGCGGCGTTTGGATAAAAGCAGGTTCTGCACCTATCCTTTTTCCTACTGTGCAATATAATCATGAACTTCTTGGCAGGTGGGAATATGTTTCAGGTGAATGTATTTGGTATTTTGCTTCAGACGGAGATATTGAATTTTTCGCCAATGGAAGGGTTAGAGAGTACGCTTTTAATGAACCCGGCAGGTTTACAATTATTGATGACAACCATTTGAGCGCGACAGGCGCATGGGACAATATCACGTATCAATTCACATATGATATATCCGGCGACATTCTTACCATCACCGATGTAAACGGCGACCGTGGCGTTTGGAGAAGAGTAGGTTAAACACCCTAAAATCATTAATAAAAATAAAACCTGTGATTGCGGTAAAACTTCAGTTGTTCGTAGCACAGGTTTACGCGCGGGATGTATACAATCCTGCGGAAAATGCAACTATTATGATATTCAAGGCTCAGTTGCTAAATGTACAACGAGGAACGGAAAAGTATTTTGTTAAATAGTATGTTGTTAAATGCACCACAGGAAATTAGTGTAGACCACATTAACGGAGATCTGGCTGATTGCCGCAAGGTTAACTTGAGGTCAACCGGTCAAATTAGGATTATTCGCAAAAAAAACCGGTCGGATACAGAGGGGTGTCGCGCAGCAGCAAAAGATACCGGGCAGTAATCTATGTAGATGGCAAAAATAAACACTTAGGAAGCTTCGGTACACCAAAGAAGCCGCCATTGCTTACAACGACGCAGCATCTTTATACTATGGCGAGTTCGCAAAACTTAACCTGTTTTAGTTTATGAATGACTGCTTTGCCCATTGAAAGAAATAAAAAAGCCCCGAAAACACAGTGTTTCAAGGGCTTTTCTGTTTAAATTCTTTGCCCGCGAAGGGACTTGAACCCCCACATGGTCACCCATAGTGGATTTTGAATCCACCGCGTCTGCCGTTCCGCCACGCGGGCATTTGTTGCGAATGAATTATACACAATAGCATAAGCTGTGTCAAACGTCAGATTGACGCAAAAACGCATTTATGATAGAGTTTCCTTAATTTTAACGCAAAATATAAAGAAGGTTTTCAAATGAAAGCGGAACGTCAGCGCATTATTTTGGAACTTTTACGCAAGAATGATATTTATACGCAGGAGGAGTTAACCGCCGCGCTTAGAGCGGAGGGTTTTTCTGTTGCGCAAGCGACGGTAAGCCGTGATATTCGTGAACTTGGGCTTGTTAGAGAACACACACGTAAGGGCTTAAAATACGCCGCGCCCGACGGTGCGGAAATAAAAAGTCCGTTTGCGCGTGTTTTTCGTGAAGGGCTTGTTTCGGTGGATTACGCGGGCAATATGCTTGTTTTGCGAACGCTTAACGGAATGGCGATGGCGGTTGCGGCCGCGCTTGACGAAATGAAATTCCCGGAAATTGTTGGCTCGGTTGCGGGTGACGATACTATTATGTGTGTTGTGCGAAGCAATGATGCGGCGGCGACTTTGGCGGAGAAATTACAATGATAACAAATCTCCGCATACAGAACGTCGCGCTTATTGACGAAGTTGAAGTAGATTTCGCACCCGGGCTAAATGTGCTTTCGGGCGAGACAGGTGCGGGAAAATCTATTGTTGTTGATTCTATAAATTTTTTGCTTGGCGGACGTGTTTCGCGTGAATTAATTCGTGCGGGTGCGGATTTTGCGTCTGTAGATGGAGTAATGGAATTTGACGGTCCCTTTTTTTCGTTTGTAAAAGAGGGGCTTTTTAATTTGGGGATACAAGGATTTGACGAAGGGCAGATTCTGCTTTCACGAGTAATGCAGGCAGACACGGGAAAATCTGTTTGTAAAATAAACGGACGCACTGTGACTGTTGGCATTTTAAAAAGCGCGGCAGAACTTCTTGTAGACCTCCACGGTCAGCACGAGCATCAAAGTTTACTTGACCCCACGAAGCAATTGACCATGCTAGACCAATTTTGCGGCGAAGAACTTTCGGAGCATAAAAAAACACTGGAACAGCTTCTTTCGCGGTACAAGGAATTAAACCGTGATTTAAAAAAACTCACAAGTACCGTTAGCGCAGAACAGCTTGAGATATGGCGTTTTCAGCTTGACGAAATAGAAAAAGCCGCGTTAAAGCCCGACGAAGAAGACGCGCTTACCGCAAAGCGGGATAGATTAAGCGGTGTTGAGAAATTAAGCAAAAACACATCTTCGGTGGTGGGATTGCTTTTCAGCGGATTTTATGAGAATCGCCCGGGACAGCTTTCCGCCGTAGACCAAACGGCAAAGGCAGCCGCGCTTTCGGCGGAAATAGCGAGGCTTGACCCGGAGCGTGAACCTTTGCACGACGCGCTGGTGGATATCCACACACAGCTTTCCGAAATAACCCGCGATTTCCGCGCATACATGGACGAACTGGACGCAGATCCGCAAGAGCTTGATAAAGTGGAAACGCGTCTTGACACGATTTACCGGCTGAAAAAAAAATACGGCGGCACGATTGAGACTATTTTAAAAAAGCAGGAAGAACTGGCGCGAAACTTAGACAACATAGAAAACAGCGAAGCGGAAATTGCTCAAATTACCGCAAAGCGCAAGGAGATTTCCAAAGAAATCACAACCGTTTGCGCTAAGATGAACGCTCTCCGCACCGAACGCACCGAAAATATTTCTTTGCAGGTAACTGAAATTTTGCGCGAAATGGGAATGAAGAACGCGAAATTTTTCATGGAAATTACTAAAAAAACTTCGTTCACGCCCGACGGTAACGACGAAATTGAATTTATGATTCAGCCAAACCCGGGCGAACCCGCAAAACCCTTGCGCCGCATAGCTTCGGGCGGCGAAATGTCGCGCATTATGCTTGCAATTAAAACCATTTTAACCGACAAAATTTCCACTGTAATTTTTGACGAAGTAGACACGGGAATTTCCGGGCGCACGGCTCAGCAAGTTGCGGAAAAACTTTTAACCGTTTCGCGTACCCGTCAGATTTTATGTATAACACACTTACCGCAAATCGCGGCAATGGCAGACACACATTTTCTAATAGAAAAATCCGTAGAAAAAGAGCGCACCATAACAACGGTAAACGCTCTTTCAAAAGATAATGCAATAAACGAACTTGCCCGCTTAACAGGCGGCGCGCAAATAACAGAAGCAACATTGCAAGCCGCCCGCGAAATGAAAACGCAGGCGGATGGGCTTAAATTTTAATCTTTTAAAGTAATGGCTTCGGCGAAATTACCTGGGAAATGAATGTTTGGAATAATCATGACCCGTAGTTCCTTTCGACTGTGAAATAGTGATGTTTAACAGTGTTAAAGTTGATAAACGAATAAAATTTTTGGGATAATTCGTTTGGATTTGCACTGCATAAAAAACTCCGTTAGGCATGTGTGTTACCTCCTTTTTTTGGACAATTATACCATCTCTTTCTTCCATGAAGCATATAATCCTGCGATTACCTGCTCTATGGGAGATTTTTTTATTTCTACATCTTTAACACCATTTGCGTCTGAAAGTTGACGAAGTAAATGTTTAATTGGGGTTAATGCAACATCAACTTCAAATTCGTAAACGCCTTTGTTTGCGTTGATTAACTTACCGCCGTCGAGCGAAAGTTTTAAACCGCCGTCCATTGTTACAATGAACCGAGTAAGATTTCCCGTGATTTCTCGCAAGCCGTCAAAACTTCCGTCATAGGCAACTTTTCCGCCCGAAATCATTAAAATGCGCTGTGCCATTTCTTCAAGGTCGTCCATGTCGTGGCTGGTGACAACAATTGTAACACCGTTCTCATGATTGATTTTTTTAAGAAATTCAATCATTTGGCGTTTTGCTACAACGTCCAGCCCGAGTGTCGGTTCGTCCAGTAAAATTAGCGTCGGGCTGTGCAGTAGCATCATTGCAAGGTCGGCGCGCATTCGCTGACCAAGCGATAATTCACGCGCAAAAGTTTTCAGAAGTTCGCCGATATCAAGCAATTCGATAACCATTTCAAGATTGCGCTTGTATACATCATCGGGGATATCCCAAACAACTTTTTTCCATTCAAAGCTTTGGGAAATGGGATGGTCCCACCATAATTCCGTTCTGTTGCCAAATAACACGCCCAATTCACGCATAACGCTTATGCGGTCTTTGTTGGGGGACATTCCAAGAACAGAAACACTGCCCTCTGTCGGTTGAAGCATTCCCGCCAATAATTTCATCGTGGTGCTTTTGCCCGCGCCGTTCGGCCCGGCATACGCAACAAATTCGCCGCGATTTATTTTAAAAGAAACATCGTCCAGCGCGGAGATTATTTTCTTTTGGGGGTTAAGCAGATTTTTAATTATGCCACGTCCCGCGTTTTCGCGTTGCCATTGCGTGAAAACTTTTGTAACGCCGTTCACACTAACGGCGGTGTCCCATTGCGTGGTATCTGTTGATTCCTTTTTTAACATAAAAATTCAATCCCTTTCTGAAAAAGTAGGTTGCAATCATCCAAAGCACGACCGCGAATAATAACGGATACCATGCCGGAAGATTAAACGGCGCACGTCCAAAAAGCGCGAGCGTCGGAAACCAAGCGAGTAGCCCGGTTGGAATAAAAGTTATAAGCGGAATTTGCAAATACAGCGGCATTCCCGATAACGGAAATGTGCTGATATGTCCGAAGGAATCTATAACATAGCTTGAAATCTCCTCGGCTTGTACAGGCGCGTAAAATGTCAGGCTTGACGCAAGATAGGATTTCCCCAAAACAATGGCAACCGTGACAATCAAATTTCCGATTAATGAAAATATCCACCACCACGGTAATGAAATTCCAAGATTAACGGTAGCGATAATCATAATTACCGTTCCGGAAATTAAATTACTGCTGCCCGAAAAAGGAATAAAGCCTTCGGTTGCAAGTTGTGCCGGCAACAACATCGGCTGAATGAACATATGCTCAAGTTGCCCTCTGCCGACCCTGCGGCTGATATGCCCTACGTTTCCGCCGGCGCAAAATGTTTGAAAAATTCCTGTGATAATGGTTGCGTAAGCTAACATAAAAAGCACTTCAAACCTGCTCATGCCGCCTATGCCGTCGAATCTCCACGCAAGCAAAAACACGCCCGTCACGGAAGATAAATTTGTAATAACATCTGCTAAAACAGCAAGAACGGCAAAGGTTGTGTCTCGAAGCAACCACGCCAAGTCCATTTTTGCGTAAAGCGCGTATAGCCGTAAAACACGTTTTATCTTAACCACCGAAACTCACCTGCCTTTCTTTGGATTTTGCAAACCAAAAAATTGCGACAGGCCATAGAACAAAATTCCAAAAAATTTGTGTAGCAATAATTTGAGCCGGTTCGGTTGTGCCGACAAACAAAGATAGCGGCGCACCTCCCAAACTGCCGAACGGTTGGAATTCAAAAATTTTAGTTAAACCGAAGGGCAGTATTCTAAACGGAATTACCGTTCCCGAAAAAAGCGATACAATCGCCATTCTTATTGAATGCCCAAGCCATGCCATTCCCCTAAGGCGAATTGTTACGCATGCGAAAATAAAATCTATTGCGAAGCCAAGCGATATACACAGCAACAATGACGGAAAAAACCAAACCGTTGCGGGGATTATTGAAATCCCGAATAACGGTGCAATCACAAGCATTGGCAAAGAAAAAATAAGCAACATCGGAATCCAACCGCCGATTGTTTGCGCCATTAACTGCCCGAACACAGGAAACGGACGGGCGAACAAGCTTATTAACTGCCCTTCGTAATTCCAGCTTGACGCAAGTGTTCGCACAACAAGCATTTCCGAAAGCAAGGCGTTCATATAAGTGTAAGTCAGCAACTGTTTGAGTGTCATACCGACATCCGTGCCGTCCGCGGCAATAACGCGCCATAAAAACATTAGCGGCAAAAGATACATAAGGCTTACCAAAATATTCGGGAACATATAAATAATCCCGCCGTTTGTTTGGCCTTTCATGGCTGTTATGGCGGTTATGAAATATTTACGCATTATCATAACCCCCGTCAAACTCCGTGATTTCTCCGTTTTTCATGTTCCATATTTTTGAAGCAAACTTATTCAAAAAGAAACCGTCATGCGAAATAAACAGCATTGTGCCGTTAAATTCCGATACGGCATCTTCAATCCATTCTCTTGATTCAATATCAAGATGGTTTGTCGGCTCGTCAAGGATTAAAAAATTAACTTGGTTTTGCATAAGCAAACACAGCTTCAAGCGGCTTTTTTCTCCACCGGAAAGATTGCCGACCTTTTTGAGTATATCGGGGGCTGTGAACCGAAATCGCGCAAGGATGCTTCGTAATTTTTCTTGGGGGAGTTCAACCGCACTGCGTAAAGTCTCAAGCACCGTTGCGTTTTCGTCTTCAAATACGATAATTTGAGACATATACGCAATTTTTACATTACTGCTAACTTTAACTACGCCGCTGTCGCAGGGTTCTTCACCCATTATCAATTTCAAAAGAGTGGTTTTTCCGCAACCGTTCGCACCAATTAATGCAATACGGTTATTTCTGTCGATATTTAGGCTTACATTATTTAAAATTACATTGGAATCGTAACTTTTACTCACCGAATCAAGCGATACAACCACCTTCGCCGCATGACCGCCGCTGTTAAAATCCTCTGTAATTTTCTTCGACGTTACAGGTTTTTCTATTTTTTCCATGTGGTCAATTCGCGACAAGATTGCGTGATGTTTAGTGGTGAAGCGGTCATTCACAAGAAACCATTTTGCCCTGTCTTCTATTCGTTTTATTTCTTTTTGCTGACGCTCATACTGTTGCGACTGCGTAATAAATCTACGTTGTCTTTCTTCGGCGTACCACGAAAAATTCCCGCTGTAAAAATTCGCTTTACCGTTGTCAATTTCAATTATCCGAGTAATCACATTGTCGAGAAAAACCCTATCATGTGATATAACCACAACTGTCCCCGAATATTTTCGTATAAAATTTTCAAGCCACGCAAGCGAAGCTAAGTCAAGATGATTTGTTGGTTCGTCAAGGAGAAGGATATCGCAATCGAGCAGTAAAATACGCGCTAAATTAACCCTTGTTTTCTCCCCGCCACTAAGCAAGCTAAACAGACTGCTTCGCATCTCGTTATCAATGTTCATTCCGTTGCACATTTTTTCGATTTTCATTTCTACATCGTATCCACCAAGTCGCTCGTAATCCTCCATTAGTTTTCCGTACCGCTTTAAAACCGCAGGGTCGCCGTCTCCTTCGATTTTTTTCATTGTTTCGTATATTTCGGCTACTTCTTTAAATGACGAACGAAGAATATCCTCAACCGTATCATTCTCCGAAAATACAGGAATTTGCGCGAGAATTTCAACTTTTTTGCCCGATGCCTTGGATACGTTGCCGCTTTCATAATATTCGTCACCGGCGATAACCTTAAATAATGTTGTTTTTCCGGAACCGTTTTTGCCTAACAATCCGACTTTTTCGCCGGCGTAAATCTCAAAACTCACGCCCTTAATCACATGATTAGAGCCGTAATATTTATTTAATTCATGTACTGAAATATCAATCATAATCAAAAACTCCTTTAAAATAAAATAACCCCGTGCAGATTGTTTTGTCTGCACGGGGATACTAAACATAAAGGAGCGGAAATTAAGCCGCTATTTCATGCAGTGACAGGCATCCAAAACAATCTTTCTTCCAAAAATGGGCATAGTACCCCCTTGGAGTAGCCGGAGTCATTGCAAGTTGGTGGTTAAAAACCGCCAATATTTTGAATGTGTTGGATTGTTTCATGCCTTTCACCACCTTTCACTGAAAAACTTTTTTTGAGGTTATCATTGATATCTTGAAAAGTCAATGATAAATTTATCCTTTTGTTTTGACGTAAATTTCGGTAAATTCCTAAACTAACGGCCACATTGGAAAGGAAAACGGAAGTTAATGATTAAATTTGAAGGAGTTATTTCAAATATATAAATATTCCGAGGTTTTGATTAAGTGCATACAAAATCCTTTTGTGCAATAAAAACATCGTAATAATAGAATTCAATTTCTATTTGAGTAATTATTGATTTTGCTGTATATATATGGCATAATGTGTCAATAAAATACTTTTTATACTTTTTACGATGATGTAAAATTCATCGAATGGCTATAATGCGAATAAGAATAACCCATACTAGGAAAAAATAACTTGTGTGCTATGGACACATATTTTAAAAAACATTGTAAAGGAAGAGCGAATAGTCCATGAACTGAAACACAAGGAGTAAAAGAGAGGGTGAATATTCCTTGAATGGACGTAAATCGAGTATTTCTATTAAAGATATAATCATAGTTCTTATTTCTATTACCATTACGACTATTTTTGCGGTAATTAGCTCATTTGCAATATGGCAAATGGAACAACGGAGTTTTGCAAACCAAATTAACTCTTTGCATGAGAAACTTGAAATTCTGCAATCACAAATTAATTCATTGCAAAATGAAAATTTATATTTGCAAGATAAACTTACGTTGTTACAAGCAGATTATGATGACTTGCGAATAGAAAACAACGCATTGAGAGCAGAAATTGTTAGACTGCAATCAATAATTAATTCTAATGTTAATAATGGAGTAATTCCGAGTTTTTCTACAAACAACAATACTGATGCACATACGCCAATTGAGGATAATTTACCATTATCTGAATCAGTAAGCAGAGAAAGTGAAGAAATTCCACTTATCTTTGTTCAAGAGGTTGCGCCCTTTGATTTGAGTAATGTTAATAGAGTATTAATGCCTCATCATGTTCTTCATGGTGGTGAAATTTTTGAAAATGCTATAACATATAATGCTAATAATATAAGTAGTGTTCATTCGTTGCATAATTTAGGGGGACGTTTTATTACACTTTCGGGGTTACTTGGACGTGTTGATGGAGCCCCTCAACGTAATGGTACTTTTAATTTTTATGGAAATGGGCGACAGATAGGCTCTATTGATGTTGATGCATTGCGCTTACCAATGCCTTTCACAATAAACGTGACAGGTGTTGATGATTTAAAGATTGAATTCAGAGGTCATAGCACCTATTCGCTTATTGGTTTCATCGAATAGGTATAAGGTGGGATTTTCCGGGATATATTCAACGTCGTATTATCCATAAACCATGTGAGATTTTAATTTCGTCAATGGGTATCAAAAAAATATTAAACTCGTTAAAAAGTAAATGTTTCACACAAAAGAACCGCCACCTTAGGAAATATCCTTCGGTAGCAGTTCTTTGAATCTTACGTTTTTCTAATATGATATTAATTGGCTTACATCATGCCCTACCATCCACCTTACAATCAATTTAATATCTGAGAGAGTTATATCCGCCGCCGCTTAGTCCGGCGACAAAGAGACTTTGGGGTGAATTTTCGTTCAACGCAATTGTTCCATGCGTAAGGGGGACAATTTATATGAACTGTCCCTAAGGCATTGCATCTTGAACATTTTCAAATCAAATCCTTATATCGTGCATATTATTTGATATGCACGATTTTTTATGATATCATGATAAAAAATGGAGGTAATTAAAATGGCAGATACAATAAATGTGACTATCAGGCTTGACCGAGATATTAAAGAACAGGCAGAAAAAATGTTTAATGATTTTGGTATGAATTTATCAACGGCATTTAATGTCTTCGCTCGTCAATCTCTACGGCAAGGTAAAATCCCTTTTGAAATATACGACCCTTTCTACAGCGAAAAAAATCAAGCAGAATTAAACCGACGAATAGATGAAATTGAAGCAGGTACGGCAACATTTGTTGTCAAAACAATGGAAGAATTAGAGGCTATGGAAAATGACTAAAGAACTTTCCTTCAAAGATTCGGGGTGGACAGATTATCTTTATTGGCAAACGAAGGACAAAAAGACATTGACCGTAGCCCTTTTTCAGGAGAGGGTAAGCCTGAACCATTGAAACACAACAAGCAAGGATATTGGAGCAGGCGAATTGACGGAACAAACAGGATTGTTTATAAAGTTACCATACGCAAATAATCATTGTTGGGTGCAAGGGGCATTATGATGAAATGTAAAATGTTTCACATAAAAGAACCGCCACCGCGGGAAATTCCCCAAGGTGGCGGTTCTTTGGTTTTTGTGTGCCCACAAATCTATGATTGAGGCGGCATACAGAGAGCATTGCATCGAATACCCGTCATTTCCGCCGATGTTATCGCGCAAGTCGATAATTAATATATCTTCATTTCATACTTGATATTGGCTAACATTTTAAAAAGAGCCGAGTTTCATTACAAAACTCGGCTGATATTCTTAGGCTACCATCGAAAGCTTAAAAAAATCATGGGAAAATATTACAGCATTCCCTCAACTTCCTCGCCGTCAATACAGAGTTTGTAGCGTTTTGTAGTGAACTTTAATACGCAGTAGTTGGGGTCGTCCGAACCCGTGAAGTGACAAGAAAGACCGTCATACCACATTTCGCGCTTAACCTCCGGCGATGTAATGACCTCAACTTCACCGACTAAGTTAACGCAATATTCACCAGAGAAACAAACACTTGCGCGATTACAATTTGCAATCCTCTTTACGCCGTTCCCGTCAAGCATTGTGCAAAGCGTTAACCAATTAATGCCTTCTGACTTTGATGGCGTTAATACAGATGCGGTTGGAAATCCCTCTGCATCAATGAGCGAAAGAACACAAACCTGCCCTTTAAACTCGCCACCTTTAATAGAATTTTGCTCTACAATTTTTGCAGCCTTTGCGATAATGTCCATGTTTTAGCAACCTTTCCGTTTTTTCGCCATTGTATCATATCAAATGCGACAACAGTGTGTCATGTTTCATGAGAACATTATAATTCTCCCCATAAAGCTCATTGATAGAACCTTACAGGTCATTCAAACTGATTACTCTACTGCCTTTACTTTTGTAATAATTCAACATTTCATCAATTTTCTTTTTATCATAGCTGGTAATGCAATCTGATAAAACGCTAACTCCATAATTTGCTTTACTCGTATAGACAAAACACCGTATTTCAGTACATCGGCATTCGCTCCGCCGCGCTGATGGGCGCAACCGTCACCTATTCAAAATCCATTTCAGGAATTGGAATTGGAACACCCCAATGCTCCGCCAAAAGCTTAGTAATTAAAAAATTAAGGCTGGTTCCTTTATGTGCCTTGAATTCTTTGACGCGCTCTCCAAATTCTGAATTTTTGCGATATGCGTATAAATGCGTGGAATACGCACCCTTGTTGTACTTGCGCTTAGATTCCGTGCTTGTCTTTCCGCTCATGCAATCACCTCATATATTTAATATAGCATACTTATATAAGTATGGCAAGGAAATAAAAAGGACGCAAGCCATAAAAAGTAACCGCTGCGTGCATCGGCGCGGCGGTCTGAAATTAATTTCCCGTATTAAAGCAAAAGGCGGTTGTTCTCGAAAGAGCAACCGCATTCTGCTGATATGAGAAGCTTACACCTCTGCATCATTGTGGTAACTTATAATTTCGGGAATAACCATAGGAGCATGGGAATTCATTAGATGATTCATCTATTCCAATACCTCTTCAAGTTCTATCGACCTCTGCTCAAGCCAAGGAACACTTATTCCTAGTTCTATTGACTTCTGCTCAAGCACTTCATCAGGAAAACTTATGCCAAACTTACCTATAACCGTTACACCATCCGATTCATAAAGAGGAATGTATCGAAGAAAGGCACTTCCTCCCCTTTCTAGTCCTATAAGGGTTTCGGTTGCTTGTCTATTCAATTCCTCCATATATCTCATAGCCTCTTCGGGATTAGATGGTCGCTCTCCATCAAGGTCAGCCCTACTTACAAATCCTATCGTGCCGTCTATGCCTACGGCTGAAATTAAGTCCGGGCGTTCAATCTGCCGATTGTTTACGGATGCTTCTATTGTGCCAAATGTCTGCCCGTTATCATTTCTTTTATATACAACTTCTGTATTAAATGCCGAAACAATGTTTGCAAAGAGCAGACCAAAAATTAACCCTAGCGAAAGACAAAAAGCGAAAATACCATTTTTAATAAATTTTTTTCTCACAAAAATACCTCCTTATATATTGGGGAAACCTTAGAAAAGGTTTAATATCCCGGAAATCCTTGAAAAGGTGAACACCATGTCCATACATATGTGTAGCCGCCATTTCGATAAAATGCTGTTTCCCCTTGAGAGCAATAATTACCTATTGGCGGATTAGAAATTGAAAAATTATGACTGTGAAACCGGGTGGTACTACTGTTGAAAGACCAAGCACTAGAATCTATTAAATGCCACGAATCATTATGAATATTGACTCTAGCCCCGAGATTGCCCCAAGTCTCATTTACAGAGGAAGTTATTTCAGCAATCCCAAGAACAACAGTTCTCCCTGTTTGTACTATTGCTCTGTTAGAAAAGTTAGTTGACCCATGTGTCCAATGAAAGGTAGTACCTATCCCCCCTAGAACAAAAACCACTCCAACAGATAACAAAAAACCAATCATAAAAAACATTATTGGTTTCTTCATGCACATTCTCCTCTCAAATTTTATGTCGCTACTATCTAGTATAGATGCATTACATAATTATGGCAATCATTTTGTGAAAAAATATTTTATGTTGTCGATATTATTCTTGTGTCGTGTCGAAACATACAGTATAATTGCGCTTGCATATAGTCTTATTAATTCTTTATATGTCATAGTAAGATTTGCGTGCAGGACAAAGGAAGGACGTAGCGAGGAGTTGTATGTAAATGCAATATCTAATCGCAACAACTACTGCAATTTCAATAGCAATTGCCTTTTGCTTGATTGCATATAAATTTATGCCACCCACGCGAAAAGCAAAATTACTTTGCTTTTTTTGCATAGTTGTTATTCAATTTCTATTCGTTTTATTTTTTTCCGATAAGCCGGGCATTCCTGATATAGCCTTTCTGTTTTGTATCTTGGTAATTGCATTTTCTATTCGTGCAAATCTTAAATCATATATAAAAAGCCTTGATATTGCACTTTCTATTTATATTTTACTTACTGTTATGTTGTACATAATTGCTATACCAATAGGTATTGTTTTTTCTTTGTTGCTTGGCTTTAGCGACGATATAATGAGTCTAATTATACAAGTATAATGCTTAACTTTATTTTACCCCTGTCGGCTAACCTCCCGATTGTATTCTATGTGGCTATGGGTTTATTTATTGCAGTAACGGTTGCCGGGTTTTTCTTAGTAAAATATCATTTTTCGGTATTCAACTGGTTCACCAACGAATGAGTTGGTTGTTCAACTGGTTTTATATTGCATTGCTGTAACGGTTGTTTAACTTGGTTGAATAATTCTTTCAAGGCTTCCTCTGCTACTGCGTCTAATTTATATTTTCCATTTTGAGTGCGTTTAATATGGTCTGCGTGCTGGTTGTTGAACTCATCTGTCATGCGTTTGTAGACGGCTTGCGGCGAAACATTCAATTCTTTCGCAATTTGATAAGGCGATTTCATTTCACACCCCCAGTAGCGACTATACCTCTATTTTATTTCTTATATAGTATCTTACAAGCCCGAAGCGGCTTTTTTTGACTTCACCTTTCGTCGGCCGGTAATGAGCATTACATTGTTAGTTTTCCTTTCATAGAGAACGAGTATTACTATAATATTCTTTTCAGTTTTAGGAATAAATGCGAATGTTTAGAGCCATTGCATATACGCTCTGAAATGAAGCGAAGATTACATAATATTGCCACATTATATGAAGACTAATTGGATTTTTGTCTAGTCACACTAAGCATCCCTCTCTGTGCAGGTTATGAATAATATGCCCGTGCTTTTTTGCCAGGTGGATTATTTGAGCTGTTACGTCGTTTTGACCGTCCCAACTGCAGATTACATAAGAAGAATTCTCAATCATATATAAGTTGCGCAAGTTGTATTTTGTGGGATTATATTCTTCCTCCGAAATAATAATTTCATGGTTGGCATCGCGCTTGGCCGTTCTGAATAATTCGCCCCATTCGTCGGAATACGAATAATTTTTGAAAGGCAGAACGCAGATTAATTGTATGTTGCTTTGCTTTTGACGGGCTTCCAACACGGCATGGGCGCAGATTAATTCAAAACCCCTTGCCATACTGCATAAAAATGTGTCGTAACCTTGTTCAACGGCTTTATTTATTTCGGCTTGAATGTCGTTACGTAATTTTATATATTCTGCAAGGGCTTTGTTATTAAGCCATAACGATAATTTCCGCAAACCGTATCCGCTAATACAGACTCCACGGGTTCTATCAATGTTCATTATTTTCCCCCATTTGCAAATAAAATAAGCGCGTAGGAGATGGCCCATCACCTCATACACGCTTGAGTATGTAATCTCAAGTCAGACTCGACACTGCCAGTGAACACGGAATAAACAAGAACCATCATCGGCTTGAAGAAACCGGCAGAATGGTGTAAAATCAAAAAGCCGTGGCGGCAGGCTTGACTGTGTGTATTTGGTGATGGTGTCTCCATCATCCTTGCGCGTCATGAGGACGGGAATCCTCATGACCGCCACGGCTACGGCTTCTTATCACCGCAAATGCATTTCATTGAAAATGCTTTTCTCTGAAAATGCATTTTGCCGTTAAATGTGATTTTATCATATCTGACATATTTGTGCAAATATAAAAATGCGTTTTACTATTCAATTGATTATTCAACGCCTTTCGCTTATATTCAAAAAAATTAGCCACACAAAAACGGATACCAATTAACTAAGGTATCCGTTTTTTAATCGTAGCCATGCCTTTAAGTCAATTTGAAATTATTTATTATAAACTCTATCTGCTCCATCATTCCTTGAAATTCCATTGAAGATGTGCTTTCGGGGGCTTCCCAATTCCATTGAACATCCGTAGGGCGTTGTATTGTATAAATATATTCGTCTGATATAGCTAAAACTATTATATGCGGTGGCAATAATTCCCCCACATGCGGTATTTCATCGCCAAAATCGGCAATAGGAGTTTTAACATTAGGGGGGCTTGTTGTTGGTCAATGAAATTATAATCAACTCCTTCATTAAAATAATTGCATTGAAAATTTATTTGTGATATTCTGCGCGTAAATGTAAAAATAATTAGGGGCGATGCAAATGCAAAAGAAGCAAATTTATATTGCCGATACAATACATAATACAATATTAATGAGCATTTATGAAAAAGAGGTTATTTCCACTCAACTTTTTAACAGACTTCATAACATATCTCAAAACTCCACCGGGTATTTAACCTTTCCGACTAATCGTACGAAACGCTTCGAGCATTCTCTCGGGACAATGAAATTGTGTGGTGATATGATATATTACAGCTTTGTTAATTCCGCCGATAGCGTTATTCATTCTCTATTAGATGATGTAAAAAAAAGCATTGTCGAACATATAGTTAAAAAAAGAATCTTAAATCAACCGGACACTTTTAGGTCTGTATTGGAAGACTTAAACATAGAAGAAACAAAATTACTGGATTTTGAAAAAATCAAAGTCGATAATGTTTTTTACAATGATTTTATCCCCGCCAATATTCCTGGGGAAAAGCTTATATTTTATTTAATTTTATTCCAAGCCATCAGATTATGCGCTTTATTGCATGATATCGGGCATCCGCCGTTCAGCCACGTTGCGGAAAGCGCGATTGACAACGCAATTAAAATCGTTAGCAACAAAACCAATCATACGCCCCGGGAGAAAGAGTTCTTGGATATTTTCAGTGAATATGAAATAGATAAACCGTCTTCCCAGTTGCATGAAAAAATGGGTAATAAGATGACAGAAAAAATGGTCAGCGATTTATTATTTAACGGTGAATGGCATAAGGATAGAAGTTTCGGGGAAAAGTACTTAAAGATACTTGTTTTTGAAACCGTAAAATGCATCTTTGAGGAGAAAGACCTTATTTGTGAAACAATACACAAAATTGTTGACGGCGTTATCGACGGCGACAGACTTGACTATGTATGCAGAGACACTATTAATTCCGGCATTACCAGCGGGTATCTGGAATATGATAGATTAATATCCTCTATGCAGATTGTTAAAATAGATGATAAGTATTTATTTGTTACCGATGCGAAAACAGTTAATACTGTTGATGATTTTTTTTATAAACGTTGGAATTTATATAAAAGTATTTTATATCACCACAGAGTAATAAAAACAGACAGCTTGCTGCGAAGCAGTATTGAAATTATAATGCTCGATTATTTATCAAAGAATGACTCGGTAAATAACGCACACGACGATTATATACTGCCTTATGATATTTCGGGATTATGGAAAGCAATTAAAATAGCTACTTCAAACAGAAGATATTTCAATTCGCTTATTCAATGGGATGACGGATGGCTGATTACGGTTCTAAAAAAGCATTATTTTGAAGAATATTACGACCGTACAAACGCTGTAAGCTATCAATTGGAAGAACTCTTGTCAAATAAGAAAAATTATTATTCGATAATAAAAAACGCTTCCGATTTCAAGCTGTTAGATAAAGGTTTTTGCTCTATCTTTAATGAATATGAATTATGCGAAACACAGGAATTCAAAAAAATTGATGAAATATTGAACCGAAGCAGCAGTAATGTACCAATGCTTTATAAATTAGAAACCTTCTTTGAAACATATGAGAAAGACGAATTTAATTTTTTTGATTTTGTAAAAATGAATACAAAACGCTTTATCGAAAGTAAATATAAAGAAAACGTAGAGTATTTTGAAATAGTGAAAAAAAGAATATCTTCAGGTTTGGAAAAAGAACAGCCTAATCTATATAAAAATGGATCTGTAGTACCGCTTTGCGAACTTTCAAATATCATAAATACACTGAACGCGGAAAAATATAATTGTCCTTACTTCTATATATACTTAAAATTTAAACGTAAAGAGATATATAACTATGTTTTCAATTCTAATTTCTTAAATGAGCTTGGAATTTTTTTGGCTAAAAATGTTATTGATATTTTGGATTCAATGAAATAAATAAAATAAAAAAGGAGATAACGAAAATGAATGAAAGTATTAAAAACACTCCCGGATTTATTGTTTCAAATGCAATTCTCTATAGGGAGAGTACATTTACATTAGAGGATATACTAAACAGTGTCATGGACAAGCTTCTCCACGAATATTTTGAAACTATCGAAAAACTTAAATCCTATATAAAGGAAAAATTAGTATCGCTTTGTAAATCAGGACTGGTTTCCAACACGGAGCTTTTTTATTATGTAAATTAACGAAACAACGATTTATAACAAGCCTGCTGAAAAGCCGGTTTTGTTTCATTTGACAATACTTAACTAACGGCAATAAAGGGCTTTTCCGTGAAGGAAATCCCTTTTTTTGTGATTTGTTCATCAGCTACACCGAACGCATTACCAACAAAACGCCGCTTTCAATTAATATTTCCGCTTCATGAGCTGAAAAACAATTGCTTACGCCACGCACAACGCCCATTTTTAGGGTTTCGCCATTTAGCGGATACACAAGCCCGCGTGTTTTTATGCCTGTAACTTCCGTTGATAATGGAAGCAGTGTTACGGTTTGATAATTTTCTTTCGCTATACATATTTTTTTTCGCACTAATTGAACGCTTGTTTTTTCGTCCCAAATTTCCGCGGGAATATCGTTTGCCATTACAAGCACATGAAAATTTGCAATTGTGTGGTCTACTCTGCCGCCCAACGCACCGAAAATAATAACGGACGAAGCCGCCTTGCTTAAAGCATGTTCCATCGCCAAAGCAAGGTCGGTTTCGTCCTTTTCTGCGGGGTAGGTGCAAACGGGGATATCTCTCTGTTTACAAACAAAGAGATATTCCGAAGGAGCGGAATCCATATCACCGATTATTACATCGGGCAGAATATGCATTTTTTCGGCATGGCGAAGCCCACCGTCACACGCAATGATATATTCCGCGTTTTGTAAAGCATTTTTTGTGGCTGTGTAATCGTTAATTTCGCCGTTGGCGATAATTGCCGTTCGCATTTAAAAATCTACTATAACAAGCGCGGTGTTACCTGAATCGCTTGTAATAAATCCATTTTCATGCATCCATTCGGTAAACATTACCCAACGCCGTGCGTCAATGTAACCCCATTTTTCCGAAAAATAATTTTCGCTTAAAAATTCTTGCGAAGCGATTAACAAATCAAGGCTCATTTCGGGGACATATTGGTGTAAAATACGCGCAGCTTCCGTTGGTTTGTCTCTCGCAAATTCAAAACCCCGCGCAGAGGCTCTCAAAAACCGTTCCGTAAGTTCGACTCGTTCGTTTTGCACGTTTTCAAGTGAGGTAATCAAAACGGGCGTGTAGTAGTCGAACACAGGGTTAACATCACGTAAGGCGAAATAATTTACATCAAGCCCCATTTGTTCCGCCACTACCCTGTCCCAGCCTTCATATACCCATACTGCGTCAAATTCGCGTTGAATGCCCGTTATGTTATCAAGAGCCATATGCGGAACAAATTCCACCAAGTCCGGGTTGCCGCCGTCCATACGAACGCTTTCACGAATCATTTCATCGAAGTACGGAATCATCCAACTGCCGAAAGTTTTTCCTTCCAAGTCGCGGAAACGGGTTATGCCATGCTCTGCAAGGGATAACACGCCGCTGGTGTTATGCTCTACAAGCGCGGCGATTGCAACCACGGGCAAAGGTGCGTACGGGCTGTTTGCGGCAAGAAGTGTTTCTTCTTGAAAGGAAATTCCGAATTCGGCATGACCCGCCGCAACAAGCGTAACCGCGCCGTCCTCCGGGGGTTGAATAATTCTTAGCGAAATCCCTTCTTCCGCGAAGTATCCCCTGTGCATTGCAACATAAAAGCCGGTGTGGTTTGTGTTCGGTGTCCAGTCAAGTACCAAAGTAACTTCGTCCAAATCACTTTTGCTTCCACAAGCCGCTAAAGCCATCAAAAGTATTGCAAAAATTAAAATTTTTCTAAATAACATCTCTTGTCATCCTCTTTTCTAAAATTTTTACAGAGTACATAAGTAATAAACTGATAATTATAATCAACAATATAACCGCGAACATTTTATCGAACTCGAATGTCCGTCTTACGCGGGTCATGTACACTCCTAAGCCGGTAGTTCCACCAACCCACCCTGCAATTACCGCACCCACAAATGAATATGTTGCCGCAATTTTCAGCCCTGAAAAAAACGTAGGCATGGCAAGTGGCAATTTCACATAGAATAATCCGTCAAAATAACTGCCGCCAAGCATTTGCAGTTCTTCCAGAAATTCTCTGCGAATTAGGCGAATTCCGTCGTAAAGTCCAATCACCAACGGGAAAAAGCAGGTCAAAGCGACAAGTACAACACGCGGAGACATTCCATGCCCAAGCCAAAGCACCAACAACGGCGCGATGGCAATGTACGGCACAGCCTGACTGATTACCAACACCGGATAAAGTGCTTTTCGCCAATATAAGTACCTGTCCATTGCAACCGACGCAATAAACGCCGCAAGCAAACTTATTGCAAGCCCGAAAAAAGCTTCGACCATAGTGTACGCGCCGTGTTTCATAAGAAGCACGAAATCTCCCTTGAATGCCCTTACAACCGCGAATGGCGACGGCAGAATAAACGCTTCGACCAAGCCGCCTTCGGTTGCGATAAGCCACGTAAAAAATACTAATGCCAAAAGCGAAATCGGCTGCCAGTTCTTACTTATGTTTCCCAGTTTTTTCATTAATACTCCAAATTCCGTTTTTAGGCGAATAATGAATTTTTACATATGAAAGAACATGCGGCGCACCGGCGGAAATACAAATTCGCTGGCAATGCTTCACCATGTCCATCAATGTATCCAAATCACCTTCCACCGTGGTTTCAAACGGCCCAACCATCATTGTAAGCCCCAGCGATTTTATATAGGCAATTACTTCATCCACAATGCCTATAACTTTCGCGTCCGCCCCTTGCGGTAAAACTTGAATTGCAACACTGCATTCGATTTTTTCCATTTTTTCCTCCTAATAAAAAATCCCCACACCAACGCATGAGGACATAAAATCTTTATAAATCCCTACGTTGGCATTACCCAAATCAGGTACGGTCGAGGTATTCTTACCTCCTCTCAGCCTGTACACAAGCTCCCGAATGTGATATTAAGTTTTTTCCATGATAACACAAATTTTGCGGGTGTCAAATAACTACTTGACGTGTCGTAGTAGTTTATGCTATTTTAATTACAACGTCAGACGTAGTAAAGGAGGTAGTTCCTTGAGCAACATCACAATCAGCAGTGATGTCATGCGGGGCTATATCGACTTGATAATTCTTCGGATACTTTGCGACGGAGATTCCTATGGCTACGCGATTTCCAAGAAAGTCACAGACATTTCGGAAAATAGCTACACAATGAAGGAAACGACGTTATACTCTGCGTTTTCACGCTTAGAGAAATTAGGATATTTGCACTCGTATCCCGGTTCATTTTCGGGCGGCCGCGAGCGGACATACTATGCATTAACGGAAGAAGGTTTGCAATACTACAGTCATAAATGTGATGAATGGGTGGCTACGCAAGAATTAATCTCAAAATTTATAAAGGTAAAGGAGAATGACAATGGACGTAATTAAAACTTATCTTGATAACGTATTCGCGGCGTATCCGCAAACAGGCGAGCTTCAGAAATTAAGACGGGATATGCTTGCCAATATGGAGGAAAAATATGTAATGCTAAGACAAGGCGGAAAAAGCGAACATGAAGCCGCCTACGGGGTTATTGCCGATTTCGGCAACATGGAAGAACTAACCGCCGAATTGGGATTGGAAACCAAAGATAAAAAAATTGAGGAAACTACTTTTCTGCCTTGTAATGACGCGCAAACCTATCTTGCGATGTCAAGGCAAAGCGGCGTATTGGTAGGGTTTGGTGTTTGGCTTATTTTAGCAGGGGTTTCTACTGTGATTTTTTTAAACGGAAGTGTAATTCTTCTTTTTCCGGCGATTGCAATAGCTGTGGCATTGTTCATTGTCAACGGAAACAGAATGAGTGAATACGAATCTTACGAAGAAACACCCCTTCGCATGGATTCAATCACCCACGAGATAATTACAAAAGAACGCGCCGCGTTCATGCCTCGCAGCACCGTCATGATTGCCGGCGGCGTTGCTTTTATTATTCTTGGTGCCGGGGGAATTGCGTCTATTAACCTTCCTGTTTCAATTTTCTTAAACATTATCGGCTTTTCGGTGTTTTTATTTATTTTTGCAGGCACCTACAGCTCTGCTTTCGATGTACTGTTAGGCAAAGGCGATTATTCCAACAAGATTGCGGAAAAAAAAGTAGGTCGAATAATCGGCACTATTGCCGCTATTTACTGGCCTATTGTTTCTGCAATTGGTTTATGGCAACTCTTCATCGGAAACAGTTATTTCTGGCTGTCTTGGGTTATTGGCGGAGTTTTATTCGGGGGAATTTCCGGAGGGCTGGCCGTTTGGTTCGGAACGAAAGAAGAATAATTTACGAAGCTAACTGTAAATTATCCCTTGTAAGTTCCCGCGTAAAGGGGTTTATTGTGCGGTTTATGATTTCCAAAGCTTCTTCCGCTTGGGGAATTTCATACGAAAGCGTTGTTAATACGGTTCTGGTTGGGTAGTTGTAGGCGTGTAAGGTGACTTCGCCAAGTATAAATTGCTCCCCGAACCATAGCAGTTCTGTCAAGGATAAATCTGTGTTTACATGGTCACGGTAAGTGCGGATAAGCTCTGGAATACGCGGAATCATCCGCGGAGTCATCATCTCTTTCATTACAGATTCGATTAACTGCTGCTGATGCTGCATTCGTTGGTAGTCCGTAATTGAGCGGCTTCCATCGCTTCCCATGCGGTACCGTACAAAGTGCAATGCGTTTTTTCCGTCCAAACGCTGATGTCCTGCCGGAATATTTATGCGAAGATTTTGAGTGGGGTCGTTGTAGCGCATATGAAACGGCACGGTTACATATACACCGTCAACCGCGTCTATAATGCGGACGAAGGCGTCTTCCTCCACACTTACATAAAAATCCGGTCTGAATCCGATTATGGTTTGCAATTCCCGTTTTAACTGGTCAACGCCACCGTCGTGTCCGCCGCCGAAACGCAACCCAACCGGATACGCCGAATTAATTTTTTTCACATTTCGACTTACATCAACCTGCGTGTCTCGCGGAACGCTTACTATGTATGCTTGCCGCTCCGCCGCGTCAAATGCCGCCACCATTATTGTGTCGGTGTTTAACCCTCCGTCGTATCCAAAAATAAGAATCGTATAAAAATCAGGCTTTCGTACCCAGCCTTCTTCCACAATAAAATCAAACGGCGACGTGTTAATTAAAGCGTCATCGGGGTGCGGTTCAACAACATCAAAAGCCCGCTCTTCTAAAAAATTTTGCATTGCATGACCCGGATTAAAAAACGGCTGGTCGGCGTGAACAGGAAGAACCGGAGGCCTTACCAAACTGCGAAGTAAAAAAAGTGTTCCCACCGATACCGCCAAAACCGAAACTAGCGTTATGCATAAAGATTTTATAAACTTAAAACGTGCTTTTTTATTTTTAAAAATGTTCAACATTAAAATGTCCCCCTATAAACAAGACAACCAAAAAGCTGATTACAATTGCCACCGCAATTATTAACAAAACGGGGAAAACTTTTTTGAAAATTTTCCACCGGAAAGAATAGTATAGTTTTTTACATTTTTTTGCAAGTTCTTTTGAATTTCCGTATGGCTGTATTGATTTAAATTTTCTTGCAATTTTTTTATACCTGCGGGCGCGGTGTACATAGTCGAAAAATTTTTCCGTTTCGGGGCGTTCTTCCAACGCGGATAGTTCCGTAGTTGCTTCTTTGTATGAGGCGGCTTCGCGTTCCCCCGCAAGCTTTGAAATTTCGCTTTTGCAAAAGGAAATTTTTTCTGCGGAATCGTCGAAATCTTTTATTGCGGAGAATTTTTCAAGTAAATTTTCGTAACTTGAAATGATTTTTGCAAGCTCAGTGGAAGTCACCGGGATATCGGCTTTTTTTAATTTGTCCAATGCTTTTGATGTCTTCTGATATAATTTTTCTTTTAAGTCGATTACATATTTCTTACATTCTCCCGCAAGTTCGGGGGAATCTCTGTAAAATGAAATACTTGTAAACGTCGCCGCTAGTTTATTAAATTCTGATTCAAGTTCTGCGAATTCTTCAAAAGTCGCGGGTTTTTTCTTTTTGAGTTTTTCCGATTCGGCAATAGTTTCCAGATACAGCGGCGATTTTTCGCGCCACTTTGCAAAATTTTTATCCACAAGCGCGACCCATTCATTGTGTGTATGCCCGAAATACCATAAACAGCCGTCGTCGTCAGAGCGGATACCTTCTGCGAAATTTTTATCTTTCATTTCGCTTCTGATGGTTTCTTTTTGCACGATAAGCTTTGCGTGTGCCGAAAGCGCGTACATTGAAGATTCACGATTTTCCGGCGGCGCGGAAACAACAAAAACTTTTCCGCATGGTTTGACGTCTTTGAGAACGACGGAAATTTTTGTACTCATTCCGTCTTTTTCGGTTTTCGTTTTATACTTGTTTTTTCCCAAAATATCCAGCACATCAAGATACATTTGGTATGCCGTTTCGTTTTTTAACGCCATCACAATCCCCCCCGCAAAATATTAATCCCGATTAAAATAAGAATTACCCCACCCGCAAAAGCTGCTTTATTTTTGAATTTCGCACCAAAAATACCGCCGATTTGCACACCTGACACCGAAATCACAAACGTAACCGCCGCAATAACCGGCACTGCCAAGAATATCTGCACATACAAAAACGCGAACGAAACTCCAACCGCCATCGCGTCAACGCTTGTTGCAAGAGCTAGCGGAATCATAATTCGCGGCGCAAGAGACGTTGCCTTTGTATCGTCCGATTTTTTGAAGCTGTCAAAAATCATCTTCGCGCCGAGTAAAACAAGCAACGCAAAAGAAATCCAATGACTGACAGCGGTAACATAACGGGCAAAAAACGTAGCGGCAAAATACCCGATAACCGGCATAACCCCTTGGAAAACACCAAAATATCCGCCAACTACAAAGGCTTTCCAAGAGTTTGCCTTTGGCATAGTCAGGCCAAGCCCAACCGCCACGGCAAAAGCGTCCATAGAAAGCCCCAGCGCGAGAAAAATTAATTCTAATTCATTCAATTGCTAACTCTTGCCTCCTGTGCCAATCACTCTTGATAACCCGTTTATCGGCAATGTTTGCAACCATATTTTCCCCGGGCCTGTTAAATTTCCAAGGAAAAGCCCTTCGCCACCGAACGCAATATTTTTCAGCCCTTTTACCATTTCAATATTAAACGTAACCGTGGGCTCCATCGCAGCAAGACAACCTTGGTCTACTACAAGTTTTTCGCCCGGCTTAAGGTCGTATTCCTGCGTATGTCCGTCGATTTCGATAAAAACCAACCCGTCGCCGCTGAAACGCTCAAGTATAAAACCTTCGCCGGCAAAAAGACCCGCACCCAGTTTTTTATTGAAAAAAATATCAATATCAACATGTTCTGTGCAGGCAATGAACGCATTTTTCTGCGCAATAATATCCTTCCCGCCGGATACATCGAAAGTTTTTATCTCTCCCGGAAAAGATAACCCGAAAGCAATTTCCTGTCCGTCACTTAGCGCGGTGTAGTGATTCAGAAAAAAATTATTACCCGCCAATGTACGTTTCAACCCTTTAACCAGACCGCCGGTTGAATTCGTACTCATTTCAATGTTCGCCGTGCGCCAGCTCATTCCACCACGCTGTGTAATCATTTTTTCTCCGCGGTCCATCTCGCAAATCAGCACAGGAAAACTTTCGCCTATGATTCTGTGTTTCATGGCATCCTCCCCTTTTTTAGAAACGGCTCAAAACATGTTCGTTAAGTTGATAGTCCGATTCTGCCACCCATTCTTCGACTAAGTCAAATAATGCGTCTTCTCGGCGCCCATATATAAAATTTTCGATTACGATTTGTTTATACTCATCAATCAAATCAATATTAACCTCGCCTTCATCCGTTGCGGCTTCAACTATTTCGTCCATCCATTCTTCAAGGTGTTTGTCTATTTCGTTTTGGGCGGGCTCGTAATCGGAAAAATAAACTTCCATTAAAGCGTCATACAACGGACCCGGTTGTATCCATACCTTATCGAACAAAGTCCCAACTGATATAAATTCAGCTATGCGCCTGTTGCTTAAATCGTTTATATCTATATCACGCGCTGTGAACCATTCGCGCACTTGCGCGGCTTCTTCTTCATACCGCGCCATTCCTTCTGCGGAGACTCTTAAGCCGTGGCGCTCGGCGCGCTCTAAAACAACCAGCGCTCTAAGCATTCCAGTTATTGCCATTTCGTTTACTTCTTCGTCCTGAAATGGCGCACCCAGCATGGCGTGAAAGTAAATGAAGTCACTCACCGGAATACTATTGCCATTAAATGTCATAATCGTATCTTCATCTTGTGTTTCTTGAATTTGTGTTTCTTGAGGCGACGTTTCTTGAGACTGAGTGAATTCAGTTTCCGTTTCTTCCGGTACCCTTCCGCCACATGCTGCCAGCATTAACAGTAACATCATACATATAATCGCATTTTTCATTTGAAATCTTTCCCTTACAATAATTTTTTTTTGCGCAATGTCGAGTAAAAATTTACTTGCGTTGTTCTTAAAATTGTTGCGTTATACGGTGAATTTTTTATTAGGACGGATTCACCGGGGGGGATTTTTCCGCGAAGGTCGCCGTCTATGGAGACTTGCGAGTCTTGCTTGGCAACGACACGAACGGTATCGGACGCACCGATTACCCACGGGCGAGCAGACAGACTGTGCGGACAAACGGGCGTAATGACAATCATTTGACCGCCCGGCATAAGAATGGGGCCTCCCGCAGATAAGTTATACGCGGTAGAGCCTGTGGGCGTTGAAACGATAATACCATCGGCGCGCATGGTTGCCATGAGCTGCTCGTTTATATATATAGAATAGTCGATTAGTTTTCCCGTTATACCTATGCAGACTTCGTTGAGTGCAAGGCGTTTTTGCAACGAAATAATTTCGCTTGCGCCGAATTCGGCTTCCAGCATTATTCGTTTTTCACTGGAATAATTGCCCGCTAAAATTTTTTCCAGCGCGCCTAGCCCGTGATTTTTTTCTACATCGGTAAGAAACCCGAGATTGCCCAAGTTTATTCCAAGCATGGGAACATCGCAAACAGCGGCGAAATGCGAAACGTGAAGCATTGTTCCGTCGCCGCCAAGTACGACACAAAACAATGCTTCATCTATTTCTTCTTCAAGCTTTTTAATCTCTATTTCATATCCGCGTTCGTGTAAAAATGTTTTGATTTTGTTTGCGTATTCAAGGCGCGGGTCTTTTGCTTCGTTGGCTACAATTTTTACTACACGCGATTGCATATTAAATACGGCTTAAAGCGCGTTCGTTCAGTTGATAGTTTGCTTCCGATACCCATTGTTCAATTAAATCGAAGAATGCGTCTTCGCGGAATTCGTTTATAAAGCCCTCGGCTACGCTTAATGTGATTTCTTCAACTCTTTCTTCATCAACCACGCTCTCATACATTTCCACAATGAAGGACAGTTCGCCAAATTGCATTGGCATCGAAATTTCGCCTTCCTGCATTTCATTGATTGTTTGCCAATGGTCCCATGCTTCAAATTGCATTACAAAATCCCATAAACCAAGCGGATTATCAATTGGCTCTTCAAATTCGTCGAATTGGGGTTCATGATAGCGACGCATTAACTCACTGAAACCGGCTTCTTCATCGTTGAATTCGTTCCATGCATCCCATAAGGAATCCCAACTTTCGTTGGCGATATATCTGAAGTTCTTTTCCCTCGCGGCTTCAATTATATCGTCTCTTAAACCTTCAAGATGTTCGTCTAAATCGGCTTGGTCGGGTTCGCGGTCGGAAACATAATGCTCCATCACTAAGCTGAACAATGGTCCCGGCCACATCTGTTCCTTTTCGAACAAATCCCCTACAGACATAAAATCCACCATGCGTTTGTCGCTTGTAGAGCGTATATTTATTCCCATCATTGTAAACGTATCGCGCATTCCGGCGGCTCTCTCTTCAAATTCTGCCTTTTCTTCCGCGGAAATGCTTAAGCCGTGACGCTCTGCGCGGTCCAAAACAACAAGCGTTCTAAGCATTCCGTCCACTGCCGTTTGACGCATTTCTTCGTTCTGCGGTTCCGCGCCCGACATCGCGTGAAAGTATCTGAAATCACTGGTGGGAACGCGTTCGCCGTTGAATGTCATAACCGTGCTGCGGTTCATCGTGTCCCAAACCGCATACGCGATTCCCACAGTTATCATCGCTATTATTACAACAACAATTGCGGTTCCTATACGCCTTTCCGCTCTTTTTTTGCGTTCAATTTGCTGGTTGCGTTTTTTTCTGCTTTCCATTTTTCAACACCTCTAATATTTTTTTGTATATATTTTCCGCGTCTAATTCATAACGCGCAAATAACTCTTTTCTTGTCCCTGTTTCGGGAAATGTATCGGGGAACGCAAACGCGTGAGTCGCGTGAATTCTTTCGCCGTATCCACCGATTCGCGCACCGTCTTCTAATGTAAATATATACTCGTAATTTGAAAGCTGCTGTAAAAGCTCGTTGCAAACGGGCTTTATTACTCTTGCGCTATACAATGCAGGCGAAAATCCATTTTGTAAAAGCTTGTCCGCAACCGCTTGCGCAGTTTCCAACATAACGCCCACGGATACAATAGCGATTTTTTTACCATCTTGCAACTGTATGAAGGAAATTTTTTCAGAATGTTCACAATTTTTTTCCGCGCCCGCAGTATCTTTGGGGTAACGAATTGCAACGGGACCGTTGTGTTCCAGCGCAAAGTCAAACATTTCTTTTAATTCGTTTCCATCCGAAGGCGCGAGAACTGTCAGGTTAGGAATGTGCGAAAGAAACGGAATGTCATAAATGCCCTGATGAGTTTCGCCATCGCCGGCGACCACGCCCGCGTGATCGATTGCGAAAATTACGGGCAAATTTTGAATTGCGACGTCGTGAATGATTTGGTCATACGCCCTTTGTAAAAACGACGAATACACCGCGACAACAGGTTTTAATCCGCCCATTGCCAAGCCGGCCGCGAACGTAACCGCGTGTCCCTCTGCTATTCCCACATCGAAAAATCTATTCGGGAAACGCTCCCTAAACCGCGAAAGCCCGACGCCGTCGCGCATTGCCGCCGTTATTGCGACAATTCGTGAATCACGTATTGCTTTTTTACATATATGTTTCGCAAAAACATCTGTGAACGTAGGTTTCCCCGGCTGCGACTCGGGCAAGCCCGTCTCGATGCAAAATTTTCCTACGCCATGATAATTCCGCGGCGATTCCTCCGCAATATCATATCCCTTGCCCTTAACCGTAACCACATGCAAAAGCACAGGCCCGCGAAATTTCCGCACGCGTATTAACGCTGTTATCAACGCGGGAATATCATGCCCGTCTACCGGCCCTATATACTTGAATCCCATTTCTTCAAAGAGAATGCCGGGTAACATTGCGTATTTTAAAATATCTTTTGTCGATTCAATGCCGCGTGTAATTGGCGCACCCAAAACAGGCAATTTATCTAAAATAGAACGAACATCTTCTTTCGCGCCAAGATACGCCGAAGCCGTGCGTAACGCGTTTAAATGCCGCGCCACCGCCCCGACATTTTTACTGATAGACATTTGATTATCGTTAAGAACAACCAACAAATCCGTATCTGCGCGTCCTGCGTTGTTTAGGCCTTCGTAAGCAAGCCCGCCCGTTAAAGAGCCGTCACCCACGACCGCAATTATATTTTTTTTTCTTTCCGATTTCTCTTCCGTGTCACGGGCAATCGCTAACCCCAGCGCGGCGGATATCGCCGTTGATGAATGCCCTGTTCCGAAAGCATCGTGCTCGCTTTCGTGCGGCTTTGGAAAACCGCTTAGTCCGTTCATTTTTCGCAATTCGCAAAAACGACCGCGCCGTCCTGTTAAAATTTTATGTACATACGCTTGATGACCCACGTCCCAAATAATTTTGTCGTGCGGCGTTGAAAAAACTGTATGCAAAGCCAAGGTTAGTTCTACAACACCCAAGTTAGAGGCCAAATGCCCACCCGTGTCGGAAATACTTTTTATTAAAAACTCGCGGATTTCTTCCGCAAGAGCTTCCAATGTCGAAAGATTCAAGCGTTTTAAGTTATTTTTTTTCATTAGCATAACTCCCTACGGAAATATCCAATACGCAGCCAATGCCACGCCTATTCCCAAAATCGCGCCTGCCACAACTTCAAGAGGACTGTGTCCGAGTAGTTCTTTTAATTTGGTATCAAGTTTTATACCCTGCTTTTCTAATTTTGAGAATAAAAAATTTATTGCTTCCGCTTGTTTTCCCGCAGCACGGCGAACACCGAATGCGTCATGCATAACAACAAGCGCGAAAGTTGCCGCAATCGCAAAAATCGGCGTGTTAAAACCCTCGAACAATCCGATGCTAAGCATCAGTGCTACAACCAGCGAACTGTGCGACGACGGCATTCCGCCCGTACTTGTTAACATTGCCCGCGACCATGATTTTGTGCGCCAGTAATCGAAAAAAACTTTTAAGATTTGCGCAAGCGCTAACCCAATAACGCCCGTTACCAAATGACGGTTGGTGACAATATCTAAAAACGGCGTGTCTGTCATTACAGTCTCTCTTCCGAAAACGGTTCAAGAATAAATTTATCGGCTTTTTTTTGCAAAACCAAAACTTCTTCCTCGTGCTTACACAAAACTTCACCACATTCTTTCACAAGCGCTATGCCGTCCTTGTACAAAGAAATCGCGTCTTCAAGCCCGGTTTCGCTATCTTCTATTTTTCCTAATATTTTTTCAATGCGTTCAATGTTTTTTTCAAACGACAATGTTATCGCTTCCTTCATTAAAATGATAACTAAAATATCACTTTACGTATACAAATGCAATAAAGCTTACCCAATGTTTCATTGTTTTTTTATATACTTTCGTGTTTTTTCGTAGTAAAAAAAATTGCATTAATATGACAAGTATGATATTCTTCGTTTTACAGCGAAAAACAAGCTGTGGCTGCCACAAGGATTCCAGTCCGAGTGGCGTGCTAGGATGATGGCACCAATCCATCACCAAATACACACAGGCTAGCCTGCCACCACAGCTTTCTCGATTTTACACCATCTTCCCATTTTCTTCAACGGGGGTGCGCTGTATTGACAGTGAGGAATATAAACATTTAATTAAAAGTATTAACCCGATGTCAACTTTTTGATTGATAATTCTACCTATATAATCTGTTATTTGAACGGAAAAAAAGGCGGAACGGCTCAAACGGTTCTAATGGCACAACAGAAAAGGCATATTGTGCATAATCTGCACCCATAAAGAATTTTAGATAATTTTTTCAAAAAATGTGAAAATTTGCTTGACATAAATACTCTTATCGTGTAACATGTATTCAAGTCACGAGGCTCAACCTTGCAACGGTTTTTCACACCTCCCCGACTTGTCCCTCTTTAATAGGAAAGAAATGCTTTGCTATTGTTATAGCAGGGCTTGTGCCGCAAGAAGTATCGCGCGCGGCGGCGCAAAAGTCCGCTTGTTTCTCTCAATGCCATAACCGCTTTCTTTCCGAACGGGGAAACTGCTTTACCGTAAGTATTCACATAACATGAGGTTCCGAACTTGTACAAGCGTGTTTTGTGAATGAAGAAGTAAAAACGGTAACGCGGCATACCCGAGATGTACCTTAGTAAAATCAAAAGCCCGTGAAGCGTTTTGTTAGCAACGCTTCACGGATGGTAATTATACCCGTTGCCCCGTCATTTTGATAGGTTTAACGGGGTTACATATGCTATTTTGCAAAATTTAACTTTAAACCCCTTATAAAGCGGCTTACAGGCAAAAACTGTAAGCCGTCGCTTTTTGTTATGGCAATGCGTCGGATGTCGGAATGAACAATTATTTATAAATCTTTATAAATATTCTGTTTGATTTACAAAAAAATCTGTTAAAATATTGTCAAAGTTTGTCTAAACACTCATTAAAATGCATTTTTGTTAACTTCGACAATAACGCGAAGGTACGAAGATGCAAAAACAAGAGGAAAGTTATGCTTAAGAAACAGTTGTTTTCTATGTTTTTAGCAATTATCATGGCTGTAACATCTGTTGTGTTTCCCGCGTATTTGTTAGCGGCTACAGAGAATCACAAGTTCACAGGTGATGGATTTACAATAAGCTACATATTACATAGTATGTGGAGCAATGGTTACAATTCGACGATTCAAATAACAAACAATAGTTCACGCCCTATTGAAAATTGGACATTAATTTCAGACTGCCATCTCAACGTGAGTGAAGGCGGAGTATTCGGAGCAAGGCTCATTTATCAAGATGTTGAGACGGCTATTGCCTATATGGATTGGAACCGGGTAATACCTGCGGGAGAAACATTGACGATTACACTTATCGGAAAACACAGCGGTGTAGTGCCTGTGCCAACCTCGTATAAATTGCTTTCCGCACGGGACGAAAGC
>WRBD01000006.1 GCA_009779835.1 Defluviitaleaceae bacterium | reverse complement strand
CTGTTTTTTTTACAACGGCAATGCCCCTTAATGCGTTAAACCTGCTTTTTTCTTTTTGTTTTTTTATTCGCACATTCGAGTTCGGCAGTTAGCCTTTTTTCATAGAACGGTTTACACTACCCTTTTTATTATATAACCGCAAACGGTTTATAATTCTGCATTACATTTTAATACCGCTTTGCCCGATACTTTCAACAAAAAATCTTTGCGCAACAAGATAGATTATAATTATCGGAGCAATTCCGATAAGAACGCCCGTTGAAATCATCGCTTCAATTAAAGCAAGGTCGGGGCGCATACCATGCGTACCCGTTGCGGCGGCATTCTGTTGAACAAAGTGAAACGAAAAAGTTTCGCCAAGCGCACTCATTTGCACCGCCATAACGCCGTATCCGCGAAGGAACATCGTCGTGAAAAATCCGTCCGTCCACTGCCAAACAAACGCAAACAGAAAACACGAAACAAGCATAGGTACGGCATCGGGAAGCATTATTCTTATAAAAGTCATAAGTTTACCGCAACCGTCAACCCAAGCGGATTCTTCAAGTTCCTTCGGCATATTTCTGAAATATTGCCGTAGCATAAATATATAAAGCCCGTTGCGAAGCCCCATTGCCGTAACCGACAAAAGCAAATACCCCGAAAGCGTTCCCGTAAGTATAAGCGGTTCACCGATAAGCCCGAATAAATCGAAGAAGCGGAAATTCAAAAACATCGGAACGCGAATAACCTGCGGCGGCACAAGAACCGTTAAAATAACACAGGCAAACCAAAATTTTTTAAGCGGAAATTCGAAACGCGCAAAACCATATGCAACAAGCGTACACGCCGCAATTTGTAAAACGGAAACAAGCGCGGTTATCCAAATCGTGTTAACCAGCGAACCTAATTGACTGACATGAAAGCCGTTAGCCATCGCGCCGAAGTTCGGGAAGTAATTCATTAACTGCGCCGCCAAACGATAACTTTCAAGAGTGGGTTCACGCGGAATGGCAATTACAGTCGGGTCAATCAAATCGTTGCGCGACATTATGCTGTTTGAAAATTGATGAAGAAGCGGCTGTAAAATTAAAAAGCACAACCCAAAAAGCAGAACCGTTGTAAAAATCCCGACTCCGATTCGTGAAATATCTCTTTTGAGTAAATAATTATTATCCGTTGCACGATTACGCTCCAAATATTTTGCAACGTGCCCGGGAGTTTTTTCTTTTTTCGCAACCACTGTTTTAGTCATAATAATACACCAGCCTTGAAATAATAAATCCGACAATGCCCAGAATCGCGGCAACCGCCGCGAAATAAATCATGGCAATAGCCGAGCCGTAACCATACCGTCCAAACTCCGTCATTTGCTTGTAAACCATTTCCATAACTTCGCCGTCCGTTCGTACCATGAAGTCGATTATGGAATAAACAACTACAACAAGAATCATCGGGGAAATCATAGGGAAGGTAATTTTCCAAAAATTTTCCCAGCCTGTAGAGCCTTCCATACTTGCGGCTTCGTAAATGCTGGGGTTAATCGTTTGAAGGCCCGCAAGGAAAATCAAAATTTGAATACCGCTTGCCATCGCGATTGCATAAATCTGATTAATAATGTCCAGTACATATTGGAAAAAGTCCCCTACTCCCGCGCCGCCTACAATGTTTTCCATCATATTTTGAATTACGCCCGTAACGCCTGCACGCATATCGTTTTGTTCTTGAATCTGTTGCGAGACTGCTTGCAAAAGCGAGTTATTCGTTTCGATTCCCACAAGCACACCACTTGCCAAAATTACCGGTAGGAAAAATATTGCCCGCACCGCACCGCGCCCGGCAAATTTTCTGTTAAGTAAAATTGCGACAAACAAACTGAAAACAAGAACCGCCGGCACAAGAGCCACCATTGCCGCAATTTCTTCTGTCATTATGCGCACGAATTCGGCTTCAACGAAGAAAGCGCGGTTGATATTCGCAAGCCCCGTCCATGTCCAGCCAAAAGTTTTATTTGGTAAATCCAACCACACGTCGGAGAATGCCATTCGCACAGCCTGATAAAGCGGATACGCCATAAACGCGATAAACCCGATTACAAAAGGCGAGATAAACAAATACCCCGAAACGGCGTTTTTCCCCGCCATAGATAATCCGCGTTTCTGTGATTTTGATTTAGTCAATTCTCTATCTCCCTTCTGAATTCATGCCCTCCGCAAATATATTAGTGCGTACTGCTAAGTTGCCCATAATTTAACCATAATGCAGGACGTACACCGCCATAAGGCCAACTGACATCTACAAAACCACCCGATACAAAAATAAACCCTTCGGGGTAAACATTGGCGGCAGATGTACTCTCCCAACCGGGTGAACGTAGCCACCACCATTCATATGAATCATCATACCGCGCCCTTCGGTTATCGTTATAACTGTCGAATATCCACCAAATAAGCGGGTCAGTTTCCAACCATTCGCTGTCTGCGTAATCATTGTAGTATCCGGTTCTTCCGACATCGCTTAGTGTAACGTCCGGTCTGTTCTGCAACATACCGCTGTCTCCAAAATATTTCACTGCTTCCTGTAAGTTCAACAGAAATATATTATCGGCAGTATCATTTCCGCCGGGTGTTTCATACCAAGGGTTTTCGTGGTTTATTAAATATGTCTCAATGATTCGCTCACGCTCTTCATCTGAAAAACTGTAGTAAAATTCCTCGTTCAAATACCGCCGGATATCCGATGTTTCCCATGTTACGTCCGTTGGTTGGTCGTGATAATGCTGGAGGGCAATTATATCTTGTGTTATGATTAAAGCGAGATCATTTGCTACGTTCAACACCAGCCAGTCGTAACCGCCAAATTGCAGATTGTCGCCGACTTCAACTGTTCGGGTTTGCTCCGGCTCCGGCGCGGGAGTTGATTCAACTGTTGTTGCAACTATTTCGCCGTCAAAGGAGTTAAAAACCCTATATGAACGCGGTTCAATTACAAAATTACCTATCGAAAAATCGGACATTGTTGTGTTGACAAAAACATGTGTGCCGTCTTCATAAATCGTGACAGTAACACCGCCCTGCGGTGCGTTTAGAATTTGGTGGTCAACGATAAGCTGATTATACAAATGCCCTAAGTTTTGCGCATGGTCGTTGTAGAGCCTATTAGCTGTTTCAAACCAACGCCCGAATTCATTCGCAAAATATCTGCGGTAACGCGTAACAAGCAAATCTGCCGTCGGTACATTCATAAAGTTGAAGAAAAGCGACGCGCCTGATTCGATTGATTTTAAGTGATGGTTTGAAAAGTCTTCCGCAAGGTTAATCGGTCTACCCGCAAACGGCACAAGCCCATGCAACGCAATTTGATAAAACGGAACCGCTGTGTCTGTTATGCCGAAATCTTGGTCTGTGAGCGGCATTCCAGTGATAATGTCCGCGTAAGGTACGCCGTATGAAAATCCATAATTAAGCCAAATTCTCGTTTCGTTTTCTTTTAATTCTTCAAGCAAATCCGCCCGCATATCCATTGACGCTTCACGCGTAACGTGTCTGTCTTCGTTAAAATCTCCCGCAAGCGCGCTTGCCATGCTTCTAAACGCAATATTATTCACGCCGTGCCTGTTGGCTTCGTTTACAAAATTACGCGCCGTGCGAATTGTAAATTCCGGACGTGCCAAAATAATAGGGTCTGCCATAATCGCAGCCGTTCCAAGTTGCCCGAAATATACCGCGCTGAAACCCGCGTGTTCAACAACTTCTCTGTTGGATTGCCGCGCTGCGTCGCGGATTCTGCTGAATCCGTCGAACATTTTTGTGCCGCGCATAAACATAAAATCGCCTTCAAGATAAAATGTATAATCACGTTCATTCGCGGCATTCACCATATTATTAAAACCACGTCTGCCGCCAAGTTGCGAGATTATATCCAAGCTTGTAGGCACGATATGGTCAATTGAATCATTGTGCGCGCCGCGCATTTTTATATGAACATTGCGCCAGCCGTTACTGTGCATGGTTTCCATCATATCCGCCGCCTGGGCGTAAGATGTAAGCGGAAACGGACGGTCTACAGGGAAACCCAAAATATGTTGTGGCGTTAATGCCGCTCCTAAAACTTCAACCATTGCAGTAACAGGCTTATTTACCCTTTCGCGAAGTTGCGGATAACGCTCTTGTAAAAATTCGCGATACGCGTGTGCCATTCCTACATAACCGTCGCCGCGCGTAATTACATATCGAATCACAATATCTTCGTCGGGCAAATCCCATTCATGCATGACCATTGAATCGTTTGTGCGTCCTTGAACATCCAGCGGCGTTCCGTGAAGCAAACGGAAAAGCGGATGCACGCGGCTGTAAGGTGCTAGCATTCCCGCGACCTCCGCGCGAACCGAAGCATACGCCGAACCCTCTTCGATAATTGCGGCAAATGTCGCGCCGTTTCTATAAACTCCGAAAACAGGAAACGCCGAACGGTTATCATGAAGAATGTGCGGGGGAACAATCGCTTCGTCGCGTCCGTAAATATTGCTGTGAAAACGACCCTGTGTGTGCCGCGCCGTATCAAAATATAGCAACGAACCCGAGCCATCGGGGACAAATAAATATCCGTCGTCTTCCGCACTTGCCGCGCCGAAATACGGCATAATCGTAAGTTGCGTAGGCATGAAATCATTTACATATGTTATTTCTCTGAGAGGAACAGTTACCAGCATATTATTACGGACAAGTTCAAAACGCATAATAAAATTAAACGCGGCTGTTTGAATCTCTGTTTCAATATTAAACCTCGCCATGTCCGAAACCCAATCTTCATATGTGTATCCCGCGTTGCGTAAATTTTCCTGTACAATTTCAAGCCGGAAATCCGGAACATCCGGTCGAAGCATAAAAACATCTACACCGCCGATTTCGTCTGCCCTAAACTCGTTTTGTACTTCTCTTTGGTTAAAACGTTCCATTTTCCCGATAAAATAATTAAATCTTTCCGCGTCGATTGCTCGCGGAACAATAAATGTTTTGGGAACATCTCCGACAGTAAAACGAAGCTCCAATACCTCGTTGTCGATTATTTCATGTTCATACGTGCCATTCCGCACAGAAAACCTGTACGCGTCGAAGCGTTGGTCTGAACCCGTTCTGCTTTCAAATTCAATCGCAAATAAACTTTGCGACAAGAATCGTTCAATCGCAGTAGTGCGGGGGTCTTCGACAATGCCCGGTGGTGTTGAATACCACATATTACCTGTGCGTACCCCGTTGTCTAATTCATACAAAATAACCTCGGCAGTTTCCGCCAAGAAAACCAACTCAAGTTCATCGTTGGAAATTCGAGCATCGCCCTCGTCTCCACCGTCGCCAAAGATACTGTCGGGTGTAAACCCCCCTACCCTTTCACGCGTGGCGCAACCGGGAATAATTAAAAGCAAAGCAAAAATCGCCGCAAGTGATAAAATTCGTTTCATGGAACCACCTCAACCTCGTCTGATTCTAAATAACGCTTCTTGCCCGAGAGAATAGAAATATGCAATCCCGTCACTTACAACCGCAAAAAACATCAGGAAGATGAAAACCATAATTCCCATTGCCGCAAGGCTCAAAAGTGTTGTAATAACCGCCTTGCCGAAAGTGTAATCGTGAATTTGTTTCATGGCGCATATTATCAAAAGATAAAACCAATATTCGCCGATATACCAAAGCAATACCAAAATCATTATTTCATCAAAGGTGACAATGTGTGTAAGCGGTGTAATTATGATGCGGATAATTAACTGCGGAACCATCGCATAAGCATATCCCATATAAATATCTGAAATGCGCCCTTTGCCGTCAAACAAAGTGGTTAAACACCAATTCGCAAGAGAAAACAAAAGTAACGGCCCCACTATGTTAAGAACAACATAAAACGAGCTGAATGTTTCCATTTGAATATTAATAAACGTAAAATTAGTTTGCGTAAGATAAATAATTTGCACAAGAACATATAAAACCACAATGGTATGCGCCGCCGCCATACTGCCGCGTTTTTCGTGGATTAAATCCCAAAAGCCGTCGAGCGGTCTGCGCATTGTGTAAAGGGAAAACTTAAGGGATTTCAAATAATGCTTGAAGCCTTCGCTTGTAACACGATTTTTTATAGCGGTCATGACTCCATAATCTCCCTTCGCACTTTTCTCACTTTTTTAACCACAGGCGGTACAACCATTAAAATACCAAGCCCCAGTGCAAACATCCAAAAATGTTGCTCCATCCAAATTCTGCGGTAAAAACCAAAGGCGCGTCCGTAATTTCTGGAGTCGTTTTGCAATCTAAAATAATGCATGGCTTGCAAATAATCGCCTTGACGAAGAAGCGCGCGCGCAATACCGATATACGCAAGCCCGAAATTACCGTTCATACGCAAAACTTCGTTCCAAATATCGTAGCTTTCTTCATACAACCCTCGATGATACATATCCAGCGCGTCATTGATTAACGTGCCGTATTCCGTTAGGTCGAATCGCGTTAACGCAGACAAGTTATCGCCTCTTCCGCCATCAAGCGCGAACAATGTATGCCCCATGCTTTCAACCGCGGTTGGGGACGTAAAAAATCCTTCCCGATTACCCGGTCCGGCCCATACGTAAAGCAACTGCCCTTGCGTGTCATATGCAAAAAGCCGCCCGCGATTTCGGTCAAATGTTATAAACGTGCCGTTAGACAATGTAGTAACATCAATGAATTCGCTAGGTCCGGAACGGTCTGCACCTATTCCAATCCACAAATCACCGATTGGGTCTTCAAAGCCGTTACGAATCATAACGTCCTCACCCATTGCGTTAAGCCTTGCAACGGGTTCAACACCTACACTTGATGTTGTTACAAAAAGGAAACCTTCGTGGTCGATTGTCACATTGTTATACTCAACGGGAACATTTAAAATCATACGCTCGCGTTGCTCCTGCGTGGCAATAAAACGCCAAAACTGGTCAATTATACTCACATCAACAGGTGGCGCACCCATGTACCCTGCGAAAACGCCATAACGGTCAAACTCCATAAGGCCACGGTTTACATGGCGCGTTTGCACAAAAATCCGTCCGGAAAAATCAACGGCAACTTTGCTTGGAAGAAAATCACTGTTTGCGTCCAAAAGGCTGGGACCTTCGCCCGGGTCAAATATAAAAACAACGCCGTCCGAATCGGGACAACGGCGATAATTTCCGGGGTGACGAATTTCCGTAAGTACATTCCAATTTTCATCAACGTGCAAAACACGCTGATTGTTCGTGTCGGCGAGCCAAATTTGACCACGGTTAAACGCCCAATCGGAAATATAAATTCCATGAGGGGCATTAAATCTACTTGGTTCACCGTCCGGCATAATTACGTGGTCAATGATATTAAAAACACTATACTCGGAATTGTTTTCGCCGTAAAATTCCAAAATAACAATTCGGTTATTTCCCGAATCCACTACATATAAAAGATTACGCCAAATATTATCCACGTAGCCTTGCCAAACGTGCAAGTCCTGCGGTGAACGCCACTGTCCAATGCTTTCGCCGTTATAATACAAATGTTGCCCCAAAATATATGCGCTAACGCGATAAGCATCGGGCGAAGGAATAGGATTATTCCACTCGTTGTAGGTGTATGTGTAGTTTGTGGGACCTGTCGCGGAAATTTCCATCACGGGAAAACTTCCGATAAAAATCACGGCAACCAAAAACGCGCATAAAAATTTTTTTACCATACCATCACTCCTTAATCCCGGAACTTGCCATGGTTTTTAATATATTACTTTGCGCAAAAACAAATAATGTAATCGGCACAAGCATCATTATAAGAATGCCCGCCGCGTTTACACCCGCCCGTGCAACGTTCGGCGAGTGGGGGCTTCCGATAATTTGCGTGATTGCAAGCGGCAGGGTTTTAAGTTGTTCCGTATAAATAAGAAGTGACTGCGGGTTGTTCCACAACGCCTGCACAGAGAAAATCATGGCGGTAAGCAAAGCGGGTTTCACCAGTGGCATTACTATACGCGAATAAATCAGCCATTCGCCCGCACCGTCTATTTTTGCGGATTCAATAAGCGACATCGGCACAGTATCCATAAATTGTTTCAGTAAGAAGAAACCAAGCGGCATTCCAAATGCGGGAATAACAACCGCCCAATAAGTATCTATCCAGTTCAATTGCGCAAGAATTAAAAAGTTCGGAATTTGCATAACATACCCGTTAAACATCAAGGTTGTAATAACCAATCCGAAAAAGAATTTACTGCCGGGAAAAACATATTTACTAACCGCATACGCGCCAAGTGACGCAACAAACAAGTGCCCGACCGTACCCGCCGCGGTTATAAAAATGGTATTAAAAATATAGCGCGTAAATGTAACCCACGAACGCGACATAATGATAAACAAGTCCTGTAAATTTCCCATTGTCGGGTTAATAACCCATAAATTCGGCGGAACAATAAAAATTTCATCAAGTGGTTTGAAGGCGTTGTTTATGGCAAACACCAGAGGGAACGCAAAGAAAGCACCAAAGAACGCAAGAATAACCCATATAAAAATATCTCCGCCAAGAGAACGGTTAGGCTTACGCAAAGCGCGTGAACTTTTATTGCGTTTTCTTGCGGCAACATTTCCTTGACTGATGGCTTTAACCATTTTTCGCCTCCTACCTGCCTATACTGTTGATGAATTTTCCGACTAAAACTTTCGTATAAATCATCGTAAGGAACAAAATTGTTGCAATCGCGGACGCGTATCCCATTTCAAAACGGATTGCACCGTAGTCAACTAAGTGGTTTACAATTGTATGGACTTCATAATCCGTAGAAGGGAATCCCGCTAAGTTTTGCGTAACTTCACCAACGGCAAAGCTTGCCATAATCGCCATAACCGCGCCAAACATAAGCATTCCCTGCATATTTGGCAATGTAATAAACCATAATTCTTGCCAACGGTTTTTTACACCGTCCACAAGTCCCGCTTCATACAATGTTTCGTCAATCGTGGAAAGCCCCGCGATAAACGCCAAAAAGCCCGCACCAAGGCTCATCCACAGAACAACAACTATAATCACGGGCATCATATAATCTTTATCTGTTAGCCAAAGATTAGGCTCGTTAATAATTCCGAAGTTAATTAAAATTGCATTTAAATATCCATTTGCGTCACCCATGAAAATAATTGCCCACACAAGAAACGCCGCACCCGCAATCGTTGGCGCGTAGAAAACTAATGTTACAAATGCGCGAATAAAACGCGGCAACTCATTTATAAACCACGCAAACAAAAACGCGCAAATATAACCCACCGGCCCTGTTATAACCGCTAAAATTAACGTGTTTCTTAGGGCAATTAAAAATATATCGTCCGAAAGAAATAAATTCAAATAATTTTGAAACCCGATAAACCTTGGTGCTTCAAGCACGTTAAAATACGTAAAACTAAGCCCCAGCGACATAATAACAGGCGCGAGTGTAAACGTAGCAAAGACCAACACAAACGGAAGCATAAAAAGATACAACGTCTTGTGCTTTTTCATTTCAGCCCAAGTGTGCGCCCTCATTGCTTTCTTTTTAGCGCGGTATCGCTGGAAAGATGTGGTTTGCATTTTTTGCCTCCTGTCGTGCTATTTTTGTTCGCAGAATGTTTTCGTTATTCCAAGCCAAACTCTCTGCGTTTATTTATCAACTCACGATTAATTACAATTTGAACATCCAAAAGTGTTTCGCGTGTGTCCAAATTATCGGATACAACGCGGCGGATTACGTTTATTAATTGACGCATTACATAGTAGCCGCCGGGAACTTCGGGTGTACCAAGCACCCAATCGCGCTGTTCGTTAAGAACTTGCAATTGAGACGAATTCCACGGCAAGCTTTGGAATGCTTCTATATTTGCGGTTGGGAAACGTGCGGCTTCACCCATTATGGATTCCATTTCACGACCGAAACGAAGTTGCGTTTCGGCAGATGTCCACCATTTTAAAAATTCCCATGACTCGTCTTGCATTTCGCTTGCTTCAATCATCATTGCGGCTGTTCCCCATGCAGGAACGGTATGGTGTACATGATAATAATCATCTCGCCCCGCAAAATACATCGGCTCTTGGTGATAATAACCGGGCATAAGCGCGAAATTCCATAACCCGTAAATTTCCGGCGCGAAAACACTCAGCATATTAAACAATGTGAAATCCGCGAAGATAATCGGCATTTCACCGCTACGGAAACGATTTGCCGGGTCGAAAAACTCCGGCGAACCAAAGTGCGTGAAGAATCTCGTAAATGCTTCAAACGCTGCAATGGCTTCTTCGCTGTCAAGGTCTGCACGTGAAAGCGGCTCAAGCTCGGGATGGTCACGAACATACAAAAATCCGCCGCGCTGATAAAGCTGTGTCATGAAGCCCGTGATATCCGGTGCCATCGGGTTTCCGATTGGCGGTACACCGATTGCCATATTATTACGCTGTAAAAGCGGCATCATTGCCAAAATATCGCTCCATGTTTCGGGAACTTCCATGTTCAATTCGTCCAAAATATCACCACGATAGAACATCAGATTAAATGTCTGCGTTTCGGGCATTGCGAAATATCCGCCTTCAAGATGAACCGGAACCCACGCGCTCGGATGAAAACGCTCGAAAATTTCTTCGTGGAAACCGGGGAACGTAGATAAATCCATCACTGCGTTTCGTAAAGCGTAGTTTACCGGGTCGTTAAGCGGCATACTCAAAACAATGTCGGGACCTATGCCCGCAACAATGGCAGGAAGCACCGCCTGATGTGCCACTAACCGCAGGTTTACATGAATTCCTGTTTCTGGCGTAAATGTGTCGTCAATCATGGCTTTCATTGCCGATGCTTGGTCGCGTCCGGTGGGAATCCAAACTTCTATTACCGTCGCTCCTTCTTCGTGTACATCGCCTATGCTATCAAAATCGTGGGTGAAACTCGCGGCAAACGAACGAATTTCATGCGAAGCACGTGTGAAAAATGTTTCTCTTACAGCAGGTAAATTTGCGCCTGTTCCGCTTATCACGAAAAAGTCAATATCAAGCGGCCCTTCCGTTAATTCCCTTGCGGAATTCGCAAACGCTGAAATATCTTGACGGAACTGCTTAAGTCGGATGGGTATACGGTTCGGTCGCGCGTGAAATAAATCTAAAGTTTGAATAAGCCTTGTTATTACGCCCGTATGCTCGTTGCGCTCACCGAGAAAATCTTCAAGCTCATACAAAATTCCGTATAATAACGCTGTTTCTTCATATATCATGTCCATTACGTGCGGAAGATGAACGTGTATGCGGTAATCGCGAAGCGCGTCGGGTTCCGGACCGGTAAGCACCAAAATCTCGCGGTAAATTGCATTTAAACGGCTAATGCTTGCAAGTAATGCGTCGATAATTTCGCCCAAGTCGCCCAATGTCACATACATACGAATCGTATTTACTCCCGCATTCATCGGGAACAGAAAATCATTTCCTTTGTCGTCTTGCAGGGTGATTAATTCCCAGCTGTTGTTAAACCGAAACGGAATTTCTGAGACTTCCTGAAAGGGAACTTCGCCATTAATTGAAAGCGTTCGGCTTGAAACAAAACCCCTGTTGTAGCTCTGCCGTGCAGACATGGAAATTCTGTAAAGCCCGTCTGCAGGCACTTCAACTTCCCATTCAATCCACTGCCCGGGTACGCGCCACGGCGTTCCGCCTATCATATTTAATGTAATAATCGCAACGCTTGGCGGGTTGGTAATTCCGCTGGAGTTATCGAAAAGCGGGAAAAGGCTTGGCGAAGAACGAACGGTTGACCATTCGCCCTGCACAATTGTTGAAAAATCGCTTGTGTTTTCACGCAAAGGGGTTGCAGTTAAAAATTCCGAGAAGGCCGGCAATACTGTAACAGGAACAAGCGTCAAGCTTTTCATGGCAAGCGGCTCGTTTACGCCGATTAGCGAAATTGTGTTCTCTCCTTCTTCAAAGAAGAAGCGGTACGGGTCTGTGAAAAATCCTAAACGGTCAGAAAAATACGCCCTTTCCCAACGCGGAAGTTCCACTTGGGTAGGACGTATTTGATTGCCTTGATTATCCTGCCTAATATAAAAAGCGGGACGCAAAGAAGTTGCGGGCATGAACTCTGTTAAACTTGCGGAAGCGTCCGGCGTTCCGGAACCCCACACGCGGCGTAGCGTAATAAGCTCTGCTCCGCGAAACGGAACTTCGCCGTTAATTCGCAGTTCACGAGTAATGTCTATTCCACGTGCATTTACCGGGAAATATTCTATGCTCAAATTATACAAACCCGCTTTAGGGACATTTACTGTAAATTCTACGTGCGACTCTTCTTCCGAGCGAAGCGCACGGATTCCGTCAATTTCATAATTCGTATCAAATCCGAAAAATTGCGGTTCTTCAACAGGTTGCCCTACAATTTCAACCGGATTTCTTCTTGTGCCGGTCGGGTTGAAAATCGGCACATCAATAGACTCCGTTCCAATCGGCGTCCTGTTCTCGTTGTGATAGAATAAAAATTCCGCGTAACTGCCTGCCTGGTGCACTATGGGAATATCCATCGGCTCAATTTCGCGAAACCTAAGTACACTGTTGTCGCCGCGAACCAAAATAAACGCGGCAATCGCAATACCTACCACTATGAAAAATATAATTTTACTTCTATGTTCCGCAAAACCGCCACTCATATATTACCCCCCCATTTTTGGAATTTTCTCCAATAAGTCTAATATTGTACTTGGAATTTTAGCATACGCGTTAAGCATTTGCAATTATTTGTTTGTAACATTTCACGAAAAACCATACTTGACAAGAATCATAAAGAAAAACTATTCTAAATTAGGAGAGTGAGATGTATGAAAATTTTAGTAACCGGCGGCGCGGGATATATCGGCAGTCACACTTGCGCTTTGCTTATTGAAAACGGTTTTTCGATTGTTGTTGCGGACAGTCTTATAAACAGCTCCATAAACGCCATTAACGGCGTAAAAAAAATTGCGGGAAAAGATTTTCCTTTTTACAAAACAGATTTACGCGATGAAGCGTCGCTTGAAAAAATTTTCGCCGCGTTTGAAATTGATTGTATAATTCATTTTGCAGGCTTAAAAGCCGTGGGTGAATCGGTTGAAAAGCCCGTTATGTACTATGAGAATAATTTAATTTCTACGTTGAATCTTTGTAAATGCATGAAAAAATACGGCGTTTCAAAAGTAATTTTTTCATCGTCAGCAACGGTTTACAAAAGCGACAACCCAATGCCGCTTACCGAAAACGCGTCTCTTGGCGCATGCAACCCATATGGTTGGTCGAAATTTATGTGCGAGCAAATTTTATACGATGCCTCCGTAGCCGAAAAAGATTTTTCGGTTGTTTCTTTGCGGTATTTTAATCCTGTCGGGGCACACCCGAGCGGATTAATCGGCGAGGAACCCAACGGGATTCCCAATAATTTAATGCCCTTCATCGCACAGACAGCGCGGGGAATTCACAGCGAGGTAAAAGTTTTCGGAAACGATTACGAAACCCCTGACGGTACGGGCGTTCGCGATTATATTCACGTTATGGATTTGGCAAAGGGGCATCAATTGGCAATAGATTTCGCTCAAAAAAACACGGGCTTTGAAACTTTTAATCTTGGCACGGGCAGTGGTGTTTCCGTTTTGGAAATGATTAAAGCGTTTGAAACGGCAAATACCCTAAAACTCCCCTACTCTATCGCGCCGCGCCGTGCGGGCGATATCGCCATTAGTTACGCAAATCCGGAAAAGGCTCAAAAAATTTTAGGTTTCAAAGCAGAAAAGACTGTTGAGGAAATGTGCAGAGACACATGGAATTTTCAGAATATAACATCTAAAACTCAATCGTAACGGTAGTACCGGCACCAAGTTTACTTTTCATTGATAATTTCCAGTGATACAACGCGCAAATGTGTTTAACAATTGATAATCCAAGACCGGTGCCGCCCCCTTCAACGGAGCGGCTTTTTTCTACGCGGTAAAAGCGTTCAAAAATTTTTGCTTGTTCGCCGGGTGAGATTCCTATGCCGTTGTCGGAAACAGAAAGGGTTATATGTTTGTTTTTCTCTTCAATTTTGACGGTAACTTTACCGCCGTCGGAGTTGTACCTTATGGCGTTCTCGATTAGATTTTTTACTATATCGTAAATATGATTAGGCTCGGAGAGAACTTTTGCGTTGCCGCGGGTTTCAAATGTTATGGATTTTTCCGTTATCGAGGGCAAAAATGTTTCCTTTACATCATCTACAATCGTGTCAAGAGAAACGGGAACAGGATTCTTGTCGGTGGCATTTTCCAACTCGGAAAGTTTTAGCATATCGCTGATAAGGGACATCATGCGATTGGTTTCGCGTGAAATACCGTTGATATATTTTTCTAATTTTTCGTCTTTGTTTTCATTTCCCGCAAGTTCGTTAAAACCTCTTATCGCGGTAAGCGGGGTTTTTAATTCGTGCGAGGCGTTTGCGAAAAATTCTTCACGGCGTTTCGCGCTTTCGCGGTTTTCGGTGATATCTGCAAGAGCCACCATTATTAAATCTGTATCGGGAAGACATTTGAGAGTTACAAGATAAATTTTTCCTTCAAACGCGAATTCAAAAAGCGTGCCCTTGGTAGTTTGAACACACTCGGAAACCGTTTCGTTAAATTTTTTATCGGAAACAAGGAAATGCAGTTTTTTGCCCGCAACATCAGGGGACGCGTTAAAAATGCCGCACGCTGCAATGTTCACCAGCGTTAAATTTAACATTTCGTCCACAACAAAAAGCCCAACCCCGATACTGTCTAAAATGTATGATAATTTATTTTTTTCACCGCGAAGAGCGTTGTAATTTTTCTGTAATAAAATTGAAACACTGTCTATTTCGCGAGTTATTTTATCAATTTCATAAAAACTGTGAGCGATGGGTTGCTGTTTGTACTCGCCGCGCGCAAGAAGCCGCAAATTGTTTTCGATAGAATTAAACGGTTCTAAAATTTTGTTTGTGACACTGCGAACCACAAAAAAGCAGACGATTGCAAGCGCGGCAAGTGTAACAAAGAGCCACGGCAACGATTGCCTTAAATAGGCATCAACCTGCGCAACGGGCATCGACGCACGAACAATAACATAACCATCTCTTGTGAAAACTCTCAATGCATAGTAAATAAAATCCGCATTATGCGTGGTTGAATAACGCATATGAACTTCCGGGGAATTACTCAACGCAGAAACAATTTCCGGTCGGTACAGATAATTTTCATTCGATGCGATTTCAAGCGGTTGGCTGTCCGCCAAAACAACGCCCTCCGAAGAAATAATCGTAATGCGGGTATCACCGCTGATATTAACAAATTCTTCATAAACTATGTCTTCCGTGAAAAGTGCGGCGGAAATTCGTGCCGTCTCAATTATTGTGCTTCTTGCCATGCTGAAATTATTTCGGTTGGTAATAAAAACCGAAACCATCAAAAAGCTTAAAAGACCCACTAAAATTATTGTTGTCGTGTAGATGAAAAGTCGTTGTTTCACGTTAAATACCCCTTTCAGGATATGATGTAGCCCACGCCTCTTACTGTTTTAATTTCTGCTTCGCTTTCGACCGTCGCAAGTTTTTTGCGCAGTTCCTTTATGTGAATATCAAGTGTTCGTGTTTCGCCTATGAAGTCGTCTTCCCATACTTCATGAAAAATCATTTCGCGAGACTGTACTTTTCCCGCGTTCTTACATAGAAGCGACAAAAGATTAAATTCCTTCAACGTTGTTTGAATATTGTGGGAATTTACGGTAATCGTATGCTTTTCATAATCAATGATTATATCCTTGTAAGAAATATTTTCTGTTTGCAAAGATGATATGTTTTTTCTCAAGTTCGCTTTAACACGCGCAACAAGTTCCAAAACGCCGAAGGGTTTTGCTATATAGTCCTCCGCACCGATGTTAAGACCCTTTACTTTGGAAATTTCATCGCCCTTCGCGCTGACCATTATTACGGGAATATTACCGGTATTCCTGTCCTCTTTAAGACGCGATAAAATTTTAAAACCATCCTCACCCGGAAGCATCACGTCAAGCAGAATAATATCGGGCTTGTGTTTTGTTAACGCTTCAAAAAATAATTCCCCGCTCTCAAAACACGCGCAGTCGAAATCATTTTCAAGCGTGTATGTGTAAAGCTCACGTATCGCGGCATCGTCCTCCACCGCATAAATTAATTTTTTCATTTAAACTCACCCTTATAATTCTGCATTTTTTTGTATTACTATAATAGCCATCTGTTGAATAATATCAAGACGCCGACGTCTCCGTTAATTTACCATCCTTGACAAATTCTTACGAATGAAATACATTTTGAAAAATCGTTTACTGGGAGGAATCATGAAAACGAAAATTATTATAGATAGTGTAGATGCGTTGAAAGCGGCGATAGCAGAAGTTCGCAAGGCGCAGGAAATTTACTCGACTTACTCGCAGGAACAGGTTGACGCGATTTTCAGAGCCGCCGCGCTTGCCGCAAATCATCAGCGAATTCCTTTGGCAAAAATGGCGGTTGAAGAAACGGGCATGGGAGTTGTTGAGGACAAGGTGATTAAGAATCACTATGCTTCGGAATATATTTACAACGCGTACAAAGATACAAAAACTTGTGGATTAATTGAAGAAGATAAACAGTTCGGAATAAGAAAAATTGCGGAGCCAATGGGTTTAATTGCTGCGGTAATTCCTACAACGAACCCGACTTCCACGGCGATTTTCAAAGGATTGCTTGCATTGAAAACACGCAACGGTATTGTTTTCGCACCACACCCACGCGCAAAAAAATGTACGGCGGAAGCCGCGAAAGTTGTTCTTGAAGCCGCTGTAAAAGCGGGCGCGCCGGAAGGATTATTTGCGTGGATTGAAGCACCTTCCCTTGAAATGTCGAACGAAGTTATGAATAGAGCGGATTTAATTCTTGCGACGGGTGGGCCGGGAATGGTTAAGGCGGCGTATTCGTCGGGCAAGCCGGCAATCGGGGTAGGCGCGGGAAATGTTCCTGCGGTTTTCCATAAATCAATTGATATTCCAATGGCGGTTAGTTCAGTTATTGTTTCAAAAACTTTTGATAACGGTATGATTTGTGCAAGCGAACAAGCCGTTATTGTTGATGCTAAAATTTACAATACCGTGAAAAAAGAATTCGTCAAACGTGGATGCTATATATTGAATGAAGACGAATGTGAAAAAGTCAGAAAAACAATAATAGTAAACGGTGCGCTTAACGCGAAAATCGTTGGGCAAACAGCTGAGAAAATTGCGGAAATCGCGGGCGTAAATGCTCCGCCAAACACAAAAATTCTTATAGGTGAAGTGGAAAGCGTCGAATTTGAAGAAGAGTTTTCGCATGAAAAGCTTTCGCCCGTTCTTGCTATGTATAAATACAACGACTTTGATGACGCAATCGCCAAAGCCGACAAACTCGTAAAGGACGGCGGTTACGGTCACACCGCCGCAATTTATATTAATACAAACAATAAAGAAGACCTCACGAAATTTGAAAACGCGATGAAAGCCTGCCGCATTGTTGTAAACACGCCGTCTTCGCATGGCGGAATCGGCGACTTGTACAACTTTAAGCTTGCGCCGTCTTTGACGCTTGGTTGTGGTTCTTGGGGCGGCAACTCCACAAGCGACAATGTTGGTGTAAAACATCTCTTAAACATTAAAAGCGTAGCCGAGCGGAGGGAAAATATGCTGTGGTTCAGAACACCCGAAAAAGTCTATTTCAAAAAAGGCTCACTTAAAGTCGCGCTTGCCGAACTAAAAGAAGAATACGACAAGAAAAAAGTTTTCATCGTCACCGACGAATTTTTATTTAAAAACAATTACACAAAAACGCTGGAAAATGCACTTGATGAGATGGGAATTCGCCACAAAACATTTTTTAATGTAGAGCCCGACCCTACACTTGAATGTGCAATAGAAGGTGCGAAGGCAATGCGTGATTTCGAGCCGGATTGCATAATTGCGTTCGGCGGCGGTTCACCCATGGATGCGGCAAAAATTATGTGGGTTCTTTACGAACATCCGGATGTAAATTTCCTTGACCTTGCCATGCGATTTATGGATATTCGCAAGCGCATTTGCCCCTTCCCAAAAATGGGCGCGAAAGCTAATTTTATTGCGATTCCCACAACGGCGGGAACGGGCAGTGAAGTAACGCCCTTCGCCGTAATTACCGATGAATCCACCGGAATAAAATATCCGCTCGCTGATTATGAATTGCTTCCGAATATCGCAATCATTGACATCGACTACATGATGGATATGCCGCAGGGTTTAACTGCCGCATCGGGAATTGACACGCTTACGCACGCGCTTGAAGCCTACGCGTCCATGCTTGCTACAGACTACACAGATGGTCTTGCCCTAACCGCAATTAAATCCGTATTTAAATATCTGCCGGTTGCATACGCGGACGGCAAAAACGAAGAAGCCCGCGAAAAAATGGCAAACGCGTCAACAATCGCGGGAATGGCGTTTGCAAACGCATTCCTTGGTATTTGCCACTCTATGGCGCATAAGCTGGGCGCGGCGTTTCATTTTCCGCACGGCGTTGCAAATGCACTTCTGATTAATGAAGTAATAAAATTCAACGCAACCGAAAGTCCTAAAAAAATGGGAACATTTTCGCAATATAAATACCCGAAAGCAATCGAACGCTACGGTGAAATAGCTTCTTTTGTTGGCATCGACGGCAAAAACGACGCGGATAAAACAAAAAAATTAATTGAAGCAATCGACGAATTAAAAACTAAAATCGGCATAAAAAAATTTATCAAAGATTACAACATCTCCGAAGAAGATTTCCTTGCGCAACTTGACAACATGGTAGAGCAAGCCTTCGATGACCAATGCACGGGTGCTAATCCACGCTATCCGCTAATGGATGAAATGAAAAAAATGTATCTTAGCGCGTATGACGGAAGGAGCTAAAAACATGAATTTTGAAAATATTATTGCACAGAGGAATAATAAGACGATTTATCGTGACGGCGACAGGGTCATAAAGATGTTCTGCAAGGATTATTCCAAGGCGGATGTTTTAAATGAAGCGTTGAATCAGGCGCGTATCGAGGAGACATCTATTAACGTGCCGAAGGTTTTGGAAGTCACTATGGTCGATGGTTGTTGGGCTATTGTTTTGGAATTTATCGAGGGTAAAACGCTTTCAGAATTGATGATGGAAAACCCGAGCGAACGGAATCAATATTTAGACAAGCTTGTAGATATCCAAATGGAAATTCACAGACAGACATCGCCGCTTTTAACAAATCATCGAGATAAGATGTTCCGAAAAATATCGCTTTCGGATTTTGACCCAATGACAAAATACGAATTACAAACGCATTTAAACGGAATGCCACGACACAACAAAGTCTGTCACGGCGATTTCCGCCCGAGCAATATAATAATCACGCCGGAGGGCAAACATTACGTAATTGACTGGTCGCACGTAACCAAGGGCAACGCCTCCGCAGATGTCGCAAGAACTTATCTTGTTTTCCTTCTTAAAGACAGCAAGGACGAAGGCGAGTATTATATAAAATCTTTCTGCAAAAAAGCCGACACCCCGCGAGCCTACGTGGAACGCTGGCTGCGAATTGTAGCCGCGTCGCAATCGGTGAAGGGCAAAAAAGAAGAATATGATTTTCTTAGTAATATCGTAAATGTTGTTGATTTCAGATAGGAGCGAGTTATGGGTAAAGCGATGATTATCGGCTGTGGCGGCGTTGCGAAGGTTACAATTCATAAATGTTGCCAAAACAGCGAAGTTTTTTCAGAAATTTTAATTGCGAGCCGCACAAAATCAAAATGTGACGAAGTTAAGGCGGAGCTGGAAGCGAAAGGCGTAAAAACAATAATTCATACGGCGCAAGTAGACGCGGACAATGTGGACGAACTTGTTAAATTAATCGAAAGCTTCAAGCCACAAGTGGTTGTGAATTTAGCGTTGCCGTATCAGGATTTAACAATCATGGACGCGTGCCTTGTAACAAAAACGCATTATATTGATACTGCAAATTACGAGCCGCCAGATACCGCAAAATTTGAATATTCGTGGCAATGGGCGTACCGCGAACGCTTCAAAGAAGCGGAGATAACCGCTCTTTTAGGTTGCGGTTTCGACCCGGGCGTAACAGGAATTTTCAGTGCGTATGCGGCTAAACATTATTTTGACGAAATTCACTACCTTGATATATTGGATGCAAACGCCGGCGACCACGGTTATCCCTTCGCCACAAATTTCAACCCGGAAATAAATATCCGCGAAGTCACCGCAAACGGGCGTTTCTGGGAAAACGGCGACTGGGTTGAAACCGCGCCGATGGAAATAAAACGCGTTTACGATTTCCCGCAAATCGGCGAGAAAGATATGTACCTCTTATACCACGAAGAACTTGAATCGCTGGCGTTAAACATCAAAGGAATAAAAAGAATACGCTTTTTCATGACATTTGGGCAGAGTTATCTCACGCATTTGAAATGTCTTGAAAATGTTGGAATGACATCAATCGAACCGATTGATTTTGAAGGAAAGCAAATTGTTCCTTTGCAATTTTTAAAAGCCGTTCTGCCCGATCCTGCGTCACTCGGGCCGCGAACGAAGGGCAAAACAAATATCGGCTGCATTTTTCAGGGCGTGAAGGACGGCAAACCCGTCACATATTACGTTTATAATGTCTGCGACCACCAAGAATGCTATCACGAAGTCGGTTCGCAAGCCATCTCCTATACAACGGGCGTTCCCGCAATGATTGGCGCGATGCTTGTTATGAACGGCACATGGCAAAAACCCGGCGTATACAACGTAGAAGAATTTGACCCCGACCCGTTCATGGACGCGCTTAATAAATGGGGCTTGCCGTGGGTTGAGGATTTTAACCCGACATTGGTGCCGTAGTGTCTCACCCCGCCGCAAGCGGGGTTTTGCTTTACCCTTGATTGAGTTGATTGCGAAATGCTTTTGGAGTTAATCCCAGTTTTTCGTGAAAAATTTGAGTGAAATAACTGGGGCTTTGAAAGCCGCAAGCTGTAGATATTTCCGTTATGGACATATTGCTCTCTTGAAGCATTTCGCAACTTTTATTAACACGATACTGTGTCAAAAAAGCAATAGGCGTTTGCTCTAAATATTTATTAAATAACTTACAACATTGGCTTCTGCATACCGAATTTACTTCTGCAAAATTACTCTGGACTCTTCTGCAAAAGTAAGTTCCAATCGCCCCCCGTCACTCTGGAACTTACTTTTGCAATTCACCGTTTATAAATCCGTTTTGAAAATATTTGACAAATCAAAATATTTCTGCTAGACTTTTCGCCGAAAGCAGAAGTGCCGCTTCTCACCCTCGTTCCGTGGCTTTGTCGCGTGTTAAAGGGTCGAATAAATCGAGCTTCCCCTAGGCAGGGTGGTTTGTTGTGGCAGGCTTTGGATGTCTGCTTTTTTGTTGCCGTTGGTCTTTTTTCATTAACATAAAGGAGTGAGTTGGCATTACCGATTTAATGATTAACGAACAAATCAGGGACCGTGAAGTACGTCTCATAGATACGGACGGCGCACAACTTGGTATTGTACCCGGTCGCGACGCGCAAAGAATGGCAGATGAAAAGCGTTTGGATTTGGTAAAAATTTCGCCCACGGCAAAACCGCCGGTGTGCAAAATAATGGATTACAGCAAATTCAAATTTGAGCAGTCGAAAAAAGAGAAGGAAGCCAGAAAAAAACAACGCACAGTAGACATCAAAGAGATAAGACTTTCTCCGAATATCGACACTCATGATATCAACGTAAAAGTACGAAAAGCCATAGAGTTTTTAAAAGACGGCGATAAGGTTAAAATAACAATACGGTTTCGCGGGCGTGAGCTTGGGCGGACGGAAGTTGCACATGTTATTTTTAATGATCTCACGCAAAAACTTTCCGAGTACGGCAATGTAGAAAAACCCCCGAAAATGGAGGCAAGAACCATGGCAATGTTCATGTCGCCGAAAACACAAGCGGAGAAAGACAAAATCGAAAGAGAAAAAGCAGATAAATCCGAACAAATCGTGTAGAATAAAAGGAGTTGAAGATATGCCTAAGATAAAAACAAAAAAGGCCGCCGCAAAGCGGTTTAAAGTAACGGGGACAGGCAAATTTAAGCACCAAAAAGCCAACAAAGGTCACATTCTCACAAAAAAAACACCCAAGCGTAAAATGGGTCTTAGAAAAATGGGAATGGTTGATAAAACCAATGAAGCGGCAGTACGCGCAATGTTGCCGTATGCGTAAAAACTAAGGAAATTAAGGAGGAATACGATTATGGCAAGAGTAAAAGGCGCGATAAACGCTAGAAAAAGACATAAAAAAACTATAAAGCTTGCAAGCGGATATTTTGGCGCACGAAGCAAGCAATATCGTGCGGCAAAGCAAGCCGTGATGAGAGCAATGGCTGCCGCGTTCGCCGGGCGCAAACAAACCAAGCGGGAATATCGCCGGTTGTGGATTACACGCATAAACGCCGCCGCACGCGAACATGGTTTAAGTTACAGCAGGTTTATGAGCGGCTTAAAAAAAGCCGGGGTTGATATTAACCGTAAAATTTTAGCGGAAATGGCTGTAAACGATTCCGCCGCGTTTTCAAAGTTGGCGGAAATGGCTAGAGCGGTATAAATTAAATTAATATATAAAAATTCGGGGGAATGGCTGTTAAAATCAGCCTTCCCCTATTTTGTATATTTCCTGTAATTTTTACAGATAATATGAAAAGCTTTATATGAAATTTTTATATATGAAAATAAGGAGGAAATAAATTTGAAGGCTACTGGAATAGTGAGACGAATTGACGACTTGGGAAGAGTAGTAATTCCCAAAGAAATACGCAGAACACTAAGGATAAGAGAGGGTGACCCTTTGGAAATTTTCACTGACCGCGAGGGCGAAATCATCTTAAAAAAATACTCGCCGATTGGGGAACTTGGCACTTTTGCAAAAGAATACGCCGAAACCCTTTCGCAAACTTCCGGGCATATCACCTGCATAGTCGATAAAGACCAAATCATTGCTGTTTCGGGCGGGGCGCGTAAAGAATTTTTGGATAAAAATATTTCATCTGCTCTCGAACGCACCATCAACCAACGCAACGCAATGTCCGCCACGCGCACAGACGCGTCCTTTGTCCCAATTCTCGAAGAAGATGACCCGTCAACTTACAGCAACGAATATATCGCACCTATCATAGCCGAAGGCGACGTTCTTGGCGCAGTAGTTCTTCTCTCGCCCGATAAAAAAATGGGTGAAGTAGAAAGTAAACTCGCCGTCAACGCCGCGAATTTCTTGGGAAGACAAATGGAACAATAAAAACAGACTGTTGCAAAAGAAAAAACCACGAAAGGCACGAAATTTTTCTCATATTTTTTTCGTGCTTTTCGTGCCTTTCGTGGTCATAAAATCATTACCATCACTACATATTTCTAAAGAGGGATAAAATGGAGTTTGAAAAATTTTTGGGGATTATGGATGTATTGTTGGGCGAGGATGGGTGTCCATGGGACAAAGAGCAGACGCATGAGAGCTTGCGTCAGTATATGCTGGAAGAATGTTATGAGGCTATTGACGCAATTGATTGCGGGAACATGGATGCGCTTAGGGATGAACTTGGCGATGTTCTTTTGCAGGTTGTTTTTCATGCAAAGCTGGCAGAGAAGGCAGGGGATTTTACTATTAAAGATGTAATTGAAGGGATTTCCGGGAAACTTGTCAGCAGGCATACGCATGTCTTTGGGAAGGATAGCGCGGAAAATATTGAAGATGTTAAGAAGATTTGGGAAGCAAATAAGGAAAAAGAGCGTGAGGGTTCGGCGGTTTCGAATATGAAATCCGTTCCGAAAGCGTTGCCTGCGCTTGTGCGGGCTTCAAAAGTTATTAAACGTTCCAAGCGGGAGCTTCCTTCCGCCGAAGAAATGATTAACCAAATTCGTGTAATGTTTGACAATTCAATTAACAACAATGAAGAATTTGGTAACATTTTGTTAACTTTGGCGGCTCTTGCTAACATTTTAGACATAAATGCTGAATTTTCCTTGACAAACGCCATTGAAGCGTTTATAAATACTGAAAGATAGTTATTATTACGCAATGACAAGCGGCTAATCTAAAGGAGGATTTTGTAATGAACAAAACAGAACTTATCGCGGCAGTTGCAGGTGAAGCGGATTTAACCAAGAAGGATGCGGAAAAATTCCTTTCTGCGTTTGAAAATGTTGTCACCAAAGCTTTGGTTGATGGCAAAAAAGTTCAATTGGTTGGCTTCATGACCGTTAGCGTCGTTGAACGCGCAGAGCGCGAGGGCCGCAACCCACAAACCGGTCAGCCCATGAAAATTCCCGCTTCTAAGGCTCCGACCTTCAAAGCCGGCAAAAAAATTAAAGACGCTGTAAACGGAAAGTAGTTGCCGCAAGGTTTCTGAGATTATACGAAAATTACCCTGCTTTAACGGCAGGGTTCTTTGCTTCCCGTCCTCCGCGATTTGGAGGTTATTATGCAGTATTTGGTAAATCATAAAGAAGAAACATTTGAAAAAGTACGCACAACGGTTTTTGTGGATTATGAAACATGGTTTTACGGTTGCCGTAACCAATACCAAACAGACCCCGACGTTGCAGACTGGTTCAATCATGTGAAAGACAAAGGGCAAATAGAAGACGTTTTATTTTTTGCCGATTTTTCGCACGAGTCAATTAAAGACCACATTGTTAAGTTAAGAAATATTTCAAACAGCATCATCGACTGTTCTAAGGGCGAGAAAACCAAGGATTATACAGACTTCATCATGCTAGACCATATTTATCAACGTCTTTTCAGGCAACAGGACACCAAGCATTTTATCCTTTTTACCGGAGACAGCCATTTTCAAAGTATTGTCGCATTCTTGCGTAATTTTAACGATAAAAAAGTAGGCGTTTACGCCGTAGACGGTTCGTTAAGCCCGCTTTTGGCGGAGGCGGCGAACTGGTATGCTCGCGTGATTCCGTCAAGCGGCAGAAGCGACGCAATAAAACGCGCAATTATTAAAAACCTTGGTTGGGTTAAAAAGAAAGATGAAGTTATTCCGACTTTTACAAAAACAGTTAGTGTTGTTGCAAGAAGCAACCCGGAATATTCAGAGCAGGACATCTCTGCCGTATTAAGCAGCATGATTACACGTGGCGAGATTCGTCAAGAAGAAGCTATAATCCCCTTCTCGGGACATTTGGTTAAACGCTTGATTTATACTGAAAACATCGAACAGGTAGAGTAATTTTATTAAGGGCGGGAAGCCTTAAAAAAGACACTGGTAATTAATGCCGGTGTCTTTCTTTATGATTACCTAACGACCGACCAACATCCGCGCAAGCAAGATAAGATCTTCAATGTCTACTTCTCCGTCGCCGTTTATGTCTGCGGCAAGCAAGCAAATGTCTACATCGTGTCCGGCTAAATGCTTTGCGATCGTGGTAGCGTCGGCGGAGGTTACACGTCCGTCGCCATTTGCATCGCCGAGGATAAAAGGTTTGTCTTCAACTAAGTGCAGGCTGATAATCGCGAGATTGTTTATATAATCATCCGCCGTCACATCTATATAACTGCTTAAAAAGCCGGGTGAGGTTGCGGTTACGGTGCCGATTCCGACCGGATTGAACCCATGAATCCGCCAGAAATTGTCTGTTGCGTTTACTGCGGGTGCGGTAAATCTTGTTGTACCAATGCGAACATCCGTACCGGGCGGATTCTGATTAGACAGGCCCGTCAATCGCACCAAAAGTGCGCGGGGCGTGATACCACCGCTACCGGAATTCGTAAGGTTCACCATATGGAAATCGTTATTCATTACAACGGCATCGGATATACTTGCCCATCGTACGTTCATGGTAGTTACAATCCGATAAGTACCGTCCGGTATGTTGGTAAAATTATAAAACCCCATCGCGTTTGTTGTTGTGACGGCGGTTCTTACTCCTGTTTCCATGTCAACCAACGTCACATGCGCGCCCACAAGACCATTGCCGTTCCCCGAGTCCACAAAGCCGGTAATGGTACGAGGTATCGCAGAAGTTGGTCTTTGGGGAAAGTACCGGAATTGATTTCCTACCGACTGAAAATGTTTTTGCCAACCGATTACATCATTCGGATACGTCATTTTGTTCATGTGTACATCAAGAGTCAGTAAATTTGAAATATCCGATACATCAATGGTTGTCAAATTATTATTGTAAATAAAAATATTCCGCAATGCGGTATTTGCAGATATATCAATTTCCGTCAGATTATTATTTCCAACATAAAGTGTTAAAAGCGAAGTATTTGCGGATAAGTCAATTTCTGTAAAATTATTATTTCCAACATAAAGGGTGGTAAGCTCGGAAAAATATTCAATCCCCGCAAGGCTGGTTATATCTCTTTCAGAACCGTACAGTGTCTCTATCGTGCTGACCACATGCCGATATACGCGTTGTGGATACGGTACATTGATTATCTCCCTTACTAGCGCAAGAAAATTGGCACATTCAAAGCGGTCGGTAATGTCCGCCAGCTCCCCACTGTATCTTGCGGCGAAGGGCATGGTAATTTTTCCAGCACCGTTTGTGAAAATTATATTTCCTTGATACAGTCGGTGTGCTGCGTCGCTTGCAAATGAAATCCATGCGGTAAATGTATTTTCTCCGCTTGGTTCAACAGTGAATTCAACGCCGTCATGATTGCCGTTAAAAGAAATTTGCGGCACCCATGTTTCTGCTCCCGCGTTATGAATTGTTACGGTCATTTGCGCAGAATTAAAAACATGCCCGAAGCTTAAAGATGCCATCGTTGAAGTTTCAAGCGGAACGTTTTGCTCTCCCATTACGGGAACGGGATGTTCCACAGTGGCAAAAGCTTCTTGGGTCAAAGCTTCAAACGGCTGAGCAAACCCCGCGCCAACAGAAAAAACGTTGCTTGGGTTTACTTCCAGCATCGGTCGGGCAGTGTTCAATATTCGAGCTTTGACTTCCCCCGGACAGGCGTTTGGATTTTGCTCTAAAATCAACGCGGCAAGCCCCGCAATGATTGGCGCAGCATGGGAAGTGCCGCCTTGACCCGAAGCATAACCGCCGCCTACCGTTGGGACGGTTACCCCGGTTGTGACAATAATATCCGGCTTAATATGAAATGTGCGTTCAATCGGCCCGCGAGCCGAATATTCTCTTAATGAATCTGAGAAACAAGGATAATCATGACCTGCGTTCCCGGCTCCTACAGTTATTGCTAGCGGTGCGGTTCCGGGTGTGTTAATCGTAAAGTCTTCTCTTGTCCCCCAGTGTATATCCAGATTTCCTGCGGCAACAGCAACAACGATTCCGTCCATAACTGCCAAATTTATAACCGTATTTAAGGGGTCAAAAGGGTGGTGTATAAACGCACCAAAACTTAGGTTCATGACTTGCATTTCGTCTTCATGCGCCGCTTCAACGGCTGCGATAGGACTCAAACCGCCGCCGGCCTCATGCAAATCTAAACGATAGTGCCATAGTTCAATATTAGGAGCGATACCTATTACCGCACCGGAAACAGTGGTTCCGTGCGCTCGTGCGATATCATATGGGTCGGTTGAAGCGGCATTGCAAGAGCGTTCACCGCCGCGAATTAACCCTGTCTCCGGGCTTTGAAACCTTTTAAATTCGGGGTGGTCATGTTCAATGCCCGAATCAAGTATACCAACGCGCACCCCGTTCCCTGTTATACCCAAATTATTGTTAATGTAGTCAATACCAAGATATTCCCGTGCTTCCCTCATAAAATTAATTTCCGGTGCAGGCGCGTTCATAGGGTAAAACGTGACATTCGGGAACACGCCGAAAACCTCGGGCAATTCCGCAATCATCTCGACTATACCAGCAGGAACACGCATATAAACACCATTAAACAGCCTGTGATGTTCGCCGAAAATTTCTATAACGGGCGCGTCGCTTAAAGGTATCGGAAACTGATTTAATTGAGCATGAAATTCCGTATGAGCCGCCAAAGCCTGTTCCTCAAAGGTATCCTCGGAGAATACGCGTATCGGTTCCCGCTCCTGTATAAGTCGCAATGCAACGGCGGGCGGCGTTCGGAATTGTACAATTATTTCTACAATTTCTTCCGGTTCGCCAAGCGCGTATTCACCCTCAAAGCCCTGCATACCGACAGAACCGTTTTGCATGGCAAACGCTGTTGATGAAAATATAAACAGCATAACCGCGACAGAAATTAAAAATACAATCATTTTTTTCTTCATCGTTAATCTCCTCTCTCCAAATTTAAAAAAGGACACCGTTAATTGATGTCCTTCTTTATTTTAAAATCGTTAGCAACTTCGCGTGATACGCGTCAAATTGCCTGTCAGTCATTCCCATATGCTCACCACCTTCGCCGCAAATTATATCATTTATTACAATTCTATTGCAAACATTGACTAAACGGGTTATTTCTGCTTATTATACGGTTATTCTACATATCATGACAACAAGGGGGGTTCACCGTTGAAAAAGCTGAGTGGGAAGTTTCTTTTTCTATTTGTGCTTATTTTGATTTTTATGCCGGGCGTTTTGAGTGCGGAGGCAACGTCGGTACGGCTGGTTATAGACGGTATTGAGGTTCCGGATTTAACCGCACCGCCGATTATTTTAAACGACAGGACACTTGTGCCTGTCCGTGAAGTTTTCGAGCGCGTTGGCGGAGTTGTCGGCTGGCACAGCGGACACAGGCAGGTTTCGCTTTTTTACGGCGACGATGTTTTGGTTTTGACCATTGACGAAATAAACGCGAATTTAAACGGAACTTTCATCGAGATGGACATTCCGGCTATTATCTACAACGACAGAACAATGGTTCCGCTTCGTTTTCCGGCGGAAGTTTTTGGTTTTGATGTCGATTGGGATTCTACGGAAAGGGCGGCTTTTGTTAATTCTACAGGAAACGGGAACGGAAACGGTGCGAACACTAATACCGGCACGAATGAACCGGAAGTTTTATCGGCATTTTCCGAAATTCCGTATATTCCTTTGCCACCGCGCGCCGAATTACCGAAAAACGAAGACGAGTCCCCTACCCTACCCGAAAAATACGAAGACACTGTATCCGATAACGAAGAACTCCCGTGGGAGAGCATTCCCGGTACGGACGAGCTTCCTCCGCCGGGAGTGACAGTTTCACAGGGAGAAAACTCTTCGAACTTAGCACGAAATATTTCCGCTTCCGCAATTCAGACAATGGCTTTCCCGCAAACGACCATATCCACTTTGCAAACACCACTTGAGACGGGTACGGCGGCTTATGTAATCAGAGCGACCTCCGCGATTTCAGAGGTGCAGCACTTTTTGTTGCCCGACAATCGGCTTGTTGTGGACATTCATAACGCGGTCGCACTTATTTCTGGAGATTTTTATGCGCCCGGTATTGTTCCTGTAAGCGGGGTTCGCGCTTCACAATTTTCACAAACGCCGCGGGTTACGCGGGTTGTCTTTGATGTTGTAGGCTCAGCAGAGTACAGCATTTCACTTTCCGCCGACAGAATGCTGCTTACTGTGTCGTTTTCGCAGAATCGAATCAACAACGTGTTTGCACATTCGGACGCATATTCTGATACTTTGGTAATTCAGGGCGAAGTTCTGCCCGCAATCAACATTTCAACCGAAGGGTTCCCGCATTTTATCACAGTTAACATAGATAACTCCAAAATGGATGCGGTCAGCGGAGTTTTCGCGAACGGAATTTTCGCAACAGGTTTCTCGACAGGTGAGCGTGACGACGGCACGGCGTATGTTCGCGTGTATGTGCGGGACAATTGGCCTTCGTTCAGCCTTGCAAGTAGCGCAAATTCCGTTGCGTTTATGATGCATCGCGGCGTTTCGGGTGTTCGCTATGATTCCGTTAACCGCGAGTTGCGTATTTCACGCGATTTTGATATGAATATACACGAACTCGCGCAAATCAACGATTATTTGAATTTCCGATATACCTTTGTTCTTCCGCCAAGTGCGGATGTTCTCGGACGCGGCGATATCAGCGTTTTGGATGGTTTTATTAATTCTGTCTCGCTTGCGCGCGATGATTCCGGACACGTTCATTTATCTTTTAATAAAGCCCGTGTTTTGACATTTTCAATTCACGAAGACGAAAATTACTATATAATTCGCGCACATTTACCACGTGAGGTTTCGCCGTTTATTGTGGTGATTGACCCTGGGCACGGCGGTTCTGCTCCCGGTGCGATTCAAAACGGTGTTACCGAAAAAGAGCTGGCTCTTGCCGTTTCGCAGATGGTAATGCATTTTCTTGAAGCAGACCCGTTTATCACCGCCTACATGACCCGCCGCGACGACACCTATGTTTCGCTTTTAAATCGTGCGGAATTTGCAAATAATATAGATGCGGATTTATTTGTTTCAATTCACGCGAACGCGGCAGAGATTCGGCGCGGTGTAATCAACCCGGAAGTTCATGGCATCGAAACATGGTACACTGTGGGCGAACTTGAAGCCGCCGCCAACAACAGTATGAACAGCCGCCGTCTTGCGGAGATTGTTCAGCGAAATAAAATCCGAACCACCGGCGCGAACGACCGCGGCATAAAAAACGCACCGAACTTCGTTGTTCTGCGCGAAACAAGAATGCCCGCCGTACTGCTCGAACTTGGATTCCTGACAAACACTGCCGAAGCCGCTCGACTCTCCGATTCCGCATACCAATTACAGCTTGCGCAGGCTATTTATCAAAGTATAGTAGAGGCGTTTGCCGATAATCCACCAAAAAGATAGGAAGTGTAAAAAATGGATGAACAAAACGCACAGCCAACCCCGCCGATTGCCGAACCCCGAAAAGTTCCGTACTGTCCCCCACCCTCTCCCAACGGGTTTCGTGTCGCGATGGAAAATGCAACGGCATTCGTCAACTTGATGAAGAGTGTTTTAAAAGTCGGGTTGCTCTTTATCTTTCTTTTCTTTCTTGTTGTTATAGTCGCAACGGGAGATGTCAATATCCCGGCAGGGGAAAGTTTTTCGGTTATTAAAATTGAGGGTATTATTTTCAATGAGCGAGGGTTCGGTGAAGGCGGTTACGACCACGACGCTACGATACAATACATCCAAAAATTAGCGGATAACCCCGACAACAAGGGAATATTACTTTACATGAATACGCCCGGTGGAACGATTTACCACAGCGACGAAATGTACTTTGCGTTGATGGATTATAAACAAGAAACCGGACGGCCTGTACACGCGTATATGTCTACTGTATGTGCTTCGGGTGGTGTTTATATAAGTATGGCGGCTGATTATATAACGGCAGGGCGCACGAGTATGACAGGGTCGATAGGTGTGGTAATGACGGTGTATGATACGGAAGAGCTTTTTGAAAAGCTGGGCATACGCACTGTTGCGATAGATTCGGGCGAGCATAAATCCGCCGGAGCAATGGGACTGGAAATAACAACCCAACAGGAAGCGGTATTCCAAAGTATTATAGACGAGAATTTTAATACTTTTGTGGAGTTGATAGTAGCAGGTCGTAATTTGGACGAACAAGTTGTGCGCGGATTCGCGGACGGTCGTTTGCTTGCGCCTCGCCAAGCACTGGACATAGGCTTGATTGATGAAGTCGGTACTTGGGACAAAGCTCTTTCTGATTTTGAAGCCTTGACCGGAGTATCGGCGTATTATCCCAGTCTTTCCAGTTATTCGTTCATGGGGTCGTTTTTTTCGCAAGCATCAAGTATTTTCCCCAGAAGCGAAACAGAAATAGCATTGTCTGAGTTGAGAAGATTTCCTAGCGGTGTTCCGTTGGTTGTCGCACCAGACTTTATTGATTAAGGAGCTTTTATGATTCTAAAAATGGTTTCATGGAATGTGAACGGGCTTCGCGCTTGCATGGGCAAGGGTTTTATGGATTTTTTTAATGACGGCGAATATGATTTAATCGGAATACAAGAAACAAAAATGCAACCCGAGCAAGCGGATTTTATTTTTCCCGGCTATCATGCGTTTTGGAATTCCGCGGAGAAAAAGGGCTATTCAGGGACACTTGTGCTTACAAAAAAAGAGCCGCTTTCAGAGAAATACGGCATGGGCGTAGAGGAACACGACCGCGAGGGGCGAATTGTCGCGCTTGAATTTGAAAAATTTTGGTTTATCACGGTGTACACACCAAATTCACAAAGGGGGCTTTTACGCATTGATTACAGGCAACGCTGGGAAGATGATTTCCGTAAATATCTTGGCGCATTTAATAAGCCCATAGTTTTGTGCGGAGATTTAAACGTCGCACACAAGGAAATAGATATAAAAAATGCAAAATCAAATGTTAATAACGCGGGCTTTACACCGCAGGAACGCGAAAAAATGACACAGCTTTTAGATTCCGGCTTCACTGACACCTTCAGACATCTTCACCCCGATAAAAAAGATGCTTATTCATGGTGGTCTTATATGGGACGGGCGCGTGAAAAAAATGTCGGCTGGCGTATTGATTATTTTTTAGTCTCGGATGAATTGCGCCCCGCAATTCGCGAAGCAACAATTCATCCCGATATTTTTGGTTCGGATCATTGCCCGGTTGGGCTTATAGTGGAGTTATAAGGACAGTTCCTTACTCCACTTTTACATATACAAGTGTTTGATTAACAAGCTGGTATGCAATTTCTCCAATGGATTTGAATGATGTATTTACACCGTTGCCCGAATAATCACCGACCAGCGGGAATTTTGTCATGTTTATAAGCGCTTAGGTGTACACAATGCAAAAGAAGCCGTTATTAAATCGAAAATGCTTGGCTTGCTTACGTAACACGCAGAAACCTGCCCCTTGATTGCAATTAATGAAATGCTTATAATTAATTTATAAAGCAATGGGGTGAATGAATGCAATATGTATTGTTGTTTTTAGAAGGTATTATTACATTTATATCGCCTTGCTTACTGCCGATGTTGCCTGTTTATTTAATATATTTTGCAGGAAGCGGCAATGCAGACGGAAGGGACACACGGATCGTTAAACCATTGATTAATGCAATCGGTTTTGTGATTGGGTTTACCGTTGTGTTTGTTGCGTTGGGTGCTTTCGCCGGATTTCTCGGACGGCTTTTAACAGACTTTGGTACTGAGGTTAATATAATAACCGGATTAATAGTGGTTTTGTTCGGGCTTAACTATATTGGAATTTTGCAAATAAATTTTTATATGAGTAAAATACAAAAAAAACCACATATAGTAGGTAGAATGATTAAGCCATTAAATTTCTTTTCGGCTTTTATTTTTGGAATTATTTTTTCAATCGGTTGGACACCGTGCGTTAGCGCGTTTCTCGGAGCGGCACTTCTTAGGGCTTCACAACAGGGTTACATGATTGAGGGAATGTTCATGCTTTTTATTTTTTCTATGGGGCTTGGCTTGCCTTTTATCGTATGCGCTGTATTAATTAACCGATTGAAATACGCTTTTTCGTTTATAAAAAAACATTACCGCATAATAAATATTTTATCAGGCGGATTGTTAGTGGTAATTGGCATTCTTATGATGACAGGCGTATTTGGGCGTTTTATCACTTTATTTGCGCGTTAAATCAAGCAGGAGGAATTATGAATAAAAAATTGCAAGTTCTTTTGGTATTATTAATTTTAACAATGCTTCTTGTAATTGCAACTATTTCATATAATTTATTAAGCAACATGGAAAGTATCGCCGATAATTTACTTCCGGCGGTGGATTCGGTAAATGAAGAAGAATCGGAAAGACAACAGCAAGCCTCCGATTTTACCATGCAGGATATGAATGGAAATGAAGTTCGTTTATCGGATTTTTTCGGAAAGCCTATCGTGCTTAATTTTTGGACGACATGGTGTCCGTCATGTATAACCGAAATGCCTTATTTTGAACAACTGCATAATGAAATGGGCGATGAAATTCACATTATAAAAGTAAATTTAATTGACGGACAACACGAAACCCGCGAACACGTAGAAAGTTTTTTCCAAAGTCGTGATTACACTTTTCCGATTTATTTCGATACATCAATGCAAGCATCGCGTGCTTACGGCATTAGATCTATTCCGAGAACATTTTTCATTGACGCGGATGGCTATATCGTCGCTATGGTTCAAGGCACATTAAATGAACAAACCATGCAAAACGGAATTGAAATGGCTTTTGAAAATCATTGACAATGACCCGCTCTTGCTGTACAAATAATTATAGATTTAAGGAAATCTGATATTCTTAGAATTAATACTGCCAATATCGTTGATACCCATGTGAAAATGAATAATTAATAATTAATCTAAATTATGAAACAAGAGAATGCTGTGCCTGTTTTCGGGCATGGTTTACTTTGCTTTTTTATGTCAAATAATATTTTAAAGGGGAAATTAAAATGAAAAAAATTACAACTCTTTTAATTGCATTTACTGTGGTATTTATATTTTCCGCTTGCAATGGCAATGAAAATGATAACACTATTATTAATTTGACAACGGAACAAAATACACTGCAAGCCAATGAACAAAATACAGAGCCAACTACAACCACCACCGAATTAACCGTATGGGGTATGACTTGCGGCAGGTGTGAAAATAAAATTGTAAATGCGTTGTCAGCTTTGGATGAGGTTGTAAATATTTCTGTAAATTTGAACACCGACACGGTAACGGTAGAACACGCGCCGAATTTAGATGTAACAATAATCGAAAGTGTAATCACAAGGGAGGGTTTTAACATCCCATGAATATTTTAAAATTAGTGGCAAAAAATCTTTTCCGAAGAAAAGGCAGATTTATTTTTACCATGCTTGGAATTTCAATCGGAATGGCATCATTTGTGGCGTTGCTTTCTTTGGGCGGAAGTATGCGCGGCGAAGTTACAAGACAAGCAAACGCAATGGGTGCTAATTTTATAATTATGCCCGAAAATATTTGCGTTTTTAATTTAATTGCGATTATAACCGGCGAAACAATTTCAGAATCCATGCACCATGAAACATTTGAAAGAATCTCCGAATTGGAAGGAATCGAAGTAATCCCGCATTTGACACAGCAGGCCGCTGTAAGGGAACTTCGTTCCGTTGTCGTGGGAGTATTGCCGGATGAAACAAAAATTTTCCGCGAATGGAAAATGGCAGCGGGGGAATATTTTTCATCACAAAATGAAAATGCCGCAATCATTGGTTCGGATTTTGCGACGCGGCGTGATTTAAACGTTGGCGATGAAATAACCATTCGCAATGAAAATTTTAATATAAAAGGAATCCTTGCCTCAAACCAAAGCAACGATGATGCAACTTTATTTCTTCCGCTTTCAGTTATGCAAAGAGTTTTTGAAAGGGAAGGTTACATCTCTTACATTTCTGCAAGGGTTGATGATATTGCAAATATGGAAAGCTACGAAGCTGCGATTTTAGGTGTAGCAAATGTTCATATCGCAACCGACGAACAGCTTTTAGGTCAAGTGCTTGCTATTTTGGGTTCGGTAAATATAACTTTGCAGCTTGTTGCGGCGGTTGCGTTGATTGCGGCGGCTTTCGGAATTATCAACACAATGATGACTGCCGTTTACGAACGCCGCCGCGAAATCGGAATTATGCGCGCAATCGGCGGAAAACGCGGCACTATTTTTAAAATTTTCCTTCTTGAATCGGGATTGTACGGTTTGTTCGGCGGAATTTCAGGCGTTGTAATAGGTTTATTCGCATCTGTTTTCGCGGGAGAATTTATTTCACAAATCGGAGCTAATGATCTTTTAAAAGGTGCATCGCCCGAAGCAAGCTTTGAAATTTCTTCAGTTTTAACGGCGATAACGTTCTCGCTTGTAATCTCGATTATTTCGGGAATTTATCCTGCGTGGAAGGCGATGCTTCTTGCACCCGTGGAGGCGATTAGTTATGAATAAACCAATAATCCAAACTGAAAATTTAAATAAAATTTACGGAAAAAAAATAAAGACCCACGCGCTTAAAAATGTGAGCATGGAAATTCCGCGCGCTTCGTTTTCGTGTATTATAGGAAAATCCGGTCATGGAAAAAGTACATTGATGCACTTAATCGGCGGCCTTGATAAACCTACAAGCGGAAATGTTTTTATCGACGGAATAAATATTTCTGAATTAAGCGACAATAAATTATCGGAAATTCGCGCTGAAAAAATCGGATTTGTTTTTCAATTTTTTAATCTGCTACAAAATCTCACCGCTTTGGAAAATATTCAAACGGCGATGATGTTCGGAAAAGTTCCGCAAAACGAACAAAAGAAAAAAGCCGACGAACTTTTAAAGTTAGTCGGGCTTTCCGATAAAGCAAATTCAAAGCCCAACGAACTATCGGGAGGGCAGCAACAGAGGGTTTCAATCGCCCGCGCATTGGCTAATGACCCCGATATTCTTCTCATGGACGAACCGACGGGAAATCTTGATTCCGAATCTGAGGATGAAGTTTTAAATCATATTCTTGAAATTCATAAAACAGGAAAAACAATCGTAATCGTCACACATAATAAAGAATTAGCGCAAAAAGCAGAAATAATTTTTGAAGTGAAGGATGGGAGATTAAATAATTTCGTGTGAAAATAGTTCTGACTACGCAAAAAGCCGCTGTTTTTCTTTATTCAGCAGCTTTTTGCAGCGTTCTTTTGTTTGGACTTTTCAGTACCCTCATAAATGATTTCGGGGCTTTTTTCAAAGGCACCACCCGGATTTGAACCGGGGAATAATGGTTTTGCAAACCACTGCCTTACCGCTTGGCCATGGCGCCAGATGATTTTCTTTTGTCATAATAACAAAAAAAACCGCCGAGGTCAATAACTCCGGCGGGACTTTTTTCGTTTACTACGGGTTATGAAATTTTCTCAATCCTTATTGCTGAGACTGTAAAATCTCCTACGTTTATGGCATCTGAACCCCTTACGTTTACACGGATTCTCCATTCGGACTGACCGGGTGAAACTGATTTTCCGGGGGTGTTTTGTGGATTTCCGGAGAATGTCATGGTTACGGAACCATTAGAACCGGTTACACGTCCGGTATCCCACGGGTCGCCATCTAAAGGCCATTCAAGCCCAAGTTGCGCGCCTGTACCTGCACCTTCCACTATTAAAGCGTAAGTGCCGCTTGCTGACAGGTCAAGGTCTTCCAGCATTATATCAATACCTTGCCATCCGGGCCATTGAGTATTAGCGCGACCGTAAACAACTAACGCGCCACCTTCAAAACGAATGCTCGCGTCACCGTTATCAAGACCTGCAAGGCTAAGACCTTCTGCTTCTTGATCCATAATTTCAGCAGCTAAATCAGCACTTGCAGTTACTTCAAAAATAACTTCGCCACTTACAACGGGAGTATCGTCGTTGTTTTCTTCAACATTATCATCGTCATCGTAATCGTGGTCACAATCGGGGTCGTCACAATCATCGTCATGGCCATGGTCGTGACCGGGGTCTACATTAACATTAGCTTCTCCGCCACCAAAGGAAACAATAACTGTGCTTGGTGGAACCCAATCAACTTCTGCTCCCATAGCGGTGGAAACAAATCTTACGGGAACTAAGGTTCTGCCGTTTTCTATTATCGGTGTACCCATATCATTGGGAAGGGGCTGGCCAATTGTTACGTTGGCAACATTCGTGCCAAGTTTGAATGTTGCAGTACGGGTAGCGTCATTCCAGTCAATGGTTGCACCAAGAGTTTCACCGATGAAACGCAAGGGAACCATTGTTCTGCCGTCAATGCTTGCAGGAGCAACTTCAAGAGTCCCGCCAACACCGTTTAATGTATAGTTTGTGCTACCCAATGTAAGTTGTAAAACAGATGCTCCGGTACTAACGGGAGGAACAGGAGCAGGTGTAGCAGTAGGTGCGGGTGTAGCAATAGGTCCTGCGCCGCCTTCAAGAATCAAGTACGCGCTTTCAATATAATCAGCCAAGCCGTGCGAACCCAAAATAATAGCTGCTCCGTCGCCGCCGATTATAGCTTCCCAATCGCGAACAGTGGCAGCAAGGTCAATCATTGCAGACAATTCGCCGTCTTCGGGGCTGTATATATCTTCTTGCCTCCAGCTCCAACCATTACCGTCACCCATAATTATGAGTTCAACATCATTCGAGGGAAAATCTGAAAACTCAAGCACAAGATGTGTAGCGGAAGCTAATACTTCCATCGGAATACGTCCGCCTGCAGGTTCATCAGTTTCTTCCGTGTTCCATCTGTTTTGCCAGCCGTCTGGTGAAAATTGGTCAAAATCACCGAGGTCAAATGTTGCTTGTGCGGATACGACTACCGCAGAAAGCAGTGCAGCCATAATAACAGCCGCAAACAACGCCAAAAAGCGTTTTGTCTTGCTTTTTTGAATCATAGGAATTCTCTCCTTTTTTTATTTTTCGCACAAAAAGGTCTACGAAACAGTCTTCGTGTACCAAATTTATGCAAATTTATTATGTTTCCCATATTACAGCAAAAAAATCCTAAATTGTCAAACTAAAAATGTTAGACGAGTTTTCGCCTTTTGATATTTTGCCCCGAAAGCAACTTTCTACTATTCCAAATATTAAGTTATGTACGCGGTGATTTATTCACCGTTATTATAAACGAAGCGTTTTCGCCGAATGATGTTGCGGAAAAAATTGCGTTTATTTTTTCCGGCGGGGAATTTGAATGCGATACCAAAAAATATCCGTCGTTTTCCCAAACAACATACATATCAATTTTTGACAAATATAAATGATATTCTTCCAGTGTAAGCGATTTCTCTTTCATTATCTGCGCGTGAGGATGCCCGACATATCGCAAATGCCACGGCTCGTAAATTATGCATGTAACGTCGGTTTTTGATTGCGGATAACGAATAATAAAACCAAATTTGTGACAATTTTTTTCAACCCAAATGCCCGCTTTCGTTTCCGCGAAAGACTGCGAAAGCTGCCCGTTTATGCTAACGTCCAGCGCAAGACCAAGCTGATGCTCGCTTGCGCCCGGTGGCTGAACGGATTTTGACGTGATTTCCGTCGCCGCATCCGGACTGTTTCCCTTCGCAACAAGGCCGCGTTTTTTCTCTTCAAATATTGTACTTTGACGAGAATAATTTCTGTACGCGCTTTGAAGTTTCAACCCATAAATTTTCTCTGCTTCCATTGCCGCAAGCATTTCAATGAATGCGTCACGCGCGTCGGCACGAAGCTCCACACCGCGAAAATTTACCAAATCACTCGGATGAAAATTTTCACACAACGGATTTTCACGGTTAACAAGCCAAAGTAAGCCCGTGTCTTGGGCGTTTGCGGTACACGGGAAAGCTGTAATTAAAAGTGTAAAAAATGACACAAGTGTCAATGACACCAGTGTCATTTTTGCGAAATTATTCCGGTGCATTTTTTTCATTCCGTTCATTTTTATTTCCATAAGAGGTTAGTTCTGTTAAAATAACAGAAAAAATTTGAGGGAGGAACAAAGATGTTGAAAAAATGTTTCCGACTGTTTCTGCTTTCAGCCTTGACGGCGATTGCACTCAGTTTGTCAGGCTGTGGTGCCGAGAAATGCCAAGCCAACAACGACAATCACCCCGGCTTCTCTGCCGACACCTGCACAAGAACCCCGGTACAGGGCAGTAATTATTGCCGGTTTCACATCTGCGGGCTTGAAGAAGACGGGTGTAAAAACCGTAATGGTATGCCCGTAGCGGCTCTGGGGACACCGGGGGATATTGAATGCGGAACGTGTAGCTAGAAGTTACAAACTCACTCGCCCTTCATTAAATAATTCTTGTAACGCAAAAACAACTCCCGCTTGCGAGTGCGGTGCGGTCAGACCGCCTTGAAAATATACGATGTATGGCTCGCGCATGGGTGCATCGGCGGAAAGCTCAATTGACGAACCTTGAACGAAAGTGCCGCCTGCCATTATTACGCCATGTGCGTAGCCCGGCATCGGCGCGGGTTCAGGTGTAACGAAGGAGTCTACAGGCGCGGCTTTTTGTATTCCACGGCAAAAGGCTTGTACATTTTCGGGAGTGCCAAGTTTTATTGCCTGCACGATGTCTGAACGCAAATCGGAAACGCCGGGGTTCACATCAAAGCCGAGTTTTGAAAACACTGCCGCCGTCAGAATCGCGCCTTTCACGGCGGCAGAAACAACTTGCGGCGCGAAGAAAAGCCCCTGTAAAAACGTTCGTGTAAGCCCGAGAGTCGGGCCGACCGCACTTCCCAAGCCGGGCGCGGTTAATCGTTCCGCCGCTGCCTCTACATATTTTTTCTTGCCGACAATGTATCCGCCGCCGGGCGCGATTCCTCCGCCGGGATTTTTAATCAGCGAACCGGCAAGCAAGTCGGCTTCAATAGGCTCGTCCGCCGAAACAAATTCGCCGTAGCAATTATCAACAAGTATTATTGTATGCGGAGAGCGCGAACGTATACATTTAATTAATTCGAAAATTTCCTGCGGCGCGAAAGATTTCCGCCACGAATATCCTTTCGAGCGTTGAATTGTCACCATTTTTGGCTGTTCGTCAAGGATTGCGTTAATTGTGTTAAAATCAAAATCACCGTTTTCCAATAGTTCCGCCTGACGGTAAATTATTCCGTATTCCGCAAGCGAACCCGGCGCGGTGCGAATTCCAATCACGCTTTCGAGCGTGTCATAAGGTTTGCCAACGGGCGAAAAAAGCACATCGCCCGGACGAAGATTCCCAAACAAAGCCGCCGCAAGCGCATGAGTTCCCGAAATAATCTGTGGACGCACCAAAGCCGCTTCCGCATGAAAAATATTTGCGAAAATTTTTTCCAAAACTTCGCGGCCTTCATCGTGATAACCGTATCCGGTTGAATCGTTGAAATGTGAATCGCTTAACCGCGCCATTTGCATCGCGTATAATACTTTTAGATGATTCACGGCAGCGATTTCATCCGCCTTTGCGAAAAGCGCGGCAAGCTCTGCTTCCGTCTCAGCCACAAAAGAAGCCACTTGGGGGTTTATTCCCATGTGGCTTGTTAAAAATTTATACATGACCTAAATTCTCAATCGTTTTCAACGGAACAATGGTAGAAATCGCGTGTTTGTAAACCATTTGCTGCTTGCCGTCGCTTTCTACGATTACTACATAAGCGTCAAAATTGCGAATTAAACCGCGTATTTGAAAGCCGCTCGTTAAGTAGATTGTCACGGGCATATTTTCTTTTCGCACCGCACTTAATAATTGGTCTTGGTAGTTTACTGTTGCCATTGTCATCTCCCTTTCAAAATTTCTTCCGCTAATTCTTCGGCAGTTTTTCCGTGTGCTTGTAAAACACACGCATTCGGGGTTTGGTTGCGAAACCACGTTTCCTGACGCTTTGCGTAATTGCGCGTGGCTTGTTGAATCGCCGCGATTGCTTCGGTTTGCGTTAACTCACCGTTAATAAATTGTACTGTCTCTTTATAGCCTATTCCAAGCATTGCCGCAAGCCCTTTGTCATAACCTTTTTCAAGCAAATTTCGCACTTCGTCGACTAACCCGGTGTCGAACATTGCAATTACGCGAGAATTTATTCGCTTATACAAAATTTCGCGCGGCATCGAAAGCACGAAAAAAACCGCGTCAAAAAGCGCGGCAGTTTTTTTTTCTTTTTGCGCGGCGTTGTATTCGGAAAATAATCCGCCGGTTGCTTCGCAGTACGCAAGAGCACGTGCAACACGTTTAATATTATTTGCATGAATTGTTGCGGCATATTCAGGGTCTTTTTTTTGTAATTTCACATGCAAAAATTCTGCTCCTTTTTCAAGTGCTTCCGCCGCGAAAATTTTACGTAACTCCCCTTCCCTACTCTCTTCGGAAGAAAACTTCGTGCCGTAAAGAACTGCGTTAATATAAAATCCCGTCCCACCCGCTATAATCGGAATTTTTCCGCGTGAAAAAATATTTTCAATTGCATCGACCGCACGTTTTTGAAACTCTGCAACGGAAAAATTTTCGTCTGGTTTAATTATGCTTAACAAATGATGATGAATTCCCAACATTTCAACTTCCGTGGGCTTCGCAGTACCTATATCCATACCCATGTAAACCTGCATGGAATCCGCAGAAATAACCTCTCCGTATTTTTTTTTCGCAAGCTCCACAGCAACCGCCGTTTTTCCGCTCGCAGTCGGCCCACCGATTACAAAAATTTTTCGCATGAAAATCACCCGAAATAATTTTAAACCCTCTTTTATACCAATGTCAAAGATTTAAAAGTTTATTGACATCATAACTTCGAGTGCTACAATTGACTGAGAAAGGAAGATGGAGGGATAAATAGTATGTACAGTAGTTTGAAAAGGTTTTTATGTATTTATATGATTTTTATATTGGTTGCATGGGGTTTTCCTGTGACGGCAAAAAATTACTATGAAGAAACCGGCAACCCTAACGAAGTAACATCTTTCAATGCCAATATGGACATAACCGCCGACTTTGTTTGTCCTACTTTCATTTGGGTGATTAGAAATGGGTTGGAAATCCCACCACATGCACCCATTTTATTGCATCATGTAAATACGATAAATACTCTGCAAATCGCGAACCTCAATATAATCAGCCTTGCAGGGATTCAACACTTTTCCGCGCTTAGGGATTTAGATGTTTCGGGCAATCGTTTAACCGAGTTGGATTTGTCAAACAACCCTGCGCTTGCGCGACTTGATGCCAGCGGGAACCAATTATCCAAATTAGACGTATCAAACAATCCTTCACTTTGGTGGCTTGATGTTCACAATAATATTATGAATACCCCGAATGATGTTGTCGGGTGGAATGGGAGTGAGCTTAGGTTTTTCCCGCAACGCTCGGAAGTTAACATAACCGCCGACTTCACATGCCCCAATTTCCTTGCGGCGGTAAGAGAAATAATAGGCGTTCCCGCACCTGCACCCGTTTTTCTAAGCCATGTAAATTCGATACCGGATATGGATGTAAGAAATCGAAATATAACCAGCCTTGCAGGGCTTCAACACTTTTCTGCGCTTCAAGCACTTTTTGCCGGAGGAAATCAATTAACCGGACTGGATGTGTCAAATAATCCTTCGCTTGGGTGGCTTGATGTTCACAACAATTTTATGAATACCCCAAATAATGTCATCGGCTGGAATAATTTATTTAGTCATGCGGGTAGTGAGATGTGGGACGCGTTTAGGTTCTTCCCGCAACGCACACCGACACCTACGCCGACATCTACACCCACTCCAACTCCTACGACAACTCCTACACCCACCCCAACTCCTACGCCCACTCCTACACCAACACCCATCACAACTCCTACACCGACACCCACTCCTACACCGACACCGACACCCACACCGACACCGACACCCACTATAACTCCTACACCCACTTCTACACCGACACCCATCCCAACTCCTACACCCACTCCTACACCGACACCCACCACAACACCAACCCCGCAGCCCGGCATGGTTTACGATATGCAAACTGACCCGGACTGGAGCAATATACAATCAGGAACTCTCCACCCGATAACGCGAGGAACCGGTATAGGCTCCGGCGGTTCAATAACTAGAAATGACGAGCCTACCCGTTCGATAGCATTTATCGGAAGAAGCGGGACTTCGCAGGGAGTAAGACTCAGAGCTTCCGCGCTGCTTGCTGCGTTACCAAGCGGAACAAGCAACAATATAAGAATTGAATACACAGGAATTTTGAATGTTGCGGGTTCTTCGCAAATCCGTCTTGAAAGCGTTACCGGTCAAACTAATGCATGGACTTCGACGACAACAGGCTCGGGTTCAACCCACCCATTCTCGCAAACCCTTGATTTGACCCGCGAACAATTACAAGCAACGATTAACGCCTCAACAAACGGCGATATCACCTTGGGCGCAACTCCCGCCAATGCAAACCTTACAATCACCGGTATCGTAATTAAAGTTGTCCCCGCCGGAACCGATCCGACACCTACCCCAACACCCACACCAATCTCTACGCCAGACCCAACCGTATCGACTTTGACCGTCTCCACGGTATTTGCAGACCCAGGCGATGAAGTCAAAGTACAAATACGAATTTCCGACAACCCCGGCTTTGCGACAATGTTCATGCGAATCGAGTTCCCCGACGAACTTACCCTAGAAAATTACACCTTAGCCAACGCCGACTTGCAAGTCAGTTTTACCCCTCCCCATGATTTAATAGACGTCGGAGATTATGTATTCATGGGTTGGGAGGGGCGAACGGAAAACATAATTCTAAACGGCGAATTGTTGACTTTAACTTTCTCGGTTTGTCCGAACATGGCTACCAATCGCAAGCTTCCGATAACTGTAACCTTCGGGAACGCTTATGGTGGTGAAAATACACCGGAAAATGTAAACGGAGATAAATTGAATATTCATATTGTAAATGGCGAGGTAAGGGTTCAGCCGCCTAAAAAGGGCGATGTCGGCGGCAGCGGACACGTAACCTCCGAAAGCGCAACAATTCTTGCACATTATCTTGCCAAATACTACGTAACAATAGACCTCCGCGCCGCAAACATAACCTGCGGCGAAGGACAGCCAACCACAGCAGACCTCACACGCCTTGCGAGGGTTCTGGTAGGTATCTACCCGACGTTTTGCCCGCACGGCGGTTGCGAACGATGCAACTAAATATGTAACCCCGCTAACTTTCACAGCCCGTCACCACTTGTCAAGGCATGGCATATAGTATCACATGCCTAACAAGGGGAGATGTGAAGGCTATGCGACAATACCGAATACGCGGAGGAAAGCGTCTTTCGGGCGAGCTTTCGATTGGCGGCGCAAAAAACTCTGTGTTGCCGATTCTAGCCGCCGCGTGCCTGAACGAAAGCGAAACAATAATTCACAATTGCCCGCGAATTTCCGATACCCTCGAAACAATAAAAATTTTGGAGGGAATCGGTTTTCGCACAGAATTTTTGGAGAACACGCTAAAAATCTACCCCGCAAAAGATTTAAGCCACGAAATTCCCGACGAATGTGTGAAAAAAATGCGCTCTTCCATTTTATTTATGGGCGCATTGCTTGCGCAAACGGGAAAAGTAAATTTGGCGTTGCCAGGCGGCTGCAACCTCGGCGAGCGGGCAATTAATCTGCACATAAGAGGCCTTGAAGCGATGGGCGCGAAAATTTGCGAAGAGGAAAAAAAACTTTTTTGCAAAATCGGTGAAAACGGACTAAACGGCGCGAAAATTAAACTGGACTTTCCAAGTGTTGGCGCGACGGAAAATCTTTTAATTGCCGCAGTGAAAGCAAAAGGCGAAACCGTAATTGAAAACGCCGCCCGCGAGCCGGAAATCTCAGACCTTGCGTTGTTCTTAAAAAAACTTGGCGCGGAAATTCGAGGCGCGGGAACGGGAACAATTATAATTAACGGCACGAATAAAAATTTCCGCAAAAAAATCGCACACGAAATTATTCCCGACAGAATAGTCGCGGGGACTTATCTTGTCGCGGCAGCAATGACCACAGGCGATATCAAACTTACAAATGTACGCCCGTTTGAACTCGCGCCGTTTACGATGTATCTTTCGGAAATGGGATGCAATTTACGCGCAGAAGAAAATTCTGTTACACTTCACGCACCGAAACGTCTAAAAGCCGCCGGGCGAATAATCACAAAAGTTCACCCCGGCTTCCTGACCGATATGCAGGCACAATTCGTGGCTGCGCTATCCATCGCGGACAAACGAAGCGAAATCACGGAAACAATTTTTGAAGGAAGAAACAGCCATGTACCTGAATTACGAAAAATGGGTGCGAACATTCATTTAACAGCCGACAAGCAAACGTTTGAAATCGACGGAGTAGAACGACTTCGCGGCGCAAACGTAGCAGCGCATGATTTACGATGCGGCGCGGCATTAGTTCTTGCGGCTCTTTCCGCCGACGGCGAAACAATTGTACAAAACTCCGAATTCGTAGAACGCGGCTACGAAAGCATCGAAAAAGATTTAACATCACTCGGCGGAGACATTAAATTAGAAATAGTTTAAGAGGAGAATTTTTCTCCTCTTTTTTTATTGTACATTTCACCCAAATAATGTATTATGATTTCACAACAAACATACAAACGGAGGGCGACATGCTGGGAAAAAGCAATCCAAAAATCCGCGTAGCTGTCTCCGACCCTAAATTACAAGATAAAATCAAGGTAAAATTAACGGGAACAGGCGATATAGAAACCGTTCATTGGTATATACGCTTCAATATTCCACTCGATGAGAGTTCCGTAAACGAAAAGAACATGGAAGTAACCGACACAGATGGCTATGTTATGCGCACCGATATTTCTTATCGATCCGATGATAACAGAATAGTAATTTCCCCGCTGGACAGTTATGAAGAAGAGCGGTATTATCTATTAAAGGTATCGAAGAAAGTGTGTTCCGCGAAGGGGCAAAACCTAAAATCGGTAATCAGTATATTATTTAAGCTGTATATGGGGCAAATTTCTGAATACAAGATTCTAAAAAAAGATGTCCCTGTGCCACCATCCCGCCCGCGCCCGCAAAATTACGACGAAAAGCAAAAAACACGCACCCCTAACGATTTGGACAACTATACACAAAACATTAAAACCCACGCCAGAATGGCTGCGGATTCCGTCACGATAAACCCCGCATTTGGAATAATAGGCTTTCTGCTGGTTTTCGTGGGCTTCATAATTCCAAGCATTCCTGTGGTTATTGCCGCGCTGATACTTTGTGTGCTTGGCTCGGTGCATATATCCGCACAGTGGCGTAATAAAGTTTTTCGTGCTAAAATGCATTACAACAAGGGAGTTCGGTATTTTAATAAAATGCAATACACTCAAGCAAAGTATTCATTTGAAAAAGCATTATATTTGAACCCGGAAAATGAGCTTGCAAAATACGGCTTGGTGAGAGTCGGGATATATAAATAAAACTCGGAGGGATTCCTATGGATTTACTTACAAGGTCAGACTTTGACGGCTTGGCATGTGCTGTGCTTCTTCGCGAAATAGGGCTTATCGGAAAGTGGCGTTTCGTCCACCCGAAGGATTTACAGGATGGTCATGTTCGCGTTACCGCGAATGATATTCTTGCAAACGTGCCGTATGTAGCGGGTTGCGGAATGTGGTTTGACCACCACACCAGCGAATGGGAAAGAATCGGCAAGCCCGAAGGTTTCGTTGGTTCGCTGAGAAAAATGGACAGCGCAGCGCGGGTAGTTTACGAATACTTCAAGGACCGATTCGACCTCACAAAATTCGATGAAATGCTTGAACAAGTTGACAAAGTAGATGCCGGAAAATTAACCGCCGATGATATCCTAAACCCCAAAGACTGGGTCTTATTGGGCTTCCTCTCCGACCCCAGAACGGGACTTGGGCGTTTCCGGGATTTTCGAATAAGCAATTACAGCCTTATGGAAGAATTAATTGATATGTGCCGTACAAAGCCAATCACTGAAATTTTGGCGCATCCGATGTAAAAGAACGCGTGGAACTGTACTTCGAGCAAACAGAACTATTTAAAGCCATGGTTCATAAACAAACCACAATCCATGGAAACGTGATTGTCACAGACTTGCGCGGAGTCGAAGTAATAAATGCGGGCAATCGTTTCCTTGTATACAGTCTATATCCCGAGCAAAATATTTCAATGTGGATTGTTGACGGTAAAAACAAAGAAAACTGCGCCATAGCTTGCGGATACAGCATTCTAAACCGCTCTGCCACGGTTGATGTCGGCTCTGTTCTTCTTAGCTACGGCGGCGGCGGACACAAACAAGTTGGAACATGCCAAGTACCCTACGCTGAAGCCGACAGAGTAATAGGTGAACTAACAGAAAAATTACAATAAAAGGAATGATAGATGTGCAGCACATAAAAACTATTTTTAATGGAATAAGTGAAGAAAAAAAACACGGCATAGGTTGCGGCGAATGTCAAACTTCGTGCCAATCTGCGTGCAAAACTTCATGCACGGTTGCCAATCAAAACTGCGAACAGGCGGACGCATTACAGCCGCTTCAAACAAAGCCAACTAATAGCCGTATAAAAAGAACTTCCCGCGCAAACGTAAGCGCGTAATTTAATGATTCACTGTTTTAGCATCTGTGGGCGAAACATGGTGCTTGACGTAAACAGCGGCGCGTTACACCATGTTGACGACGCCGCGTTTTGCGCTCTTAAAAAAATGCAAAAAGCCCCATCACGTTACGATGAGATTGACGCGCCGTCGGGGGTTATGTTAGAAATTCGCGGTCTTATTGAAGCGGGTTTACTTTTCGTGCCGGAAAAACAACGCGAAGTTTTTTCGCATTTACAAAACCGTCGCCCCGTTGTTAAGGCACTGTGTTTGCATATTGCGCATGAGTGCAATTTACGTTGCGCGTATTGCTTCGCCGGGCAGGGAAATTATTCAGAAAATGATAGAGGGCTTATGCCTTTTGAAATTGGAAAAAAGGCAATTGATTTTTTAGTTGAAAATTCCGGTACGCGCCGCAATCTTGAAGTTGATTTTTTCGGCGGAGAACCGATGTTAAACTTTGATGTTGTAAAAGAAATTGTGGCATACGGCAGAAGCCGCGAAGCTACCGCCGAAAAAAATTTTCGTTTTACGCTTACAACTAACGGCGCGTTTTTGTCGAACGAAAATATCGAATACATAAATAAAAATTTCGACAATGTGGTGCTTAGTCTTGACGGGCGTATGCATGTAAACGACCGCATGAGAAAATTTTCAAATAACGGCGGAAGCTACGATGAAATTCTTCCAAAAATAAAAGCCCTTGTCGAAGCACGCGTCGATAAAAACTACTACGTCCGCGGCACGTATACGCGGCATAATCTTGATTTCGCCGCAGACGTTCTTCATCTTGCAGATTTGGGGTTTAAAAATATTTCAGTTGAGCCTGTTGTTGCGCCGTCTAATGCGGATTATTCCATACGCGAAGAAGATTTACCCGCACTGTTTACAGAATACGAAAAACTCACGCACGAACTTCTCTCTCTCGAAAGGGGCGAGCGTGGCGTGTTTTTCTTCCATTTTGAAATGGATATAACCGGTGGTCCGTGTATCGCAAAACGTGTTACGGGTTGCGGCGCGGGCTCGGAATATCTGTCGGTTACGCCGTCGGGCAAGTTTTACCCGTGCCATCAGTTCGTTGGCGATGAAAAATTTCAAGTAGGTGATTTGGAAACGGGTATTTGTAAAAATGAAATGACTCAAGATTTCTCAAACTGCCACGTTTTCACAAAACCCGAATGCGCCGAATGCTGGGCGAAATTCTATTGCAGCGGCGGTTGCATGGCAACTGCCCACTACGCAAACGGTAGCATTCTAAAACCCGATAAAATATCCTGCGAGCTTATGAAAAAACGCATTGAATGCGCGTTGTATATTTTTGCCGAGCGAAAGGAAAATAAATGAACACAGAACTTTTCAATGGCAAAGCGGAAGCTTACGCGGCGGCACGTCCCGGTTACCCCGACGCGGCGATTGAATATGTTTTAAGCCTTGTATCGCCAAACGCGGTTTTTGCGGATATCGGCGCGGGAACGGGGAAATTTACGCGGGAAATTGCCAAGCGTGGTTATAATATTTTCGCAGTCGAGCCGAACACGGATATGTTGGCGCAACTCGCGTCGCTTACGGATGAATTCACAAATGTTAAAATAATTTCTGCATCGGCGGAGAAAACAACTTTACCGGATAGCAGCGTTGACGTGATTACTTGCGCACAGGCTTTACACTGGTTTGACCCGGTTGCTTTTATGGATGAATGCCGCCGGATAGGCAAGCCCAGTTGCATTGTAATCGCGGTTTACAATAACACTCCCGGAGGAAGCAGCATTTCGCACAGTAAAAACTCAACTGAAATTTTTTTTAAAGACCCCACTGTCCGAGAATTCCCAAACCCGATCCTTTATACACGCGAAAAATGGCTGACGTACATGACTTCCCACTCCCACGCCCCGCTTCAATCCGACCCGAATTTTGACGCTCATATCGCGGAAATGAATAAAATTTTTGACGAAGAAAGCTCAAACGGTTTTCTCCAAAAGAATATAATAACAAAAGTATACAGCGAGGTGTCTTATGGCAGGTCATTCTAAATTTGCAAACATAAAGCACAGAAAAGAAAAAAACGACGCGGCGCGCGGACGAATTTTTACACGGTTGGGACGTGAACTTGCGATGGCGGTGAAGCACGGTGGCGGCGGCGACCCTGCGGCAAATTCACGGCTGAAAGATGCAATCGCTAAGTGTAAAGCGGAAAATATGCCGAACGACACAATCGAACGCAGTATAAAAAAAGCCGCCGGCGACATAAACCAAGTCAACTATGAGGCGACAACTTACGAAGGCTACGGGCCGGGCGGCGTTGCAGTGATTGTGAATGTTTTAACGGACAACAGAAACAGGGCGGCGGCAAATGTGCGTAACGCGTTCACAAAGGGCAACGGAAATATGGGAACGCCCGGGTGCGTTTCGTTTATGTTCAACGAGGTTGGACAGATTATGGTTGAAACGGGCTGTGCCGACGAAGAAGAATTAATGCTCCTGACGGCGGACGCGGGCGCGGATGATTTTATTCCGCAGGAAGGCGGCTATGAAATTCTGACATCGCCCGAAAATTTTTCCGCTGTTCGCGAAGCAATAGAAGTCGCCGGAATTCAAATGGTTTCAGCGGAAGTTACAATGATTCCGCAAACATATGCAACACTTTCATCGCCGGAAGATTTAAAATATATGAACAAAATGCTGGACTTGCTGGATAATGAAGATGATGTTCAAAATGTATATCATAACTGGGAGGGTTAAGAATGAAAATCGGAGCGCAGCTTAACACTATTAGAGATTTTACGCAAACGCACAAAGATTTCGCAAGCAGTATGAAAAAAATTTCCAAGATTGGATTTGATTGTGTTCAAGCTTCCGGAATTAGCTCCATTATTCCCCCGGAGGAAATTGATGAAACCTGCAAGGCTTACGGATTGGAAGTTGTTATTGCTCAAGCGGACCCTGAGCGAGTTCGGGAGAATACAAAGGAAGTTATTGCAGAGCATAAAATGATGGGCGCGAAGTATGTCAGCATTGATATGCTTCCGAAAAAATATGAACGCAATAAATCCGGGTTTATGCAGTTTTTTTTAGATTTCAGACAACCGGCACGCGCCATTAAAGACGCGGGTCTTCAACTTCTATATCACAACCACTATTTCGAATTTGAAAGATTTGACGGTAAAATTTGTTTGGAGTTTATTCGCGATAATCTTACCGATGTAAATTTCACGCTTGATACATACTGGATTCAAGCGGGCGGCGGAGACCCAGCACATTGGATTAAAAAGCTGGAGGGGCGCGTGAATGTTATTCACTTGCAGGATTTTTCCGTTGTTGGAGGAATCAGCCGTATGAGTGAGTCAGTTTTGGAGGGTAATTTAAATTGGCAACGTATTATAGGTGCCGCAGAAGATGTCGAAGTTGAGTACGCCATGATTGAGCAAGACGAATGTTACGGCAAAGACCCGTTTGAATGCCTTAAAACAAGCTTATACAATTTACGCAATAAATTACCGGATGTTGAATTTGAATATATGCCGAAGCTGAAAAAGAGATGGTAATGCTTTGACTAAAAAAAATTTACTTGCACTTTTGGAAAGTAATCGGGGTCGAAATATTTCCGGTGAATTTATCGCGGGGCAGCTTAATGTTAGCCGCACCGCTGTTTGGAAAGCCGTTAAAGAGCTTGAAAAGGACGGTTACACGATAAAAGCGGCTACAAAGCGTGGTTATTGCTTGTCGGATGAAAACGATATTTTATCCGCACAGGGAATTTTTCCATTTTTGTATGATGCAGACAGAAAAATCATCGTCGAACAATCGCTTGATTCCACAAACATCACTGCGAAACAAATGGCAATTTCCAACGCGGAACATGGAACGGTCGTTATTGCCGATCATCAAACCGCGGGCAAAGGGCGTTACGGCAGAAGTTTTTTTTCGCCGAAAGGCCACGGAATTTATATGAGTTTTATTTTGTTGCCTTCGCAAATTTGGCTTGAAGTTCCAACGCTTATAACTGCTTTTACGGCAGTTGCGGTTTGCGAAGCTATTATCGAAGTTTGCGAAAAACACCCGCAAATTAAATGGGTTAATGATCTTTTTTTGGATGGAAAAAAAATATGCGGCATTTCAACGGAAGCCGTAACAGACTACGAAAACGGCGCAATAAACTGGATTGTTGTAGGAATCGGCGTGAATTTCACTATGCCGCAAGATATGCCGGAAGAATTAAAAGAAATTGTCGGCGCGGTTTTCACTAATAACGAAAAAAACTCCGTCACAAGAAACCGTCTTGCCGCCGCGATTATCAACAAAATGACGGCACTAAATGCGGAGTCAGAGCAAATCAATAAAGACTTCTTAAAAAAATACCGCGAACGCCTAATGTTTCTTGGCGAAGAAATCACCGTTACGGGCACAGGAAAAGAATATCAAGCCACCGCAATTGACATAGACGATATCGGTCGGCTTATCGTGCGCAACGAAAACGGTGAGATTCATTCGCTTTTTTCGGGTGAAGTTAGGGTGAAAATGCATGGAAAATAATAATCGCTTAAACACAACGGGATTCAGTCGCGAACATGACGAGGAAATCGAAATAAAGCTTCGCCCATCCAGTTTTGATGATTACATCGGGCAAGAAAAAGTTAAGGAAAATATGCAGGTTTTTGTACAAGCCGCATTGGGGCGCGGAGAGACACTTGACCATGTTCTACTGTACGGGCAGCCCGGTCTTGGGAAAACTACGCTTTCGGCAATTATCGCGGGCGCGATGAATGCGCAGCTTCGCATTACAACAGGTCCCGCAATTGAACGCCCCGGTGATATCGCCGCAATTTTAAACGATTTAAACGAGGGCGATTTTCTTTTTATTGACGAAATTCACAGGCTTAACCGCACGGTTGAAGAAATGCTTTATTCCGCGATGGAAGATTTTGTTTTTGATATCATAATCGGAAAAGGCCCCGGTGCACGAAGCATTCGGCTTGATTTGCCGCGCTTTACGTTAGTCGGCGCAACAACGCGAATCGGTCTTTTAACCGCGCCACTCCGTGACCGTTTCGGCGTTGTGCATCATCTTGAACCGTACAGTGTCGAAGATTTAAAAAAAATAATAATTCGCTCGGCTGTCGTTTTGGGCGTAGAAATAGAACCACAAGGAGCGGAAGAAATAGCCCGCCGCGCAAGAGGAACGCCGCGCATCGTAAACCGTTTATTAAAACGTGTTCGCGATTTTGCGCAAGTAAAATTCGATGGCGTAATAACGGAAGAAGTTGCTGTATCTTCATTGGACAAGCTTGAAATCGACCGTCTTGGACTTGACACCGTAGACAAAAAAATTCTGCTTGCAATTATCGAAAAATTCGGTGGCGGTCCTGTCGGGCTGGACACCCTAGCCGCAAGCATTGATGAAGAAGCCGGTACCCTCGAAGATGTAGCCGAACCGTATCTTTTACAACTAGGTTTTATCCAGCGTACCCCACGCGGTAGAACGGCGACGCGGCTTGCATATAAACATCTTGGGCTGGAGCATCTTCAAAATTACGATAATGGCGGGCAGTTGTCTTTGCCTTTGACATGAAAATTGAGGTGTAAAAAATTGCATACGAAAAAATCTTTGCTTTCCGATTTAGAAAAAAGCGGAATTAACCCGCGCGGAACGCTTTTGGTTCATTCATCTTGTAAAAGCGTGGGTGAGTGCGAAAACAGAGGCGACACAATAATCGACGTGTTCATTGAATTTATGCGCGACGGCTTATTAGTTTTTCCAACCCACACATGGGACGCGGTTGTATGGGATAAAAAAGACGAAAATGATATTCCCGTTGGCGAAAGAAATATTTTCGATTATTACAATATGCCTTCTTGCGTGGGGATTTTATCGAATTTATTTTTAAAACGCGAAGGCGTTGTGCGTTCAATGCATCCGACACATTCATTGGCGGCACTCGGAAAAGACGCGGCAGATTTTACAAGCGGGGAAGAATTTACGCAAACACCTTGCCCGAGAAACGGTTGTTACGGAAAACTTTACGACCGAAACGCGCAAATTTTATTTTTAGGTTGTGAATTATCCAAGAACACATATCTGCACGGCGTAGAAGAATGGAGCAATATCCCAAACAGATTAACCACCAAACAGCAAAATATTTTCATAAAAAAAGACGGTGAATTAATTCCCTGCCCTCAATTCCGCCATTATTACCACGGCGGAGATATTTCAGAAAACTATATAAAAGCCGAAAAAATTTTTATCGAAAACGGCGCGGCATTATATTGTAAAATCGGTTCAGCGCACAGCGTATTATGTGATGCAGTAAAAATGGCGGATTTAACAAGCGAACGATTAAAAGAAAATCCGGATTTCTTTGCGAACTAAGTGTTCATATGATTTTGTGCAAGTTCGGCAGCTTCTTCAAATTCGCCGTGGAGAAGCAGTGCGTTTATTTCATCAATAAGGGCCAGTGTTTTTTTGGAGCATTGGCCTTCTTTTAATGTGGTCATGGCTTTTTTTGCAGAAGGTTTATGAAAAATATCGCAAGCTTCGATTAGGGCGGTAAGCTGTTTATTTAGTAAAACCAAATCATCTTCAACGTCGATGTCTAAGGCGGAGGCGGCAGAAATTTTTTCTTCAAACGCTGTGATAACTTCTTTTAAATCAGAAATAAAGTTTGGGGTATCGGCGGAAATTTTTGAAGTGTTTTTTTCACGTCCCGCGGCTTCAAGCGATTCAGCGACTTTTGAAAGGTCGGAAATGCCTACGTTTGCGAGCGCGGATTTCATGCCGTGGGTGAAAATTGTATATTTATTAAAATCGTCGCCAGAAAATTCTAAAAGCGTTATTAATTGTTCAAGAACTTTTGCAGCATTTTTCGCGTCACGAATAAAATGCTTGGAAAGCTCTTCGGAAACGCTCTGCTTTGGCGCGATGCGCGTGGGCATCTCGGTGCGGGCTTTTTCGCGTATGTCTTCGGGATATTTGTCACGAATATAACGCATTAAATATTCGTGAAGATGCTTTGTGTCGATTGGCTTTGAAATGAAACCGGCGAAACCGTTTTCTTTGAACAAAGATGCCTGTCCCAGCAGCGCGTTTGCGGTGAGAGCGACAACCGGTCGCATATATTCCAGCCCGATGATTGCTTTCGTCGCCTCAACTCCATCCATGTCGGGCATCATGTGGTCCATGAAAATTATGTCGTATTCTTCGCCGGATTTTATTTTTTCTACGGCTTCAATGCCGCCGGTAACGGTTTCGATTTGCAAACCATACGGTTCCATGAGCCCTTTCGCAACGAATAAATTTGACTCAACATCGTCCACAATTAAAACTTTTCCGTAAGGCATCGGCTCGTAGTCAATTGTTATTTTTCGTTTGAAATCATAGCGTTCTTTGCCCATTGTCTGCAATTTCTCAACGGTTTCCGCGCCGAGCGTTGCGTTGCAGAAGGATTGTAAATTTATTTTTACAATGAAAGTGGAACCCTTGGAGATTTCGCTGGAAATCTCAACTGTTCCTTCCATCAATTGAATCAGCCGTTGCGTAATTAAAAGCCCAAGGCCTGCGCCTGTACCTTGAATTTTCCCATGCTCATTGTAGCGGGCGTTTTCACCCAAAAGATTTGTTATTTGTTCTTGTGACATTCCCTGTCCTGTGTCTGTTACGGTTATCACAAATGTAATATTATCAGCATCCAGCGGTTCGCAATGGAAATGAAGAGTAACAGTGCCGCGCTCGGTAAATTTAAACGCGTTACGAACAAGATGACTCACGATTTGCTTAACGCGAAGTTCGTCTCCAAGCATAACAAACGGTAAATTTTCATCGACAATAAGTGAGAAAGTAATATTTTCATTATCCATTCCCATTAAATTTATTTGTACAATGTCTACGATTAAACTCGGCACGTCGATTTGTTTAATCGCGAGTTCGAGTTTGCCCGCGTCAACATTTGCTAAATCTAAAATATCGGAAATAATTCCGAGTTGTATCTTCGTGAAGCGTTGAATTTGCACTAATGTTTCTTCGGCATCCATCGTATTATTTTTTTGCAATTGAATATCGGTAAGCCCGGAAATTGCGTTCATCGGAGTACGGAGAACGTGGCTCATTTGCGCAAGAAATTGACTTTTCGCCCGGTTTTCCCGTTCAACGGCTTCGGCTTTTTTTAATTCTTCCGCCATTGCGCGAATTGTGGATAAATCATGAATGTATGACACAACGAATTTTCCGTCCGGTCGGATTATCCGTACACGTGTAATTTCGCAGGGTAATTTTTCGCCGTTTTCTTTTTGAAAAACCCATTCGTAACGAACGAAACCGTTTTCCATCGCCTGCTGGAAATACTGCCTGTCTAGAACGCGTGTGTAAATATCATGATATAAATAATCCGGCGCAAGATATGTATTGCGTTTGTAATATTCGCCTTTTTCGGTGTAGCCAAGTAAATCCAATGCCTGTTGGTTGCAGTCCAAAATTCTGTAATATCCGTCAAATAATTCCATCGCAAGCGGCGACGCAGAAAGATACATTTGCGTCATTTCGGCGGTATTTGCGGCTTCTTTCATCGCGATTTGAATGCCCGTTAAATTTGCAAAATAGCAAAGCACAAAAGTTTCATTCCCTTGAATTGTGCGAACAAGCGTAACCTCCATAGGAATTAACGCGCCTTCGGCACTGCGACATAGAATCTCGCTTTTAGCATTTCCATCTTCCAAAGCTTTTGAAATTAATTCATAAAAAAATTTCTTGCTCGAACGTCCCGTAGGTTGAAAGGTCGGCAAGGTATGATAAAAAGAATTTACATATTCATCTTTAGAATCGTAGCCAAACATTTCTACGGCGGAAAAATTACAATCGACGCAATCCGTTCCAATAAAAAAGCCGATTGCCAGCGGCGCGGAATCAGACATAAGCAATGCTCTGTCAACTTGTTTAATCATTTAAGCCGCTCCTTCTTTGTTGACTTTTATAATAATATCGGTAATGACAAAAGACATGCTCGCGCCTTGCGGGGTGGACGCAATGCGAATAAATTCTGCGTTTAAAACTTCCGCGTTTGAAAGCGTGTGTTCAAGAATAAATTCTTGCCCTTCGTAGACATTTTTATTATCGCGCCATACATACCCGGGTAAAATTTGCATCATAAGCTGTGCATCTTTCAGAACTTCACCTTCTGGGCGCCCTTTAATTGTAATTGTGTAACTGTTGCCTTTTTTCAACGCCATCAAGCCGATTTTAATGTCAATTCCGTCCCAATCGTGAACCCTGCGCCGTAAATAAATGATTTTTTTGTCGCCTTCTTCAATTAAACTGTATTCCGGGTCGCCCGAAGTTTGCAAAAATGACGGTACGGTTCCTATGTTGCTGCCAACGGGAGTAAGCCCGTCGCTCGCGTAGTTGTCTGTCGCAAGGGAATAAACAATGTCACGGCTGTCAATGATGATTCCTGTATTTTTAATATTGCGCGTAATTAAAATATCATCCACATAGAAGTCCATGTATGATTCTTCGTTTCCCCAATGGTCAGTACGTAAACGGATGGGGTATTTCAAATCAACTTCGTCTAACAGGTGTGTAAGGTAAAACAGTTCGTCGTGCAAGGGAATGCTATGCTGTTTTAAAAGGGAATAGTTTCCGCCGCCGCGGTGAATTAACATACACCATTTTGCGGTGGGCGCGTTGCTTCCGATTCTTCCGGTAATTGTTAATCTATCGCCCGGTAGTAAATTTTGGAACGCCGACATGTTAATCGTAATTCCATCTGCAACTTCGGTACGGTTAGAAATAAGAACGGTTTTTGCGCCGTCTTCTTCCATAACGTTAATGGTTGCGAGCTGGTTGGGGTTCGGCCCTATAATTAAGCTTTCGGGGAATTTTCCGATAGTGAAATTTTTCATTTCATCCTGCAAATCGTAAAGTACTAAAATAGTTCTCACTCCTTACACAGAATATTTTTCATTCTACCCTTTAAAATCACTGGTTGTAAAGGGTTTTTGACTTTATTTACGGCACTTTAACCGTAATGTTTATGGTCAAATACAAATGATTGCCTATGTACAAAGAGAAACACCATTGGAGCTGATTGGAAAAGTCCTGTCCATTTTGTTGATGTTCCCTTTTGTTTCAAGTGCTATAGGGCAAATTCTTTACGGCGTTTTGTTTGAACAGTTTGAAACATTACCGTGGATTATTATTTTTGCGTCCACTTTTATATCTGTTGCCACAGCAATACTGTCACGAAGCCACTTTAAGAAGATATCGTAATTTTCTGCAACCCAATACCCAACCGCCGTAAAGTTTCTCCTTTACCGAGAATTTCACAGATTTCCGTTGCTCCGCAGGGTGTTGTTGCCTTGCCCGAAAGCGCGGTACGGATTGACCATAGGATTTGTCCGTTTTTGAGGTCGTTGGCTTCTGCGATTTTTGTTACGGTTGCGGAAAGTACATCGTGATTCCATTTAGTTAGAGCGGAAAATTCTTTAATTGCCGATTCGAGAGCCAACGCCGCAACTTCGGGGTTGGTTTTCATTTTTTTGTGCATGTACAAATCAATCGCATATCGCGGCAGTTCGTCAATAAAATCAACAAGCTCGGCGCAATCTTTTACGAGGGTTACGCGGGACTGCGTCATTTTCGCAAGAGCAGCATAATCCACGGCTGTAATTTTTACAGCTTCTTTTAAATAAGGTAATGCCATTTCATAAAAAACTTCAGATGGCAAATTTTTCATATGCTCGCCATTTACCCAGCGTAGTTTATTTATATCAAATGCCGATGGTGATTTGCTTATGTTTTTCGGCTCAAAAATTTGTTCAAGTTCTGTCAGAGAAAAAATTTCGCGGTTATCGGGCGGACTCCAGCCCAGAAGCGCGGCATAATTTATAATTGCCTGCGGCAAAAATCCTTCCGCTAAAAGCTGTGGAATTGAAGCGTCGCCGTTGCGCTTGGAAATTTTTTGTCCCGCCGCGTTCTGCAGAAGTGGTAAATGCACAAACACAGGTACTTCCCATCCCAAAGCCTCGTAAAGTAGCTTGTACTTCGGCGTTGACGTAAGATATTCACTGCCGCGCACAACATGGGAAATTTTCATAGAGTGGTCGTCTATGACGTTTGCGAAATTATATGTCGGCATTCCGTCTGATTTAATTAAAATTTGGTCTTCCATTTCGCGGTTGTCGATTGTAATGTCACCGAAAACCTCGTCGTGGAAAGTCGTTTTTCCGTCGAGAATTTTTTGACGGATTACATATGGCTCGCCGCTGTTTAACCGTGCCGCAATTTCTTCCGCATTTAGTTTTTCACAAAAGCGGTCATACTTTTTCAGTCCGCGTTCATCGGCAAGCCCGTCCAGCCGCTCTTTGTCGCAAAAACAATAATAAGCCTTGCCGTTTTCTACAAGTTTTTTAGCGTGCGGTAAATATGAACCCTTGCGCTCGCTCTGTACATATGGCCCGAAATCTCCGCCAATTCCGGGACCTTCGTCAAATTTCAACCCCGTCAGTTCCATCGTTTCAAAAATTGCGTCCGTCGCACCCTCAACGAACCGCTCACTGTCCGTGTCTTCAATGCGAAGAATAAAAACTCCCCCACCCCGCTTTGCAATCAAATACTCATACAGTGCCGTGCGCAAATTTCCAATATGCATAAACCCCGTAGGACTTGGCGCATATCGTGTGCGTATCATAAAATCACTCCTATTTCTGAATATCTTATCGTACCATTTTTATAAAATAAATTCCAATCCTTCAACGACCTTTATTTTCATAAATTCTCCGACATTTTATACTTTTCTATAATTTGCTCCGAAATTTCAGGGGCAAGATACATACTCGCGACTTTGTACGCTCCACCTGCTAATAAGTCGCGTACAAGCGAAGAACTTGTGTCGAAGTTTTCAAGAGTTGTCGGGAAAAAAACTGTATCTATGCGATAACCGTTTCGTTCAAGCCTGCCAATTTTTTCGTTTGCCGAAAATAATTGTCTTTCAACGTCCAAGTCCGTTCCTTTTCTAACTCCCCTTACAGATGTGTTCGCCCCGACTTTAATTGCGAAATCCACAAGCAAACCGCTGAACTGTTCAATTTTTACATTCGGAATATCTTTTGTAATTTTTTTTAACATTTCAATGCGCTCATCTTCGGAGAATAACGGTGTTTTTTTGTTGTTCCGAAGAACACCGACATAAAGCCGGTCATATTCTCTTGCGGCGCGCTTAATGATATCCAAGTGACCAAGCGTAGGCGGCGAAAAAGTTCCGCAATACACGGCAATTCTTGGGGGTTTGTTATCAATCATACCAGCCCATCCTCTCATTTGAAATAAAAGGTTTAATACTGTATCATAAAACACATAAGAGGGACAACACCATTTAAAATTGCCCGCTTTTCAGTACGAAAAAGCCAAGCGACGTTAAAACAAACAGATATGTAGCACGCGGACTTTTGGCTTTTATAAGCTTAACGTCGAGACGTGCAACATATTCTTTAAACAACCACAGTAACCTGCGGTACAATTTCAATTTTCGGAAAAATTTCATGCCAATTATCCGCATATTGCTTATACAGCGGATAATTTTTTTTACGCAGATGCTCAAGGAGATTGTAGCCGTCAACGCCGTGTTCATTTTGAAGAAGTTCGGCGGTAGCAGAGATTTCTTTTTTGATTGCCGCTGTGAAAATATTTTCAAGGTGCTCACGCATTTCGACGGATTCTTGGGCGGTTTCGGAAATTTCATCAACGGTTCCTGTGGCTTTTATTTCAATTACAGCGCGTAAAGGCGAATCGGTTTCGCCGGGGTGGAAAGAAATATTTGTTTTGTGCTTTTCGATTTTCATGGAAATATTTTCTGCGGTCACAACCGCGCCTGTGTTGCCCCGTGGGAAGCACCATAAAAGACCTTGCAACTCTTCGGGCGAGATAATTCCTGTTTTGCAGGATTTTTTCAACACGACTGCACCGGAAAGACGCAATTCGTCATCGTTGCGTTCGATTTTTGGGATGATTGCGTCGCTCATGGAGGAAAGGCGTTCAAAGTCCAGTGCGAAAGCGTGGCCGCCTATTTTGTTTTTGTCGCGGTATATATCCCCTACATACGAACCGGGAAGGATTTCGGCCGGAGGCTTTGTAGATAAAATCTTTGATGGGTCTTCGGCGGCAAGCACATGAATTCGGCGGGGAGATTTCATCGCGTTTGTAATCGTGTTCAACGTGCCGCGCAAAAATTCTTCGCTTTCAAGCAAATTCGTACCCAAAATTATTAATTTCGTTTGCCCGTAGTAGAGATTTTTATCGTTTTTCGCGTCAAGCTTTTTTAGGGCTTCCGTGATTGTTTGTCCCTCGGATGTTTTAATGTGTGCGGGAATTTCTTCGTCTTCATCTTCGTCTTTGCCATCTTCATCCATTATGGGAATGCTTAATGTCACGGAGTAATTTTCTTCGGACTTATCAACACCCATCGCTACAACGAATGCGCGGTTTTCTATCTCTGTTGAATCCCAACAACCAACTAAAAGCGTTATCGCAAACGCAAGAAAAATCATAAACGCGATTGTTTTTGCTAAAATTTTATTTCGCCCCCATATTGTAATTTTTGCCGCGATTAACAATGCGATAGGCAAAACAACAAGAAAAAATATTCCCGTTGTCGCATACATAAAATCCATTTGCGCATAAACCGTTTCGCGGTCTATGGGTAGAATACTTACGCCGAAAACTCCAAGCGCGCTTAATATAACGCCCGTACTAAGCTTCGCTTTCTTAAAAATATCCGTCACAAGAAGCCCTCCGAAAAATAACATCGCATTACCTAGTGCGAACGCAGTTACTATCCAAAAACCGAACATCAGAGCTTCCTGCCGCTCAATGAACGAGCCGGGCAAATTGATTACATCCATCATGCCAATCACAGGCCACGGCTCGTTGCTTAAACCGCTTCCGAACGACGCAATTGTTATAACAGTAATACAAATAATTAACACGCCCGCAACGCCAAGCGCACCGACAACCGCCCGGCCCAAACTTTTCTCTCGCGGCACATACGCCGAAACCAACAGCAAGCACTCCAACCCAGTTAAAATAAACCCAAGCCGAACCGAACCGCGTACCAACGAATGAACATCATTAACAAGAACGGGCTGTAAATTAGTAAAATCCGCATCTAAAACCGCAATTGTAAACAAAAATAAAATCGGCAAAATCAACAACGCAAACAAAACTTCCGCAACGCGAGCCCGCGTTTCCAAACCCTTCGCGGCGGCATATGCACACGCACCAATCATAACCGCGCTTATAACATACGCCGGCGTATTCGGAAGCATAATATCACGCGAAATCTCTAAAAAAATCCGCAACTCCAACCCCGCCGCAATAACCAATTTCGCCCACATAATTATGCCTAACACATACGCAAAAGGTTTTGTCAGGAGAATTGACACTGAATCTATAAAGGAAAGGTCTTGGGGGGATTTAGTTTCGTTAAGATTTTCACTTAACGTATATTCCGCTGCTGATTGCGCCGCTCTCGCCGCCGCACTTATCAGTATGCCAACCACTATTGCGATAAGAGTCAGACCAATCGCAATTACCCAGCCGTCTTGCGCACCTTCGGGAAGAAAGTCCGCCGCCCTTCGCGGCAAAACAATTACACCCGTTCCCATCGCGCTCAGAATAATTAAAATTTGCAACTGCCGCATTGTAATTTTTTTATTCGATGACATTCACAACACTCCATTCACTTCATCCGAACAGCTTGCTTCGGGTTTGCAAAAAACGGACGCTTTTTCAAGCTAAACAATGGAAAACGAAATATGCTGTCTTTTAAGTCTTCTCCCTTGCTTAATTCAGATGCGGCAAACGGCATTAAATAAGGGAAACCAACGCTACGCAAGCCCGAAAGATGAATCAGCGTGAGAATCATTCCTATAATAAGCCCGAAAAATCCAAGAGAAGCGGAAAGAATCAACACCAGGTATTTCACAAGACGAAAGGCATAAACAAGCGAAACACTGGGAATCGAAAATGTGGCGATACCGGTAAGCGCGACAATGATTACAACGATGGGGCTAACCAAACCGGCTTCAACGGATGCCTGTCCAATAATCAAACCACCCACAATTCCGATTGTGCCTCCGCTTGCGCTTTTTAAGCGAATTCCCGCTTCACGAAGAAGTTCAAAAGCCGCGTCCAGTAAAATAATTTCAACCACGGCGGGAAACGGCACAGCCTGAGAAGCTTCCGCAAGCCGCGAGACCATCAATAAAGGAATCATCGACGGATGATACAACGCAAACGCAAGATACATCCCCGGCAATGCAACCGCCATAAAAGCCCCTACAAAACGCAAAAACCGCGTAACGCTCATCACTTGCCAGCGACTGTAATAATCTTCCGAAGCTTGAAAAAACGCGTTAAGCGTAACGGGAACGATAATCACGAAAGGCGAATTGTCGATAATGACGGCAATTCGTCCTTCCAAAATTGAAGAAGCCGCCTTATCCGGGCGTTCGGTGAGTTGAACTTGCGGAAATGGACTAAGCCAACTTTCTTCAATAAGCTGCTCAACAGTGCCGCTGTCTGAAATTCCGTCAACATCAATGCATTCCAAACGGCGTTCAACTTCCGCAAGAACCTCCGGGCGTACAATGTCGTTCATGTACACGACTGCGATGTCCGTAAGACTGCGCTTCCCAAGTTTCGACTGCTTTACGACTAAATTATTGTCGCGAATACGCCGCCGAATTAACGCCGTGTTAAAGCGCATAACTTCGCTGAAAGCTTCTCGCGGGCCTTGTACAACTACTTCCGTTTCCGCCGATTGAATACCGCGGTTCGGGAAGCCGCGTGTCGCTACGATTATGCATTTATCGCAGCCGTCTATAAAAACTGCGGTGTCACCCGCGTTAATGAAATATAAAATATCAAACATATCGTCGCTTTCGGACAGGTCTGTTGTGGCGATTCCTCTGTCACGAAGGGTTTCGTAAACGCTCTCGCCTTTTTCATACGACGTAAGCGATGCCCAATCCATATCGAAAAGCCGCCGGATTACAGATAAATCCATCATCTCGCGGTTTGTCATCGCATCGAAGTACGCCATATAAATCCACGGCGCACCCGCTCCGCCCGGTGCGAATTTTCGCCCGATAAAATCTGTACTGTCTTCAAATAAATCTTTGCAAAGATTTATATTCTCTTCGAGAATTTTACTGGGCTTTTGTTCCTTGAATTCTTCTATACTTTTTTTAATTGAAATCATCTTAATTCACCAAGCATATTTTTCCGCAAATTTCAATAAATTATTCTTTGTATAATCTCACAGAAATTGCACGATTTTTTGGAATTTTCGCCAATGACAACGCATATTTTAATATTGTAATATAACTGTAACATTACAGAGCAGACATGTTTTATTTGTCTGTAATTATAGGAGGCAGCTAATGGCTGGTTTAGAGCTTAAAAACATTGTTAAGAAGTATCCAAACGGTTTTGTTGCGGTTTCAGATTTCAACATGAAAATTGCGGACAAAGAATTTATTATTTTCGTAGGTCCGTCCGGGTGCGGAAAAACAACGACTCTACGCATGATTGCAGGCTTGGAAGAAATAACAGAGGGTGAGCTATACATAGGCGACCGCCTAATGAATGACGTAGCCCCCAAAGACCGCGATATCGCGATGGTTTTCCAAAACTACGCGCTTTATCCGCACATGAGCGTACATGACAATATGGCATTCGGATTAAAATTACGCAAAACCCCCAAAGCTGAAATTGAAAAAAGAGTTCACGAAGCCGCAAGAGTTCTTGATATCGAACACCTTCTTGACCGTAAACCCAAAGCTCTTTCCGGCGGACAACGTCAGCGTGTAGCAATGGGACGCGCAATAGTTCGCGAACCAAAAGTTTTCCTTATGGACGAACCTCTTTCAAACCTTGACGCAAAACTTCGTGTACAAATGCGTACGGAAATTACAAAGCTTCATCAAAAATTACAAACAACTTTCGTATATGTAACCCACGACCAAACCGAAGCTATGACCCTCGGAACCCGCATTGTTGTAATGAAAGACGGCGTTGCACAGCAAATTGATTCGCCCGTAAACCTTTACAACAAACCGAAAAACTTATTTGTTGCAGGCTTCATAGGCTCGCCGCAAATGAACCTTGTTGACGTAACCGTTGACCAACGCGGCTCAGATGTTTATCTTATGTACGGCGAACACCCAATTAAACTGCCCCAAGCAAAAGCCCGCGCTGTTGTCGAAGGCGGCTACAACGGAAAAACCGTTGTGATGGGAATACGCCCCGAAGACCTCAAAGATGAAGAAATGTTCATCTCCCAATCACCCGATTCGCTAATTAAAACAGACGTCGAAGTAACCGAACTTCTCGGCGCGGAAATCTACCTGTACCTGCTTTGTGCAGGACAACAAATGACCGCCCGCGTTAACCCAAGAAGCACCGCAAAAGCCGGCGACACAATCACAATGGCTCTTGATGTACAACGCATTCACGTTTTCGATAAAGATACGGAACAGACTATTACTAATTAAGTAAATATGTAAAAAACCGTGGAGGGAAATTTTTTCTCCACGGTTTTTTTTATGTTACGAACGACTACTATAAACCCCTCAGATTTTCTTGTAAAATTTTAATGGAATTCACATTTTTTAAGCTTTGTTGCATCCAAGAAGAAAAACTCAACTGCCCGCGCTGTTCTTTGCTTAGCTTTTTATATTGCGGAACGAGAAGTATGCCGAAAATAAAAAGTAAAATTAAATGTGTTAAAAGATAAAAATCTTTCAAATCAAAAATTAACGCGTTAAAAACAAAAATAAAATCCCACGAGCCGTTAAAAAGTAAATTATCAATAAACGAGCCGCCTACACCCGCCACCGCAGACACAAAAGAAGCATTCAGCAAAGAGCGGCTTTTTTTTGATATAAAACAAAAATACCAATACATAACCGACAAAAAGAGCAAAATAAAAAAATGCTTTAAAAATACCAAAATAAGCGGTGACGGCACATCAACAACGCCTGCCCACCATCCAAGCCATCCAAGATACGTATTATGAAACGGCGCAATACTTAAAATTCCCGGAACGATTACAACCAAATCATCCGCAACAAAATACCGCGCAAGATGTTTTGTAATTTGGTCTAAAGCAATTAACACAGCGGAAACGCAAAGTAGCTTTTTCATTATAACCCCCGTTTATTTATGGCAAGAGCGAAGAAAAAGAAAAAATAAACTTTCACACAATATTTAAGGAAGCAATTGTGCGTTTGTTATATCCGGAGAGCCGCCACTGTCTAAACTGCCCGGTACAGGACCACCGGGACCGCCGCTCAAATTATTAAGAAATGTATTTAACTCAGGCATTATGGGCATAGTTGGTCTTTCAGGCGGGACATTAAGATTTGCGTGTCCATTGAGACTACTTCCCATTGCACTTGTATTGGAAAAAAACCAACCATCGAAAGGATGACCGCCATTATCAACATGAACAACCATGTGACTGCCCCCGGTTGAATGAAACAACGCGCCCATCTCTCCGCTGCTAATTGGGTCTTGTATTTCCAGCGATAAATCCAAATGCTGGTGTCCTATAAATTGAGGTTTTTGGTCATTTATCCAACTGGAAGCCCTTATTGTGCCGGTCATATGCCCTTGTGACGCAAAAACAGCACCCATGCTGACTTCTCCTGTACCATGGCTGGCAAATGTCATTGCTCCTAAACCGGAAGTTATTGACACATACTCCGCAATAAATCCATCTCTAACGTTAACTGTCGTATCAGCACTTGATGCAATGTTCGTTGCGGGTATGGGTGGGGTTCCAGTTGGGTCATTTTGAACAATAAATGCCTCTGTTGAAGTGCCTAAGGAAAGAGTACCGTTTGGAACATATACATTAATACCCGTAAAATCTCCAACCAAAATCGGGTTTCCGTTTATAATGCGCAAATTTTGTACGCTTAACACCATGTCGTTTGGAGCAATCCCGATACGAATCTGCCCGCTTCCTAAACCCACTACCCTATTACCTTCGATCCTGAATATATTAGGGCAATTCCAAACAGCGATACCAAGAAGACCGTGGATGGAACAAGTAGTCGGCTGAACACTGGATATAGTTCCAGCGCAACCTGGGGTAGGGCAATTCCACACAGCAACACCAAGAAAGCCGTGATTGGAACAAGTAGTCTCTTGGACACTGGTTATACTACCGATACAATTGTGCTCATGGTTAAGCCTAACTGTTGTAACTGTGGCAGGGTTACCATTTACTTCGCCGGTTTGAGTAGCTATTCCTGTTGTGGTAACATCTCCATTTGCCGTAACATTGGCACGGGAATCGGTGCTAATTCTAGCCCGCAAGGCATCAGAACCCGGTGACATTGGTGTAAGTTCAACATTCGGAAGAGGATGACTTCCATCAAACTTAATTCTATGGTCGCCATTACAAGGTGATACTAAATTTATCCCACCGCAGGAGAAGCGAGGGCTAAACCCGGGAGTGGCGTTCAGTATTTGAGTAACCTGCGGGTTGGGATTGTCACCGGTATGAGTGACTCCTAAATAATTTGCAATAGCGGAAGCATCTTTGTTTGCCCAGTGCATTGGATGAAAGTGATGAGCTTGTGTACCACTGGTAATGCCATTAGCTGCACAAAAACCGTAACACCCGAAAGAATCCGGATTTTGCGATGCCATAACAACCGGGTCACCATTATTAACTTCATACGAAATATAAAACGAAGAAAACGGCACCAAAATTCTTTCGGTTAATTCCACTACACCTGAATAAGAGTTTACGGTAATGTAGGGCGCAATATTTATATTAAATGTCCTCGTGTTTCCGGATACAACCGGAGGAGAAACGCTGATTCCGTCGGTAAAAGCCCCTCCGTCATGCCAACCTATACGCACATTTCCGCCATCGCGAGGCAAGTTAACAAATGCAGGTTCAGCCATTCCCTCTTGAGGACTTGTTATGTCGTTGCCGTCGATAAGCCAAAAAATTGAGGAAGAAGTTGATGGGTCTACTGTACCGTTAAGCAAAGCAACAGGGTCATGTGCCGGGGGAAGCCCGCCCAGTGCATTTTGGATATATAAACTTACTGCATCCTTTACACGATTTTGAAAAACCGCATTTGTTCGAAGGAAGTTAAGTAACTCGTTTTGTTGAGCAGTATCATCAAGACTTGTAAAAGCACTGTCAATCAAGTTGGCGTTGGCAATTTGGGTTTCTGCTTCTTGAACCATTTGGTTTATCGCGGTTGTAGTAGGCGCGATTGGGATATAAGTAATCATCGACTCTGCAATCCCCGGCAAAGCTCTGTTCATAGCCGCTTCCGCCGAGAAAAATTCACCATCCGTTTGCGGCAGCCTGTTTGCGTTGCGCAGCGCGTTTACCGAAACTACCAGTAAAGCTGTTACGGCAACGCTCATTACCATGATAAAGATTATCACGATACCCATAGACATTCCTGCTGTTTTTTTTGTTTGCTTGTTCATAATTAGCCCTCCCTCTTGGCTTGACAAACTTCGCGCCGATGCAACAGAATATTTAATTTGTTGCACTAACAAAAAATCCCGTAAATACGGGCAAAAAAAATGAGCGCGGATGGCAAAGTCCACGCTCAAAACAACATCCAGTATGTATGAAAGCTGATTTTATGCGGCTTTCAGCTTGGTGCAACAAATTAAATAATCTGTTACACTTAATATATGAAGTATATATGGAGGAGTTTCCGATGTCAATAACCCAACCAATAAGAAATTTAGAAGATGTACGCGATTTATGCAATTATTATCTCAACTTAGGGCAACACAGAAATCACAGGCTTGTTGTGTTCAGCCTATATACCGCACTGCGTATTTCGGATTTATTACCGCTACGCTGGCAAGACGTTTATAATTTCAAAATAAAACGCGCTCGCGAAACATTTACCGTTACCGAAAAGAAAACGGGTAAAACGAAAATAATTGCAATAAATAGAAAAATAGCCGCCACCCTTGAACGGGCGGCAGCTTCTTCATGTCCCGATGAATTTTTATTTTCTAACCCCAAAACTAGCAAGAGCATAAGCCGCTCCCAAGCGTATCGTATAATCCGCTTCGCAGGGGAAAATTTAAACATTCCCGGGCGCATATCGTGCCACTCGCTTAGAAAAACATTTGGCTACCACGCATGGAAAAACGGAGTTTCCCCCGCTGTTATAATGGAAATTTATAATCATTCAAGCCTTAACCACACCCGCCGGTATCTTGGAATACAACAAGACGACCTAAATGCTGTTTACATGGGTATGGGGTATTAGTCATACGTTGTAAATTTCTGATTTCAAATCGTTATTCATAACAGAATTACTAATGGATACAGCGATTTCGATATATTTTCTCGCTTTATTTTTTTTTCCGATACCTTGAAAATATTGCGCCCATACCATGTAAATGCAATAACAATTGCGTTTTTTTGTGCCGTCTCTTTTAACAAGTGAAGCGGCTTTTTTTATTGCAGTATATGCCTTTTTATGTTCACCCAGCATGATATAAGCTTGTGCCATATACGTATAATCGCCGTGATAAGTGATACTTTTCGCTAAATCCTTGCTGACACACATTTTTACTACTTGTAAAAAATCATTTTTTGCCAAATCAAATTTTCCGTCGCATTGATAAGAAATTCCCCTGTGATAAAAATTCATATGGTCGCCTTCGTCCAGCTCAATAGCCGCATTGTAGTACCCGACTGCTTTTTCATGATTTTTATAAAAATAAGTATACAAATTGCCGATATAAAAATGTGTATACATATCATTGCTGTTTTCATTTAAGGCTAATTCGAAATATTTCAACGCATTCGGGGCATCGTTTAATTTAGTGCTGTATATATGAGCAATTTCAAAATAAATTTGATTCATGTCCCACCAAATACGCATATTTTTTCCATTTTCCTCAGCGTAAAAGAAATCGTCCAGCGCATTTTTATGTTTTTCCATTTCTTTAAAAATAAAAGCGCGGCGAATGCGCAAATTAATTGATTGAGGCAATTCCATGATTTTTTTATCAAGGAACTCTATGGCACCCTCCGGCTTTCCGGAATCTTCTAAAATCAAGGCAAAACGATTAATTGCCGTTTGATTTTCGGGGTAATGCCGCAAGATATCCTTCCATACATCAATTTCTTTTTTGGGTTTATGCATTTTATAATGCTCGGCTAATCTTATTAAAAGCATTTCATTGTTCGGCAGTTTTTTTAGCCCCTCTGTTAAACAATCAAAGGAATTTTTTGGTTTACGCATGTCGTCATGATAAATATAGTACAACTCAATAAAAGTCCTTTCCGCCCATTTCTCTTCCGCATTTTTTAATTCTGATAAAATTTTCATTGCTTCGTCGGTTTTTTTTTCTTTCGAAAGACAACACGCTTTGTAAAATTTAAGCCCGGGGCTGTCTATTTGAAATTGCGCTGCACGGCTAATTATAGCGTCAACCTGTTCGGGATTTCCCGAGTTATAAAATATTTCAACCATTGTTTCATAAGGCTGTACATTGTACGGGAAAAAGCTTAAAGCTGTTTCCGCTTGTTCAATTGCTTCATTGTAGTTACCAATTTCCTTGTATATTTCTGCTTTTATCGCGTATACATAATCAATTTTATTATTTATTTCCAACGCACTGTCCAAGACGGCTATTGCTTTTTCATATTCTTTTAGATTTTTGCAAACACTTGATTTTGAAATAAAAAGACGTGCTTTTCTGATTATGTCATAGCCATTTGTGGGTAAATTTAACGAAAACGCGTAATCCGCAGTTTCCAGTGCTTTCGTGTATTTTTTTTGCGCGGTCAATGCGTCTGTTAAATCCAGATAAGCACCGTAATTGGGCTGTAAATTGTTTGACTGCTCAGCGTATTCAATAGCTTTTTCGTAATCGCGTTTTTCCAAACAAGAAATTGATAAAATTCTAAAATATTTGTGCGTGCGAATATCGTTATGCTTCATTAATAAATCATATGCATTTTCATAACGATGCGATTTTATAAAATTATCAGCTAAAGCCATAACGGTATCATTGTCTTTTGGATTTTGCGCATATTTTTCTTCGTTCTTTTTCATTAATAAATCATTTACCCGCGCAGCATGACCCATCGCAGGGCTTGACGGATATTTTGCCAAAATTTCATCCATGACATAATCCAAAGCTTCTTCCAGTTTGCCTAATTTGATTAAAACTTCCATTAAAACATCCTGCACATAATAATAATCGGGGTACTCGGTCAAAATCGTTCTGCAAACCTCTGCGGATTGATTCAGATGCTCCTCGTCATCGAAAGCCATTAAAATAGAACCTTTTACAAACATTGCGTAAGAATTTTTTTTAAAATCATATTTTTCAAATAGATTTTCAACTATTTCAAGAGCCTTTGCGGGTTCATTTTTTAATGCTAAAAATCGCGCATTTTCCAACAAAAAATTAGGGTGGTGTATTTCAAGTTCTTCCAATTCTTTCAGTAATTTTTCGGCTTCATCCACATTCTTTCCGTCGAGATGATAACAAATATCGCCGCGCAAAAAAATTGCCCTGTCGAAATCTTTTTCCTGTGACGTATCAAATAATTCATAATCAAAAATTTGTGTACCCCCCTTCATAAAGCCGAGAATATAGTCAATATATCCCGGGCCAAATTGTACTTTTAATTTTTCTTTCTGTGCTTCGATATTTAATTTTTTAATAACTATCTGCCAAACGTAAGCAGGCAGTAAACTGTTTACCGCAAAAAAATCCAACACGAAGAAAAGCAGTTCATCTTCCAATTCGAGATGCAAGCAAACATCATCGCGAAAAAGTTCTTCCCAGTTTGATTGTACGATGCGTTTGGGAAAATTTTTATACAACTCTTCCATTTTTTTTATAAATCCCGCCACGGGAGCAGACATTGAAGGCCCGTCTTTTTTGCCTTCAATCTCCGCTAACGCGTTTTCGTATGCTTGGCGGATTTTTTGAAAACCTTCAGGGTCATCCTCCGGGTTATTTTTTTTCAGCATTTGCATGTACGCTTTTTTTACCGCGTCTTTATCATCGGTCTTTTCAATATTTAATATCATCCACGGATTCATACGCTCACCCATCCAAGTCGTCTAAAATTTTTTTGAATTTAATTGCGAAATCACGAATTTTTCTTTCATCCTGCGAATCCAACACAGCATCAAAATTTGTAAGTTCCATACCAAGCGTTATGCGGGTACTCCCCAAACTCTCCTGATAAAGTCGCTCGCCTCTGGAAATTAAAAAACGGTTTTCTTCTTTTTCCCGCGGATGGATTTTATAAGCCGCAAGTTCATTTAATTTTTGCTTAATCTCGTCCTGTGTAAATACTCCGGGGTTTCTGTCGATTACCAAAGTTTTTTTCAGCCCGCTGGACACAACCGTAACTTCCACTTCTAAAATGCCGTTTATATTGTATGTGAAACGGACATCTGCACCTTCCTGACCGGCAGGAGCTTTAGGAATGGGAATTGACAATTCACCCATAAATGAATTTTCGCTTGCTTTTCTGCTTTCTCCCTGAAATATTTTAAAGCTAATAATTGATTGATTATCGTGCAATGTGAAAAACCGCTCTACGCGCGAAACGGGAATAATTGTGTTGCGCTCAATAATCGGGGAATATAAATCATGATAAAAAATCCCGTTTGGCTGCTTTGAAGAACTTTCAACGCCCAAAGTAAACGGACAAACATCCGTTAAGATTATTTCCGAAACGGCTTCGTCACGCTCCTTCAAGGCTGCGTGAACAGCCGCGCCAACACCGACAACCTCATCCGGATTAATTGACGACAACGGAATTCGCCTGAAAAGCTTTCCCACAAAATCTTTTATTATTGGCAAATTTGTCGCGCCGCCCGATAAAATTATATTGTCGATTTGATCCAGCGATATTTTCGCATCATTCATTGAAACTTTAATTGACGTACGCAACCGTGTAAGTAGGTCTTCGCATTTTGATGTGTATTCGTTCAAGAGTACATTTGCTTCATAGGTTTTTTCTTGAATAGTAGAAGTTATTTTTATATTGCTTCTTGAAAAACTGTGCTTTGCTGTTTCGATACTTTTTTTCAAAACAGCCTTATCGGAATCAGATAAATCTTCAAAATTCAATTTTGTTTTATCCAAAAAAATTTTTTCAAGAATTTCTGTAAAATCTTCTCCGCCTAGAAAAATATCCCCGGCTACGGCGCGTACTTCCATTATGTTATCGTATTTTTCCAAAACGGATACGTCAAAGGTTCCGCCGCCCAAATCGAAAACAAGAAATTTAGTATAATCCTGCTCTTCGTGAAACCCGTACGCCAAAGCTGCCGCCGTAGGCTCATTTACTATTCTTTCGACTTTCAGCCCCGCGAGTTCTCCGGCTAATTTTGTGGCGCGTCTTTGAACGTCATTGAAATAAGCCGGTACGCTTATAATAGCTTCTTCAATTTTTTCGCCCAGAAAAATTTCCGCGTCCTCTTTAAGTTTTTTTACTACAAATGAAGAAAGTTCTTCGGCTGTAAAAACTTTTTCACCAAGTTTAAATTGCTTTTTTGTTCCCATGCTTCTTTTAAAGACCGCCGCCGTCATTTGCGGATGCGAAATTAATCTCTCCTTCGCAATTTTCCCCACAGAAATTTGCCCGTCGTCCATTACGCTGACAATTGACGGGGTTAAATTTTCCCCGAAAACATTCGGGATTATCGTTGGTTGTGAATTCATAAAACAAGCTATTAAACTGTTTGTTGTACCTAAATCAATTCCCATTATCGGCATAGTGTATTTTTCCTTTCTTAATTAAAATAATTATCGTAGTGGTTCGCTGTATTCTTCTATCCTTGCCAGAATCCTTTTTGCGTCTTCATCTTCGGCAACGGTGGGCCTGAAATCGTTCCTGTTGCGCACTGACGACATGAAAACCGGAATAATGTTTATTTCGTTGTCCGGTAAAAGTTCGCCGCGATAAAATGTGAACTTTTGTTGAAAAATAAAAGCGTCTTGGTCGGGCGGGTTGGCGTTGCCGCCGAAACAAAAATCTGCAAGAGAGTAAACAATGTACCGCCCATTGTGTTCCTCAATTCCTTGAATAGTATGAGGGTGCGAACCAAGAACCAAATCCGCGCCGACGTTCAACGTAAACCGCCCGGTACTGATTTGATATTGTTCGGGAAAGTTTTCGCGCTCAACGCCCCAATGAAAAAACGCGATTATAAGCTGTGCGCCGTCATTGCGAAGACGTTCGACTGCGGAGGTAATTCTTCTTCGGTTATCGGCGGTGTCCGCCCAAATGCTGTACCCGAAAAGCCCCACTTTTATCCCGTTTATTTCCCTTATTAACAACGAATCATTTCCGAAATACTCAACCCCTACATATCTAAGCGCGTCTTTTGTATCTTCGTAGCCGCGCATACCGAAATCACGCGTATGATTATTCGCAAGCGAAACCGCATCTATGTTTCCCGCCGAAAGTATTTTAGCGAAATGCGGCGGCGCACGAAAAAGAAATTCCTTATCTTGCGGCGCAATTTCAATGTCTGTCAACGCGCCTTCGAGGTTCACAACGGAAAGGTCGCTTTCATAAAAAATATGCGCGACATTTTTAAAAAAAATACTATGGTCATTCCCGCTTTCGCGAAATTCCTGCATAAATCTTAAATACCCTGCCCAACGGTTATCTCCGCCAAGCACAACATCGCCTGCCGCCGAAAGTAAAATCGTAACGGTGTATGGGCAAGTCAACTCCTCCTGTTCTTCGTAAATTTTATACTCATCGGTTATGTAGTCAAGTTCAGGTCGTGATTTTCTCACAAACTCTCTGTGTTCGGCAAAAATAGGAATAACGTCCTTTCCAATTTCAATTACACCACGATAAAACCCCGTCGCCACAGCCACGCCGCCGATAAAAAGAGTAATAAACATCGAAATAAACATGGCTTTTAAAAATTTCATCGCTTCAAATTCAACCTCCAGTCCAAATCACCTCTGTCGAGAGCGAGCAGTAGTACTTCCGCCGTGGCAAGATTGCTTGCGACGGGAATATTGTGCGAATCGCAAAGCCGTAAAAGAGAATCAATATCCGGCTCGTAATGCTTCGGTTGAAGCGGGTCACGCAAAAAAATTACAAGGTCGATATCGTTCAGCGCGACTTGCGCGCTAACCTGTTGTGCGCCGCCAAGATGTCCCGTCAAATATTTCGATACAGACAAATTTGTTGCGTCCTCAACAATTTGACCCGTCGTTCCCGTGGCGAAAATTCTATGCTTATACAAAATGTGCCTGTACGCAATGCAAAGATTCTCCATCAACTTTTTTTTGTTGTCATGCGCGATTAATGCGATATTCATTCTTCTTCCTCCGGTTGGTCAAACATTGATTTTGGTTTTCTCGGCAAGCCTACATTAATAACCATTCCGATTGCAATCATATGCACCCAAATCATAGAGCCGCCGTATGAAAGAAACGGAAACGGCATTCCTGTGTTCGGTAGAAGGTCTGTTGCTACACCCACATGAAAAAACGTCTCGAAGATAAGCATTCCTGCAACGCCCGCGGCAATCAGCCGCCCTTCGATGTCTGCGGCTTTCAGCGCGGTACGGATACAACTTACAATTATAAACGCCACAACGCCAAGCAATACAACCGCGCCCACAAAACCATACTGCGAAGCCACAACGGAAAAAATAAAATCGTTATGACCCAATATAATATACGGATTTTCCAAAAACCCGCGCCCCGTCAAGCCGCCGGTGCCAATCGCGTAAAGCGAACGCTCCGTTTGATAACGCGCCCATTCGCTGGCAAGTTCCGGACGCAAAAAGCTTTCTATGCGCCGCCATTGCCATTCACCTAAAATCCTCGTAAGAATAATCGGTGTCTGCCTTTGCAAATCGAACCAAACCACTACCCCAACAGGCGCAAACACAGCCAGCGAAACAATTATTGTGCGCCAATAAAGACCGCCAACAAACAGCACCACAAGCGAAATACTCAGCACAACCATCGAAGCCGAAAAAGACGGCTGTAAAAACACAAACAAAACCGGCAGTACAATTAACGCAACAACCAATAAAAGCCACAGCGGTCTGTTAAACCTATCCCGAAAAACATCTAAAAATTTCGCTAAGAAAATCGTCATAAAAATTTTCGCAAACTCCGACGGTTGAATACTCTGCGCTCTTCCAAACGGATTGGGAATCCAAAGCCAACGCGCAACTCCTGTATTATCATCCGCACCCACAACCATTACAACCACTAAAAGCACAATCATCAAGCCGTAGATATACAAATAAAATCTTGTCACATAATGATAATCAATCAACGAAAACGCAATCATCAAAAAAGCACCGGAAATAATAAACCCGCGTTGCCTAATCCAAAGCTCACCTGTGTTTCTGGCAATATGCGCGGGAACAAGCCCCGCATTGCCCGATGTATAAATCATCACAACACCAAAAACGCCAAGTCCAATTACAACCAGCGCAAGCAAATAATCATAAGTTTTCGGGATTTTTTTCCAGTGCATATAATTTTCCTTTTTACATGACTTTAATCTTTTGGCAGAAAGCCCTATATCAGTAATTACCCGGTTTTATCATAAAGTACGCTTGCGGGTGGTGGCAAACAGGACAAACTTGCGGAGCATATTTACCGGTATGAATGTGACCACAATTCATACATTCCCAATCAGTAGAAGAATCGCCCGTGAATATTGTTTTGCTGTTGTAGTTGTTTAGTAATTTCTTGAACCGTTCTTCGTGATGCTTCTCAATTGCCCCGACCTCTCTGAATTGAGCCGCTATATCGGAAAAGCCCTCTTCATCTGCGATTTTAGCAAACTCTTCGTACATTTTAGTCCATTCCTCATGTTCTCCTTCTGCGGCGGAGAGTAAGTTCGCCCCTGTATCGGGAATATCTCCTTCGTGCAAATGTTTGAACCATAATTTTGCGTGTTCTTTTTCGTTTTCGGCAGTTTCAAGAAAAATCTTTGCTATTTGTTCATAGCCTTGCTTTTTTGCCTTTCCGGCAAAATAAGTGTACTTGTTTCGTGCTTGTGACTCCCCTGCGAACGCTGCCATTAAATTAGCTTCGGTTTTAGTGCCTTTTAAATTTGCCATGTTATTTTCCTCCGTTTTTTTATTTCTTTTTTTTCCTCATATTTTTAATTGGAATATTCGCATACAAAACGGGTACGGTTTTGTTGTTGTCATCTGTGGTTTGCGAAATATTTATGTCCATGCCGGCAGCTTCGTCAATGTCCATGTATTTTGCGATTACCTGCATGATATCGTTTTTCATCATTTCGAGAAGATCTGTTGAGCAGTTTGCGCGGTCGTGGATTAGAACGAGTTTGAGACGGTCTTTTGCTACAGAGCCGGACTGTGGTTTTTTTGAGAAAATATTTTTTAAGAAATCCATATCAAACCCTCCTATGATCTAACGAAGAATTTTCTAATTTTTGCCATTATTCCTTTGTCGATGTCTAAATTCATTAGGGGAACGGTTTCGCCGTTCATGCGGCGGCAGATATCGCGGAACGCCTGCCCCGCGAAGGAATCTTTATCTGCAACGCATGGCTCACCCTTATTTGTCGCGATTACGATGCTTTCGTCGTCGGGAACAACACCCAGCACGTCGATTGCCAAAATTTCCGTTACGTCTTCAAGTGCCATCATGTCGCCGCGTTTTACCATGTTAATGCGGAGACGGTTTAAGATTAATAACGGAGAATGCACCTCTGCTGCTTCCAATAGCCCGATGATTCTGTCCGCGTCGCGAACAGCCGAAACTTCCGGCGTTGTCACAACGATTGCCTTGTCCGCACCGGCAATGGCGTTCTTGAAACCTTGCTCGATTCCCGCCGGGCAGTCGAGAATTACATAGTCGAATTCTTCGCGAAGCTGGTCGCAAAGTTTTTTCATTTGCTCCGGCGAAACTGCGTCCTTGTCTTTGGTTTGCGCCGCCGGAAGCAAATGCAATGTCGGATAACGCTTGTCCTTTATAAGAGCTTGTTTCAAACGGCAGTTGCCTTCGATTACGTCAATCAAATCGAAAACAATCCGGTTTTCAAGCCCCATGACAACGTCTAAGTTTCGCAACCCAATGTCCGCGTCAACAAGAACAACCGTCTTTTCCATAAGCGCAAGCCCCGCGCCAAGATTGGCGGTAGTGGTAGTTTTACCGACACCACCCTTGCCCGATGTAATTACATAAACTTCTCCCATTTTAAATATCCCCTTTGTTTTTTATAACGGTCCGATAAAAACCTGACCGTCTTTTATATAAGCGTAAGCCGCCGCCGAACGTACATTTTTTGCGGTTTCGGGAACGTAAGAAATCAGCCCGGCAATGCGAAGCTGCGTCGGACGCAAAAACAATGCCGACACAAAACAAGAATCGTCGCCCGACGCGCCCGCGTGCGCCATTCCTTTCAACGCACCCAGAACAACCACATTACCGTCGGCAACAATTTCGCTGCCGGGATTGACATCCCCCATAATTACAACCGAACCCTTATATTTAATGCTTTGCCCCGAACGAAGCCCGCCTTGATAATACGCGGTAGGGCTTTCTTTTCGACCGAGCTGTTTGGGAACGGAAGAAGGATGAGGCGCAGGTGCGGAAGAACCGCCTCCTCCGAAAACCGAAGCTTCACCCGTTACCGCAGCACTGTCTCCGTTTCCGTTCGGTATAACAAAATCCTCGCCTTGAACGAACGTAATATCCAAATTCGTTTCAGACGTGATAATGTCAATCAGCGTTTTTTCTTCAAAGTCGTTAAGTTCGCGCCCTTTGAACGCAACTTTTGTATCCGCTCCGTCGAAAAACTGCTTGCCCTGCGAAACCTTTTTTCGCAAACTTTCTTTTAACGCTTCAAAATCCGCTTCGGCATCAAGTATAATACCGATACCGTCTTTCTGCCCTTTCAATGTAACAATTTGTTTGGTGGACATAATTCCCCCCAGTTTTTTTATTGTCTTAAAGTATTTAAAGGTTGCGGGTGTTCAGGTTTTGTGTCAAGCCCTAGCGCAACGCCTATTACGTCGCGGGCGACGTGCGCCGCCATTTGCGAATATGCGCGGCTCGCGCTGAAAGGTACGTTTACATAAACTGCAATTTGCGGGTCTTCGTAAGGTGCGAATGCTCCGAACGCCGTGTGCGAAAAACGTGCGCCAACCTGCTCGGCGGTACCTGTTTTTCCCGCTACGCGAATGGGAAAATTGCGGAAAACACCGACTGCCGTGCCGCCACCGCCCGGTGTTGTAACCAAACGCATTCCTTCTATTACCGCGTCCCATGTTGTGTCAGAAATGTCTACGGCGGATTCCATCGGTGTCGGTGTGTTTCTCTGAACGGTGTTACCTGCGTAGTTTTCGATTATTCCTACAAGACGTAGCGGATATGTGTGTCCCCTACTTCCGATTATTGCCATTCCGCGCGCCATTTGTGCGGGCGTGTAGTTGCTGTAACCTTGACCGATTGTTACTTGAGCGGTATCTGCATCGCGCCAGCGTAAATCGTGTATGGTAGCGTTCGGTCTGAATTGCCGTTCGCGATGGACTTTAAATTCCGGAGATGCCATTGTGTTTCCCAAATATCCCTGATTTACAAATTGCTGATGAACCTCACCGATTTCAACGCCCGTTGGGTCATTAAGCCCGAAAAATTCCATGTATCGGTTTAGCGTCGCGATTCCGTCCAAAGTGTTACGGCTTGGATGGCGGGCATTTCCAAGACGAAACCCGGTTTCCGCAAAAAAAACATTACAGCTTACCGCAATTGCCCGAACAACATTCAGGCTTCCGCAACCGCGACAACCAACCAATGTATGATGTCGTCCGCCGTCACTGATACGCGAGTTAGGGCTGATTACGCCTTCTTCCAACGCGGCGGTTGCCGTGAACATTTTAAAAGTCGAGCCGGGTGCGCGTGTTTCCATAAAAGGACGGTTTGTCATAGGGTGAGTGGGGTCAAGTTCGTTTATGTGGCGGAAATATTCACTGTCAAACACATTCACAAGCCTGTTATTGTCATACGAAGGATACGAAACCGCCGCCAAAACATCACCCGAATGTATGCATGTTACAACCACTGAACCTGTTGAGGGATCCATATTAAACATCTGCGGCGTAAGTTCTCGCGCACGAATTTTTTCTACGATAACATCTCGTGCCATTGCGGGGCGCGAAATAAGCCGCGCCGAAATTTCGCCGTCGGGGTCGGAAATTTGCTCTGTGCCGATTAAAGTCAGTAACATTTTCGCTGGAGAAATAAAGCCTCCGCGGATTCCTTCTATTATAATGCTTTGAATTCGTTCTTCGCTTTCGCGCCGCGCGGTTGCTTCCGGATAACGTGCTAAAATATACTGACGCATGGCGTATGCCGCATTATCCGGCTCAGTGTCAAGTACGCGCCTAATATCCAAGTTATGCCCGCGCATAAACGAAATAAAAACCGCTTCAGGCGTAGTCATCTGTTCGCGCGGAATTGTACGAAGCGTAAGCCGCCTAATTAAAGCTTCGCTCAACGCTTCTTCCAAAATATGATATGCCTCCATTTGCAATTCAAGGTCGATTGTCATAAAAACGCGGTTTCCCGGCTCAGGTTCGATATCCCACACAGGCGCGGAAATTCGCCGTCCCGCCGAGTTTACTTCAAAAGTCTGTTGCCCTGGCGTTCCGCGCAAATGATGCTCCATCGAAAGTTCAAGCCCCGCTCGTCCGAACAAATCATCAACAGTGTAACCGCGATGTTCGTTTCGCGCAAACTGTTCTGCCGTAATTGGGCGAAGATACCCCACCATATGAGAAACATATCTCCCTGCGGGATATTCCCGTAAAGTTGTAATATCGGTAAACAATGCGCCGAAAATTAAATTTTGTTCCGCGATTGCCGCGATTGTGTTTGGCGAAATATCATACGCGACGATAAATGGAACGGGCGTATAATTGCGCCAATCCAACAGTCGTTGATAAAAAATCGGCGCGCGCAGATTCATTATGCGCCGCGCGTCTTCGTTGCAAAATTCTGGGTCAATGCCAAATTGTTCACGCAAAAAATGCCACGATTCTTCCGCCGTAGCTTCGCGTGGGTTCGGCACTGCCATATCTTCTTTCCAACGGAATTCTTGTCGCGCAATATTTGCTTCCGTCGGGCCTGTGAAAAGAAATTCAAAAGGTTCTTCTCGCGAAATCGGAAAATCATCAACGTATTGGTCGCCGTTTCGCTCGAATAAATACGCGAGTTCAAGCAATGCCTCGTTTGTAATGACGACACTTGGGTCAAGCATCGCAACAAAAATCGGGACATTGATTGCAAGCGGCCGCCCGTGCCTGTCGTAAATAGTGCCGCGACGCGCAGGAACCGAACGTGTAACAAACCGCGACTGCGGCGGCGGTGCGATAAATGAATCTGCCATAACAATTTGCAATTGAAAAAGTTGCGAAGAAGTACATAAAAAAGAATTGCAGCGACAAAAACCAGCCACAAAATGCGGTTGGTTAAAAAACGGAGCATAATCCGCCCAATATCGCGCGACAATTCTTTAAATTCAAATTTCACTAATCGGCTCCTCACGTTTTTCTATCCGCGAATTAATAAAATGAAGAAACGCATAAAGCGGAACAGACAATGACGCTGTATAAATAGTTTTTGGCAAAATAATTGTACGAAAATAAAACGAAAAATCCAACTGCCCAAAAATCATAATAGACGAAACGTAAACGACAAACTGATAAACCAAACCAACCGCAACAACCACAAAGAAAGGCAAAAAGTAATTATCTTTAAAAAAATCCCGAAACGGCTTTCCACAAACATATCCTGTCAAAAAACCCAACAGCGCGAAAAGCCCAATAAATAATCCACTCAAAATATCCTGCACCAGCCCCGCCGCAAACCCAAAAATCGCGCCTTCGATATCGCCGCGCAAAATCGCGTAGCTCACAATAAAAACAAGTGCTGTATCAGGCGTAACTTCCATAATTGCAAGATGCGGGAATAGTGTGGATTGCAATGTAAAATTTATAATGATTAGAACTACCATTGAAAAAATTCTAAACAATTTGATACCTCTCAAAATGTGCAATCGTTTCTAGCATTTATAAAAGCTTTTATCGACAGACCATGAATCCGCCAAAGAGAGTGATTTTGTAAGATGGTTAACAATTATCTTTAATCATTATCAACCCGCGAATCGCGCACAGTTTGCCCGTCACCGAAAACTTCGTTAATGATTAACACTATTTCCAGTTCGGATAAATCTGCGGCGGGACGGATTATTGCGTGACGGGTAAGACCGTCGGGGTTAGTGTGAATGGATTGGACTTCCCCCAAGAGCAGGCCTGCGGGGAAAATTGAACTATCGGACGACGTTAAAATTTCATCACCCGGCATAATTTGTGCGGTGGCTTTTATGTGGTCCATGCGGAGTAAGCCTTGCTGCATGAGGGCTGTATCGCCGCGGGCAATGCCGGTGTCTTCTGTGCGGGGTGTGATTACGGCAGCGGCAAAACGACTGTCCAGCACAGAAACAAACTGCGACGAAGTCGGATTAACATAACGAATAACGCCTGCAACTCCGCCGCCCGCTATTATTACCATTCCCGTTTGTACGCCGTCGTTCGCACCGCGGTCAATGCGAAAGCTTCTGTACCAGTTGTTCGGGTCTTGGGCTATTATTCTCGCACCGATTGTTGGCAAATGCGAATACTGCTGATGCATATTTAAAGCAGCGATTAAAGCGTCATTTACTTCCGCCGCAAGGGAAAGCCGATGATTTTCAAATTCGAGGCGGTTTATTTCGGCTTGTAATTCGCGGTTGGTTGTGATTAACTGCTGATTACTCGTAAGCGCGGAAAAATGCCCTTTCGTCCACGAAACAGCCGAGTTAAGACCACTCTGCATAGGCGTTACAATATATGAAAGCCCGCCGGAAACAATATTCGTTCCTATTCCGGGGCTGATTGTCAAAATTATTGCTACAACGCAAACGCCTATGCCGGAAAGCAAAAAGGCGCGCCTGTGATTTTCTAAGAATTCCATTACAACCTCTTCATTTTACCATGAGTAACCAATACTCCCTGCAACTGTTTGAAATGCTCAAGCACAATCCCTGTTCCCATTGCTACGCAATTTAACGGCTCGTCGGCTATGAGTGTGTCTATTCCCGTTTCTTTCGTGATTAATTCGTCAAGCCCTTTTAATAAAGCACCGCCACCCGTTAACGAAATTCCCGATGCCATTATGTCGGACGCAAGCTCCGGCGGGGTTTTCTCAAGGGTCAGTTTTATTGCATCTATTATTTTACTCACAGATTCCGACATCGCGTTTTTCGCGTCTTCTTCGGTAAGTGTCACCGTGCGCGGCAATCCCGAAACCAAGTCACGCCCGCGAACTTGCATTATGTTTTTTTTATCCGGTTTGTGTACGCAGCCTATGTTTAATTTTATGTCCTCGGCGGTGCGGTCTCCTATCGCAAGCCCAAATTCCCGCCGCACAAAACTGATTATATTAGTGTCCAGTTCATCGCCCGCTGTATGCAAAGACTTGCTTGTCACTATTCCGCAAAGCGAAATTACCGCAACCTCGGTTGTTCCACCGCCTATGTCAACTATCATACTTCCTGTAGGCTCTGAAACAGGCAGACCCGCGCCTATCGCCGCCGCCATTGACTCTTCAATAAGCCCGACACTTCTTGCCGGAACACCCGCGGAAATCGTGGCTTCTTCTATTGCGCGTTTTTCAACTTCGGTTACGCCGCTGGGTATGCAAACAACAACGTGAGGCTTACGCGCAAACATACGTTTTCCACGCGCTTTTTGAATAAAATACCTTAGCATGGAGCGCGTTGTTGCAAAATCTGCAATAACACCGTCTTTCATTGGGCGAATCGCGACAATTGAGCCGGGTGTTCGCCCTATCATTTGCTTTGCCTCGTCGCCAACCGCCATCACCTTGTTTGTTTGCGTATTAATCGCAACAACCGACGGTTCATTCAAAACTATGCCGTTCCCCTTGGCAAAAACAAGCGTATTAGCCGTGCCAAGGTCTATCCCCAAATGATGCGTAAACATTCGCTTCCTGCTTTCATGTAAACTTTCTGAATTATAATATAATTATTGCCGTCGCAGGAAATATTAACCGCGCCAACGACAATTATCACACAAAACGGTATTTTTTTCAAATATTTGTTATAATTAATTTGAAAAAAATCGACAGAAGGAATGAAAACAATGAAATATGATTTGTGCCTGTTCGACCTTGACGGAACGCTCACAGACCCGCAGGTTGGTATGGAAAAATCCGTTCGGTACGCGCTGGACGCGCTTGGTGTTAAAACAGAAATGAAAAATTTTAACGCGTTTATCGGACCGCCTTTGCGTGATAATTTTCGGGATTTTTTCGGCTTCACGGGAGAACTGAACGAACTTGCGGTTACAAAATACCGCGAATATTTCGGCGAGAAGGGGCTTTTTGAAAATGAAGTGTATCCCGGAATCATCGAACTGTTAAAACAATTGAAGGAGCGCGGAATAAAAACAGCCATTGCCACCTCGAAGGTGACGGAATATGCTGAAAGAATAGCCGAGCGGTTTGAATTTTCTATGTACTTCGATTATATTTGCGGCAGTGAATTCAATGGTGAAAGAAGTGCGAAAAGAGAAATAATATCGCACATCTTGCAAGAAATAAAAACCCCCGCAGAGCGCGTTGTCATGATTGGCGATCGCAAACATGACATTATTGGCGCAAATGATACGGGTATTGACAGCGTTGGAATAACATGGGGCTTCGGCAACGTCGACGAACTTAAAGAAGCGGGTGCGACGTATATAATTAATTTGCCCGAAGAATTAATACAAATTATCGAATGTCCCACTCATATGCATTAATAAAAACATGGTCGGGGACGGGGGATAGATTTCCTGTTATCCTTGGGCTTGTTAGAAGCGCGGAGTGTTTGAACGCAAGCCCGATTACGGGAAGCTGTTCCGCGAAGGCTTGTTGCAGGCGTGTTGTTGCTTGGGTGTAGGCGGCTTCCGTTGAAGCGAACATTAAAACGGAGTAGGCGGCTTCAAGGATTGGGTCGTGCAAAAACATTTCACCCGCCTCAAAAAAGATTCGTACATCAGGCGCGAAGGGCAGTTCCATTCCTCCGATAAATAAATCAAAATCGTGAGTGTTAATGCGTTCAAAATATTCATCTGTCGTCACAATTTCCGCGTTTGCGGGAAGCCCTGCACGGGTAAGGCTCTCCGCCAACCGTTCAGCAATTGAAACGCGTTGTTTGTTTTCCGCGTTCGCGAGAATGATTAGCGGCTCGTCGGTGCGAACCGTTCCCAAAAGTGCGGCGGCACGGGCAGGGTCGTAAACGGGACCGACGACAGACGCACTTGCCGCATAATTGTACGGATGAATCGGCGTGACAGAACGTACGGCGTGCGCAAGATAAAGCCCCGAAACGGCTTCGTCAGCGTTAAACGCGTGTGCAATTCCCTGCCGCGTGTAGATATCGCGAAAAATTGTGTTTCTGTAATTAAACCCGATAAATTCAAAATACATAGCGGGAATAATTTCATAAACAGGCGAACGCACCCCATGATGACGCGTCCATTCCGTAAGCGGCAGATGAATAACATCCGTGCGCCCTCTTTCAAACGCGTGGAAATCTGTTTCGATATTCGGCAGAAAAATAATTTCCGCTTCTTCGATTCGCGCCCTGCCGCGTGAATAATATGGATTCCGATTGAGCGTCATTGAGCGCATAGGTGTGAGGGATTCAAAAACAAACGGCCCGCTTCCAACCGGGTTCATGTTTTCAGAACTTTGCGGGCTTCTTTGGTTTTCATAATAATGCCGCGGAATCACAGGGAAATTTAAAGAATATCCCGCCATTACGGACGCACGATTAAACTTTATTTGAACGGTTCGTGAATCAATGCGAACGGCGGACTCAATTTCCCGAACACTCGCACTGTAAATTGCCGCAGACGGCGCGGCGCGTAAAAATTCAATTGAAAAAATAATATCTTCTGATGTTACGGGCTTTCCGTCGCTCCAAATCGCGCCCTCGCGAACCGTTGCGTTCACACTGCTAAAATCCGATGCAAAATCCAAACACGCCAAATGACCGGTAACTCGAAATTCATTGTCGAGAACTGCAAGCGGCTCAAAAATTAACCGCAAAATTCGCGCAACGGTAACATCCTCGTTTAACAGCGGGTTAAGCGTCATGGGTGGCCGCATATGAAGCCGAAGTACACCATCATCCGGTATTGTTTGTTCTGTGGTAGGAACAGGCTCTGTTTCAGTTTCTGTTTCAGTTTCCTCTTCACATTCCGGCTCGGGTTCGTTTTCTTTCGCTTCGTAATCCACCGCAACATACGGCAATCCCGACGGGCTAATTCGTTCCCCTCCCCCGCAAGACGTGAGAAAAAGAAATATAAAAAAAACTGCATAACAGAAAAATTTTCTATTCATTGCTACGCCCTTCCCGTCACATTCAAAATAGCCCGATAAACCCTCTCATTTCGGTTCACTCGCCGCAAATAATTATGTGTCTCCGGAAACGGAATAACGTCAAGTTTTTTACCGTCCTGTGAAAATTCCGGGTTCGCAAGCCAGCTCCCTACCCTACCCTGCCCCGCGTTATAAGCCGCAAGCGCAAGCTGTGTGCAACCGTACATATTTGCAAGGCGGTTCAAGTAAAAAGAACCCAGCGCGATATTAACCTCCGGTTTCCAAATATCTTCTGGCTGAAAATCTGTCATGCCCATCTGTGATGCAACATCAGCCGCCGTGGCGGGCATAAGTTGCATTAACCCCTGCGCTCCCGCGTGAGACCGCACCTCTTCACGAAAACCGCTCTCCGTTTTAATCACCGCTAAAATAAGCGAAACATCAAGTTCGCCCGCGTTCGCACGAATAATATCCAAATGGCGCACGGGAAAACGCATATTTAAAATCATTGCCGCCGCAACAGCAATAAGAATACCAATTATAATAAACGTAAATTTTTTTTTCATATTCATTTTATATCTCCAACACCTTACACCCCTGCCACCCATGAATTTTAAGTGACATTGCTTTTAGTGCGGTTTCTGTTTTTGAGCGCAAAGCAATGGGGCTGCCGCAGTTTTCTATTATTATATTGGCGTGTTCGCGGAGTGTAGCTTCGGCGTTACGGCTTTGCAGTCGGCGTTTTGCAGCAATTTCATCTATTTTATCGCGGCTGGTTATGCGGGCTATGCGGGTTTCGTCGGGCGCGGTGATTAACCAAACGCTGTCGCACATCGTACTCATACCGGATTCGACTAGAAGCGGCGCGTCTATTACGGCGAAGGTGTAGATTCCCGTTTCGGCTATTTTATCGACAATGGTATGAATACGTTCGATTACACGCGGGTGAATAATTTTTTCAAGCCGTGCTAAGGCTTCTTTATTTCCAAAAACCCTCGCACCCAATACGCGGCGATTTATTTCGCCTTTTTCGTTTACTATTTCTTGTCCGAAAGCTTCTAAAATTTCGGCGTAGGCGGGTTCAGTTTTTGCCATCGCGTCATGCGCAAGTTTATCAGCGTGCGCAACATATCCTCCGCGCTCCGCTAAAATCGCCGAAACGGTGCTTGTTCCGCTTCCCGTTATTCCCGTAACCCCAATTATCGGAAAGTTATTTTCAGACCGCATACCAGCTTTCCCCCACATTCACATCTGCGATAAGCGGCACGGAAAGTTTTGCCGCACGTTCCATTTCTTCTTTTAATATATGCGAAACAAGTTCACTTTCTTCCGTCGGTGATTCAAGAAGAAGTTCGTCATGCACTTGAAGAACAATTTTCGTACGCAGATTTTCAAGACGCTTAGACACATTAATCATCGCGACCTTCATGATATCGGCTGCCGTGCCTTGAATCGGCATATTCATTGCAACGCGTTCGCCGAAGGAACGTGTGTTAAAATTCGGTGATTTCAACTCCGGCATAACACGGCGGCGGTTGTACAAAGTTGAAACAAAGCCATCTTTTTTCGCGTTTGTAATAGTTTCGTCCAAATATTTTTTCACACCCGGATATTTTTTAAAATAACCGTTAATATATTTTTCCGCTTCTTTCACGGAAATTTTTAAGTCTTCGCTCAACCCAAACGCGCTAATTCCGTAAATTATTCCGAAATTTACCGCCTTTGCATTATTGCGCTGTTCGGGCGTTACATCTTCGGGCTCGATGCCCAAAACCTGCGACGCGGTAAGCCTGTGAATATCTTGGTTTTCGCGGAACGCACGAATCAAAACTTCGTCGCCGGAAATATGCGCCAAAAGCCGCAGTTCAATTTGCCCATAATCCGCATCAACAAAAACGCAACCGTCTTCGGGAACAAACGCCTTGCGAAGCTCACGCCCAAGCTGTGTACGTACAGGAATATTTTGCAAATTCGGCTCTGCGCTTGAAAGACGCCCCGTTGCCGTTAGTGCCTGATGAAAAGTCGAATGAATCCGCGATGTATTTGGGTTTATTAAAGGAAGCATTCCGTCCGCGTAGGTGGATTTCAATTTTGCGTGTGCGCGGTATTCAAGAATTAGCGGAACAATTGCGTGTTTAGTTTGTAATTTTTCCAAAACATCGGCGGCGGTGGAGAAACCCTTAGTTGTTTTTTTTCCGCCTTGTAGCCCAAGCTTTGTGAAAAGAATTTCGCCAAGCTGTTGCGGTGAATTTATATTAAATTCTTCGCCCGCGAAGTCGTATATTAAAGCCGTTAGCGCAGTGAGACGCTTGTCCATTTCCGCACCAAATGCGGTTAGCGTTGCACGGTTTACTTTTATTCCCGCTTCTTCAATTCCCGCCAAAATGCACGCAATCGGAAGTTCAATTTCGCGGAATAATTTTTCCTGCGAATTTGATACAAGTTTTTCTTCCATCAGCGGGCGAACACGCGAAATTATTTCGGCGCAACGTGTTGCAAATTCCGCCGCCGCGTCTTCGGACAGGTTTGCAATACTGCGGCGGTCTTTTATTCTTTTTCCTTTGTTGTCTAAAATTTCTTCGAGTGTAGGGGTTTCTTCGTTTAAATAAATTGCGGCGATATCGCTTGGGTTTTGCGTTTGGCGCGTCGCGTCAAGAACATATGCCGCAAGCATTGCGTCAAATGTAATGTTATTGGCGAAAATTCCAAAACGCCGCAACCGCCCGATTTCGCTTTTTGCGTCGTATACATATTTGGGGGAATAGGATTCAAGCCACGGTTTGGCGAGCGCGATTAATTCGGCTTCGGTTATATTGCCGCCAATTCCGCCAAGCGTAATTTCACCGCCTATGTGGATATATTTCGGCGTTTGTTTTTCAGGTGCAATAGCGAAACCTACTATAAATGAAGTTCCCGTGCCATCCTCGTCCCATAACGGGAAAAATGCCGCATCTTCGTTTTTTTCCGTAAGCGATTCAAAAAATTTTTTTACTTCTTCGCAAGTTTCAATTTTTTCTAAGTTAATTTTACGTGGCGCGGAAAGTGAAGAAGCGGTAGCAGTTCCACCAAAACGCTTGTAAAGGCTTTTTAATTCAAGCCGCATAATTTCTGCGTATGCTTCGTTATTCCAAAAATTTTCGATTTGATTTTCTGAAAGTTCTAATTCCACAGGCGCGTCAATCGCAATCGCCGCAAGTGCGCGGCTTAAAATCGCCTGTTCCCTAAATGCCGCCAAATTTTCCGCCGCTTTTTTCGGCTTAATCTCATCTGTGTGAGCAATCGCGTTTTCCAGTGAACCATATGCCGCAATAATTTTCGTAGCCGTAACCTCGCCGATTCCCGGCACGCCCGGTATATTGTCCGACGTATCGCCCATCAACGCCTTAACGTCAACAAACGCCGCGGGCGAAACGCCATATCTTTCCAAAACTTGCGCCGCATTATAATCCTCAACTTCAGTTTTGCCCGCTTTTGTCTTTGGCAAACGGATTTTTATTTCGTCGGACGCAAGCTGTAACATATCGCGGTCGCCGGTGATAATCACAGTCTTCAAACCCCGCGCAACCGATTTTATCGCCAGCGTTCCAAGAACATCGTCTGCTTCGTAACCCGCGCACGATGCAACTGTTACGCCCATCTTTTCCAAAAGCGTTTTTAACATAGGTACTTGCGCACGCAATTCGTCGGGCATACCCTTGCGCGTTCCCTTGTACGCGCCGTACATCTCATGCCGGAATGTAGGCTGTGGCAAATCAAACGCAACGGTTATAAAATCCGGACTCTCCTCGTCCAAAAATTTGAAAAAAATATTCATAAAACCAAAAACCGCGTTAGTATACTCTCCCGCCGAATTGGTAAGCGGCGGAAGCGCATAATAAGCGCGGTTTAAAATACTAAAACCGTCAAACAAAAGAATTTTCACGTAACGATTCACCCTTTAGGAACTTAATGGTAATATCGTCATTTTAGCATAAAAATACCATATCGCAAACTCGCCCTTTGCACGGCCACACGGCATTCTAATTTCAGGAATAAATTAACAGTTATCAAAATTAAATAAAACCTCAATCAAAATATCCGTATCGTGAAGGCATTTACGAGTGATGTTCACCATGCTTGATTTTGGCTCAAAT